>DZBJ01000164.1 GCA_022736275.1 Rikenella microfusus | reverse complement strand
GTCTCGATTGCCGTGACAATTTCACTGCAATAGAAATCTATGCCGGTGGAAGTCATGCCGCCATATTGCACCAAGGGTGCGGTGGTATCGACAATCTGAACGACATTGGTTCCTGCCGTATTGCTCAGTGTTACCCCCGAGATTCCGTCAAGGCTCACGAAAAAACTATTGGTACCGGTCGTCCCTTTCTGAAAGACGACCAGCCCATCAATTTTGCCATTTCCCTGAAAGGCTACAGTGGTCCCGGCAGTGGCGATATTGGTCTCAAGATACCTGTACGCATCTTCGTTCTCCATGTCGATTCCGGCAGCAAGAACCGTGCCGCCGGCATTTTTAAAGGTTACTATCCCGCCGACTATCTCATGTGAAGCGACAACTCCGACATCGGCGCCGTCAACAACGGCATTGCCCTCGATTATACCGGATAATAGGCTGAGCTTATCGTTGGTCGATGTCCCCGTGACATCAAATCCCGCAATCAACTTCATTTTCCAGAGGCGATGACCCTCCACCCATTGATCGCCAAAACTAACCGTGTCGGACGCGGCAATGACCTCCGTAAGGCTGACTATGTTAGGACTCCACAACGGAATTGAAATGATATCCTCCCCCTCATTGCCGTAAAAGGCAAACGGGGTGTAATAATCAATATCCGCTTCTGCCAGATCCATCACGGTATCACCACTGCCTCCGACAAAAGAAGTCCCCGCCCCCAGATATGTTCCGCTATACGTACCAACAGCGTTCGACCCATCTGAGGTCATGATGATATAATCTCCCGGATCAATCGTGGCGTTCAAGGTTAATGTCCAGGTATTGGTGCCATCGCCAGTAAATCCGCCTGCCATAACATCAAGAGGCGCGTCACTGCTCGAAAAAATTCCTCCAGGAGTTAGGGAGGTCATTGCTTCGTCGTAAACGATTGTCAGGATACTGCCTGAGATGGTCGCCGATAGGACATTTGCCATAATAACACCTCAACATATCAGATTGTTTCTCTTTATGGCTCAGAATTCCAGCCATGCTCTCGGTTGAAACGCTGAACCACAACTATCTTCACTTCCAGTTCAAAAAAACTGAATCTACGCGCAAGCGGCTTTGTTATGTAAGCGCCTAATCAACCACCCTCTGTCTTATCCAAGCAACTGAGCTTGCGTCA
>DZBJ01000163.1 GCA_022736275.1 Rikenella microfusus | reverse complement strand
GGGTTACTCCGGCAGCAGTGGCAATTATCGCCGTGATGCTGAAAAGCAAAGGAGATCTGTAAGTGAACCGGGACCTGCTCAGCAGGTCTGCAGCGGCCTGTGGGCTACTGCTGTCTGATGCTCAGCTTGACGCATTTACAGTGCTGACCAAGGAATTGCAACGGTGGAACAGGCAGATTAATCTGACCGCCATAGAAACAGATGATGAGATCACGATCAAGCACCTGGTGGACTCATTACAGCTTGCTCCACTGTTGGAACAGGGGATGAGATTACTTGATATCGGGTCCGGAGGTGGTTTCCCAGCGCTACCTCTGTCACTGGTACGGACAGATTTGGTGATAACATCAATCGATGCTGTAGCTAAAAAAATCAGTTTTCAGAAACATATGTGCAGGCTGTTGAATATTAGCGGAATCGAGGCAGTACACGGACGAGTCGAGCAGCTGGGCAAAACAAGTCCGGGGGTATATGATGTCGTAACATCGCGGGCCTTCAGCAACCTGCCGCAGCTCCTTGGGCTTGCTTCACCGTTGCTATGCGAGCAGGGTGTGGTAATAGCCATGCGAGGTGCAGAAAAAGAGGCTGAGCTTCAAGAGCACTATCGGTCAATTGAAAAGGCCGGTTTTGTATTTGAGAAAGTAGTCAGATACGACCTACCCATGAAAATGGGAGAGCGATGTTTGATAATTGCTCGTAAAAGCTCATTTTATGGGTGATGACAGGGGGCGGCGCCGTATCTGGCGTGGAAACGGTTTTCTCAAGAGGAGTGAGTGCAGACTCTTGGTTTTGAACAAAACTGGCGTATAGAGGGATTTTAGGCTTGTCAGCATTATGTTGGTTTTTTAACCGGTTTTTAGTGCACTGCAGAAAGCGAGCAGCGGTTTGCAGTACCTGAGTAACACAGTACAATGATACAGCTTGGATAATGATATGTTGATCAGGGTTTATTATGAAGACACCGATGCTGCTGGAGTAGTGTACCACGCCAATTATTTGAGTTTCATGGAGCGGGCCAGAACGGAATATATGCGACAGCAAGGCTGCTCGGTGTCAGAATTGGCAGCATCAGGTACGGTCTTTCCGGTGGTTCGGGTCGAGTTGACCTTTAAAGCTCCTGCCAGGCTTGATGACCTGTTGCGTATAACCGTGGCACCGGTACATGCCG
>DZBJ01000043.1 GCA_022736275.1 Rikenella microfusus | reverse complement strand
CAACCCTCCTGTTTCCGGTAACTGCAAGATCTTCAACCCTCTTTTCCATCATTGCCCTTTTGGCAGCAAAATTAGTCAAATTAGGCAGATTTTGTCAGGTTGGACGGTATTCAGAGAAAGTTTTATCGTCGTAAAAGAAGAGGACCATGACAATTCGTTTATCTGGATTCAAATCTGTCCTTCCGGCCATAGCGAAGGCATCTGAGGCTGTTACACGGGCTTCTGACGCAATATCACTGCCTCTCCAGTCAGCCGGATCAGTTTCGGCACTGCGTGGCTCAGGTCCGCTTACAGGAATCTCAATATCAAACAGGGTAGGCTGCGAAACAAGCCTGTACATCGGACCTCGTCCAAAGAGCAGCCATTCAGCAGAAAGTGAGGAATATTTTTGCAGCATCTTGATAACAAAGTCGAGGCTTGGATTATTCCTTCCTGAGAGTATATGAGAAATGCCGGAAGGCTGAACCCCGATCTCCTCGGCAAATTGAGCATAACTCTTGTTCTCGTTCTGTAAAAACGCAAGGATACGGTCTTTCATTGCACATTGTATTTATTACAAATGTAAACATAGTTATAATTACATGTGTAATGTTATTTGATTTACATATGTAATTTCCTAATAACTGTGTTATCCGGTTTGCAGCCAGCAGGTGATTAATACTGTGAAATAACTCTTAAATTATAAGTATAATTACTTGAGTTTAGTTATCATTAACTGCTGATATATATTTAATTATGAAGCAGCTTAAAGTAATTTCTAAAGAGATACATACCTCAGCTCGTTTCATGCCTCTACTGCCAGATCACATACATTATATTAAAAGATTGATATATAAGTATTTATGTTCATGACAAATTGAAATCATTAAATACTTACATCTGTACACATGTAAATTATACATTTGTAATGAAAGCAACTCTTTTACTTGCTCTTTCCATACATTACATCTGTAATTTGTGTACTTCCAGGTTACCAATGGATGGTTGAAATGGGTAGCTGGATTCTTTTTTGAGACTTCGGGCTTAAAGTGGCTGAGAATTGAATATTTTGCTCCGGCCTCTCCCCTGCGCTGGAATTTTAAAATCCGGTGACATTGTGAAAAACATCTTTTTCGGAGAAATCTTTTCTTTATCTTCATCCGGTTAAAGTTGCGGGTTTCTCAAAAGGCCTGCTTCCTGAAAAAAATTTATATCTATGGTAAAAGGAAAGTTCTCTCTTGCGCTGCACTGGCAGATTTTGATAATGCTTGTGCTGGGTGGTTTTTTCGGTTATTTCTTCCCCCATCTTACAAACTACACAAACTGGATGGGTGACATTTTCTTAAGGGGCCTCAACATGGTCATTGTGCCTCTGATTTTCTGTTCTGTAACCACGGGTGTCGCCAATGTGGGTACTGCCGAAAACCTCGGGCGCCTGGGATTGAAAACGATGGGGTATTATGTCTTTTCGACCCTGCTGGCAATTATTACAGGTTTCATTCTGGTTAAACTGCTTCAGCCCGGCGTAGGTGCGGATCTTGGACTGCAGGTACCGGTGGAGGATATTTCAACCGGCAAGGAACCGTTTGGGCGGACTCTTATTAACATCGTTCCGACCAACATTTTAAAGGCGATGTCGGAGGCTCATATGCTTTCCATAATATTCTTTGCCATCCTGGCAGGGTTCTTCATCACCCGTGTCGGCGAGAAGTCGCGCACCGCCCTGATGGATGTGCTGAATGCTATACTTGACGTGATAATGAAGATCACTCTCTTTGTAATCAGGTTCACCCCGCTGGGTGTTTTCAGCATCATTGCAAAGGTTATATCACAGCAGATAAACATGGGCAACAATGTCAGCGAGATCCTTGGCAGCATGGGGCTTTACGTTGTTACGGTGCTGGCAGGACTCTTTATCCAGGGTCTTGTCACACTGCCGCTGCTGGTGAAATTCCTTGGCAGGGCCAATCCGATGAAGCACCTTCGTAACATGTCCACGGTGTTGCTCACGGCGTTTTCGACATCATCATCCAATGCGACCCTTCCGCTGACAATGGATACTGTTGAAACGAAAGACGGCGTCTCCAACAAGATAGCCAGTTTCACGCTTCCCCTGGGAGCAACCATAAACATGAACGGGACGGCCCTGTATGAGTGTGTGGCAGTTATGTTCATCGCCCAGGCCTACGGTATAGAACTGACGATAGCGCAGCAGCTGGTAGTAATCTTCACGGCGCTGCTGGCAGCAATAGGATCAGCCGGAATACCAATGGCAGGTCTGGTGATGATGGCAGTGGTTCTTAACGCAGTTGGACTTCCGCTCGAGGGTATAGGGCTCATACTTGCTGTCGACCGCATACTGGATATGTTCCGCACCACCATTAATGTCTATGGTGATACCTGCGGTGCTGTGATCATAGCGAAGTCTGAAGGGGAAGAGCTCCTGGTGTAACCAGTCGGCAGTCAGCAGTCGGCAGCCGGCAGTTCAGAATTAAGAAATAAGAATTAAGAATTAAGAATCTAATAATCAGAAGACTGAGGACTGCAGACTGAGGACTGTGACTGAGGACTGAGGACTGAGGACTGAGGACTGCAGACTGCAGACTGCAGACTGAGGACTGTGACTGAGGACTGAGGTCTGCAGACTGCAGACTGAGTCCCACGGTCTTATCAACCGCAGGAGCCGCCGCAGCCGCTGCTTCTGCTGCCGCATGATGAGCATCCGTCTGACGGTCCCATCAGCTCTTCATGCGTAGCTTCACGTACACCGGCAATCCTGCCAGAAAAATAAAGGTCAGTGCCTGCCAGCGGATGATTGAAGTCCATCTTTACAAAAGCATCGCCGATCTCAACCACAACCCCATTCATCCTGTTACCCTGCGAATCCATCATGGGAACGCTGTTCCCCACATAGCATATCTCGCTTCGGAGAACACCTTCGTCCTCATATATGTTCCTGGGAAGACTGATAACCATATCCTCGCGAATCTCGCCATAGGCATCTTCAGCTGCAAGGTGGAAGTTAAAATCCGATCCCTCTTCCATTCCGGCCAGATGGTCCTCAAAGGCAGGAAGCAGTCTTCCCGTTCCGAAGATAAAAGCCAGCGGAGCCGCCTCCTCAACAGTCTCAATTAACCTGCCCTCTTTATCACCCTCGTGAAGAGTATAGACCAGTGAGACGAATTTATTATTATCAAGTTTCATAACTAACTTATTTTATTTATTTTAACTATAATTATATCAATTAAAAGTAGAATTCGATCCTGATCTCTGGATTGTCATAAATTCCATAGTCATTTCTCGTCACGGTCCAGAGGAAGCTGAGATTCATGCGGGACCTTTTACCTGTAGGCTGCGATATTCCTCCGCCCAGAAGAAATGTACCGTCATATATCCTGCCACTGCTGCCGGGGCTGGTTGTAAAGAAAGACTTTTCAAGGCTCAGTGCGGCATATTCACCGGTGGCAAATATGCCCATATGCAACCCCAGGGGAATGAGATTGTTCAGGTTCTGTATCACGTCAAGCTGAAATATGGCTCTGCCTCCGTAAATTGTCGTATTGCCGTAGGGATCATCATAGTATTGAAACGATGGTCCTCCTGCAACAGCAAGCCGCGGCAGAACCCATACGCCGATCAGGGGCGACACCTCGATATTTGTGACAGTACCAAACTGCAGGCCGATGGATCCACCGAAAAACAGACGTTGCCTGACCGGTGGTCTCTGTTCCGTCACACCGGGTTGATACATCTGCCCGGCCGCTGCTACGACCATTAAGAGGCAGGCTATCATTATCACGTACTTCTTCATCCTGAGCAGGCACCTGGTTTTGAGGCTACAAATAAAACGAAAATTAGTACATTTACGGTAGCAGTTGCCTATTAAAAAACCATCATTTGAATTAATATACTGATAATAAGATGAATATAGTAATAACAGGCGCTTCATCCGGCATCGGCAGAGAGGTTGGCCTTTACCTTGCAGAGAAGCCTCAGCACAGGATTTATGCGATTGCCCGCAGTGAGAAAGCGCTCAGAACGCTTGCGGAAGCCTGTCAGAACCGGAATATCATTCCTGTGCCACTGGATATTGCCGGAGACAGATCGCAGCTCAGAGAGCTTAAAAAGAGGCTCGGTGAAGAGGCGGGCAGGGTTGATATCCTGATAAACAACGCAGGTTATCTTGTCAATAAACCGTTTGTGGAGCACACCTCAGAGGAGATTGCATCTGTCGTTGCTGTAAATTTCACCTCGGCAGCGGCAATGATTGCCGAACTTCTTCCACTTATGGGACGAGGTTCACACGTGGTCAGTATCGGCAGCATGGGAGGTTATCAGGGAAGCCTTAAGTTTTCCGGTCTCTCCTGGTACAGTGCCTCCAAGGGAGCACTTGCCATACTGACAGAGTGTCTTGCCACTGAATATGCTGACAGGGGAATCTCATTCAACTGTCTTTGTCCGGGTGCGGTGCAGACGGAGATGTTCAGCAAGGCTTTTCCAGGATTTTCTGCTCCTGTGTCACCCGCTGAAATGGCGGCATACATTGCTGATTTCGCAGTGAAAGGCAACAAATTCTTCAACGGCAAGATTCTTCCGGTGGCGCTTTCCATCCCATAATCAGTCGGCAGTACCAGTCGGCAGTCAGCAGTTCAGAATTAATAATTAAGAATTAAATAATCAGTATATTGGGCTGAAGACTGCAGACTGAGGACTGAGGACTAACCTCAATCCTCCTACCCCCGATAGACCTTGGCTGCTATCTTACCGGTGATAGCCAGGTAACCATTGAAAGCCAGCGCCTTGAGCTCATCTTCGCCCGGATAGACAAAAACCGGGGCAATGCTTTTAACCATCCCGGTGATTCTCTCAACATGTCCAGTATCATATGCCAGTCCTCCGGTAAGGATAATGGCATCAACCTCCCCTCGCAGCACTACCGACATTGCTCCTATCTCCTTCGCGGTCTGATAGCTACAGCCATCGATAATCAGCCTGGCCAGCTCATCACCCTCATCGGCGCGCCGGTTGGCTTCCTGGTGGCTGTTTGTTCCGAGATAGGCCACCAATCCGCCCTTGCCGGCAAGCATGGCCTTCACCTCTGCACTGGTATAGTTGCCGCTGAAGCATATGTCGGCAAGCTGCGACGCTGGCAGCCCTCCGCTGCGTTCAGGTGAATAGGGGCCGTCGCCGTTCAGGGCATTGTTCACATCGATCACCCTTCCTTGGCAGTGGGCACCCACGCTTATTCCGCCGCCCATGTGAGCAACCACAAGGTTCATATCCTCATAGACCCTTCCCATGGAGGAAGCGTAGATCCTGGCCACAGCTTTCTGGTTAAGGGCATGGAATATTGATTTCCTGCTGATGAGCGGGTGTCCTGAGAGCCGGGCTAATGGTTCAAGCTCGTCAACAACAACAGGATCAACTATATATGCCTTTGCACCAGGCATTGACGAGACAATCATATCAGCAAGGAGAGCGCCAAGATTGCTTGCGTGTTCACCGTTGACAGCCATGTTCAGGTGCTGTTTCATCAGGTCATTGACCTCGTAGATGCCCGATTCGATCGGATTGACCAATCCACCCCTGCCAACTACGGCTGAGACCATTGAAAGATCGGTACCCTCCTGCCTGAGAGCATCCATTATCACCCTGTACCTGAATGGAAGCTGGCTGATCATGTTGCTAAAGCCCTCAAGTTCCGATGAACTGTGTCTCAGCGTCTTATCGTACAGTTGTTCACCGCCGTCGTACAATGCAAACTTGGTGCTGGTTGAACCGGGATTGACAGCCAGTATCAGTTTTTCCTTCATGATAGTCAGTTTTTAGGTGTTGCCATAAGGCATGCCAGTGCAACGCAGTAGTATTTTGAGAGTTCACTTTCACTCCTTGACATAAGCACCACCGGCTTTGTTGTTCCGCAAATCATCCCGGCAAGCTCTCCGCCTCCGAAAAGCATGAGTCCCTTGTAGAAAGGGTTGCACGCCTCAAGTGAAGGGAAGAGCAGGATATCCGCATTGCCGGCCAGGGGCGTGTCAACGCCCTTTATCTTCACGCTGGCCGGGTCACACGCCAGGAAGAGATCAACGGGTCCGTCCATGACACACGATGAGATCTGTCCGCGCTCAGCCATCTTGCACATCACGGAATAGTCGAGGGTATTGGGGAAATGGCTGCTGACCTTTTCCGATGCCCCTATCAGTGCCACAGAGGGTTTCTCAATTCCAAACCTGCGGGCCATGGTGATTGCATATTCTGCCATTGCCACCTTCTGGTCGAGGTCAGGAAAAGGAATAACTGCTGTGTCAGTGACAAACAACAGTTTACGGTATGCCGGTATCTCGATGGTGCAGACATAGCTCATAACCGCCTTCGGGGGCAGGAGCCCTTTCTCTTTGTCCATCACCGCCCTGAGGAATTTATCTGTACCAACAAGTCCTTTCATCACAATGTCGGCCTCGCCTGAACGGGTCAGGCTGACGGCAAGTTCGGCAGCATGCTTTTCATTATCTGCTTCGATGATTGTGAACCGGTCGGGATCAGCACCGGTCGCACTGCATGTGTTGAGTATCTGTTCTCTGCTGCCTATCATAAGGGCTTCAGCAAAACCCTCACTGACAGCCCTGTGCAGCGACCCCACCGTGTTAGGATCCTGGGCCCAGGCTACAGCAATCCTCCGTTTTGAGCCGGCTGACCTGACAGTATCAGCCATCTGCCTGAGGCTGGTTATCATATTACCGGGGTCTGGCGATTGCTGCGGCAAGCAGTATGCTGTAGTACTTCGCCTGGTCGGAGTCGCTCCGTGAGGTCAGCACTATCGGTGCGGTGGCACCGAGGATAACCGCGGCCACACCTGAATGTGCAAAGAAGACAAGCGACTTGTAGAGAACGTTCCCGACTTCGATATCAGGCATGATCAGCAGGTCGGTATCACCTGCCACATCGCTTTTTATCCCCTTGTGTCTTGCGCTCTCAAGGCTGATGGCGTTGTCAAATGCCAGAGGCCCGTCAATGAGGCAGTTTTTTATTTGCTCACGCTGGTTCATCTTTGAAAGCAGGGCAGCGTCGAGGGTGGCCTGCATATTCTCGCTCACCATCTCCACGGCTCCGAGAACGGCAACTTTTGGCATCTCAATTCCCAGCCTGTTAAGGCAGGCGACGGAGTTGTTTACAATCGAGATCTTGTCCTGCAGGTTGGGGGCAATATTCATTGCCACATCACTGACGGCGATCAGTTTATGATAGGCTTCAACCTCAAAGATGGCAAAATGAGAGAGGAGCGCACCTGACCTCAGTCCCCACTCCTTGTTAAGCACAGCTTTCAGCAGAGAAGAGGTTCCCACATTACCCTTCATGAGGATGTCAGCCTGATTGCTTCTGACCATTTTGACGGCAATCTCCACTGCCATGTCATTGTCAGGTTCATGGATCATCCTCAGGCCGCTCAGGTCAAGGTTGTTGTCCGATGCTATCTTCTGCACCGCTTCCTTGTCTCCTACGAGTATAGGCTCGACGAAACCATCCCTTGCGGCCATAAGGGCTGAGGTAAGTGAGTTATGATCCTGAGCCGCGGCCAAAACCAGCCTCGAGGTGGGCTTGTCAACGAGCAATTCCTTAAGTTCGGACAGGTGCTTTAAGGTCATGATATAGAGTTTTTAGTGATGTAGCTTCTCAACAATAGCTTTAGTATCAGATGCAATAACGAATTCTTCGTCGGTGGTCACCACCATTACCTTAACTCTGGAAGCAGGAGTGGATATTACCAGGTCTTTACCTTTGACCCCGTGATTTATCTCTGGGTCAATTTCAATTCCCATGTACTCCATTCCGGTACATATCATCTTCCTTGCGTTGAAGTCGTTCTCACCCACTCCGGCAGTGAAAAGCAGCAGGTCAAGTCCGTTCAGGGCAGCAACATAGGCGCCGATGAATTTCTTGATCTTGTATGCGTACATATTGAGCGCCAGCAGGGCTTTGGGGTTACCTTCACCTGCAGCAATCTCAAGATCACGCATATCGGAAGAGAGCTGCGATATACCGGCCACGCCGCTCTTTTTATTGATCATATTATTCACACCGCTGACGCTTAATTCCTCTTTGTCAGCCAGGTACAGAAGCACTCCCGGGTCGATCTCTCCTGTGCGGGTACCCATAATCAGTCCGTCTACAGGGGTGAATCCCATTGAGGTGTCTATTGATTTCCCGTTTTCAATGGCTGTAATGGAAGCGCCGTTTCCAAGATGACAGGTGATGATCTTTGTTTTATGTATGTCGAGGTTGAGCATCCTGCATGCCTTTTCGGCAACGAACCTGTGGCTTGTGCCATGAAAACCGTACTTGCGGATCCTGTATTTCTCATAGTACTCGTAGGGAATGGCGTACATGAAGGCATAATCAGGCATCGACTGGTGAAATGATGTGTCGAAGACCGCCACCTGGGGTATTCCGGGCAGCAGTTTCTCACATGAGAGAATCCCCTTGAGGTGAGCAGGATTGTGAAGAGGTGCCAGCTCGGCGCACTTTTCAATATCGCGCTTCACGTCGTTGTCTATCAGAACTGATTCCTTGAAATTCTCTCCGCCGTGTGCCACCCTGTGGCCTACAGCTTTTATTTCGCCAACGCTTTTAATGACACCGTGAACGGGGTTTACAAGGGCTTCCATAACCATATTGATGCCGATGGTATGGTCAGGTATGTCAAGCACAACCTTGTAGTTGTCTTTGCCGGTTGGCTTATGTGTCAAAATTCCGTCCGTGATCCCGATGCGTTCAAGAAGTCCCTTTGCCAGGACTTCGGCGTTGTTTGACATGTTGAACAGCTGATACTTTATTGATGAGCTGCCGCAGTTAAGAACAAGTACAATCATGTTAAGGGTTTATTGTCTGGTTATGCCTGCTGCCTGGTTGGCAGTGATGGCTATTACGTTAATGATATCACTCACCGAGCAGCCTCTGGAGAGGTCGTTTATCGGTGCTGCCATCCCCTGGAGGACCGGGCCTATCGCCTGTGCATGGGCAAGTCGTTCGACAAGCTTGTACGCGATGTTTCCGCATTCAAGGTCAGGAAAGATCAGCACGTTTGCCTTGCCGGCGATCTTGCTTCCCGGCGCTTTTTTCTGGCCGATAGCCTCAATGAGAGCTGCATCAACCTGAAGTTCACCTTCGAACATGAATTCAGGAGCCATCTCCTTTGCCATTTTCGTGGCGCTCACCACCTTATCCACCAGCGGGTGTTTTGCGCTTCCCATAGTCGAGAAGCTGAGAAGGGCCACCTTAGGCTCAACACCTACAATTGCCTTGGTGGTTCTGGCTGTGGCCACGGCAATCTCAGCAAGCTCTTTGTCGGTCGGATCCGGATGAACGGCTCCGTCTGCAAAAACTATGATGCCGTCTGCTCCGAACTCCCTGTCCTTAAGTATCATTATAAAAGCCCCTGACACAACGGAAATGCCGGGTGCGGTTTTGACATACTGGAAGGCAGGTCTCAGAACATCACCGGTGGTATTCCTCGCTCCTGCCACCTCACCGTCAGCATCGCCGCTCTTGATCATCATAACACCCAGGTAAAGAGGATCTTCGATAAGTTTAGAAGCTTCCTCCGTGGTAAGCCCCTTGCTCTTGCGCAGTTCAACCATCAGATCGATATACTGCTGTTTTTTAGGGTGGTTAACCGGATCTACAATTGCCGCCTTGTCTATATTCTTCAGACCAAAAGAGGTTGCCATATTCCTGATCTCCGCCGGGTTGCCTAGCAATGTTATTCGAGCTATACCTTCGGCCAGTACCTCATCAGCGGCCTTCAGGGTCCTCTCTTCCGTACCTTCGGGCAATACAATCATTTTGTTGTGCCGCCTGGCATTCATTTTGATCTGTTCAAGCAATTCCATTGGCTATCAATAATTTAGTTTATTATTTGTGTCGGGATAAAAGTACGAAAAATGTGTAACCGCACAATTACCAACCACATGATTAAAGTCAGATTTTTAAAATTTCTGCTGATTTTTTTCGAAAACCACAAATTAAACTCTCACCTATGGCCTCAAATCTCTATTTTTGAGGCTGGAAATCGCGGCAGATGCAGTCTGATATAAGCACGAAGGATTTAGAAGTTCTCGGGGCTTCTCTTGAAGGTGAGTTGCGGAGTGACAGAAGCTCGAGGCTGATGTACTCCACAGATGCCTCCATATACCGTGAGGAGCCTGTTGCAGTGGTCTTTCCACGCAACAGGGAAGACCTGAAGAAGCTCCTCTCCTTCGCCGTTTCGCATCATACCGGCATCATACCGAGAGCTGCCGGCACCTCACTGGCCGGGCAGGTTGTGGGTCCTGGAATAGTGGCCGATCTGTCGCGTCATTTCACCCGGATACTTGAAATCAATCCTGAAGAAAAATGGGTGAGGCTTGAGCCGGGGGTGGTACCCGATGAGCTGAACGCCATTCTGCGCAGCCATGGTCTGCTGTTCGGACCTGAGACATCGACATCGAGCAGGTGCAACATAGGCGGCATGATCGGCAACAACGCCTGTGGACTCCACTCAATAATATACGGCTCTGTGAGGGATCACATCATAGAGGTGAAAGCCCTGTTGCACGACGGGTCTGAGGTCATCTTCGGAGAGCTTACTGAAGAGCAGTACCGGCATAAATGTACTCTGGATACAGCCGAAGGCCTTATTTACAGGGAGATAGACAACATCATGTCAGATACAGGCAATCGTGATACAATCTTGCTCGATTACCCTGACAGTACCATACCACGACGCAATACCGGATACGCTCTTGATGACCTTCTTTACGGCGGACCTTTCACTGCCGGCGCAGGCCGTGGTATCAACCTGGCGCGACTGATAGCCGGTTCAGAGGGCACCCTTGCCATAGTCACCGAGGCGAAGCTGGGGCTGGTGCCCCTTCCACCGCAGGTTAAGGCGCTGACCTGCGTGCACCTGCGCAGCCGCAACGATGCCTTCCGGGCCAACCTCATTGCGCTGAGATACAAGCCCTGGGCGGTGGAGCTGATGGACAGCAACATTCTGAACCTGGCGGCCACCGTGGAGAGCCAGAAGCGTAACAGGTTCTTCATCGAAGGTGATCCGGGTGCGCTGCTGATTGTTGAGTTCTGTGCAGACAACCGCGAAGAGATAATAACCACGGCAGCATCCATGGAGGCTGAGATGCATTCCAGGGGACTGGGTTATGCCTTCCCAGTCGTATGGGGTGCCGACGTTAAGCGCGTCTGGGACCTTCGCAAGGCAGGGCTCGGAATACTGTCAAACATGCCTGGTGATGCCAAACCGATTTCGCTGATTGAGGACTGTGCTGTAGGTGTTGAGAAACTGGGCGATTTCGTTGCAGATATCGAGGAGATGCTGGCGGCCTACGGCAAAGAGTCAGTCTGTCATGCACATATAGGCACAGGCGAGTTGCATATCAGGCCTCTCATCAACCTCAAGGATGCCTCAGAGGCAGGGCTTCTGCGCACAATAGGTGAAAAGACAGCCCTGACAGTCAAGAATTACCGTGGTTCAATGAGCGGCGAGCATGGCGACGGCCGGCTCAGGGGTGAATTCATACCGCTGATCATCGGTGAGCATAACTACCTGCTCAACAAGAGAATAAAAATGGTTTTCGATCCCCTTGGGATTCTCAACCCGGGCAAGATCACCGACACGCCTCCCATGGACAGCTTCCTGCGCTATATACCCGGGAAGCCCACGCCGGAGCTGACAACTTATTACGACTTTTCCGAATGCGGAGGGGTGGTGCGGGCCGCGGAGAAGTGCAACGGGTCGGGCGACTGCCGCAAGAGCAGCGTCATTGGCGGCCTGATGTGTCCCAGTTACATGGCCACGGGCGACGAGTACCTGACAACCAGGGCGAGGGCTAACATCATGCGGGAAATGCTTCATTCCGAAAAAGTTAACCCATGGGACAGCCGTGAGATATACGAGATACTCGATCTTTGCCTTGCCTGCAAAGGATGCCGGAGCGAGTGTCCTTCGGGTGTGGATATTGCAAAACTGAAATCGGAGTTCCTTCAGCACTTTAACGATGTGCACCCTCCTTCGCTGCGGACACGGATGATTGCTTCGCTGCCAAAGATTTACAGGCTCTTCTCCTTCATGCCGGGGATATTCAACTTCTTTGCTGCAAACAAGTTCAGTTCACTGATAATCAAGAAGGTGACAGGATTTGCCTCCGAAAGAAGCATCCCCTTGCTGGCGCCGATGACGTTCAGAAGGTGGCTGAAAAGAAATCTCCCTAGGCTGAATCCTGCCACTCCTGCCGGCGAGATTTGCCTGTTCATTGATGAGTTCACAAACCACAACGACCTCAGTGCCGGTATTGCCACAGCCAGGCTGCTGACCGGTCTCGGGTACCGTATCACGGTAACCGGGAATGCCGCAAGTGCGCGTACATACATATCCAAGGGGTTCCTGCGCAAGGCCAGGAAGCTAATTATTAGCAATATTGAGGTCTTTGCCCCTATTGTATCTGCTGGGCGTCCGCTTGTTGGTATTGAGCCCTCTGCCATTCTCGGTTTCAGGGATGAGTTTCCGGATCTTGCCGGAGAGAAACACCGGTCGGAGGCTTTGAGGCTGGCGCAGCACACCTATACACTTGAGGAGTTCATTGCCAGGGAGTTCAATGCAGGAACGATAAAGCGTGAGATGTTCACCGATGAGCCGGCCGAGGTATTGGTTCATGTACATTGCCAGGAGAAGGCAATTACCACTTCGGCTCCGGTGCTGACCGCTTTGGGCATTCCAAAAAACTATAAGGTCAGGGAGATACCGTCAGGTTGCTGCGGCATGGCAGGGGCTTTCGGTTACGAGAAGGAGCATTATGATCTCTCGCAGAAGGTGGGAGAGCTTGTGCTGTTTCCCGATGTGAGAGGCGCGTCACGGGATACGATAGTTGTTGCTCCCGGTACAAGCTGCAGGCATCATGTAAAGGATGGCACGGGGAGAATCGCACTGCATCCGAGTGAAGTGCTGTTCAGGGCCCTGAGGCCCGGTTAGTCTTCAGTCCTCAGTCTCCAGTCCTCAGTTAATCAATGATTTGCATACATGCAGACTTCCAACTGTGGACTGTGAACTGCCGACTATTGGCTTACAGCATGTATAGCCTAAATCAACTCGAAAGGATCGGAGTCCCGCCAGATGGGCATATCCTCACGGTATTGGTCAAGCGCTTCACGCGAGAGAACGGCATAAACAACACCCTCGGCACCGGGGTCAAAGGAAGCCAGCATCTCACCTTTCGGGCCGATGATTGCAGAGTCGCCGGTGTATGAGGTGCCGTCAGGATTGGCACCCACCCGGTTCACTCCTATCACATAGCACTGGTTCTCTATTGCCCTGGCCACAAGCAGCGCCTTCCAGACTGAGCTGCGGACAGAGGGCCAGTTGGCAGAATAGATTATGACATCGGTGTCGCCACGGTTCCTTGACCATACCGGGAAGCGCAGATCATAACAAACCTGAAGATTGAAGCTGAACTCGCGGTAAGGCACCACAACGCGCTTATTGCCACGACTGTAAACAGTGTGCTCGCCGCTCATCGTATGGAGATGCCGCTTGTCGTAGCAGGTCACATCACCGGAGGGTGTGACGAAGATCATACGGTTGTAGAACAAACCCTCCTCTCCGATGATTACAGACCCGCAGAGGGCATAACCACCGGCAGCGGCCCGCTCCTTCATCCACCTGACCGTCGGGCCATCCATGGTCTCGGCAAGAGGCGCAGGATTCATTGTGATGCCAGTGGTGAACATCTCGGGCAGAACCACGATTCCGCTGCCGGGAGCAGCAGCATCAAGCAGGGAAGAGATATGCGCAAGGCTGGCAACCCGGTCCTCCCAATTCAGTCTGCACTGTACTATCGTTGCTTTCATTGCATCCAAACTGCGGATAAAGATATGAAGTAACCTTTATAAAGCTGCGCCCTTAACGTTGTGTTCAGCAGGAAAAGTCAGGGGAACCCCTGTAAAACAAAAAACAGGCCGGTGGCCTGTCTTTCAGATGTATCGATATTTTACTTACCTTCCACTTCTGCCTGGTATGCGCTGAAGATATTTGCAATCAGCGGCTTGTAGTAAAGCCAGAAGAACCTTCCGGGATCATTTTCATTATCGGAGTAAAGTAACGCCTTGCCGCTTTTACTGATATCTTTTAACCTGGCGGTCCACATTGGCACATTGTTATTGGCGAAATCGCCCGAGAAATAATATGTTCGCTTAACCATCGGTTCCTGTATGACTGCAGGAAAGACAGCAATGAGGTCGTTTTCTGCGAGCAGTGTATCGCCTGCCGGGGTCGTTTTGAGGACGAATTCCGACACCACATTGTTCTGACCGGCGTCAATGATGTCAAAGCTGTTGGTAAACCCCATTTCCTGAGGTATGTTAAACTGGCTGGCATTGCTCTCGCCGGTAGTTATGACAGGCATTGCCGAGGTAAGCTGTTTGCCCTCCTCGAGCACTATTATGCTGTTCTCCTTCAGAAGAACGACACCGGGTTTGGTGAATATCCAGGGTTCACGGTATTGTTTCCTGTAAAGGGCCGGCATCCAGTCAGGCACTCCCTGTGGGGAGACGGTGTCGAGACTGGCGTAATACTGGCCCATCCATCCTTTGGATGATATACCCAGGAGTTCTTCGGTCTTGAACCTTTCGAGGTCTGCGGTGGGATAATCAAATGTATTATACTCAACAATCACCAGCTTGTCACGTTTCTTCATCTCTGACATGAGGAGATAGTCATTGTTATTGAGTCCGCCGTAAAGCTTGCGGGACCTGCGTGCCTTTTTAATTCCCTGGTACCAGTCATTGAAGAAGACCCCGTAGGTGTCAGTAAAGTAAAGAGCGTCATTGTTTTCTGCAAGGTCAATAAGTTCGGTAAGACGGAAATCCCTTTTTCTGAACTGTTTTTCCCGTACCGGTCTGAGCGGAATAAAGCCATAATAATCCTTTGCAACCGAATAGCTGCCTCCCTTTTCTCCTCTCACAAATCTTTCGTTGGTCAAAACATAAATAAATGAGCGGTGATTGAGTCTTTCAAGGGTGGGAACGGTCTTATCCAGGATAACGACATCTATCGGTTTCTTTTCCTGGAAAGCCCATCTGATGAAACTCACAGCCGGAATTAACAGCAGAACTGCCAGTATGATTAAAGTGATCAGCAGAGGTTTTTTCATAGTTACCGGAATTTGATAATATCCTGTTACTAAACGAATTCTTAAATCAAACAGTATATGACAAGTGAAATTTAATTGCTAAATGTATTAATTTATTTCATTCCGGGAAAATAATTTCCGTGAATGTGCCAAAAAACGTGACGATGCAACCTTTTTTGTAATAATTTGCAGTCTTATTCGCCAAATAGTCATATGTTTTCAAATCAGCCACTTGCAGACAGATTACGACCGCGGTCGCTTGAAGAGTTCGCCGGCCAGGAGCACCTTGTCGGGAAGGACGGTGTACTGAGGAAGGTGATAGAATCAGGCAATGTCCCCTCCTTCATTCTTTGGGGTCCGCCTGGTGTGGGCAAGACTACGCTTGCACGGATTGTAGCAACGAAACTGGAGAGGTCGTTCTTTCAGCTGAGTGCCGTGAGCAGCGGTGTCAGGGAGGTGCGCGAGACCATTGAGAAAGCCAGGAGCCAGCAGTTCTTCGGCAAGCCCAATCCCATTCTTTTCATTGACGAGATTCACCGGTTTAACAAATCGCAGCAGGACTCACTTCTTGGTGCCGTTGAACAGGGAATCCTGACGCTCATCGGCGCCACCACCGAGAACCCCTCCTTTGAGGTGATCTCCCCGTTACTCTCAAGGTGCCAGGTGTATGTGCTCAGACCGCTTGATGATCTGATACTTAAGAAACTTGTTGACACGGCTCTCCTGACCGACTTTTACCTGTCGAAGCACAAGGTCAGGATAGAGGAGTATGAGGCCCTGATCCGTATCAGCGGCGGTGATGCCAGGAAGCTGTACAACGCACTGGAACTGACAGTCTCCCTGGAAGCTGAGAAGGGCAGTGATGAGATCATTGTCACCAATGACCTTGTGCTGAGTCACGTGCAGCAGAATCTTGCCATGTATGACAAGAACGGGGAGCAGCACTATGACATCATCTCGGCCTTCATCAAATCGCTAAGGGGTTCGGATCCGAATGCTGCGGTGTACTGGCTGGCTCGCATGGTTGAGGGCGGCGAGGATGTGAAGTTCATAGCTCGCCGCATGGTGATACTTGCCGCGGAGGACATCGGCCTTGCCAATCCCAATGCCCTGCTTCTGGCCCAGGCATGCTTCACCGCCGTCAACATGGTCGGGTGGCCGGAATCGAGGATAATACTGTCCGAAACTGCCGTTTACCTTGCCACTTCGCCCAAAAGCAATGCCTCCTACATGGCAATAGAGAACGCCATCGGCGCGGTTCACCGGCACGGCGACCTGCCGGTGCCGCTTCATCTCCGCAACGCACCCACAAGGCTGATGAAGGATCTGGGGTATCACAAAGGCTACAGGTACGTGCATGATTTTGAGGATAACTTTGTTGCAGACAACTTCCTGCCCGAGGAGATAACCGGTACGGTCTTTTACGAACCGGACAGCAATGCCCGCGAAGAGGAAATTCGTAAACAACTTGCAGCCAGGTGGCAAAAAATTTATAAATATCCTGCCGGGAGTGAGTGAATATTTTAGTAAATTTATAACGTGAAAGTCAGTGAACTTAAAAAAATCACATTGATACAAACTATAGTTAACTCTTTTCAATAATCTACTAAACAATTTATTATGAAAAAGTCAATCGTTCTTTTAGTATCTCTTCTGGTGGCATCAGTCTGCACTGCCCAAACGCTGGATGAGATCGTAAACAAGTACTATGCAGCCAATGGAACCGAGATTCTCGAGAAGGCTACCACTCTCCGGATGGAGGGCACTATGAGCCAGATGGCAATGGAACTGCCGATGACCGTAACAGTCAAGAAGCCCGACAAGGTAAGGATTGTCGTATCCTTCAGCGGTATGGATATCATCCAGACCTTTGACGGCGAGAAGGGCTATATGGTTAATCCCCTTTCCGGTGCAACCGAGCCGGTTGAGATTCCTGCCGAGCAACTTGCAAGTGTCAAGGAATCCAATATGTTCCGTGACAATCTGCTGGAGTCTTTCAAGGCCGGAAAGCTGAAGCTGGAGGGTGAGGAAGCCGTGAACGGAAAGCCTGCATATAAGATCATAATTACCGACGAGGCCGGTAAATCAACCACTGCCTTTGTCGACAAGGAGAGTTTCCTCACCGTAAAGATGGTTGCCACGGTGGAGCAGATGGGGCAACTGATGGAGGTCGAATCATATATCAAAGAATATATGGATGTCAATGGAGCAAAGTTCGGAAAGATCGTTGTACAGATGGTCAACGGATCTGAGCTTAGCAGTATGACGATCAACAAGATTGAGCTTGACGTGGAGGTTGACGACTCTGTGTTTTCACTTCAATAACCTGCAATTTCCCTGAGAGACAAGTCTGTAAGCAACGCTGTAAAAGCGTAATTCAGGTATAATAAGAGATGCCGCCCTCACCGGGCGGCATCTCTTATTTCAAAGGCAGGCCTGTAAGCCGGGTTCTGTCGGGATGCGGCATCCTGCAAGAGGACTGAGCATCTGGTCCGTCATTTATCTGGTCCCGCAGTTGCCTGCGGGCTCGTACGACCTACCCCCCGGCTCGGGCGAGCAGCCCTCATACGCCGGTATACATGGTCTTTCAACCCATCAGGTGTACGGCTCCCGATGTCACCACCAGGACCGGTGAGCCTTTGCCTCACCTTTTCACCAATTCCCGGCCCGAAGGCCCGGCTGTTATTTTCTGTTACACTGCTATACCCTTTCGGATATCTTCCCGTTAGGAAGGATGGTGCTCTCTGTTGCCCGGACTTTCCTCTCCCGGTCATTTGACCAGGGGCGACGGACCGGCCTGCCAGGTTG
The DNA here is from genome assembly GCA_022736275.1 of Rikenella microfusus. Lineage (GTDB taxonomy): Bacteria > Bacteroidota > Bacteroidia > Bacteroidales > VadinHA17 > SR-FBR-E99. The sequence goes on along the minus strand of DZBJ01000043.1, from coordinate 1,238 downwards.
CAAAGATAGCTATTATTATGCGGTTTGCATATAACCGTGGAACAAAGGTCCCTTATTGACACCGGCCGGCCACTGAGGGCATGGCTTACGGTTTAAAAACACTTATGGTCTTGACATTAAGGAATTCACGCAACCCCTCTGCAGCCAGTTCACGCCCGAAGCCCGATTCCTTCACTCCTCCGAAGGGGAGCCCCGGCTCGGATTTGACAAAGCCGTTGATGGCAACGGTCCCGCTGTCTATCTCATGAGCCAGGTCCGTTGCCAGCCTTAAATCAGTTGTCCATATTGCAGCCCCGAGGCCATAGGGTGTCTCATTTGCCATTTTAACGGCCTCTTCAGGAAGAGTGAAGCTGAAGAGAGGTACCACGGGACCGAAGGTCTCTTCACAGGCCAGGGGCGATGAGAGGGGCACCTCCTCCGCTACAGCAGGGATAAAGAGAGCCGGCCTCTCCTCCCCGTCCCTGCCACCGCACAGCAATACCGCCCCTTGCATGATGCTTTCACTGAGCTGTCTCTCAAGCTCACCGGCAGCAGCCGCGCTGACCATCGGCCCTACCTCAGTATCAGGGTCAAGAGGGTCTCCGGTTCGAAGGGCCCTTGTTGCGGCAACGAATTTCTCCCTGAATTCGACATAAAGGTCTTTGTGGACGATTATTCTCTTTGCTGCTATGCAACTCTGTCCTCCATTCTGGAATCGTGAAAAGACGGCTGCTTCGACGGCCCTGTCAACAGAGGCATCGGGGAAGACAATGAAGGGGTCGCTGCCTCCGAGTTCCATCACCAGTTTTTTAAGATGCTCTCCTGCCACGGAAGCTATCTTTTTGCCGGCCACGTTGCTGCCGGTCAGAGAGACGCCCCTGATACGCCGGTCAGCGATCAGCCCGTTGACCTGCTGATGTGACGGGAACAGGGTTCTGAAGATGCCTGCAGGAAATCCTGATTCAATGACGAGTTCCTCAATGGCCAGGGCACAGAGGGGAACATTCGAGGCATGCTTAAGCAGTGCCGCATTTCCTCCTGCAAAGGCCGGGACGATGTACCTGAAGACCTGCCAGAAGGGAAAATTCCAGGGCATAATACCCAGAACTATTCCCTGTGGCTCATGACATACATAGCTCTCGGCAGCTGATGAGTCCCTCCTCTCAGGTTTCAATATCTGAGGGCCATTTTCAGAATACCATCTGCAGAGCAGTGCGCACTTGTCAATCTCCGCCAGCCCCTGGGTGATAGGCTTGCCC
>DZBJ01000002.1 GCA_022736275.1 Rikenella microfusus | reverse complement strand
GTCGGGGTGAGAAGACTCGAACTTCCGGCCCCTACGTCCCGAACGTAGTACGCTACCAACTGCGCTACACCCCGTAGCCCTGAATGAATTCAGGTTCGCAAAAGTAATAATTTTTTTTTCCTGACAGTACTTTTTGTCATTTAAACCGTCAGCTCTGCTATTTTACGATGTAAATCGTTGCTGCTCACCGGTTTGGGAAGATAGTCGGTGCATCCGGCCTCAAGAGCCCTGCGCTTGTCATCAGGAAAAGCATAGGCCGTGACAGCCACAATAGGCAGCTTTTCATAAGCAGGCTCCGAACGCAGACGACGGGTTAGGGAGAGACCATCCTCATCACCCTTGAGAGATATATCCATCAGCACAAGGCTGAAATGCCTCTCATGCAGCAGTTCCCACGCCTCCCTGGCCGATGAAGCCACTGCAGTGTCATACATGCCCGACAACAGTTTGGTGAAATATAGCTGGCTGTGGGAGTCGTCTTCCACGATCAATATCGACATACGTTCCGGTAATGATGGATCCTTCATAGCTTTATCAGTTTATAAGACAACGATCCTGCCCCGATCTTCTCAGCATGTCCGAGAGCAGTGTTCCAGTCGGTGTTGCCGTGTGCCAGCCTGAACTTGTCGGTCCCGCAGAGATCATTATCCTTCTCCCGCAAATGCCATGCCGCAGGTACGGCAGTAACCATATCGGCGCAGGCCTTGTCCAGCGCTACCGGGTCGGTCGAGGCAGCTATCCCTATGTCAGCCACCAGCGGAATGTCATTGTGCCCCCAGCAATCGCAGTCGGGCGAGACATCCATAATAAAGTTGACATGCAGGCACGGCTTGTCCCTGATAACGGCATATGTATACTCTGCTATCTTCCTGCTGAGGGTGTCACCGTCCGAGCCCCATACCACACGGGCTGCGTCATGCTGGCACACTGCTACGCACTGACCGCAACCAGTGCACTTGTCATTGTCAATGTGTGCCTTCCTGTCCGCACCAAGATGAACGGCATCATGCGCGCAATTTATGACGCACATGTTGCAGCCGGTACAGTTCTTTTCATATATGACCGGGGGGTTGCCTGAATGGAGACAAAGCTTTCCGCCTACAGAGGCGCAGCCCATGCCAAGATTCTTCAATGCTCCGCCGAATCCGGTCTGTTCATGCCCCTTGAAATGGTTTAGCGAAATAATTATGTCGGCATCGGCTATGGCAGTGCCAATCATAGCCTTGCCCGTATATTCGAGGTTCACCTCTATCTCACGATAGTCAGTGCCCTTGATGCCGTCGCCGATGACCACATGACAGCCGGCGCTGAGGGGATTATATCCGTTGGTGAAGGCGGTCTCGAGATGATCGGGACCGTTGGCACGCTCACCGTAATAGAGGGTGTTGCAGTCTGTGAGATAGGGCTTACCGCCTTTGTCCCGGACCATCCGCGCTATACGTGCGGCGAAGTTTGGCCTCAAATATGCCAGGTTGCCGGGTTCGCCGAAATGGACCTTCAGGGCAGTCATCTTCCGGTTGAATTCGATCTTGTCAAAACCGGCAGCCCGCACAAGCCTCTCCATCTTTTTCAGCAGGTTAAGCGATGGGGTGCTGTGCATATCGGTGAAATATACCTCAGAAGGTTCCATAAACTAATAAACGTTATTGGTCAGACGTTCAGTATGTCAATAATATCAACCAGGTGCTGGTTAAGTCCCTTGTGCTGTTTAACGGCTTTCCTGAAGGGGACGAGGGTTATCTCATCATTCTGAAGGCCTACCATCACACTCTGCTGTCCGTCGAGGAGCGCTTCAACGGCTGCGTTGCCAAGCCTGCTCGCGTTGACGCGGTCGAGAGCCGACGGGGATCCCCCGCGCTGAAGGTGTCCCAGGATGGCGACCCTGACCTCATACCCTTTCAGCTCGGGCTTGAGCCTCTCGGCAATGGCTATTGCTCCTCCCTCTTCGTCGCCTTCGGCCACAATGATAATATTGCTTGATTTCTTTCTCTTGTTTCCGGTCTCGATCATCCTGGAGATGTTTCGGGAATCACCTTTTATCTCAGGCATGATGATGGCCTCGGCGCCGCTGGCGATGCCGCTGTACAGGGCTATATGACCTGCTTCGGCACCCATCACCTCGACAAAGAACATGCGGTTCATTGCACTGGCAGTATCGCGTATCTTGTCAACGGCCTCCACAACAGTATTCAGAGCTGTGTCATACCCGATGGTATAGTCAGTGCCGAAAATATCATTGTCTATGGTGCCGGGGACACCCACAAAAGGGATATTATACTCTTCATTGAAGAGGCTGGCGCCCTTGAACGAGCCATCGCCGCCTATCACCACCACTCCGTCAATGCCTGCGGCCCTGAGGTTCTCATAAGCCGTTCTTCTTCCCTCCGGTGTCCTGAATGCTTCACATCGTGCCGTCTTGAGAATGGTGCCTCCGCGCTGGATGGTATCGGATACGCTGTGGGCATAAAGTGGCTTGAAATTGGCATTGACCATACCCAGGTAACCATGCCTTATACCGATAACTTCAAGACCGTTGTAAATTGCTGTACGGGTTACAGCCCGGATGGCTGCATTCATCCCAGGGGCGTCACCACCCGATGTGAGAACACCGATCTTGTTAATTTTACCCATTGATAGAAATTATTTAATCCCAGTGCGAAATTACTATTATTTTATGCATTAGCAACCGGGCGGTTAACATTGTCAAATCGCTTCGATCGCTTCAGCCACCTTCTGGATCAGCCATTTCGGGGTGGAGGTGGCGCCGCATACTCCTGCACTTTGCGCATTGGCAAACCATCCGGGGTCAATCTCTTCGGTTGAAGAGATAAAGTGGGAGCGCCTGTTCTCATTCCGGCACACATCGAAAAGCATGCGCCCGTTCGAGCTTTTTAAGCCGCTGACGAAGATGATTACGTCATTCTCCCTGGCAAAGGACCTGAGCCGGGGCTCGCGGTCAGAGACCTGCCTGCAGATGGTTTTGTAAACCTTGAGGTGGTTGCCCGGGTAATCCGGTGCAGCCTTCTGCAGGTTCAGTCGTATGACCTCTGCCACCAGTTCATATTCATCCTTGCTCCTTGTGGTCTGCGCGAACAGCCAGACAGGCCTGGTGAAGTCAACTTTGCCGATATCATGTTTGCCGGTTACGAGGATCCCTTTTTCCCCGGCAGCACCCATCAGTCCTCTTACCTCAGCATGGTCCTGCTTGCCGTAGATCACTATCTGTCCGTCCTCCTGGCTGTTGACGAGCTTCACCTTCTTTATCTTCTCCTGTATCGAGTGGACTATGGGGCATGTGGCATCGATGAGGGTGATGTTGTTATTCTCCGCCATTTCGTAGGTTGATGGCGGTTCACCGTGCGCCCTCACCAGGACCTTGCGGTCTCGCAACTGTGCGAACTGATCGTACGTTATGGTAACCAGCCCAAGTGCCTTTAGCCTTGAGACTTCAATGTCATTATGCACGATCTCTCCCAGGCAATAGACTTCCTCTCCGGCGCGAAGGGCCTCTTCAGCTATCCTGACGGCGTTCTCAACACCGAAACAGAAGCCTGATCCCGGTTCAATCTCAACTTTCATTCATCCTCTTGTTAAACAGTTTCCTGAACCATTTCATCTGCTCTCCGGGAGTCATGTCACTGTTGTCAAGGATCACGGCATCATCGGCCTGGCGCAGGGGACTGACATCCCTTGATGAGTCGATCCGGTCACGATCGGTAATGTTTTTTACCACAGCATCGAAATCGGCCGGCAGCCCCTTGCTTACCAGCTCAAGGTATCGCCTCTGCGCCCGTACCTCGGGTCTTGCCGTCATGAAGATCTTCAGCTCAGCCCCGGGGAAGACCACTGTTCCGATATCCCGACCGTCCATCACTATCCCTCCTCCGGCGCCCAGTTCGCGCTGCAGGTCGACCAGCTTTGACCGCACTTCGGCGATGGTGCTGACGGCGCTTACATTGTCAGAGACGGCCCGGTCTCGTATCTCACGCTCAACCGTCTCGCCATTGAGGAGGGTAACAAAGTATCCCGTCTCCCTGTCAGTCCTGAATGATACCTTGATCGCGGGCAGGGCACTGATAATACGGCCTGCGTCAGCAACACCCCCGGAGACAAATCCCTTGCGCAGAGAGTAAAGTGTCACTGCCCTGTACATGGCTCCTGAGTCAATGTACAGATATCCCAGTTCCGAAGCAATTGCCTTTGCGAATGTGCTTTTCCCGCACGACGAGTATCCGTCGACAGTGATTATGATCCTTTTCTTTTTCTTCATTCAGAGTTCCAAGTTAAAACGAAACAGGTGTCATAAGGTTCAGAGGGCGCTAATTTTTAAATATCAGTTCAGGCCTCAGGGTTACGGTCAGGTGGTTTGAACCTCCGGCACGGTGAAAGGCTTCATGGCCGAATGAGAGATCAAATGCTCTTGTCCTTAATCCGAATCCTGCTGAAAAACCGGCCACACCCGTCCGTTGTTCGGTACGCATCTCCGCCCTGCGCTGATAATTCAGTCCCGCCCCTATCCAGAAGGCTTCGGCAGGCAGTATTTCAACTCCGAAAACCATATGTTTAAGGATGTTCTCACCGAAGCCCCCTTCGGGGATGTCATCGTCTGAATCATAATCGTATGTAAGGTCAGGCTTTTCCAGGTGTCTGAGGGTGAGTGAGAATCTGAAAGGGGCATATGCCAGGCGCTTTGTCACACCGGCAATAATCTCGAACGGGAGAGGCTCACCCCCCTTGCCGGTATAACTCTTCAGCTGAAGACCGGCGTTTCTGATGACGAGTCCGGCATCAAGCAGAAGCTTCTCATTGTGATATGAGGCGCCAAGATCGGCACATATCCCGGCCGAAAAATAGCGTTCCAGGTGCGACAGCACCGGTTTGATGTTAATGCCTACAGTGAATGATGTGTCAATCCGGTAAGACCATAGTATATTAAAGGCATATTCTGCCGCAGTGAAGGTGCCGGTAATATTGCCGGCAATATCGGCTTCGGTGAAGCTGCCATAACTGACGAAACTCAGTCCTGCGGCAAAAGTTCCCCTGGTATCTGTGTTACGTACATAAGCGGCGTATCCGTAATTGATGCCGGCGAAGTATGTGGAGTAACTGAGTGAGATATCATTGTCCATGGACGGGCTGAGAAGGGCAGGATTGAAGTAGGGCAGGCTCAGGTCATTGAGGCCCTGAGAGACCGTGATCCCTCCGGTTGCGGTGGCGAAGGCGGAGTGACTCAGGTTCAGGAACTCATAAGTGTTGTCGCCGCCGGTCTGGCCCCTGACCGGCAGAAGAGTTATGAAAAGAAGGAGGGAAAGAGCCTGGTGCCTCATATCCTTTTAGCTTGAAAACAAAGATAACACTATCGCTAATACCTCACTGGAAAGAAGATTATTTCGGCCCTGTCAGGCAGTCCGTCCGGCAAAATCGGTGTCGGCAACGGCTGCCGGCTTCTTTCGCATCTGCGAGAGGAAGAGCCCGGCGATGACAATGACCATACCTGTGCTGTTTCGCAGGGTGATTGTGTCCCCGATGATTAAAAAGGCAAAGAGAGCTGTGAATACCGGGATGAGGTTGCTGAATATGTTTGCCCGTGCTATTCCGAGATGCCTGACGGAATAGGCGAAGAGTACAAACGCACCGCACGAGGCGAAAATAGCCAGGAGCACTATCGCGCCAAAGCTCTCTGCCTCTATCCCTGTGGCCATCAGACCCTTCAGATCGAAGATGAGGAAAAGAGGCAGGAACATGATGGCCCCTATTATGTTCTGAATGTTGACAATCGTGACAGGATCATAGGCAGAGGCCAGCCTGTGCAGCACCATGTTGTACCCCGTAGCTGAAACCACCGCAAGAAACATGAGGGCCAGTCCCCTGGGATCCATCGTGATTGAGCCTGTACTGCTGGTGATGAAGATCAGTACGCCGGCAAAGGAGACTATTACACCCAGGTAATTGATAAGATTCAGTTTTTCGCGGTAGATGACAAATGCAAATATGACCGCAAAGACCGGGATGGTCGAAATTATTACAGAACCAACTGTTGATGAGACATATGTCAGTCCGAAGCTCTCACCAAGGAAGTAGAGAAAAGGCTCAAAGAGAGCCATAAGAAAAAAGTATTTGCGGTCACCCTTCCTGATCCTCGTAAAGCGCTTTGTAATCCACAGAAAGGCTGAGAGGAACACAATCGCCATGCAGAGCCTTATAAAAACAATCGTGATGGGTTCGTAACTCCTGTTTGCGATCTTGAACCATACAAAGGAAAATGACCAGAAAATCATTGACAGGACGAGGGCTGTGTAGGGTTTACCTTTCATGCGGGAAACAAAAGACGTCTTATTTGGCGGGCGAAGTTAACTCATTTTTCCCAACTCTGTCACCGCAAGACACAAAGGAGCCTGCAAATTCGAACGATCGCGGAATGTGATCGGGCAATCTAAGCTATATATCAATTATTCAGCAATATATAACCTTTTTTACTTTCGACCGATTTTGTTGACGTGGCACGGCAAAATTTGGAGATATTGTTTTATTATTATATTTGCCACTTCAAAAGTGAGACAGTTATGAACGGACTAAAGATTGTTGTACTTGCCAAGCAGGTTCCTGACACACGCAATGTGGGGCCTGACGCCATGAAGGCTGACGGCACGGTTAACAGGAGTGTTCTGCCTGCAATATTCAATCCTGAGGATCTGAATGCCCTTGAGCAGGCGCTTCGGCTGAGGGAGCAGTATCCGGGCACGACAGTCACGGTCCTGACCATGGGACCCGGAAGGGCTGCCGAGATCATCCGGGAAGGGCTTTACCGCGGTGCTGATGACGGTGTGCTGCTCACAGACAGGGCTTTTGCCGGTTCAGACACCCTGGCTACTTCCTACGCACTTGCGCTGGCTGTTCGCAGGCTGGAGCCCGACCTGGTCATTGGCGGACGTCAGGCCATTGACGGTGACACAGCACAGGTAGGGCCGCAGATAGCCGAGAAGCTCGGGTGGCCCCAGGTGACATACGCCGAGGAGATGCATTTTGAAGAAGAGAGGCTCATTATACGCCGAAGGCTTGAACTGGGGGTCGAGACTGTCTCCGCACCCCTCCCGCTGGTTGTAACCGTCAACGGCACCGCTCCCGCCTGCCGATACCGCAATGCCCGCCTGGTGATGAGATACAAGTATGCCTGCACCGACACCGAACTGCAGACTGAAAGCGCTGATTATATCGCTGCCAGCCGTCCGGTCATTAAAATAACCGAATGGGGAGTGGAGGCAATAGGAGCAGACCCTGAACAGCTGGGACTGTCAGGCTCACCTACAAAGGTAAAGGAGATTGACAACGTCGTACTTCAGGCCAAAGAGGCCCGGCACCTTACCTCCGCCGACAGGGATATTGAATCTCTTGTCAGGGAGTTGCTTGATAGTCATACAATTGGTTGATTAACAGATAAAAGATACTTACTGTGAATAATCTATTCGTCTTTTGTGAGCTTGATGAAGGAAAGCCAGCTGATGTCAGTCTCGAACTGCTGACCAAAGGCAGATCGCTTGCCAACACACTCGGCTGCAAACTGGAGGCAGTTGTCCTTGGCAACGGCATTGAGGGCATTGAGAAGGAATTATACCCTTACGGGACAGATGTGGTCCATCTGGCTGATGACCCGATCTTCGAGCATTACCGGACACTACCGTTTACATCAGTGATTACCGGACTGTTCAGGCAGGAGATGCCGCAGATAGCCCTCATGGGGGCCACCTCCACCGGCCGCGACCTGGGTCCGAGGGTGTCGTCGGCATTGCACAGCGGGCTGACGGCAGACTGCACCGCTCTTGAGATAGGCGATCATTATGTCAAGAAGAGCGATACCACCTACAAGAACCTTCTTTACCAGATAAGGCCTGCTTTTGGCGGCAACATCATCGCCACCATCATCAATCCGGATCACCGCCCACAGATGGCAACGGTGCGCGAGGGTGTGATGAAGCGTGAGATTGTGAATGAGAATTACAGGGGAGAACTGAAGAATATAAATTTCACTGCATTCATCAGGCCTGAAGACCTTGTCGTGGAGATACTTGACCGGCACATGGAGGCCCGCAAGGTTGACATCAAGTCAGCACAGATAGTAGTATCCGGGGGTTATGGTATGGGGTCGAAGGAAAACTTCAATCTCCTATATGAGCTTGCCTCGGTGCTTGGCGGTGAGGTGGCAGCATCAAGGGCAGCGGTGGATGCAGGTTTTGCAGGCCACGAGCGCCAGGTTGGGCAGACGGGGGTGACGGTCAGACCCAAGCTTTATATTGCATGCGGCATCTCGGGCCAGATACAGCACACCGCCGGAATGGATCAGAGTGGCAAGATCATAGCCATTAACAATGATCCGATGGCTCCGATAAACAGCATCGCCGATTATGTGATCAAAGGCGATGTGGCGGAAATCATCCCCAAACTGATTAAATACTACAAGACCAACGCAAGATAGAATTATACCAGTCTGACAGAAAAAAACAATCCGATGGCAAACTTTTTTACAGACAACAAAGACCTCAGGTTCCACCTGACCCATCCGGTGATGGAGAAGATTGTGCGGCTGAAGGAGATGGATTACAGGGATAAGGATCAGTATGACCATGCACCTCATGACTTTGAGGATGCGATGGATAATTATCACAAGGTCCTTGAGATTATTGGCGCCATCTGTGCCGATGTCATTGCTCCCAATGCCGAGGATGTTGATCACGAGGGTGCCCGGGTGGTGGAAGGCCGTGTACATTATGCCCGTGGCACGCAGGAGAATCATGAGGCCCTTACAAAGGCCGGCGTGATAGGGATGAACTTTCCCCGCAAATTTGAAGGACTGAATTTCCCCATGGTGCCTTACGTCATGGCCGCCGAACTGGTGTCGAGGGCTGATGCAGGGTTTGCCAACATATGGGGATTGCAGGACTGCGGAGAGACCATCCTGGAGTTTGCGTCAGAGGATATAAAGGAGGAGTTCCTTCCGCGCTTCAATAAAGGAGCCACGGCAGCAATGGATCTGACCGAACCTGACGCCGGATCGGACCTCCAGGCGGTGCAGCTCAAGGCTCACTATGATGAGGAAAAGGGAGTATGGCTGCTCAACGGGGTGAAGAGGTTCATCACTAACGGCGATGCTGAGATTTCACTTGTTCTGGCGCGCTCCGAAGAGGGAACGACAGACGGCAGGGGACTCTCCCTGTTTGTCTATGACAAGTCGGAGGGAGCTGTCAAGGTAAGGCGTATTGAGAACAAAATGGGAATCAAGGGCTCTCCTACATGCGAGCTGGTGTTCCGTAACGCCCCGGCAAAGCTGATAGGCGAAAGGCGCATGGGACTGATCAAATATGTAATGTCACTTATGAACGGCGCACGCCTGGGTGTGGGTGCACAGTCGGTGGGCATAGCGCAGGCAGCTTATGAGGAGGCTGCCAGGTACGCCTCGCAGCGTAAGCAGTTTGGAAAGACCATTGACCAGTTTCCGGCCATCTACCAGATGCTGACGCTGATGCGCGTCAGGCTTGAAGCGATGAGATCACTGCTTTATGAGACGGCGAGATTTGTCGACATATACAAGGCCTGGTCATTTATTGCGGGGGAACGTACCCTGACAAAGGAGGAACGCGAAGATATGAAGACATATACAAGGCTCGCAGACATTTTTACACCAATGGTGAAGTTGATAAGCAGCGAATGGTGCAACCTCATTGCATATGACGCGCTGCAGGTCCATGGCGGTGCAGGATTCATCAAGGATTTTCCGGTTGAGCGCCTCTACCGTGATGCCCGTATAACCTCTATTTATGAGGGTACCTCACAGCTCCAGGTGGTAGCTGCAGTCAGGGGTGTGACAACAGGAGGATACCTGGCACAGATCCGCGAGTATCAGAAGAGAGATGTCAGGCCCGAACTGGAGCACTTGCACAAGACACTGATATCCCTTACTGATGATTTTGAAAAGAGAGTGGCGGCAGTGGTCTCTTCCGGCAATAACGAGCTGACTGACTTTCACGCACGCCGCCTGGTTGAGATGGCAGCCAATATAATTATGGGATACCTGTTGCTTCATGATGCACAGCGTGATTCGGAATATACAGCTTCTGCTGAACTGTTCATCTCACTTACCGTCTCCGAAAACAACATGAGATCAGGTTATATCACAGGGTTCGAAGAGAAGGAGCTTGGTCTTTTCAAGGTAAGCTGAGCACCCTCCGGGCTACGGAAGTCCTTCCCTGATCAGGGTGTAATATTTAGCAGTCCCTGTAATGATAAATGTCAACTTGCCGGTTGACAAGAAACATCAATGTATCAGTTAAATATGTTGCTGCTGAAACTGATGTGAAGCCTTATTGCAATATACTTGTGATTAAAATAACAACCTAAGAAAGATGAATCGTAAGGAAAGGATTTTAAGGGTATTGCTCCTGCCTGTTATTCTGGCGGGACTGTTTATCCAGTCATCGTGTGAAAAATATGCCTGGGCGAAAGAGGAGATACCGGAGGATCTGGTTGTCAGCTATTCTCAGGATATTTTCCCATTCTGCCAGGGTTGTCACGGATCATGGAGCATTGAAAAGACATACGATAAACTCTATGCCAATGTTGACACCGTGAACCCGGCATCAAGCAGAGTATTGTCTATTCATTCATCGATAACCTCATTCGGATCAACGATGATACAGATTGATACTGTTTTGATTTCAGCACCTGACATGATAATGCTCTGGGCATCGCAGGGAGCACTCAATAATTAACTGCAAGCACCTATAAACCAATAAAATCATGAGAAAGATAATAGCATCAACTATTCTCGCCTTGTTAATCACACCTTTATTCAGCCAGGAGAGCACTGACTACCCGGTAAGAGTATTCGAAACCAGCATACTGGTAGATAATCAGACAGTTGCCACACCTTTCAAGGGCATGCTCGAATTTGAGATACATCACAGGTTCGGGACGGTAAACAATGGAATTGACGACCTTTTTGGTCTGTGGGCCCCGGCAAATATCAGGCTGGGCCTCAACTACGGCATCACTGACAAACTTATGATTGCCGCCGGTACCGCCAAGAATTACAGAGCTCAGGATCTCGCGGTGAAGTATGCTCTTTTGCAGCAGACCAGCTCCGGATCGGTTCCGGTATCTCTGACCCTGTACGGGAATATGGCTATAAACCTTCTGAATGAGAACACTTTTGGCCCGGCACATGACTGGAGGGAGATTCACCGGCTCTCTTATTTCAGCCAGATCCTCGTGGCCAAACAGTTTGGCGAGAAGTTTTCCCTGCAGCTGGCACCCACTTTTATCTGGTTGAATGCCGTGGAGGTTGGTTACAAAAACGCCAATTACGGAATTTCCGCAGGAGCAAGATATAATTTTGCCGGTTCACACAGCATTATCGCGGAATATGACCAGTTGTTCAACAAGCAGGATAATGAAGAGTTTAATGCAGAACCTCAGCTGGCTATTGGCTGGGAAGTAGGAACGGCAACCCACGCTTTCCAGCTGTTCTTTGCAAACTATAAGGATATTCTCGGCCAGTATAATTTCGTATACAATCAGAACAGCATCAGTGACGGTGAATTCCTGATCGGTCTTAATGTAACTGTAAGGTTTTAGTATTAATGGCAAGAAAGATTTTCAGAAATATGATTCTTTACCTTATTCTTTCTGTTGCGGTCACTTCGCCTGCCGCTGCGATGCAGCATGAGGAGGGAACAGTTGAAGAGGTGCGGCAGAAAGGACAGGAGTTCAGTCAGTACGCTGATGACAATGAGCAGAATTGCCTGAGATGTCACGGCAGGCTGGTATACAGTATTACAGATTCTGTCAGCGGATCGTCAAGGAAGGAGCTGATGGCGGAACACAATTTTATAAGCGGTAATGCTTTTTATTCATCGGTGCACTGGAGCTTCAGCTGTCTCGACTGCCACAGTGAAGGTTTTAAAAGCTTCCCACATGCCATTGAGACACGTTTTGAGACGAGCTGGGGGTGCCTTGACTGTCACGGCTATGACCCCACTTATGCTCAGTACAAGTTTGAAGAGATAGACGCAGAATACCAGAAAAGCATTCATTATACCGCCACGGAAGGTGCTTTTACATGCTGGCAGTGCCATGATGCACATTATTACAAGCCACTTGCCCGCGAGACAGGCAGCGGACGAGAAAATATCTTCAAATCAAATGAGATGTGCCTTCATTGTCATGGTAATCCGGATGTCATGGGTCTTGTTACTGAAAAGGAACTTACCATGGTGCTCCCCAGGCATGAGTGGCTCCCTGATGCCGACAGGCATCTTGCAGCTGTAAGATGCATAGACTGCCATACCCGTATGACTGACAGTGTGCTTGTGGCTCATGAGGTGATGTCTGCCGACAGCGCAGTCAACACCTGCACCGACTGTCACAGCCAGAACTCCATACTGATGGGTACACTTTACAAGTATGCAGCCAGGGAGAGCAGGGACCAGAAGGGTTTTGTAAACGGAGTAATTTTCAGCAATGACTCATATGTAATCGGGGCAAACAGAAGCAAGTTCATATCACTTACCGGTATGATCATAATTGCTATGGTACTTGTCATTGCAGGGGTACATACTGTATTCAGAATAATAATCAAGCCAGTCAAGAGATATTATGAGTAATAATTTCTATCACTATCCGGTGTGGGTCAGATTATGGCACGTAATGAATGCAGCCTTATGTCTGTTCCTGATCGTGACGGGATTCAGCATGCTCTATTCAGACCCTGAGAATGCCCTTGTGGTAAAATTCCAGAGAGCTGTGGCTATTCACAATGTATGCGGGGTGCTCCTGACGATTAGCTATACACTTTTTCTTTTTGGTAATCTTTTCACTTCAAACGGGCGGCACTATCTCTTAAGTCTGAAGGGTTTGGGTGCAAGACTGTGGAAGCAGGGCTACTTTTATGCTTACGGATATTTCAGGGGTGAGAAGGCGCCCTATCCCGTTGGCAGCGACCGCAAATTCAATCCCTTGCAGCAGGTCTCATATTTAGGTGTGATGTATTTTGTTCTGCCAATGCTTTTCGTTACCGGCTGGGCCCTGATGTTCCCGGAATTCATCCTGAAGCAATTCCTCGGAGTCAGCTGCATCTTTCTCACAGACCAGCTTCATGTAGTACTTGGATTCCTTGTGGTAATATTTCTGTTTATACATATCTATATCAGCACGATGGGCAAGTCGCCCGTCAGTAATTTCAGGAGCATCATTACAGGCTGGCAGGAAAGTCACTGATCGGCGCCGGTTGCACTGGTCAGGAGAAAGATTGTTCAGGGAGTCCTTTTCAAACACTAATCTTGGAGGAGGCATATGAAAAGGAAAGAGGGTCTTAAAAAGAGCGATTAAAAGTATGCTGCACAATTTGGTATGAAAAATGATATATTTAAGTGAAATTAAAAAGATTATGAAATTCAAAGTTTTGTTTGTAGGTGCTACCCTTCTCGCATTTTCTTTCACACAGGTGATGAATGCGCAGCAGAAGAAATGCGAGCCCTGGGTAATACCCGCTGAGTTTAAGAAGATGGCTAATCCCGTTGCCAAAGATGACGCATCCGTAAAAGCCGGCCAGGCATCTTTTGCAAAGAACTGTGCTTCGTGCCACGGGAAGACCGGCCTTGGTGACGGACCCAAGGGCAGGATGACAAAAACATTCCCGGGTGATTTTTCAGGCGCTGCATTCCAGGCGTATGCCGATGGTGAAATGTTTTATCAGACCAAGTTCGGAAGAGGCGAGATGCCTGCTTACGACAAAAAAATTCCTGATGCTGAGATCTGGAGTATGGTCAATTACATGAGAGCATTGAAAAAATAGGTGCTTATCAGAAAAAAAAGAGGGTGTCTCACAGGGCACCCTCTTTTTTGTGCGAACTATTTTTCGTCCGGGCTACTAGGGAGCCGGGTATCCGAGAGTCGTCATTGCGGTTATTGAGTTGTCAAGAAGCACCCTGATGTATTCGGGATTGTGAGCGTCGTTACTGCGGTCTTCCTTGATTGTGTTGTAGTTAAGGTAAGCCAGTACGGCATCAGCCTTGAAGGTACCTGTGTTAGCCAGGCCGGTAGTTGAATTGTATATCCCGGCAGCTATGAGCTGTGCCTCAAGAGTTGCCATTCTTTCGGTGACATCAGCTGTCAGGTTGGCTATGGCTGTTGTCAGGTTGGTGGCATTGGTGTGGCATGTGGTGCAACCGGTCTTGAGCATCGTCTCGGTACCGTGGCTGTCATACCAGATCCCCATGTTATGACCTCCGGCAGTATAGCCACATGGTGCTGACATGTGGCATGTGATGCAGCCGCTTGCGGTAGAGTGAGCATTCGTTGTGGGTGCGGCAGTACCGGGGAGCTCAAACGGAGTCTTACCAAGTATAAGGTTGGTGTTGGGTCCGTGATGAGGACCGATGCGTGAACTGGTGATGGCGAAGTCAGGACCTCCGATAACGGGTACCGGGGATACAACCCTCGACTGGTGACAGCAGGCGCACTGATTGCTCGATCCCTTGTCTCCTTTTGGTCCGGTCGTACCATCCGCGCCAGCGGGGCCCATGGGACCTTAAGATGAGGCCATCACCAGGCTGTCTGAAACAGAAAGCGTAATGATCTTAAGTCTATTATTCATACGGTTATTCATTAGTTAGTTTACTGAGCTGAAAGGTAACACGATGCTCAATCGCACCTCTCTCTCTTTCATTGAGATTTCAATCACAATAGATTGATAAGTACAAGGCCTGACATTGACAAAAGTCAAAAAATAGTATGATATATGTTATATTTTCAGCAATTTTATCTGGGGTCTCGATACAATTGATCCCAAATCGTTTGTATCACGTATAGCGAAAATAACATCTCAGGCTGTGAATCCTGCAACAGGTGCTGGACCAATTTCAGGAATCTTACAAAAGAGGAGATGGAGATTGTTAACCGGAACCGGTATGAGGCAAGTTTTAACCCTTCTGAGATCATTATCAAGCAGGGTTCGCCGGCATCAAACGCAATTTTCCTGGTATCAGGTCTTGCAAAAGTATATATGGAGTGCTATGCCGGCAGGAATCTGATAATAAATCTGGTTGGGCAATCAACCTTGCTGGCCGGGCCCGGTGTCCATGTCAATTCACGTTATTGTTATTCTGTAGCTGCCGTCACCCAAGTCAGGGCATGCTTTATCAGCTTTGATGTGATCAGGACCATCATTTCAGGAAGCCACGGATTCGCCGTCGGGTTTATTGAAGATCTGAGCGACAAGGCATTCCGGATGCATCACAAGGTATTGAACCTGACTCAGAAAAAGATGCACGGGAGGCTTGCCGAGGCGCTGCTCTATTTTGCGGATAATATTTTTCATTCTGATAATTACGATATGGTTCTGACACGCCGGGAACTGGGTGAGATGACAAATATGGCCAAGGAAAGTGTAGTAAGGATTATGGATGAGATGGAGCAGGAAAAGATAATTCAGTCAACACCGCGGAGCGTAATGATACTCGACCGTGATAAATTGCAGGTCATATCCGAAAAAGGATAGTTTTGTACACAAATTGATTCCATGAAAATATTAAGGTTTTTGTTTACACCCGCTGTGATGGGTGTTCTGTTTGTAGTGCTGGCAACAGCTATGGCCGCCGCCACATTCATTGAGAACGATTTCGGTCCTGATGCGGCCAGGTCAATTGTATACGACGCATGGTGGTTTGAGCTGCTCTTCCTGTTGCTGGTGATCAACCTGGCAGGACAGATCGTGGCATTCAGGCTTTACCGCAGGGAGAAACTGACGGTGATGCTCTTTCATGCAGCCTTCATTGTGATGATCACCGGAGCTGCCATTACACGGTATTCAGGTTATGACGGGATGATGCACATCAGGGAGGGAGAGACAACCTCCGTCACCGGCTCATCAGGCAATAGCCTGATGTTTGAGCTGTCTGACCGTGACGGTACTGTGCTGGCGAACCACTCCGGTGCGATCAACCTCACCGGTGGCCACCACGGCCGCTACAAAAAGAGCCTGGAGGCTGCCGGTGAAGAGGTGACACTCACTTTTGAAAGGTATCTGGCCGGTGCGGCGAAACAGGTAGAAGAGACACCCGGCGGAGTGCCGCTGGCTTCGTTTCTCATAACACCCGATATGGTAAGCAGTGATGTCATAGTACTGGCAAGAGGCGAGTCGGACATGATGGGGGCAATGTCAATAGGATTTGAAACCGGGTCTGAAATAACAATTGTCACTGACAACACGGACTTCTTCATAAAATCATTGAGAGAGATCCGCTCAACCAGCATGCAGGACATGCAGTCGGTTGTCTATCCTCCGGATACGCTCATCGTTCTTGCCAGGGGAATCGTTTATACGGTGGGTGGGTACAGAATTATGCCACAGGTGCTTACAATGAGCGGCATCGTTGTTCCTTCGTTGGACGGAGGTGGCAGCAACACCGGAGGCACCATTGAATGCACCCTCTCAGGAGCCGGATTTGATCGCACGATATATCTGTGGGATGATACCGGGGAAGCGAGGTCGGCATGGCAGGGCAGGGCCGGCAATCTGACCGCCAGGGTCAGCTACGGCAGCACGGTCCTGAGTTTGCCTTTCAGCCTGAAGCTGGATGATTTCATTGTAGAACGATACCCCGGCTCCAACAGTCCGTCAGGTTTTAAAAGCAAGGTCACCCTTATTGATCCTGACCACGGAACAGAATTTCAGTATGATATCTACATGAATCATATACTTAAGTACAGGGGATTCCGCTTTTACCAGTCGTCTTATGACAATGATGAACTTGGTACGGTCCTCTCGGTCAATCATGACCCGGCAGGAATGTATACTACCTATACGGGTTACGGCCTCCTTTTTCTTTTTATTATCCTTTCAATTATCAACCGGAAATCTTCGTTCAGGACTATAAGGCCCGGGTACTGGCACTCAAGATACCGAAAGCCTGTGGCAGCCATGGTGCTGTTATTCCTTGCGTCACTGCTGCCTGCCCGCGGCCAGCATCTTGTCATTGACAAAGAGGCAGCTGACAGCTTCGGGGAGGTGCTTGCCCAGGATCAGAAAGGCCGCACGAAGCCTCTTTATACCATCAGCAGCGATATCCTTCGGAAGGTGGCAAGAGAGAACAGTTTCGACGGTCTCTCTCCGATGCAGGTTCTCCTTGGTGTCTCTCTTGATTTTTATCACTGGCAGAATGTGCCGTTGATAAAAGTATCAAATGATGAGGTTCGCCAGTTGCTCAGGATCAATGGTGAGAGAGCTGCATTTTCGGACATTGTCACGTTCGGTGACGGTGGTGGCTACAAGCTGTCAGACTATGTCGGGAAGGCCTATGCGAAGGCCGAGAGTGAGCGCACGAGGTTCGATAAGGAGGTGATAAAGGTTGATGAACGTGTAAATATATGCTACATGATGTCAAGGGGAGACTTTATGCGCATCTTCCCGCTCCGTGACGGCACCGATCACTGGGGCATGGCTCAGGATGCCGTCATGCATGATGTAAGTCCTGAGGATTCCCTCTTTGTGATCAGCGTGGTGCCGATGTGGACCCAGGCGGTGACATCCCTCGGACGGACCCCCGTTGCACCGGAGCAATACCTGACTGCAATAAAGCAGTACCAGCGCTCCCATTCCGGTTATGATCTGCCATCAGAGACAAAAATCAGAGCCGAACTGTTTTACTACAGGGCAAAGATCTTTGAGAAGCTCTTTTCTTACTATGCCACGGCAGGTCTTGTAATGATCTTCATAATTATTACCCTTATTATAAAGGGAAAAGATAAAGCACGGGGTGTTCTCAGGATACTGACAGGGCTGGTTGCCGCAGGTTTCTTCTTCCACACATTGGGACTTGGAATAAGGTGGTATATTTCAGGTCATTCACCGATGAGCAACGGGTATGAGTCAATGCTTTTCATCTCATGGGTTACTGTGCTGGCCGGCTTCATCTTCAGCCGCAGGTCACTGCTTACCCTGGCGGCCACGTCGGTTCTGGCCGGACTGACACTTATGGTGGCTCACCTGAGTTTCATGGATCCGGAGATAACGAACCTGGTGCCTGTTCTGAGATCATACTGGCTGACGCTGCACGTATCGGTTATAACCGGCAGTTACGGATTCCTGGGACTGGGGGCAATACTGGGGCTGCTTGTGCTGATAATGATGCTTTTTATCAACAGGGGGAACCAGGAAAGGCTCAGTTCAGTCATTGATGAGCTGACCGTAATTAATTACAGAGCACTTACCCTGGGGCTCTATTTTCTGACCATCGGCACATTCCTTGGAGCCGTGTGGGCCAACGAATCGTGGGGCCGTTACTGGGGATGGGATCCGAAGGAGACCTGGTCACTTATCACAATTATTGTTTACACACTTGTGACTCACTCGCGCATGATTCCCGGGATGAAGGATACATACACCTTCAATCTCCTTTCGCTCTTTGCCTTCTCTTCAGTGCTGATGACCTATTTCGGGGTTAATTACTACCTGTCGGGACTGCATTCCTACGCGGGGGGTGATCCAGTGCCAGTGCCTGTGTTTGTTTACGTGGCGATTGTTCTGATGCTGTTGCTGGCAGCCGGGGCGTGGTATAAATACAGAAATATAAAGTTGAGTTAACAGTGCGGTATGATAAAAACCCCTGGTGCTGGCCCTTCGGTTGGGACACTTCCCTTTTGCAAGGCAAAGAGTCGTTGGCATTGGCATAAAAAAAAAGCAAAGACTCCCGGTAAGGGAGTCTTCGCTTTACAATTCTCTTTCCGCGGGATTATTTAATGATGTTTTCGCGGGTTTTCTTCACCGGCACAGGGTACATGATACCTTTTTTGGCAGCGGAGAACTCATGATGTGTGTCATACTCATCACCGTCATAGAAGACAATATAATCAACTACCATTGTATGCGCGCAGCCGTCATATTTGCCGCTTCCCTCTACCCATCCGACATAGCCATCACCGAACTCGTAGTCCTGTTTAGGTACTGTGACTGTTTCAAGGAAATTGCCTGATAAGGTGTAATAAATAACTGCTCCCGGGGCTGCCCAGTCCCAGAAATTGTCATTCACGATAGTGTTGGCCAGAGCAGGATGCTTTGTGAAGTTAACAGGATAGACGCCATATCCGGCCTCGTCACAGTCAAATGCTCCGATGAAGTTATTTATGTCAAATGCGCAAAATGCATTGACTGACACCTCAATAACCTTGTCAGGAGATTTTGTGCCGCCGGAAGTTGTTTCACTCACTGTGACGGTAGCCTTGCCACCGGCAGGTATTGTTTTAAACTCCACTGTGGCTGTCCTGGTGTCAGCACTGACAGATTGCAGATCTGCACCAACAACTGACCAGGTCCATTGAGAGCCTGCGCGGCTGTATGCCGGGGTGTAGGTCCTCACTTCAGTCTGGTAGACGGAAGTAGGTCCGGTAACACTGAAGACAATCGGTACTACATCAGATGCACTGTAGGCATTCTCGTTTTCCTCAATGTAGGTCTCGCCGCATGAAGTGAGGAGCATAGCTGCTGTCAGAACGAAAGCCAACCTTGCTATTATATTCTTTTTCATAATTTTTCGTTTTAAGTTACGATTATTGTTCAAATGCTAGAACCAGCCTCCGCTGGAGACGTCCGTGCCTGCCTCCCCTTCGTCACCTCCGAAGGTGTAGTAATCAAGTATATTGACCTCCAGCTGCTGACCTGGTATCGGGAAATGTAGGGGTGTACCGGGCTGCAGTTTGTCAGCTTTGCGCATGGTAAAGTATTCAATTCCCATACCGCTGCAATATAACTCCACATTACGCTCATAGAAGATGGCAGCCTCAACCTCTGCCGCATTAGCTGCAACAGGAGCCAGTCCTCCGCGGGTTACCCTTGTACCGGCATTGATGATGGCGGCTGCTCCTGAGAGGTTTGGCTGATGAAACAGGGCTTCGGCCTTGAGCAGGTCATTCTCTGCCTTGTAGAACACCGGGACAGGTTCTGTCCAGGTTGACAGGTAGGTGTCGCGTCTCTTGAACCGGTAGCATGAGAAGTGGTAGTAACCGCGATCAGGGTTGAAGGGGCATGATGAAAGATACTGGAAGTCAGTGAAGACACGGTTGTCAATTCCTGTGGTGGGTGTGGTTGTGGGTGCGGGAAGGGTGTTCCATGTGTTGGCATCAGTCCACCTTGCGGGGAAGCGTGAGTCCATCATGTTTACAACTCTCATGTCAGTCTGACCCCATCCGCTGAAGTTGGCATATGTCATATAAAGGTCGTACCAGCTGACGTCGTCCATAAGAGGTGCGAAGTCAAAGGTAAGACCCTTGTTGGCGTATGTGCCCACTTTTGTCCAGTTCACGGTATTGTTTTCCGCCTTGTTTCTCGGTGAATATGAGAGGAAGCGTGCCGCCATGGAGTTTGCGAGCTGGCCGATATGCACATTGGTGTAGGTCATACCCGGAATCCATGTGGAAGGAATGGTGAAGGTTTCGCTCTCACATATTGCAATACAGTTGTCAAGACACTTCAGTGCTGAATCTATGATGGCAGTGTAGGGTGACAGCGGTATTGCCTGAGTAAGGTCTGTATACTCGGTGACAATAAAGGCCTGGTCATAGAGGAGCCCGATGTATCCAAGTGCAAGACCCTGTGCCAGGTGAGCATAGGCCTGTACCATAGGTGTCTCATCAGTGCCGTCATCGGCAGTAATCACCATATCACCAAGCTTGACCTTGCCAAGAACCTCGTTTGACGAGGAGAGTATCGAGTACATGGTCTTATAATATGATTCAGACACTACTGCGTCGCCGTAAGCAGGCGTGTTGTCAAATGCAATACGCGGTTCGTAGCTCATGGCGCGCATGGCTGCGTTACCCCATGAGCAAGTTCCGGCGTCAGATGTAACCCACAGCATCAGCGCAGGGCCATAGTAGTCTTGAGTCTTCTGAAACCAGGTATTCATAAGTGAACCTGCAACTCCTTTGACATCAGATGGGTTGGAGAATGCAGTTTCGAAATCCGGGTCATTTTGATTTGTAACCTCCAGGCTTTCACATCCGGTCAGGAGTAGTGCCACCAGAGTTGAAAATAACAGCAAATATCTTATTGTTTTCATAGTCTCTTTTGTTTATTCGTTAGAATTTCAATTCGAGTGAAGCAGAGAATGACCGGTAGTTGGGGTAACCCATGAAGTCATATGCATAGTACTGTGTACCGTCGGTTGTAGCGACTTCCGGATCATAACCGGAATAGTTTGTAAGAGTATAGAGGTTCTTACCTATCAGGGCAATCTTGACGCCCTTGATGTAGCCTTTCACAAAACCTTTGAGGGCTGCACCGGGCACAGTATATGAAAGGGCTACCTCTCTTAGCTTAAGGTAACTGGCGTCTTCTACCCAGAAATCGTTGAAGGTATTGACATCATAGAAACCCTGGTAGTAAGGTATGGCTTTCTTGAGATGGTCAGGTTTACCGAACTGGTCCATCATCCCGGCCCTGCTGTCGCGGGTAAGCCATTGAGCTGATTTGTTGTATATTTCACCGCCGCTCTTCCATTCGAGCAGTGCATACAGGCCTATGCCCTTGTAGGAGAAGCTGTTTGACATTGAGAGTCTGAAGTTGGGATTGGTATCGCCTATCTTGCCGAAGAGCGGCTTACCGTCGGGTCCGAGC
Source organism: Rikenella microfusus (assembly GCA_022736275.1). Lineage (GTDB taxonomy): Bacteria > Bacteroidota > Bacteroidia > Bacteroidales > VadinHA17 > SR-FBR-E99. The sequence goes on along the minus strand of DZBJ01000002.1, from coordinate 131,784 downwards.
ACCTTGATCGGAACCTCCGTGGTGGTGCCTTCGGTTCCCTTCACTATTACATAACCATCACTGTTGACGATATAGGAGTCAATATTTGTATCATCCCACCATGTATTGGCCAGATTGGTGGCTGAAAGCTGTGCTTCCATTTGCTCAAGTGTCTTAACAAAAGAGTAGCCGTACATGACACCGAAGGTTTCACCCTCACGGATATAGAAGCACTTGTTTGCCTCCTGTCCCTGCGGTCCGGTTTGATATGGCGGAGCATTAAGCTCGGTTATAACAGTTCTTACGCGGTCGAAGATAAAGCCAAAGTCATACTTGAACTCTTTTGAATTGACCGCCTGTACATTAAGTGATCCTTCCCATACTTCCGAGTTGAGGGTCCCGGCATTCTGTACCTGGCTGGGCCAGCCGCCATACTGTACTGCCAGGGGTATTGAAAGTATCTGGTCGGTGGTTGTGTTGTTCGAGTAGACGGCCTCGAGGCTGAACCTGTTGAGGAAGTCGACATTCATACCTACCTCCCACTCCTTCGAGAGTGATGGCTTCAGCATCTTGTTACCCAGCTGGCTCTTTGATACGTTTCCGGTCGAAATGGACATCACCTCATACTGGTCGGCGAAGCTCGGTCTCTGTCCGGCAGTACCAAAAGCTCCCCTGATTTTGAACTCCTGTATTCCCGGGATAGTCAGATCTTCAGATATTCTGTAAGCGGCAGAGACCCTGTAGTAGGGGTTCCACCTTGCCTCTGAACCGAAGAGTGATGATCCGTCATAACGGAACATACCGTCGAAGATGTACTTATCCCTGTAATCGATGTACAGAATGGCAAAATAGTTTTTGGCTATGATTGCATTCTGATAACTGCTAATAGAAACGTTGCCAGCTATTGCATCAAATGACGGCACGCCCCCCAGTGAGAAGTCATTGCCGTTAGCGCTGTTGCTGTTGTAGGTGGTTTTCTCAAAGAGGTAGCTTGCCTTGGCCCTTGTATTGAAATCTCCGAACTTCTTGTTGAAGTTAAGGGTTGCCTGAGCGTTTCTTGCGAATAGCTCAGTATCCGCTATATACAGAGAGCCCTTTGAATAGACCGATTCACTTCCTGCCCGTGTGTAGGTGTCATGTGGGTTATAGGTCTGGTATTTCCCGGTTGAGTATTCGAAAGCGAACTTGCCCTCGAGGTTAAGGAAATCAGTGATGTTGCATTTTGCTGAATATGTGCCCAATATCCTGTCTCTGTTTGTCTGGTCTTGAATCTTCCAGAGGTTGTAGATTGGGTTCTCGGTAGTTGTCTCCCACGCATTGGGGATGAAGAGATATGGCTGTCCGTCAGGGTTGACCAGATCAAAATTGGTATCCGGTGCAGAAAGGAGCACGTTGAAGAAAATACCGCCGTTGTAAGCGTTTGCACCGCCCGGGTCCTGTGTCGTTGACTTCACATAGAGGTTACTTGCCGAAACAGATAGTTTCGGAGAGATCTTATGGTCAACGTTCAATCTGAAGCTGTTTCTTTTGTAACCGTCAGTTTCGACGAGGAGGCCTGATTGTACATTGTTCTCAAATGATACAAGGAAGTTTGTCTTACCAAGGTTAGAGCCCACTGACAAGTAATTGGTATAGAAGTCATTCCCTGAGAAGATAATATCCTCATGGTCGAAGAGAACGGCATAGTCATTATCCATGTACTGATCACTCTCGAGGCTGCGTGAGCCGGTGAATCCTGCTTCGGTGCCCTGGTAGCCTGAGGGATAGTTGACACCTGCATATTTGGTGAATCCGAAGTTTGCCTGGTCATCGGCCAGCCTCCATGCATGGTGAGTGGCAAGGTCGTATTTCTTGCCAATCTGGTTCATGCCATATTCATTTCTGAAAATTACTTCAGTCAGTCCTTCAGTGAGGAGGTTCCCGCGGCGTGTCGTGACAGCAATTACCCCGTTGCCGGCGCGTGATCCGTACAGTGCAGATGCGGAGGCGCCTTTGACAACCTCTATCGACTCTATGTCATCAACGTTTATGTCTCCGAGTGTTCCTTCCATGATGGCACCATCAAGAATGATCAGTGGTGCCTGTGAACCTGATATCTGCGTTGCACCGCGGACAAGTATTGTTGCAGCACTTCCCGGCTCGCCGGTAGAGTTTATTACAGTCACTCCTGAGACTTTGCCCTGCAGAGCCTGTGATGCTGATCCAGCTGTTACTTCTTTCAGCTGGCCGGCGTCAACTCTCTCAACGGAGACAGCCATCTTCTTCTTGGGTGTGCCTGCGGCAACCCCGGTGACTATGATCTCATCCAGGTTCAGGAGGTCCTGCTCCATCACCAGGTCTATACTGGTCTGACCAGCTATGGTCACCTCCCGGGTTTTCATCCCTATAAATGAGAAAACTAATGTTTTAGAGTTTTGCGGTACATTAAGGGAGAATTTCCCATTAAGGTCCGTAAAACCGCCGATTGTGGTACCTGGGACTGCTACAGATACGCCCGGAATCGGGCCCTCCCCCTCCACCGAGGAGGTAACTGTACCTGTGATTGTTCTTGTCTGTGCCATCAATGCTGTAACACCAGTACACAGAAACAATACTAACAACAGAATTAGTTTCTTCATACGTTCAAGTTTTAGGTTAAAATTTGCATAGGGACAAGGTAAGCAAGATTTTTTTTATTGAAAAGGAGAAAACTTGTTTTTTTAGTTTGAATTTCGGATGGGGCTTTTTAGTGTTGACTCGCGCAGGGTTATACCACCAGAACCGGTGGCATTTATGTTATGCCCTCCCGCACCTGTAATGTGATTTTTAAATACGTATTATATTATATGTACCACCATAGTCGGGTTACCGTTTTCGCTTATCTCAAACGGCGAACCGGAGAGTGGGATACCTCTCATCAGAAAAGGCTGCGATGCCTGACGGCATCTGACGGCCTTGTTTCTTAAGTTTCAGTCCTGAGCAAGCTCAGTCGTTCAATTAAAAAACAAAGCCGCCCCGGCCTCAGGGGCCGGGGCAGCCTTTTCAAATAAGGGTGGAAGACCGGGTTCGAACCGGCGACCTCCAGATCCACAATCTGGCGCTCTAACCAACTGAGCTACAACCACCGTTTTACGGATTGCAAAGAAACAGCAAAAATTGCATTCCGCAAATATTTACCTTTATTTTGTTATCGTATCCTGCAAATAGTATCTTAGGCGGGCTGAAATCCGATGATGCAATTATTGCGGGCAATCAGCGTTCAGAATCCTATAAGGCAAGAGCTTGGCCAGACTAAAATTCATAGACAACATATCGGGATTGCAGGCTGTCCAGCTGCTCAGATTTATCACCTTCCTCATTATCAGCATCGTCTTTACCAAGAGCCACCTGTCGCGCACACAGATCGGTAACTGGGAACTGTTCCTCTTCATCTCCAGCCTGCTCAGCTTCTTCTGGGTGTCCGGCATCATACAGTCGCTCCTCACGCTCTATAGCCGCAACCGCACCTTCAGGGAGGACGGAGAGACAGAGGGTCGGAAATCGCCGGAGCTGTTCAATGCCTTTCTGCTGATAACCTTCTTCAGTGTGCTGGTCTTCGCAATAGGAATACCGGTGAAGATCATCCTCTCATCATCTCAGATGGAACCGGGGATACCCTATGCCAACCTTCTGCTGCTGTACATCCTGGTGAGCAATCCTGTCACACTGATTGAATACATATACCTTCTGAACAAAAGACCGCACCGTATCATTCAGTATGGCATTTATACCTACAGTGCACAGTTGCTTTTTGTATTGGCTCCGGTTGTGGCAGGGTTTGATGAGAAGAGCGCCATATCGGGCCTCTTCGCCATAACCGCAATACGGTGGGTGTGGCTGATAATCCTTCTGCACCGCTACACATTACCAAAGATATCGTTTGACTTTATCAGGGAGCATCTCACGATTGGCATGCCCCTGATCCTTACCTTCCTCATCAGCGGTTCAGCTCAGTATATTGACGGTATTATAATCTCAGCCCGCTATGCCGACCCCGGGGTCTTTGCAATGTACCGTTACGGGGCCAAGGAGTTTCCACTGGTACTGCTGCTGGCCAACGGCCTGAGCAATGCACTGCTGCCGCTCTTCAGCACCAGGGATGGCATGCGCGGGGCGCTGGTGACTCTCCGCCACAGGTCGGCCAGGCTCATCAATTACCTCTTCCCGATATCCATCGCCACAATGCTGGTGGCACGTTGGGTCTACCCGCGCCTCTTTACACCCGAATTCACCCGCAGCGCAGATGTCTTTATGATCTACCTGCTGCTTATCATACCACGGCTTGTCTTCCCCCAGACGATAGTGATCGGACGAAGAAAAACGAGAATAATACTCATCGTTGCAGCCGCTGAAATTGCTGTTAACATCCCGCTGAGCCTTCTGCTGATCAGACCCTACGGGGTTGTAGGTGTGGCCCTGGCCACATTCATTGTCTATTCCCTTGAAAAGGTATACCTTATCTGGTATGTCTGGAAAAAGATGAAGATCAGGCCGGCAGAATACATCCCCGTAGCCAGCTGGCTTATCTGGTCGGCCCTGCTCGTGCTGCTGTTCGTTCTGATAGACCATCGCATCATTGACATTCACTAGTGACCTTCAGCACAGAAGAAGCAAGTCTGCGCAGACTGACACCGAAATCAAAAAGAATTATCTTTGGCATGTTAACAATTTTGGAGAATATGCCTGAACACAAGCAGCGCCTGGAGGATTATTTCACTCAGTTTCGAAGGAATATAGTGGGGATAGACCAGGAGTATTCCACGCCATACGGTATAAAGAAGATCATTTACTGTGACTGGATAGCCAGCGGAAGACTCTACGGACCCATTGAAGAGAGGATGGCCTCCGCGTTCGGGCCTTTCGTCGGAAACACCCATACTGAGACCTCTGAGACAGGCTCGGTAATGACCTGGGCCTATCACCATGCCCAGGAGATTATCAAGAGACACGTCAATGCCGGGCCTGATGATGTTCTTATCGCCGCCGGAGCAGGTATGACAGCTGTGATAAACAAGTTCCAGAGGATTCTCGGGCTGAAGGGATGCAGTTATCCGAAAACGGCACGCTGTCTGAGTGATACTGAGCGCCCTGTTGTCTTCATAACACATATTGAGCATCATTCAAACCAGACGTCATGGTACGAGACCATGGCCGATGTGGTAATGATTGAGCCGGGCAGCGGTCTTACCGTTGATCCCGCCAGCCTGCAGAGAGCCCTTGACAAATACAGCGACAGGAAGTTCAAGATAGGATCCTTCTCTGCCTGTTCCAATGTGACGGGCGTGTCTACCCCCTATCACAAGCTTGCCCGTGTCATGCATGAAAACGGAGGACTCTGCTTCATTGACTTTGCAGCTTCGGCCCCCTATGTTGACATTGACATGCACCCTGCCGATGCAATGGAGAAGCTTGATGCCATCTTCTACTCCCCGCATAAATTCCTTGGAGGCCCCGGTTCGTCAGGGATCCTGATATTCGACAAATCGCTCTACAAGACAAATGTGCCGGATCAGCCCGGCGGCGGCACCGTCGACTGGACCAACCCATGGGGTGAATACAAGTATGTTGACAGCATTGAATCAAGGGAGGACGGTGGTACACCGGGCTTCCTTCAGGTAATAAGGGCAGCCCTGGCCACAGAACTGAAGGAGATGATGGGAACGGCAAACATACGTGCCAGAGATGAAGAGCTGGTGGAGAGAGCCTTTGAAGGACTCACCCCTATACCCGGGCTTCATATCCTTGCTCCCGGCATCAGGAAGAGGCTGGGCACAGTATCGTTCTATATTGATGGCATGCATTACAACCTTATGGTTAAGCTGCTCAGCGACAGATATGGGATACAGGTGAGGGGAGGCTGTGCATGCGCAGGAACATACGGCCACTTCCTGCTTGACGTCACCTATGACCACAGCCACCGGATCACAGAGATGATCAACAGGGGAGACCTGTCGGAGAAACCCGGCTGGGTGAGGCTCTCACTCCATCCGACCATGACCGGCGACGAACTTAAAACGGTCATAAGGGCCCTGAAGGAGATTACGGAGCATGCCTCGGAGTGGAGCGCAGATTATACATACAACAGGAGAACGAACGAGTTCAGGCACATTAATGACAACGGTGAAGGCAGGGAGAGAGTCAAGTCATGGTTTAACTTACAGAGCTGAATGAGATGAGAGTAACGGAAGTGACTACAGATGAGCAGCGAAGGGCGTTTATCGATTTCCCAAAGAGGCTCTACAGGGGAGACCCCAACTGGGTGTGCCCTCTCGGCAGTGAGATCGAAGCTGTCTTTGATCCTTCAAGGAATGCCGCTTTCAGGCATGGCGTGGCAACGCGCTGGATCCTCACCGGCGACGGGGGAGAGACCATCGGGAGAGTAGCTGCCTTCATTGATGAGATACGCTCAAAGGCTAACAGGCAGCCCACCGGCGGATTCGGCTTCTACGAAGTGATCGAATCGCACGAAGCGGCATTCATGCTCTTTGACACGGTCAGGCAATGGTTGACGGAGAGAGGCATGAAAGCGATGGACGGTCCGATAAATTTCGGGGAGAACGACAACTACTGGGGTCTCCTTATTGACGGATTCACGCAGCCCGGTTTCGGTATGCCGTACAATAAGGAATATTACAGGCAATACTTTGAGGATTACGGCTTCAGGACATACTTTGAACAGTACAGCTACCACAAGGATGTGGCATCCGTGGATGTCTTCCCGGAACGATTCAGGAAGATAGCTGAACGGATATCAAAGAGGCCCGGATACAGTTTCAGGCACTTTGAATACCGAATGAAGGACAAGATCATTGCCGATATGGTGGATATATACAATGCCACCTGGTCGGTTTTCAAGGAGGACTTCACCCCGCTTGATCCGGCCAGGTTGAATAACACCCTCAGCCAGGCAAAGGCTTTCCTGGACCCCGAACTGATCTGGTTTGCCTATCACAATGACAGGCCCGTGGCATTCTTTGTCATCTTCCCCGACCTTAACCAGATCATAAAGCATTTCAACGGCCGCCTTAACCTGTGGAACAAGATAAGGTTCGTCTGGTATAAGCTGACTCACAAAATGACCCGCGCCCGGGCCCTGGTGGCCGGAGTTCACCCGTCATACCAGAACAGCGGCATTGAATCAGCTATCTTCCTGGAGATCTTCCACGTCTTCCGGAAGAAACGGTATTATAAAGAGTTTGAGCTCTCATGGGTGGGCGACTTCAACCCGAAGATGATATCAATATATGAGGCTATTGGAGCACAGCGGGCCAAGACCCACCTTACCCTCAGGTTCATGATTGATGACACCCTCCCATTCAAAATGTACAAGGTGGAAATGGAGGAAAACAGGCTGGAACGGCAGGCAAAACTCAACAGCTGAAAAATATTTGTTGCAGCTTTTGCATTTTTCTTAATGTTCATTATCTTTGCACTCCCTTGGAAAAGGAATTTTCAGAACAGTAAAAAACTATATCGGAAGATGAAAGAAGGTATACACCCGAACAATTACAGGATGGTTGTATTTCAGGATATGTCAAACGGGACGGCATTTATAACACGTTCGACAGCCTCATCACGTGATACCATTAAATGGGAAGATGGTAAGGAATATCCGCTCATCAAGCTTGAGATATCAAATACGTCGCATCCTTTTTATACGGGCAAGATGAAGCTTGTTGACACTGCGGGAAGGGTGGACAAGTATATGAACCGTTACAAAAATCACCTCGACAAGAAATCGAAGTAGGTCCTGATAACACAGTGAGCTGCCTTAAACAAGGCAGCTTTTTTTGTTATCAGGGCACATACCCCCTGTTGATATGAAGAGGGGGTGTAAGATATAATTGACTAAATTTGCACAGGTTTGCTTTTTATGGAGAAAAAGGTGTTGAGAAAGTGGGACAGTATCGGTTTTCGTGAGCTGGTTGACGAGGGGAGAGAGATCATTCCCATTCTTGCTGACGGTGATGACCAGGAACTGGAGGAGGTCGAGATACCGGGGAGTGTTCCCCTGCTGCCTCTTCGAAACACGGTTTTGTTTCCGGGTGTGGTTATTCCCATTGCTGTCGGGCGCTCGAAGTCGGTTCAGCTTGTGCGTGAGGCCTACCGCAGCGACAAGCTTGTTGCTGCGGTGGCGCAGCTTGATGCCGAGGTTGAGGATCCGCAGATTCGTGACCTGAACGTTGTGGGAACCCTCGGGCAGGTGGTAAAGCTGCTGGAGATGCCTGACGGAACCACCACAGCCATAATTCAGGGGAGGAGGCGGGTCTCAATCATTAATGTCATTCAGACTGAGCCCTATATGACCGCCCTGGTGAAAGCCGTTTCTGAAGCAAGAGGCGGTGAGGAGGAGAAAGACTTCGAGGTGATCATCGGATCACTCAAGGACCTGTCGGTGAAGATCGTCAAACTCAATCCCAATATCAATCCTGAAGCCTCCTTCGCTGTCAAGAATATTGAAAACAGCACCTATCTCATAAATTATATCTGTGCCAACACCGAGATCAACGTCAACGACAAGCAGAAGCTTCTCGAGGCGGCCACGCTTCGTGAGCGTGGTATGCGGCTGCTTGAGCACCTTGTGCGGGAGATACAGCTGCTTGAGCTGAAGAACGAGCTGCAGTCGAAGGTCAAGTATGAGATAGACCAGCAGCAACGCGAGTTCCTCCTGCATCAGCAGATGAAGACCATTCAGAATGAGCTGGGCGGCAACCCCATCGAAAAGGAGGTAGAGGAGTTCCGGCTCAGGGGGACAAAGAGACAATGGAACGAGGATGTGGCCAGGGTATTCGACCGTGAACTGGGCAAACTCTCGAGGCTCAATCCTGCGGCCGCAGAATATTCGGTGCAGGTGAACTATATACAGACTCTCCTCGAGCTGCCATGGAATGAGTATACAACCGATAATCTCGACCTCAGGAACGCACAGCGCGTGCTCGACGAAGATCACTACGGCCTTGAGGAGGTTAAGGAGAGGATACTTGAGCACCTGGCAGTGCTGAAACTCAAGGGTGACCTCAAGTCGCCCATACTCTGCCTTTTCGGTCCTCCCGGGGTGGGCAAGACCTCGCTTGGCAAATCTGTTGCCCGCGCCCTTGACCGCAAGTATGCCCGCATGTCGCTCGGAGGGTTGCATGACGAGGCGGAGATAAGAGGACATCGCAAGACATACATAGGCGCCATGCCGGGAAGGGTGGTGCAGAACATACGCCGTGCAGGCTCATCCAACCCTGTCTTCATCCTCGACGAGATAGACAAGGTGGGGCAGGATTTCAGGGGCGACCCCTCATCGGCGCTGCTGGAGGTGCTCGACCCGGAACAGAATACACATTTCTATGATAATTTCCTTGAGATGGAGTTTGACCTCTCAAAGGTGCTCTTCATAGCAACCGCCAATACTCTCGCTACGGTCACCCCCGCCCTTCGCGACAGGATGGAGCTGATTGAGATAACAGGCTACCTTGTTGAGGAGAAGAGGGAGATAGCCGTCAGGCATCTCATTCCCAAGCAGCTTGAGGCCCATGGCGTTACGTCTGACCAGTTCAGGCTCGCCGGGGAGGTGATAGAGGATATCATTCAGAAGTACACGCGCGAATCGGGCGTGAGGGAGCTTGATAAGCGGATAGCCAAACTGGTAAGGTTCAGGGCCAGGGAAATAGCCTTCAACCACACTCCCGATGCCGATATATCAAAGGAGAAGGTGGCCGAGATACTCGGTCCGCCTAAATACCTCAAAGACATATACGACGGTAATGACCAGGCTGGTGTCGTCACCGGCCTCGCATGGACAGCCACCGGTGGTGAGATTCTTTTTGTGGAGACCAGTCTCAGCCGGGGCAAGGGTAACCTGACTCTCACCGGGAACCTGGGTGATGTTATGAAGGAATCTGCGGTGATCGCATTAGAGTACCTTAAGGCGCATGCATCGTTGCTCGGCCTTACCGAAACATTCTCCGAAAAGTGGAACATCCATATCCATGTCCCTGAAGGGGCCATCCCCAAGGACGGTCCTTCGGCAGGCATCACCATGGCTGCTTCAGTCGCCTCCGCGTTCACCCAGAGGAAGGTCAAGAAGTATGTGGCCTTGACCGGTGAGATAACCCTCAGGGGCAAGGTTCTGCCGGTGGGGGGCATCAAGGAGAAGATACTGGCGGCAAAGCGCGCAGGAATCAAGGAGATCGTCCTCGCGGAACAGAACCGCAAAGATGTGGAAGAGATAAATGAAAAGTACGTCCGGGGGCTCAAATTCAAGTATGTTGACACTATTATGGACGTGCTTGATCATGTGCTGCTTCGGCAAAAGGTGACCAATGCAAGAATCATTGAGTTTGATTAACCGATATACTGCCCGACATGAATAAAACTGCCGTTTTCCCCGGTTCATTTGATCCCTTTACAGTAGGCCATGAGGCTCTGGTAAAAAGAGCCCTGCCGCTGTTTGAGAAGGTCATTATTGCTGTCGGAGAGAATGCTGAAAAGAATAGCCTGTTCAGCATTGAGATGAGACTCAAAATGATTTCAAAGGTCTTTGAGAAGGAGAGCAGGGTGGAGGTTACCCGGTTCAGCGGCCTGACTGTCGATTTCTGTCGAAGGCACAATGCCCGTTATATCATAAGAGGACTGCGCACTGCGGCTGATTTTGAATACGAAAGGGCTATGGGGCATATGAACTGGAAGATGGCTCCTGAGATAGATACGGTATTCCTTCTTACAAGCACCGAGCATACGCCCGTTAACTCCACCATCGTCCGTGACATCATAAAGAACGGCGGCGATGCCTCGATATTCGTGCCTGATTCAATAAACCTCTCGGATTACCTCAAAAAGTGATCACTTTACCCTGAGGGTATAGTTCAGCAGATCAAGCAACGACTGAAAGGTGTTTGACTTGATGCGCGCTATCTCAAGGGGGGTAAGCCATTCGGCGTGAGTGATGCCCTCCTCGGCCTGCGGCTCCGTGATCATCTCTCCCTCGTAACTCATGCGGAACCACCATGTCTTTTTCATGAACGGCTTATTGTCATAGAGATAGGTGTGATAGCTTGAGGGGAGCGGGCCTTCAATAAGATGGCCATGCAGGTTGCACTCTTCTGTCACCTCCCTGAGGGCACACTCCTGCGGAGTCTCGCCCTTTTCAATATGGCCCTTGGGGAGGTCCCATCTGCCGTAGCGCATGATGAAGAGGTACTTCCCCGACGGGTGCCCAATCAGTCCTCCTGCAGCTTCAATCACTGTAAACCATGAGGTAAACACCTGCCAAAGGTTGTTGATATCAGATGAATAAATATTCAGGGAGGGTATCTCATTATTGAGGGCAAACTGTGATATTTGGGCAAAGAGTTCCTCCTCCACATTGTATTTATGGAAAAGGGCGTATTTTTGAACCCTGTCGGGCTCGGGGGAGAGTGTGATTACCCTGTTGTCAAAATATACTTTATACTTCAACATATGAACGATACAGCAGTTAAAACTGCAGAATGGCTTCTGCAAATTAAAGCAATTAAATTACAACCCGCAAAACCTTTTACCTGGGCTTCAGGCTGGAGATCACCCATCTACTGCGACAATCGCATGACCCTGTCGTTTCCAGTGGTTCGTTCTTTCATACGCGATGCCTTTGCCGCCAGGGTAAGGCAGTTATACCCTGATGCCTCACTGATAGCCGGTGTAGCCACCGGTGCGATAGCACACGGGGCCCTCGTGGCCGACTGCCTGCAACTGCCTTTCATCTATGTCAGGTCAGGGGCAAAGGACCACGGGCTGGGAAACCAGATAGAAGGTTATTTCGAAAAGGGGCAGAAGGTTGTGGTAATAGAGGACCTTATCTCCACCGGAGGGAGCAGCCTGGGGGCTGTCAGGGCGCTCCGTGAAGCCGGATGCGAGGTGCTTGGCATGATAGCCATCTTCACCTATGGCTTCAGCAAGGCTACGGATGCATTTGCTGCTGAGAAATGCCGGCTCGACACACTCAGCGATTACAGTGTACTGGTCGATATGGCTGCAGATTCCGGATATATCACCAAGGGAGATGTGGAGACCCTTCGTGAATGGCGCAGGGAGCCTTCGGTGTGGGGGCAGCCTGAAGGCAGATGAGGTGAACATGCAATCATAAGTCCTCAGTCTGCAGTCTACAGTCCTCAGACTTCTGCCGACTGCCGACTGCCGACTGCCGACTGCAAAGTGGGACCTGAGGCAAACTGGCATTAAATAGCAATCATCAAATAGACAAAGCAGCAAGAGAAAGGAATGAGTCCGATGACAACATATACGAGCAGGAAGGGTGAGGTGCCCTGCGGAGACGGCGACCTTTACGCCTTCCTGACAGACATGCGCAACCTGAAAACAGTCGTTCCCTACGGTATGATAACAGACTGGGAGGCTACCGAAGACCAATGCCGCTTCAGAATAGACAGGACAGGAAGAATCTCGGCTTCACTCTCAGAGGCACTGCCTCATTCAATGATCAGCTACCACGCGGAGAGTCTCCTGACGGGCAGGGTGACGGTGCAGGTGATAATAGAATATATTACCAACAACAGGTCCGCATTTCATATCACGGCAGGTGTGAACATGAACCCTCTTATGAAGATGCTGACGGGTGGTGATGCTGCCGGGAGGTACCTTGACAGCCTGATTGATGCCATTGAGTCATACAATGGCTTTGACAGGATCAGAGGATATAATCAATCTCTTTGAAAGCATACTCAGCGGTCTTTCCTGTTTTCTTCCTGACAACCAGTATCCCGTCAGGCATGACGCGTTCGATCATGCCTTCGAATCTGCCGTCTTTATCGCGATAGAGATGCCATTTGCCTGATCTGTACAGCACCCTGTGATACTCTTTCTCAAGTGTGGCCGTCTCGCCCCTGATGACCACGTCGTACCAGCGGTCAATCAGTTTCACCAGCTTTCCGGAGATGTCAGCCAGGTCATGACAGGTGCCCGTGACAGTGGCCAGGGAGATAGGGTTGGGAACGTTGCTTTTGAAAACAGTCTGGTTGACGTTCAGTCCAATGCCTGCCGCAGTGCTTCCGAGTATCTCTCCCATAATGCTGTTCTCTATAAGAATGCCTGCTATTTTGTCATCCCTGACATAAATGTCATTTGGCCATTTGATACTGGCATCCGGGGTGAAGAGGCTGACCAGGTCATGGACGGCAAGGGAGATCATACGCGAGAGGACAAACTGCTCTGCCGGCTTTACCATAACCGGGTAGAGTATCACGCTCATCAGCAGGTTGCTGCCGGGCTCACTCTCCCACCTGTTCCCGCCCTGCCCCCTGCCGCTCTCCTGAAATGATGCCGTAATCACTGTGCCTTCGGGGGGTGTTGCCTCACGCAGCAGTGCCGAAGCCACCGTATTTGTTGAAGACACTTTTTCATAGTGCCTGACAGATGAACCTATAATCATGATGAACAGATATTTGCAATTCTCAAATCAGGTAAAACCGGCGTTTTTGTCCATGCCCGGCAAATTGGCACCCTTATTGTAAAAAGAGAAAGAGCCGGACGAAAATACGGATAAATGTTCGTAATTTTGCGGCAGTTAATTAGGAACTGTTTATTACTGAAAAGTTTATTGATGAGAAAAGCCGGAAAAGAGGCCACCCAGATGACTGAGAGCATTGTTAAGGGTTTGTTTGAGAAAAAGGGAGAGAAGGTGGCGCTGATCGATCTGAGGAAAATTGAAAGCAGGGTGTGTGACTATTTCGTGATAAGTCATGCCTCATCCACAAAACAGGTTGATTCACTTGCATGGTCGGTTGAGGATGTGGTAAGGAAGGAGACAGGCAGAAAACCCTATCATATTGAGGGCAGGGGAAACTGCATATGGGTCCTGCTCGATTACGGCGATGTTCTAGTACATATTTTTCAGCAACCTTACAGGGACTTTTACGACCTCGAATCATTGTGGGCTGACGGCCGCGTAACAATACTCGAGGACAAAACAGAAATGAAAGGTTAATGCTATATGGCAGAGAACAAGGAGACTCCCAAATCAGACAAGAACGATAAAAAGCCCAAATCGTGGTTCAACTCGAGCTGGCCTATTGTGACACTTGTGCTGACATTTATTCTGTTCCAGGCCCTCTTTACCGGCAAGTACACACAGAAGGCCGGTCAGCGGGAGGTTGAGGAGATGGTCATGAATCGCGACATCGAGAAGGTTGTCGTGGTCAATGAGGAACAGGCTGAGATTTATCTCAAGGAGGAATCGCTGAAGAGCGGACGTTATCCCGATTTCGCAGAAAAGCGGAGTTTCGGACTGCAGCCTCCGCGGCCTCACTATTACCACACTTTCGGAACCGTGGAGCTTTTCCAGGAGTTCTTTACCGCTGCCCAGGACAAGGCAGGATATACTGAAGAGAACCGTATTTACCTTGAATACCAGAAGAGAAAAGATTACATGGCCACCTTCCTGGGTGTGATACTGCCGTTTCTTATCATCGCCCTGCTCTGGATTTATTTCATGAGGCGCATGGCCGGCGGCGCCGGCGCCGGCGGCGCCGGCAATATCTTCAGCGTCGGCAAATCCAAGGCTCAGATATTTGACAAGGACACCCATATAAAGACCAATTTCAGTGATGTCGCCGGCCTGGAGGAGGCCAAGACCGAGGTGATGGAGATAGTTGATTTCCTCAAGAACCCCAAAAAATATACCTCTCTCGGCGGCAAGATACCCAAGGGCGCTCTCCTGGTGGGCCCTCCCGGAACAGGCAAGACTCTTCTTGCAAAGGCTGTAGCAGGTGAGGCCAACGTGCCTTTCTTCTCCATCTCCGGTTCAGACTTCGTGGAGATGTTTGTCGGTGTCGGCGCCTCACGTGTGAGGGATCTCTTCAAGCAGGCAAAGGAGAAGGCTCCCTGTATCGTTTTCATTGATGAGATCGATGCTGTGGGGCGTGCCCGCGGCCGCAACCCCAACTTCGGCGCGAACGATGAGCGTGAGAATACTCTCAACCAGCTACTGACCGAGATGGACGGTTTCGGAACAAACAGCGGGGTGATAATCCTTGCAGCCACCAACAGGGCAGACATTCTTGACAAGGCCCTCCTCAGGGCAGGCCGGTTTGACCGCCAGATAAGCGTTGAGCTTCCTGACATAAAGGAGCGTGAGGCCATATTCAAGGTACACCTTCGCCCTATAAAGCTAGAGGAGGGATTTGACATCGCCTTCCTGGCCAAACAGACACCCGGATTCTCCGGCGCCGATATAGCCAATGTATGCAACGAGGCGGCACTCATTGCCGCCAGGGGAAACAAAACCGTGGTGGAAAAGCAGGATTTTCTCGATGCCGTTGACAGGATCATCGGGGGGCTGGAGAAGAAAAACAAGATCATCTCGATGGAGGAGAAGAGGACGATTGCCTACCATGAGGCAGGCCACGCCACCGTCAGCTGGCTTCTTGAACATGCCAGCCCGCTCCTCAAGGTGACAATCATACCCAGGGGAAAAGCGCTCGGGGCAGCCTGGTATCTCCCTGAGGAGCGCTCAATTTCAACCCGTGAACATATCTTTGACGAACTGGCTTATGCACTCGGGGGCAGGGCAGCTGAGGAGATGGTCATCGGAAAGATCTCCACTGGCGCCCTGAGTGATCTCGAGAAGGTGACCAAGCAGGCCTATGCCATGGTTGCCTATTTCGGAATGTCTGATGCGGTGGGTAACATGAGCTTCTACGATTCATCGGGACAGTCAGAATACGGATTCACAAAGCCATACAGCGAAAAGACGGCCGAGCTGATTGACAGCGAGGCAAAGAAGATTGTTGAGGAGTCATATAATAAGGCGAAGGAGGTAATTTCCTCTAATATTGAAGGACTGAAGCAGCTTGCCGAGCAGCTGCTCGAGAAGGAGGTGATATTCAGCGAGGACCTTGAACGTATCTTCGGCAAACGCAAAGGCGACCATTCAAGAGACCTGTCAGGTGAGAAGCCTGTTGCGGAAACCGGGGAAGACCAGGCAACGGAGGTATCACAGGAAGTGCCGGCTGCTGCCACGGCAGAGAATACCCCGCAAACTCCTGAAGATACTGTTTCACCGGTACGAGATGGAGAATGAGTGGGTTGTCATAGCCGGCTTCACCGATGATGTCAGAAGCCAGATAGCCGTTGAGCGCCTTCTCACCAGCGGAATTGACGCTGTGGCTATAGACAAGCGTGACAGTATCTACAAGATTGGAGAGATTGAGGTTTTTGTTCATCGTGATAATGTGCTCATTGCAAAGGAAATAATCAAAGATCTGTGAGGTGACCAATTTTGTCAGGCGCACCGTTACAGGTGCTTTTATAGTGATATTTATCCTCGGGGGCCTGTGGCTCCATCCGGTCTCATTTTTTATCGTGGGGGCGCTGATGATTGCAGGCACACAGCGCGAGTACTATATCATGGTGAGTAACACCGGCATCAGGCCTCAGACAGTAACAGGTATGATCAGCGGTTTCATACTCTATGCAGCCTCAACCATGATCGCACTCGGGTGGCTGCCCCTTACAGGATACCTGGTGCTGATTCCCCTGGTCTCAGTCATGATGGTCACAGAGTTGTTCAGGAAGGGTGAGAGGCCCTTTGATTCACTGGCGCATACATTCTTCTCCATCATTTACACTGCTGTGCCCGTCTCAATGTTTCCGTTCCTGGCCTTTGGCAGGGAAGGGCTCGAACCTCTGATTCAGATGGAGGGCATTCAGTTTTCTCCCGGCATACTGGTCGGTTTCTATCTGCTGCTCTGGACGAATGATACCGGTGCTTACCTGGTTGGGTCACTGACAGGGAAGCACCGTCTCCTTGAACGTCTCTCCCCGAAGAAGTCGTGGGAGGGTTTTTTCGGAGGACTTACTCTGACACTGC
Source organism: Rikenella microfusus (assembly GCA_022736275.1). Taxonomy (GTDB): domain Bacteria; phylum Bacteroidota; class Bacteroidia; order Bacteroidales; family VadinHA17; genus SR-FBR-E99. The sequence continues at coordinate 114,938 of DZBJ01000002.1, read as the reverse complement.
TTGTTGCACGCTTCCTCTCCGGCTGGCTTGGTGTGACTGATACTGCGGGGTGGATGATCATCGCATTCATCGTCTCCGTTGCCGGAACCCTTGGAGACCTGCTGGAATCGATGCTTAAGCGGAGCATAGGACTGAAGGACTCAGGGAATGTAATGCCGGGCCACGGAGGCTTCCTCGACAGGTTTGACAGCGTGATGGTGGCATTTCCACTGGTATATTTCTATCTGGCAATCTCAGTACAGGCATGACAATCAGGAAATTCAAAATACACAAGGAGGGATACAGGATAATAATGGGTCTCTTTGTCCTTCTTGTTTCCATGAACATTACAGCATGGATTATATGGCAGGGACCGACGGTAATGCATTTTGCAGGCCTGGGGGTGTCACTCCTTATATTTGTCTTTATAGTGATGTTTTTCCGGACCCCGGTAAGACACGTGGAGCCTGATCCCCTGCTGATATACGCTCCGGCAGACGGTAAAATAGTTGTGATCGAGGAGACCTTTGAGAAAGAGTATTTCAACGACAACAGGCTTCAGATTTCGATTTTTATGTCGCCCTTCAACATGCACAGCAACAGGTACCCGATCTCCGGTACAATCACCTATACCAACTACCGGGCAGGGAAGAAATACCACGCCCGCAGTCCCAAGTCGTCAGAACTGAACGAAAGGAGCACCGTGGTTGTTACTTCTGACAGCGGCACAGGCATCCTCATAAGGCAGGTTGCCGGAGCGGTTGCCCGCCGCATTGTCACCTACTCGAAAAAGGGAGAGAGGGTGCACCAGGGTGATGAACTCGGGTTCATCAAGTTCGGGTCGCGTGTCGACATTTTCCTTCCGACCGAAACTGAGGTGAACGTTGAGATGTTCGAGCAGGTGAGGGCCAGCAGGACCATTCTTGCGAGAGTTATTTAATTGATTATGTTATGAAAGAAGACAACAGGATACTGGATCTGACCCCCGACGTGAAGTGGATCGGAGTGCTTGATCCTGACATCAGAACTTTTGATATCGTGATGCATACGGATCACGGTACAACCTATAATTCCTATTTCATCAATGCGGAAAAAAAGACCCTCATTGAGACTGCCAAGGAGAAGTTCAGCGAGACCTATATAAGCAAGCTCAGGAAGGTCACTGACCCGGCTGAAATAGCCTATATTGTGCTTGATCATACCGAGCCCGACCACTCCGGCGCCATGAGGCAGCTGCTTGATCTGGCTCCCTCGGCGGTTGTTGTTGGAAGCGGCAATGCCATAAGGTACCTATCTGACATTGTCAACAGGCCTTTCAAATCACTTGTCGTAAAGGACGGCGACACGCTTGACCTTGGAAACAAAACCCTTAAGTTCATAGCTGCCCCCAACCTTCACTGGCCTGACAGCATATATACCTGGCTGGTTGAAGAGAGGATACTTTTTACCTGTGACTCATTCGGTGCTCACTACTGCAGCGAGGAGATGTTTGATGACCTGGCGGGCGACTACGGCGAGGATTTCAGGTACTATTTTGACGTGATCCTCAAGCCATACAGCAAGTTCATGATTAAGGCGATTGAAAAGATCAGACCGCTGGATATTGCCATGATTGCCACCGGTCACGGACCGATACTCAGGAAGGGATGGAGGAAGATTGTGGATGATACTCATCAACTGGCGACTGCCTATCTTAAGCTGACGGAAGAATCGCAGGAAAAGAGGGTGCTTATAGCCTACGTTTCGGCTTACGGTTACACCAGGGAGATGGCAGAGCTTATCGCCAGGGGAGCCTCATCGGTAGAGAATGTGGTGGCGGAGCTAATGGATATTGAAACTGCGCATATCGGGGATATCGACTCCAGGCTCACTATTGCCGACGGCATCATCGTGGGCTCGCCTACAATCAACCAGAACACCCTGCTGCCGGTTTACAAGCTGGCTGCCATGGTCAGTCCGCTGCGCGACAGGGGCAAACTGGCAGGCTCATTCGGTTCGTACGGATGGAGCGGAGAAGCCCCGGGACTTATTGCTTCGATGCTTAAGAACCTTAAACTCCGTTTCTTCGAGGGACCGGCTGCATATAAATTCGCTCCTGAGAGCGACAAGGAAGAACTGCTCATAAGTTACGGCGAGCGGTTTGCACGCGAGCTGCAGGAGATAAAGCAGGAGGTCTGATCAAAGCTCACCCCCGAAAACACAAAGAGACGCCCGTGACGGACGTCTCTTTTGCTGTAAAGGTAATCCCGTAATTACGAGATACTGATTGACCTGATCTTTTCCTTCTTCTTCTCTTCCTCGAGCTTCGGAATCTCAACGCTCAGGATACCATCCTTGTAACTTGCACCTATCTTTTCGCCGTTGACATCCTCAGGCAGATAGAAGCTGCGGCAGAATGAGCTGTAGCTGAACTCCCTGCGCTTGTAGCCTTCAATATCCGCCTGCTTCTCCTCCTTCTGCTCAGCCGAGATGGTCAGAACGTCATCCTTGACCTCGATGCGCAGATCCTTCTTGTTCATGCCGGGAACGGCAAGCTCAAGGTAAAACGCCTTCTCATCTTCCCTGATGTTTACTGAAGGCAGACTGCTGGTACTCCTGTTGAATGCCGGGAAGAAATCCTCATTGAAGAAATCCGACAGTGTGACCGGCTTGTAATTCCTTCTTGTGATCATTGGTAACATAGCAACCTCCTTTTTTATTATGGTTAACATTATTTGCATTTTCACGGATATTATTGCAAGCAGTGTGCCGTCCCTGAATGTATGCCATAATGGCATGATTTTCCAAATTAGGTATGCCATAATGGCATCATTTTCCAAGTTGAGTATACCATAAAATGATTCTAAACAATAAAAGATTGTATAACCTGAAATTCTTCTTAAATTTGAGATCATAAGTTTTTATGTGTCTGCTGAAGCGGGATTTCAGTACCTAAAAACAGAGACCGATGAACACTACACTTCGTAATATTCTGATACTTATCGGTATGGCTGTGCTGGTATACCTTTTCTGGTATTTCCGGAGCATCTTTGCCTATATTCTGATTGCAGGGGTTATTTCGCTTATCGGGAGGCCCGTGGTTGATCTGCTAAACAGTATCAGGATATGGAAGTTCAAATTTCCCGGGGCTTTGAGTTCTCTTCTCACACTGCTTCTCATTTACGGCCTGGTTGGCCTTTTCTTCTTAATCTTCATACCGCTTATCACCAGGCAGATTGATGCCCTCTCAGGGGTTGATGCCAGTTCGGTTGTGCAGGGCCTGCGGGAACAGCTTGATAAAATTGACCTGGCTCTCAGGAATATCTACAAGGATATGCCGGCAGACAGAACATTGTATGACATAATAGTAACAACGGTTGGCAACATCCTCAACCCCGCATCATTAAGCGATTTTGCCGGCAATATTGTGACTGTAATCCGCAAGTTTGTGGTAGCATTTGTGGCAATCACCTTCCTTGCCTTCTTCTTCCTGAAAGATGAGGGTCTCTTCAAGGAGACTATTATGGTCATGGTCCCTGATCAGTACGAGGCAAGGGTAAGAAATGTCCTGCACTCCATAAAGCAGCTGCTTATACGGTACTTCATTGGTATCATCCTTCAGAGCACCATTGTCCTCATCAATATCACAATAGGTATGACCATAGTTGGGTTCCCCTTCCATCAGGCCCTTGTGATGGGGCTTCTGGTGGGGATCTTTAACGTGATACCCTATCTTGGCCCCTGGCTCGGCGGCTCGGTGGCAGTACTGATGGGTGTGGCCACAGCCGTGACAGCAGGAGGCTATCCGGTGATATGGCTGCTGATCATCTACATGGTCATTGTCATTGCATGCACCCAGGCCATTGACAACAACCTTATCCAGCCAATGATCTATTCGCGCAGCGTCAATGCCCATCCCATTGAAATATTCCTGGTGATAATGGCGGTAGGGAGCTTTGCAGGCATAGCAGGGATGATTGTTGCAGTGCCGGCATATACCGCTCTAAGGGTCTTTGCCCGAGAGTTCTTCTATAACTTCGGACCAGTAAGGAAGCTGACCTCCGGTTTCGGCAAGGAGGCGAGGGAGACAAGAGAGTCAGGCGGGCAGAAAGATGTCAGGCAGGCGCAGGATGCCACCGCAACCAAAGAGGCAGAAACGGAGCACTCAGATCAGGGACAGGAGTTATGATGTCATGGCACGGATAGTATCTGCAATTCGTAAAATTTCAGGATTCTACTACGACGGTTTCCGTAACATGTCATGGTGGGGCAACAGGGTTTGGGTTATCATCCTCGTAAAGCTTTTTATCATGTTTCTCATTCTGAAGCTCTTCTTTTTCCCTGATTTTCTTGAGACCAACTTCAGATCTGACGAGGAACGCAGTGAATATGTACTTGAACAATTAACAGAAAATAACTGAACGCATGATTGAAAATGTTGATCTGTCACTGGTGAACTGGTCACGGGGCCAATTTGCCCTTACGGCCATCTACCACTGGCTGTTCGTTCCCCTTACCCTCGGTCTCTCATTCATCCTGGCTTTCATGGAGACAATCTATGTGCGAACCGGCGATGAAGTATGGAAGAAGATCACAAAGTTCTGGATGACTCTTTTCGGGATAAACTTCGCCATAGGGGTGGCCACCGGGATAATCCTGGAATTTGAGTTCGGAACCAACTGGTCGAACTACTCCTGGTTCGTTGGCGACATATTCGGTGCGCCGCTGGCGATTGAAGGCATACTGGCTTTCTTCCTGGAGTCAACCTTTGTGGCAGTGATGTTCTTTGGGTGGAATAAGGTGAGCAAGAAGTTTCACCTTGCCTCCACGTGGTTGGTCGCCATCGGCGCAAATCTCTCGGCCCTGTGGATACTTGTGGCCAATGCCTGGATGGAAAATCCCGTGGGCATGGTGTTTAATCCTGCCACCGCCCGCAACGAGATGAACAGCTTCCTCGATGTGGTGCTGAACCCGGTGGCCGTTGACAAGTTCACCCATACTGTCACTTCCGGATTTGTGCTGGCTTCGGTGTTTGTCATTGGAATCAGCTCATGGTTCCTCATAAGGAGAAGGGATGAGGTGCTCGCTAAAAAGAGTATCCTGATTGCCGGCATCTTCGGCCTGGTCTCATCGCTGCTGGTTGCCTTCACCGGCGACACCTCCGCACGCACAATCGCTAAGGTGCAACCGGTGAAGTTCGCCGCAATGGAGGCTCTCTATGAGGGGAGAAGCGATGCGGGACTGACGGTTATTGGTGTGCTGACAGACAGCGGAGAGCGCATCGGGGAAAAGAAGGTCCACGACATGAAGATGAAGATAGAGGTCCCTGAACTGCTCTCGATAATGACAACGGGAAAGGATGAGGGTTATGTGCCGGGTATCAGGGATCTCGTCAACGGGAACCCTGAGCGTGGCATCCTCTCAGTAAGTGAGATGATGGAGAGGGGAACCCATGCCCGCCAGGTGCTTACTGACTATAAGATGGCAAAGGAGATCGGAGACACTGAAACGATGTCTCAGCTTGCTGCCAGAATTATGGGGAGTGATTTTACGGAAAACTACTTCAAATACTTCGGGTACAGCTATTTTGAACATCCATGGCAGGTGATCCCGTCAGTGCCGCTCATCTTCTACAGTTTCCACATCATGGTGGGACTGGGATTCTTCTTTATACTTCTCTTTATCCTTGCTATCTCCTTCCACCGCAGAATGACGCTTGAGAAGAACCGATGGTTCCTCTGGACGGCCCTCTTCTCGGTACCCCTGGTATACCTTGCGAGTGAGCTCGGATGGATAGTGACGGAGATGGGACGGCAGCCATGGATAATACAGAACCTGATGCCGGTCAAGGTGGCCGTGTCAAATATAAGTGCCGGAGCCGTACAGACTACATTCTGGCTGTTCGCCATCCTTTTTACCGCGCTGCTCATCGCAGAGCTGTCCATTATGGTAAAACAGGTCAAAACAGGTCCAAAACACTAGGAGGAGCAAATCATGACAACGATGATATCACACGCATTTCTGCAGGATTACTGGTGGATGATAATATCACTTCTGGCCGGTCTCCTCGTTTTCCTGATGTTTGTCCAGGGAGGACAGTCATTTATCTTTTCATTACCCCGAAATGACCTTCAGCGCAAGATGCTGGTCAATGCCCTGGGACGCAAATGGGAGTTCACCTTTACAACCCTTGTCACCTTCGGAGGCGCATTCTTTGCTTCCTTCCCCCTCTTCTATGCCACCAGTTTCGGAGGGGCATACTGGGTCTGGATGGCAATTCTCTTCAGCTTCATTATCCAGGCTGTGGCATACGAATTCCGGTCAAAACCTTCAAACGTGTTCGGCACCAGACTCTTTGACTCCTTTCTCTTCATCAACGGCTGTCTCGGTCCGTTCCTCATCGGGGTTGCTGTGGCAACCTTCTTTACGGGATCGGACTTCACGCTTGACCTGTTTAACCGTGTAACATGGGGGTCAGGATGGCACGGCCTTGAGGCACTGTTAAATCCTGTTAACCTGCTGCTGGGGCTGGCTGTACTCTTCCTGGCGAGGGTGCTGGGGCTGATGTATCTTGAAAATAGTGTTGATGATGCAGAACTTGGCGCTGCTATAAAAAGAGCTCTTTTAAGGAATGCCATACCATTCCTGGTCTTTTTCCTGGCATTTGTTGCCTCTGTTATGCTCGGAAAAGGCTACATGGCCGATGGCGTGACGGGAGCGGTGACAATGGCGAAGTATCATTATCTGCATAATCTTACCGGGAGCCCCGTGACACTTATACTGTTTGCAGGAGGAGTGGTGCTGGTGCTTGTCGCCCTCTGGCTCGGCATTGCAAGGGGTTCAGGCCGTGCGATATGGTACGCCGGTTTCGGCACCGTACCTGTGGTCATGGCATTGTTCTTCGTTGCCGGATATGGCGAAACCGCCTTCTACCCGTCATCGTCCGACATGCAGAGCTCCCTGACGCTGGCAAGGGCATCGTCGAGTCTCTTCACGCTGAAAGCAATGATGTACGTCTCTTTCATTATTCCATTCGTGGTGGCTTACATCTGGTATGCCTGGAGATCAATAAGCAGGAGTAGCATCACTGCTGAAGAGATGTCCGGAGAGGACCATATATATTGAGCGGTAACAACAGGAGGAATAAGCCTCCCGTCAGGTGGCGGACTTTGATCAGGGCGGATCCTGAGGGTTTGGACAGGCACCTTTTCAGAGTGCTGCCCTGTGAAGCATTCAGCTAAACATTCCCGGAGGAGGTCTCGCGGCGACGGAGGAGGTTAAAAACAACCGATATGACTATATAGGCTGCCATGATCATCGGCAGTGAGGCGAGCCTGAATATAGTGAACAACAGAACGCTGACCGAGGCAAAGAGCCAGCGCTCTTCGTTATCCCTCCACCGCAGGTTGGAGAGCTTGAGAGAAAACATCCGCATGTTGATCAGCATCATCACTGCAAGGAAGAGCGACATCAATCCGGTGAACCACATTGAACCGGCCAGATTGTCAAAAATACGATAGTCAGTGTATGCCGAGGCAATAACAACCGATACGACGATAAATGCGCTTCCTGGGGTGGCCAGTCCCCTGAAGGAGGTTGACTGGGTGGTGTCATTGTTGAATTTGGCCAGTCGCAGCGCCGAGGCGGCGGGGATAATGGCGGCAATGACAAACGCCGGCACAAACTGCAGGCCTGATGAAATGAGCATATTCATGATGATTGCGCCGGGAGCAATGCCGAAAGTGACCACATCAGCAAGGCTGTCGAGGTCTTTGCCGATGGCCGAATAGGCTTTCAGCAACCGTGCAGCAAATCCGTCAGAAAAATCAAGCACCATCCCGGCCATGATGCAGAAAGATGCATATTCATTATAACCTTTTATTGCATAAATAGTTGCGGCGAAACCTGATACCAGGTTCAGCAGGGTAATGCTGTTTGGAATATGTTTAATCATGGCTGTTTAAGAGGCGGAGTAAAATTACAATATTCCGGGCAACTATTATTTGTTTATTTTTGCGACTGGATTATGAGAGATCTGACAAATATAAAGATAGCGGTTGACTTTGACGGTACGATTGTTGAACACCAATACCCGGTGATCGGCAAGGAGATGCTATTTGCCTTCATCACCCTGAAGGAGCTGCAGAAGAGAGGTGCTTTGCTGATCCTCTGGACCTTCCGCACCGGCAGGGAGTTGGATGAGGCGGTTGACTACTGCAGGCAGAACGGCATAGAGTTCTATGCGGTCAACAAAAACTACCCGGAGGAGCTCTTGACTCAGGATACTTCGCGCAAGGTAAACGTTGACATTTTCATCGACGACAAGAATGTTGGAGGCTTTCCCGGCTGGGGAGAGGTGCTGAATATGATCGATCCGTGGTCGGAGAGAGAGGAGCAGGCTATGCGTGCGATAAAGACGCGGCGTTTCAGCCTGTTCGGAAAGAAATAATTTTCAATGCATGAAGCAGGGTGACGTTCATATTGCAAAACCAAAACAGCAAATCCCGGTATTTGTCTTCCTGCTGGCGATAATCGCCATGATCTCATGCTCCGGCTCTCCGGGCAAGGCAACAGAGAAGACCAGAGCCGGTAAAGCTGATTTTGACGCGGGTGACACCCGTCCGTCGAAGAGACTCATTGAGGTGCTTGCCCCTGCCGATAACTCAACGGTGTCATGCTCTGACGTCATTGTTTTCTCGGTTGCACAGGCGGCAGGCCAGACTAAGGTTGATTCCGTGCAGCTCTGGGTGGGCGGAACCCTTGAGGAGACTCTTTACACCCTGCCGGCTTCATCAAATATAGCTCCGGCAGGCAGACCCGGCAGGCTGTCAATGAGGGCAGTGGCCTACTCCTCTTCGTCGAAACCCCATACAGTTACACTCTTTATCACACTCCACTCAGATATCACCCCGGTGATTTACCGCTACCGTGTTGTCAACAGCTATCCGCATGACAGGCGTGCCTACACCCAGGGACTGGTTTATGAAAACGGCTATTTCTATGAGGGCACCGGGCAACAGGGCGAATCATCGCTGAGGAAGGTGGAGGCTGAGACAGGAAAGGTGGTAAGCCAGGTCAATCTTGACGGCTCGCTCTTTGGTGAGGGTGTGGCACTGCTCGGTGACCGCATCTATCAGCTTACATGGACAACCAAAGTGGGCTTTGTGTATGACAAGTCGACCCTCAAGCAGATCAACAGGATTTATTACCAGACCCAGGGCTGGGGGCTGACAACCATGGGTGACAGCCTTGTAATGAGTGACGGAACCAATGTGATATGGTTTCTCGACCCGGAGTTCAATGTCCTCTCCTCGGTCGAGGTCTGGGACAATAAGGGAATGGTGGATAACCTGAATGAACTGGAGATTATTGACGGTGAGCTGTGGGCAAATATATGGCAGACCGACCGGATAGCGAGGATCGATCCCACATCCGGCAAAGTGCTGGGGTATGTTGATCTCAGTAACCTGCTTCCGCGTGAGGAGCGCTCGCAGGGAACCGACGTACTCAATGGCATTGCCTGTGATGCAGCTGACAGACGCATTTTTGTCACGGGCAAATACTGGCCCAGACTCTTTGAGATTACCGTCTCGCCGCTGACCCGCAACTGATTCCATTTGCGGTCTTCCTGGTGTTGAAAACGTGTTAATAACCACGGGTAAAATGTTTACAATAACATACGGGGCCTGCTTTCCGTGATAGCCATTAGTTGTAAATTTGAAGCTCATTTAATTAAGGAAAAAAGGGATCATATGTCAAGGATTATAGCACTTGCCAATCAGAAGGGCGGGGTAGGGAAGACGACTACGGCAATCAATCTGGCCGCAAGCCTGGCAGCGCTTGAAAAGAAGGTGTTGATTGTTGATGCCGACCCGCAGTCGAACGCCACATCAGGTGTGGGCATAGACTCCAAGCAGGTGAAGGTCACCATTTACGACTGTCTGATTGACGGTGTTAACCCGCGCGAGGCGGTGATACCATGCGGTATTGACAACCTGTCGGTCATTCCCTCGAATATAGATCTTGTAGGGGCTGAGATAGAGATGCTTGAGAGGCCGGAGAGGGAGAAGACACTGAAGAAGGTTCTCGCTGTGGTCACTGCCGATTATGATTATATTCTCATCGACTGTTCACCGTCGCTCGGACTGCTGACGGTCAACGCGCTCACTGCCGCCGATTCGGTGATAATACCCGTGCAGTGCGAGTATTTTGCTCTTGAGGGGCTGGGCAAGCTGCTCAATACCATCAAGATCATACAGACCAATCTGAACCCGGTCCTCGAGATTGAAGGTTTTCTTCTGACGATGTATGACTCGCGTCTTCGTCTTGCTAACCAGGTGGTGGAAGAGGTCACGCGTCATTTCCAGCAGATGGTCTTCAGTACAATCATACAGCGCAATGTCAAGCTGTCAGAGGCTCCCAGTTACGGGCAGCCTGCCATACTCTACGATGCAGAATCAAGGGGTACGGTGAATTATCTCAGTCTGGCCCGTGAACTGCTTGACAGGGTGGAGGCCAGACAGAATAATTAATACCAGGGTTATACGCGTTATGAACACAGCCAAAAAGAGCCCGCTGGGCAGAGGCCTCGGTGCCCTGATTGAAGGTGTGGAGAAAGAGGCGCTGGAGAAGAAGGTCGAGGCCAACCTCCAGATAGATATCAACTCCATTGACGGCAATCCCTTTCAGCCCCGCACGCGCTTTGACAGCCAGTCACTTGAAGAGCTGGCAGCCTCCATACGCCAGGTGGGTATAGTGGTACCCCTCACTGTCAGGGAGACAGGCGTGGGCCGTTACCAGCTCATCGCCGGCGAGCGCAGGCTGCGGGCAGCACGCATGGCCGGCCTCACCCACGTGCCGGCATATATCCGCACCGCTGATGATACAGCCATGCTCGAGATGGCTCTCGTGGAGAATATCCAGAGGGAGGATCTTGATGCAATAGAGGTGGCAATAACCTACCAGCGTCTTATTGAGGAGTGCAGCCTCACCCAGGAGCAGCTCAGCGACAGGGTCGGAAAACAGCGTTCAACGGTGGCCAACTACATGCGGCTGCTCAGACTCCCTGCAGAGATACAGCTGGGCATACGCAACCGGAACCTCTCCATGGGTCATGCCCGTACCCTCGTTAATATTGAAGACCCGAACAAACAGATAAACGTCTTCTATCACATCATAGAGGAAGACCTCTCCGTCAGGGCTACGGAGGAGCTGGTGCGTCATCTCCAGGGTACAAACTTCAGGGACCCGGTAAAGGTGGAAAAGAGAAAGAGGCTCAGCACGGAGTATGAGGAACTCTCACGTCAGCTCAGCAGCCTTTTCGGGTCAGAGGTGCAGTTCCGCATCAATGAAAAGGGCAGGGGCAAAATAGTCATCCCATTCGGCGACACCGATGAGATGGAACGCATAATCGCATTGCTCGATAAACTTAACAGGTAAATAGTTATATTTGCCGGCAAACGCAAAAGGTTTGCCCTTTGGAGCTGTTCAGCAAAATAGCATTCATCATCCTTTTATCATCTCTCATGACCTGCGGCATCAAGGCCCAGGACACCATGGCTGTCAGCAAAGAGAGGGTCAGAAGGTATACCCTTGAGCCTGTCAGGGCCACCATGTATGCGGCTGCCCTTCCCGGCCTGGGGCAGATATACAACCGCAAATACTGGAAAGTGCCGATAGTCTATGCGGGGTTTGGTGCGCTGGGTTATGCTGTCAGTTTCAACACCAGGAACTACAACACTTTCATCACTGCCTATCAGGATTTCACGGATATAATCCCCGAGACTGACAGTTACCTCGATCTGCTCGTAAACCAGGATCCTGCACAGTACGATCCTGTCCTCTATCCTGAGTCATACAACCCGTCAAATGAAGCCTGGGTGAGGACCACCCTGCTTAACGGCGTCGATTATTATCGCAGATACCGTGATCTGTCCTACATAGGAATAACGGCCTGGTACCTGCTTACCATCATTGAGGCCCATGTTGATGCCAGCCTCTTTGACTACGATATCAGTGATAACCTCAGGGCTTATATCATGCCAGTCAGCACTGCCTATGCAAGAATAACACCCGGTATTACGTTCTCCATTATAAAGACTTTTTAAAAATGATCAATATGACTCTGAAACCAGTAATCCTTTCGCTTTCCCTTTCCCTCTTTGCACTTTCCGCCTCTGCAGTCAATGATACCATAATTATAAAGAATGACGATTCCACTGAACGAATTGAACGTGATCTGGATAGTTTGCTGAATAACTGGTTCATCCAGATGTCAGTGGCCGGCAATGACATCGCCGCGGCCGACTCAATCATTGCCGAGTTCACTGACTCTGTATACAAGGACCGCATCGGCAGGATCAATTCCGTCATACTTCTTCCTTACAACAATATCATAAGAAGCCATATCCACGTATACACCCAGCGAAAGGTTGACAGGTTCCAGGTCATGCTTGGACTGCAGGATTACTATTTCCCGATGATAGAGGATATTTTTGATTACTACGGGCTTCCCGTGGAGCTTAAATATATGGCAGTCATTGAATCTGCCCTCAATCCCAATGCAGTAAGCCGGGTTGGGGCCACGGGCCTATGGCAGTTCATGTACAGTACGGGACGCATGTACGGTCTCACCATCAACTCGGTTGTAGATGAGCGCCGTGACCCGGTGAAGGCGACACATGCCGCCGCCAGGTACCTGAAGGACCTCTATGGCATCTACAACGACTGGATACTTGTGATTGCCGCCTATAACTGCGGCCCCGGAAACGTCAACAAGGCGATACGACGGTCAGATAACCGAAGGGATTACTGGGAGATTTACTATCGCCTCCCGCGCGAAACCAGGGGTTATATACCACAGTATGTTGCCGCTACCTACGCAATGAACTATTACCATGATCACAATATCACCCCGGTACAGATCAACCTGCCGCTTGCAATAGACACGGTGATGGTCTCACAGGATATTCATCTTGAGCAGATTGCTGCTGTACTTGATCTGCCCCTCGAGGAGATCAGGGCCATGAATCCGCAATACCGTACCGGACTGGTTCCGGGCAGGAGCAAGCCAAGTGCCATCACCCTCCCCGTTGACAAGCTGGGAGATTTCATTTCGATGACTGATACCATCACAGGGTACAGGAAAGATCAGTATCTCACCAGGGTAAACCAGACCTCCGCCCCGACACATACGGCTTACAGTCCGCCGGAGATAAAGGGAAAGACAGCCCTGACCTATGTGGTCAAGGACGGTGATAACCTGGGTTATATCTCCGAATGGTATGATGTGGGCCTGTCGGACCTGAGATACTGGAACAACATATACCGTAATACAATAAGGGTCGGACAGAAGCTTACTGTATATATTGACCCGGCAAGGGCTGACAGGTACAGCAAGATCAATTCAATGAGCTTCACTGAGAAGCAGAAGCTGGAGGGTAAAGCAACCGCCGCAGCCCCCGGGGTCTCTTCAACCTCTGCCTCATCTGCACAGATGACTTCCTCAACAGGTGGCGACTATGAATTCTATACCGTCCGTACCGGTGACACGGTATGGGACATTGCCCAAAAGTTTGACGGTGTAACAGCCAGCGAAATACTGAAACTGAATAATATTTCCGATGCTTCCAGGATTCAGGTAGGTCAGAAGCTGAGGATCAGGAAAAAAAGCTGATTATAATTTGAATATGCGCCCCGGCAGAATACTCCTTTTTCTGCTTGCCGTCGTTCTGACGCTCTCTGTTCTCAGTCTCGCGATCGCTCACCAGAGGTCGGGGAGGGGTCCCTTATTTCACGAATCATCTGATGATGCTGTTGCATCTGACAGTGTCAATCATGATACACTTTACGGAGAGACCCTCTTAAAAGAACTCCCTCTCTCCGACACTGCCTTGCATGCCACGTCGGAGGATACTGTTGCTGCCGGTCAGGCCGCCGCCACTGAGGCAGTCCCCTATTATCCGGGTGACGCTCTGAGGGACACCCTGGCAGAGGGGCGCCAGGTGAGGATACTCTACTTCGGCGATTCACAGGTTGAGGGCGACCGTGTAACTTCCTTGCTGAGACAGCAGATGAGAGAAGAGGGTGGAGGGACAGGTCCGGGACTTATCTCCCCTTTAATGCCGGTGATGTATACACGGTCTTATGTTGTAAGGTCGTCATCAAACTGGAAGAGGTACACCCTGCTTGATTACAGAAAAGGCTTGCTGCCCCACAACAGGATGGGGCCTATGCTTGGCATATCGCGCTTCACCCCTCCGGATGATACCCTTAAGACACGTTCTTTCGCCTCTGTCAGGATAAATCCTGTTCCCGGTGCCGACCCCTCCGTTTCGAAATACGAGAGGCTGAGGATATTTTACGGGAACAATTACGATACCATTCTTGTCGGTATCAGGTCGGGAAGCACGCTCGTTGACTTCGCGATGCTGCAGATGGGTGAAGGGCCGCTGGAGTACACCGTGCCTCTTCCTTCCCTCTCCGAAGTCACCGTGGAGTTTACAGGCCGTAACTCCCCTGATCTCTACGCCCTGAGTCTTGAGAGCGATGCCGGCGTGATAATTGACAATATCCCGGTTCGCGGAAGCGCCGGCCTTGAATTTGTGATGACTGACATTGAGGGTATTGAGGGATGCCTGGAAAAGCTTGAACCTGATATTATTTTTCTGCAGTTTGGCCTTAATGTAGTCAGGAATGTCAGGAGCGAGTATCACTATTATGAGGAGGGACTGGTCAAGCAGATCGAGTACCTGAAGAAAGCCTCAGGAGGTGTTCCGGTGGTGCTGGTCAGCGTGACTGATATGGCCCTGAGAGTCAGTGACACCATAAGGTTTTTTCCCAACATCAGGGCCATAAGGGATGCACAGGAGAGGGCAGCTGCCCGGAGCGGAGCCATATTCTGGGATGCATGGGAGTCTATGGGCGGACGGGGTTCCATCCTTAAATGGTATGTGCACGAGCCGCCGCTGGCTTCGCGTGACCTCACCCATCTCTCCAATGCCGGGGCAGACACAATAGCCGCCAGGATCTATTCCGACCTCCTGATTGCACGGGCAATTATGACAGACATGGCAGGACAGACTGCAGCCTCGTCAGATACCCTGTCCTCCGCCGCAGTAAAAGCTGAGGCTTCTGGCGCCGGCACTGCAGATTCGCCTGAAGAGCAGAGCACCATCGATGACAATGATTCCACTGCCTTATCGGACCAGGAGGATGAAGGAGGCGGATGGCTCCCTTACCTGCTGAAATACCACCCTCGCCAGACATTCATCTTTACCACAACAGGATTCTGGATCTTTTTCCTGGTGGTAATGACAGGCTTTGCCCTCATGCACAAAAAGAGGGCAATGTGCCATACCTGGCTCCTGCTGGTGAGCCTGTACTTCTACTACAGGGTCGGAGGACTGTTCATTACCCTGCTGCTGCTTACCACACTGCTGACATACCAGACAGCACTGATGACCGGCAAGGCTCAGCGAAAAGCCGGTAAACGGTTCTGGCTGGTGACAAACATTGTTTTGCTGCTGGGCTTCCTCTCTTACTTCAAGTATGCAGCATTCATCACCGGGGCGGTAAACTCACTCTTTAACACCGCATTTGTCGCCCATGACATCTTTTCAGCATGGTCAAACAGCCTCTTCGGTACCTCATTTGATGTCAACACCATTGTGTTGCCGGTAGGCATATCATTCTTCACCTTTCAGGCGCTGAGTTACAGTATCGATGTCTATCGCGGACGGATGGCGCCGGAAAGGAACCTTATCGATTTCTCCTTTTACCTGACCTTTTTTCCTCAGCTTGTTGCCGGGCCTATCGTAAGAGCATCCGAGTTTATCCCGCAGATGAAGGGAGAATATACCATCAGTCGTAACGAGTTCGGGTACGGAGTCTTCCTGATATTGCAGGGTCTTGTGAAGAAGATGCTGATTTCGGACTTCATCTCTGTGGGTTTCATCGACAGGGTCTTTGAGACTCCGGCGCTCTATTCGGGTTTTGAGAACCTTATGGCGGTTTACGGATACGGTCTCCAGATATACTGTGACTTCTCAGGTTATACCGACATCGCCATCGGGGTGGCGATGCTGATGGGCCTCAGGCTTCCCCTCAATTTCAATTCGCCATACAAGGCCGCAAATATCGCCGATTTCTGGAAGCGGTGGCATATCTCACTCTCGAGGTGGCTCAAGGATTATCTTTACATTCCGCTTGGGGGCAACAGGAAAGGAGCTGTGCGCACAGGCATCAACCTGATGATAACCATGCTGCTCGGGGGGCTCTGGCACGGTGCCGCCATGCGTTTTGTGGTATGGGGCGGATTGCACGGTGCAGCCCTGGTGGCAGATAAGATATGGCAGTGGCTCTTCAGGGGAGTCCGGAGAAAATCGCGGTCGGCACGCCTGGCAGGTATCATACTTACCTTCAACTTCGTCAGCTTCGCATGGATATTCTTCCGCGCCGGAACCATGGAGGAGGCAGGGTTGATGCTTACCCAGATCTTTACAACCTTCAGTCCGGGCGACTACGGCACAGTAATCATGGCTTATCTTCCGGTGATAGTTCTGATTGTGTCTGGATACATCCTCCATTTTCTCCCGGTAACTATAAAGGAGGCATACAGGGGCCTCTTCATCAGACTCCCGCTGGTGGTCAAGTTCCTGATTGCCATTGGTGTGGTGCTGCTGCTCTACAAGGTGGGAACGGATGTTGTGCAGCCTTTCATCTACTTCAGGTTCTGAGAAGCCGGGGTTTTTCCCGGGGCTCATTTTCTCGATTCTGTCATTATCTCAGCCTCAGCCATCTCTCCGGAGAGGGCGCTGATCATTATCTTTCCCGGGTTTGTTCCGGCCCTGAGCAGAATTGAAGCCACTCCGGCTTCAGCCCGCATGGGATTCTGACCAATCAGTACGCCATTTCCCCTTACCGAGAACTCCACCAGCGAGTCGGCATTATGGACCGGGTTACCGACAGAGTCAACGAGGGTGGCATAGACAAAGACTACATCCGAACCGCCAGCCTTCAGAGGCTTGTTGCTTAAGTCAGCTGCCAGCCGGAGTGCTGCCGGAGGTCCGGGAGTGGTGACGCTGTGTGAGATGAACTCAGCTCCGTTTCTCAGGCCGGTTGCCTTCAGTGTGCCCGGCGCGTATCCGGGAAGAGTAAAGGTAAAGGGAGGGTGCTTAAGGTTCACCGAAGCGTTGTCACTGTCTGGCCCATGTACGGCAATCAGCGTGTCATTGCGGAAAAGCTGCACGCTGTCGGCGTTGCTGTATACCGTTACCGTGTTGCCTGACGAGGGCAGGTTATAATTGGCTATGAAACAGACCGGGCCCGCGTCAGTCTGGCTACTGTAGAACCAGTAGGCAAACTTCGGAATCCTGAAAATATCCATCACACCCGAGGTTTCGATATCGGGGGCATAGCTCCTGTTGTAATCGAACATTAGCCAGTTGGCGTCTCCGAAGGCGGGGCTGCTCAGGTTGTCGTTATGTGCTTCCTGGAAGTTATGGGCCTGTTGCAGCATCCTGCGGTCTCCTGCACCGCGCCGTTGCCTTGAGTTCCTTTCTGCGGGAGCCAGGTCACTGAACTCCGTCTGGTTGAACCCTGCGTTCTGTGCGTTGTACTCCCAGTCGCCGTACTCGGAGACAAAGAGAGGTTTTTCCCTGCTGTAACCCTTCCAGTAGAGGGGTGCCCGGGCGTGCTGTCTGGCTGGCATAAAGACATCACAAATGGTATCCATCCAGCTGCAGGTGTAGTTGTTGCCATAAGGAAGTTCTTCCTTGACTGTCTCATGCAGACGGGTGAGGAAGCTGTATGGCATGAGGGTCTTATTAAGTGAGGCTTCCCACATGATCACCGAAGGGTGGTTACGGTCACGACGGCATATCTGGCGTGTGTCACGTACCGATGCCTCCCTGAAGAGCGAATCACCCATGAACTGCCACCCGGGGAGGGCATTGATGACCATCAGTCCGATCTCATCACAGGCATTTAGGAATGCCGGGGAAGGAGGGTAGTGCGAACAACGGACGAGATTAAAACCAGCCTCCCTGATCTTGAAGGCATCGCGGTAGCTGGCCTCGTCAGAGAGAGCGTATCCTATATAGGGATAATCCTGATGCCTGTTCGTTCCCATGACCGGTACCGGCTCTCCATTCAATACCAGTCCCCTGTCAGAGGTTATCCTCACTGATCGTATACCGGTGCGCGTCTCACGTCTGTCTATGACGCCGTTGTCTGATTGAAGCTCGGTTACCAGCGTATAGAGGAACGGCTTGTCAGGTGACCAGAGTGCAGGCTGCATGACGATAATCTTTGTCATCAGGCGCCGGCTCTGTCCCGGTTCCAGCTCAACACGCTCAGAACGTGATGAGGCGATGTCAAGGCCGGCCGCATCAAGAAGTGTATTCTTCATGTGGAATGAACGGGGGATATTGTCATCATTGCTCACATGAACCGATACCGTTAGTGTGGCTGCATCGCGGCTCAGATCACGCACCCCGGTGATTATTCCTCCTCCGGGCATGGAATGATACTCCTGCGGAGAAGTTATGTGAAGCCTGTCAGTCACAAAGAGGCTCACGTTACGATAGAGGCCGCTGTAATAGAGAAAATCCAGCTCCGCAAGAGGCTTACCCGGCGGAATGGATGGGTTCTCCCTGTTGTCGAGCCTTACAAGTATCTCGTTCTCCTTTCCATAGACAAGGTCATCAGTGATATTGACATAAAACGGAACATAACCACCGGTATGACGGCTGATCTCCACACCGTTGAGATAGATGATTGCGTCATGCATGGCCCCGTCAAAGAGAAGGCCGGTATGACGGTGACGCTGTCCCCTTTCAGGCCTGTAAAGCTTCCTGTACCAGCAGATGCCGGTCCACTGGCCTCCCGAAATGACAAGTGGCTCAATAAAAGCCGAATGAGGGAGGGTGATCTCCTCCCACTTGTGGTTTGGAATGTTCCCTGGAAGGATATTGTCAGCGATGGCGGAGTCCTGCCTGATAAACATCCAGTCTTCATTGAAGGAGACAGGTATCCTCTCCCTGCCACTCCTGTCACAGCCTGGTGTCAGGATAAGCACAGACAACAGCGCCATTGCAGGCAGCAGTCCGTTCCTCTTTTTCATATCTCACTGAATCCTGATACTGGATGTGCATAAGCAACCACATCCTTTCCGGTAATCTCCTCGGGACAGAGTATGATCAGGCGCTCCAGGACATTCCTGAATTCCCTGATGTTCCCGGTCCACTTTATCCTCTGCAGTTCGGCAATGGCGTCAGGTTTTATCTTCTTCTTTCCCATGCCGTATTCACCGCATATGAGGGTATTGAAATGGTCGGCAAGGAGAGGGATGTCATCACTCCTCTCGTTAAGGGTGGGCACGTGGATCAGTATGACGCTGAGGCGGTGATAGAGATCTTCACGGAAGTTGTTGCGGTCAATCTCATCCCTTATATTCTTGTTGGTTGCGGCAATGACTCTGACGTCTACATGAATATCCTTGTCTGACCCCACACGTGTTATCTTGTTCTCCTGCAGGGCCCTCAGCACCTTGGCCTGGGCTGCAAGGCTCATGTCGCCCACCTCGTCGAGGAAGATGGTTCCTCCGGTGGCCTGTTCAAATTTGCCGATGCGCTGTTTGATGGCCGAGGTGAATGATCCTTTTTCATGACCGAAGAGCTCACTCTCTATCAGTTCGGAGGGTATGGCGGCGCAGTTGACCTCCACAAAGGGGCCCCTGGCGCGGTTGCTCTTTTCATGTATCTGGTGGGCGACAAGCTCCTTGCCGGTGCCGTTGGAGCCGGTGATAAGCACCCGGGCTTCCGTCGGAGCAACCCTGTCAATCATCTCCTTCACCATTCTGATGGCACTGGATGCACCCACTATCTCAAACTTCTTGCTGACCTGTTTCTTAAGGACCTTGGTCTGGGAGATGAGCGATCCTCTTTCCAGGGCGTTGCGTATGGTGATCAGAAGGCGGTTAAGATCAAGCGGCTTCTCCAGGAAATCAAAGGCTCCCTTCCTGATGGCGTCAACGGCAGTGTCGATGTTGCCATGACCTGAGATCATTATGACAGGCACGTCCGTTGACTGCTCCTGGAGTTTCTGAAGGACTTCGATACCATCCATCTTCGCCATTTTGATGTCACAAAGGACAACATCATATGATCCCTGGGTGAACAGCCCTATTCCTTCCGGACCCTCTTCTGCGAGGTCGACCTCATATTTCTCATATTCAAGTACGTCCTTAAGGGTGTTCCTGATTGATTTTTCGTCATCTATGACTAATATCTTCGGCATGTCAGATCCTGTTTAACCTTTGTATGTAAGCCACTTCCACAGTTCCTTGTAGGATGTCTTTTTACCGTACATGAGTATTCCGGTGCGGTATATCTTTGCTGCCATCCATATGCATCCGGCGATTGTCACTATCATAAGGGCCATTGAGAGGGCTATCTCCCAGGCCGGGACATCAAAAGGTATGCGGGCCACCATAACGATAGGGGAGGTGAGAGGAATAATTGAGAACCAGAATGAGAGGGAGCTCTCAGGATTCTGCATTGTCCCCATGGCAACTATCAGGCCCAGTATTATGGGTATGGTGACCGGCAGCATGAACTGCTGGGTCTCCGTCTCATTGTCTACCGCCGACCCGATTGCTGCAAAAAGCGAAGCATAGAGAAGGTATCCGGTGATGAAATAGAAGATGAAGCAGAAAATGATGAGCCCCCATGGCTGGTTCATGGCGTTGGCAAACATTGACTGGAACTCGGTTATCTGATCTGCAGATATTGCTGTTGTTTCCGTGCCCGCAGGCAACGGATTGTCACCTGCAAAACTCTGAGGCAGCTGCTGTATCTGTTCCATGGTGCCGGCAGGCAGAACGCTTGTCCGGACAACGGTGATTATGGCAAGGGTGAGCAATATCCAGATGCTGAACTGCGTCAGGCCGACGAGTGCAACGCCGATGATCTTCCCGAGCATCAGCTGCACAGGTTTGACCGATGAAACGATCACCTCCACAATACGGCTTGTCTTTTCCTCAATAACCCCTCTCATTACCATCGATCCGAACATGAACACAAGCATGTACATCAGGAACCCGCTGAGGTAAGCCAGGGCCATTGATATGCCTGTGCTTGTCTCCGTCACGCCTCCCGCATCATCAATCTTGATGGTCTGGATCCTGACGCTGGTGTTGATGGTTTTGAGTATCTCGTCAAGGTTTTCAATGTTGTATGCCAGGAGTTTCTGTTTTTCTATCTCCTTCTCAAGTGAGCCGGATATATGATCAAGAAGGCCGATGGGTGGCTGTTTCCTCGAGATCAGCTGAATGGCATTTGGCGTGGTGATGATCTGGGGAGAGATGTATAGAACTCCGTAATATCCCATCTCGGTGAAGTTATTCTTTATGTCATCCAGCCTTACTCCGGCAAGGTATTCAAAACCAGTGTCCTTGGTGTCAGGTATGACATTGGTGAAGAGATCGGAGTTGTCTTCAATGACTGCAATCTTCTTGAAATCCTTGTCTTCGCTTGACATGACCAGTGCGGGAACGATGAAGATGAGAGCGAAGAGCAAAGGTGTCAGCAACGTCATTATGATGAATGACTTCTTGCGTACCCTCGTGATGTACTCCCTGCGGATTATTAGAGATATCTTGTTCATGGCTCAGTTTTTTGCAGCTTCCTTGTTCTTCTTTTCAACTACCCTGATGAAAATCTCGTTCATTGACGGGAGTGAGGGATTGAATGACACAACCCTGCCTGCCGTGGTCATGGCTCTTATTATTTCGTTTGTGTCTCCTGATTCGGCAGCCCTGATGCGTACTGCGCTCTTTCCATCGTCAAAGGCGGAACTCATAACGGAGAAGTGGCCGTTGCCTGACGGGGTTACCTCGCCGGCAAAAACAATGTCGTATTCATTCGCTGCCCAGTCGTTGCGTATCTTTTCAACGCTCCCCTCAAGTATTGTGTTGGCCTTGTTGATCAGGGTGATGTTGTCGCATAGTTCCTCCACCGAGCTCATGTTATGAGTTGAGAAGATTATTGTTGCCCCTCTCTCCCTGAGGAAGAGGATCTCTTCCTTTATCTGCTTGACGTTTATAGGGTCAAACCCGGTGAAGGGTTCATCGAAGATAAGCAGCTTCGGTTCATGGAGGACAGTTGTCACGAACTGCACTTTCTGCTGCATGCCCTTAGAAAGCTCCTCCACTTTCTTGTCCCACCACCCTGTTATCTCCAGTTTTTTAAACCAGTATTTCAGGCGGCGCATGGCTTCCGCGTGGCTGAGTCCCTTGAGCTGTGCCAGGTAGAGAGCCTGTTCGCCCACCTTCATCTTCTTGTACAGTCCGCGCTCTTCAGGCAGATAACCGATGTTATGCACATCTGCAGGCTTCAGCGGACGGCCGCTGAGAAACAGGGAGCCAGTGTCGGGAGCAGTTATCTGGTTGATTATCCGGATCAGGGTGGTTTTGCCTGCTCCGTTAGGGCCGAGAAGTCCATAGATGCTCTGCTCCGGGACGCTTATGCTGACCCCGTCGAGTGCTGTCTGGGTCGCAAAGCGTTTGGTTACGTTTTGTGCTTCAAATAGTGTCATTTTCTTTCCACGATTAGACCGTTAGTCCGGAATATCCAAAGATATAAAAAAGGTTGATACGCTCAGTCTGTCGCGCATCAACCCTTTTGCCGGCTGTAGAACGGAACTATGAAAAGTAATTCTTGACCCTGTCAAAGAAGCCCTTGTCATCAGCATCGGGCTTGGGGGTGAAAGTGGGGGAATTGCGGTACTGTTCAATGGTCTTCAGCTCATCTCTTGAGAGGTTTTTCGGTATCCACACGTTCACATTGACGAGCAGGTCACCTTTGCCGTAGCCATTGACGTCAGGCAGCCCTTTGCCACGCAGGCGCAGGATCTTGCCTCCCTGTGTTCCGGGGTCTATCTTGATCCTCACCTTGCCTTCAATTGTGGGGACCTCCACGTTGGCGCCCAGGATGGCATCGGGGATGCTTATAAAGAGGTTGTATATGAGGTCATTGCCCTCGCGTACAAGTTCATCGTGGGGCTCCTCGTCAATCACCACAATCAGGTCACCGTTAATGCCGCCGCGGCGCGCGGCGTTGCCTTTGCCTGTCACCGAAAGCTGCATGCCGGGGGCCAGTCCCGCAGGAATTGAGAGTGGTATCACCTCTTCAGCCTGGATTATTCCTTCGCCGTAGCACTTGTGGCATTTTTTCGTAATCACCTTGCCCTCACCGCCGCAGACATTGCAGGCGGCGGTTGTCTGCATCTGCCCCAGGATGGTATTCATCACACGTGTGGTATGGCCGGTACCCTTGCAGGCGGTACATGTCGTAATGTCATTGTCAGTAGCGGCGCCTGATCCGTGACAGCTGTTGCAGGTGACATATTTGGTCACCCTGACCTTCTTCTCCGCACCATGGGCAAACTCCTCGAGGGTGAGCTTGACCTTCAGCCTCAGGTTGGTACCCTTGTTTACGCTGCGCGAGCGTCCGCCACCCCTGCGTGATCCTCCGAAGGCGCCTCCGAAGGCGTCACCGAAGATGTCGCCGAATGAGGAGAAGATGTCATCCATGGTCATGCCGCCGCCGAAGCCGCTGTTCATGTTATTTCCCATGCCGGCATGACCGAACTGGTCATACCGCGCCTTCTTGTCATCATTGCTGAGGACCTCGTAAGCCTCGGCAGCCTCCTTGAACTTCTCCTCGGCCTCCTTGTTGCTGGGGTTCTTGTCAGGATGGTATTTAAGGGCCTGTTTGCGGTAGGCCTTCTTTATCTCATCCTTCGAGGCTCCCTTGCTGACGCCCAGTACTTCGTAATAGTCTCTTTTCGACATGTTTCAGTTCAGAACCATACTTTTATTCGCCCACTATCACCTTCGGATGGCGGATCACCTTTTCATTCAGGGTATACCCCTTCTGCGTAACGTCAATAATCTTTCCCTTCATAGAATCATCAGCTACAGCCATACTGGTCACAGCATCATGAATGTCACTGTTGAAAGGCTCGTTTACTGCCTCTATCTCCTTCACGCCGTTCTGCCTGAGGAAGTCATTTATCTTAACATAGATCAGTTCAAGCCCGGCCTTCACGGCGCTGCAGTCGTCGGTGGCCCTCATGGAGATGATGGCCCTGTCAAAATCGTCAACTATCGGGAGCAGGTTTCTGATGACCGTTTCACCGCCTGCCTGGGCCAGATCAATCTTTTCGCGAAGGGTTCTTTTCCTGTAATTGTCAAATTCAGCTGATAGCCTCAGGTACCTGTCCTGCATTTCTGTCAGTTTTCCCATCAGCTCCTCTTCGGCCTGGCTCTTTGCGGATTCATCCTTTTCGCCGGGGGATGTTGCCTCTCCCCGCGCTTCACCGCCGGCTGAGACCTGGCTCTCCTGTGCTTCATCTGCGGGCATGGAATCATCATGCCTCTCTTCGTGACTTTTCTTTTTCACCATGATAAAAAAACTTTACTATCGGCCCTTAAGCAAAATGCCGGCCATAACGGTAAACATGACAAAGTGGCAAATCAGAGTGTGAAAGCCACTGCCTCGATCTCAACCAGGCACCCGTGATGAAGGGCTGCCACGGTAATGATCGACCTCGCCGGCTGCACAGGGCCGAAGAAATCAGCGTAAACCCTGTTTACCTCCTCCCAGAATTTTACATCCGTGGTATAGATTGTTGTCCGGGCAATAGTTGTTATATCACCTCCTGCCGCCCTGACAATGCTGAGCACGTTTTTCAGAGCCTGCAGCGTCTGATCGCTGATATTTCCAACCAGTTTGTCACCGGTAAGGGGAATAACCGGAAGCTGACCGGAGACGAAGATCACATTACCTGAGACAACAGCCTGTGAGTAGTGGCCTCCTGGCAGCGGGGCGTCATAGGTTATAACATTGGTGATGCTCATTGAATGCAGATTTGATTACGTTAATACCCGTTTTTGTGCTTCTTCTTGCCCTGCTGTTTTGACCTTCCCTGGTATTTGTCCTGAGGCCTTCCCTGGTATCTGCTCTGGGTCTTGTTCTTAGGCGGTGCGAGGAGCTCTTTCACGTCGGGCATTTTGAAGTTCTCGGGTACCTTAAGCCGGTCGCCTGACATGGCTGTCAGGTCTCTTATAATCAGTTCATCAGCCACCTGGGTCTTGTTCCATGTCAGGTAGTCCTTTTTCATCTGATTGAGAATGAGGGTTACCAGGTAGTCCTTTTCCTCTCCGTCTTCCATTGCCGAAGCGGCTTCAATCAGTGCAGGCACTATACGGCCGTAATGAGAATATTTGATTTCGCCGTTGTGGTATGGCACCTTGTTGGGTTTGGCGTCGAGCTTGGAGCGGTCAGGTGCCGGATAAGGTGAGTCAACATCCAGATCGAAATCGGCAATTATCATCAGATGATCCCAGAGCTTGTGCCTGAAGTCTGTCACCTCCCTGAGGTTCGGATTTAGGTTACCCATGATCTGAATGATGGTTCTGGCAGCCTGGCTCCTCTCTTCCGGGTCCCTGATGGTTTTTATATGTTCAATCATTTTCAGAACATTCCTTCCGTATTCAGGAAGGGACATTCTTTTTCTCTGTGTGTTGTAGTCGAAACTCATCTGATAAATTTTGGCAAAACTAATAATAAAAACGTTCTCAGAGACCAAGAAGCTGAATGGCAAGTCCGGAGATTGCGATTGTGGCTCCGGCAATGACATTTACATAACGCTCGAGTGGTCTCAGGTTTATCCGGCTCAGGCCCAGTCTGAAGGCAAGCACAACCGTCATCATGGTGGCTATGGTGACTGCAGAGAAGAGAAGCGAGACGAGTATCACGCCGCTGATGTTGTTCTCAGCAGCGGGATACATCAGTATGGGAATGAGCGGTTCGCACGGGCCGAGGACGAAGATAAGGAACAGTATCCACGGTGTCATGTTCTTCCTGTCGTGTATATGGATATGCGAGTGGCCGGTGAAGTGGTCATGAACATGCTCATGCGTGGTGCCGTTTGTATGGTGATGCGGGTGTTCATGTTTTCTTTTGCGGTAGAGTGAGCGCAGGCTGATGACCATGTATATGAGGCCGAAGGCTATCAGGATCCAGGCTGCAATATTTCCGCGGAATGACTCAAAGAACTCCAGCCTGGAGAGCGACAGCCCGGCGGCGATGCCTATGAACCCCACAACTACCGAGCTCAGTACATGACCCACACCGCAGAGAAAAGTAATGAGCATTGTTTTTTTTATGCTCCATCCGCGTGCCTCTCCCATAACAATAAACGGCAGGTAATGGTCAGGCCCTATGAGGGTATGAATGAACCCTATTGTTACTGCCGTTCCTGCGAGAAGTATTGTTGATCCCTCCATATTCCTTCTGAAAACTCTGTAAAGATACTAATTAAGC
The DNA here is from genome assembly GCA_022736275.1 of Rikenella microfusus. GTDB lineage: Bacteria > Bacteroidota > Bacteroidia > Bacteroidales > VadinHA17 > SR-FBR-E99. Next base: position 88,590 of record DZBJ01000002.1, on the reverse strand, counting down.
GGCACGGACTCTCTTGCTACCCTTATCCAGTTTCCTTCCGAGAAGGTCATTTCGCTGAATCCTCTGTTTAAGCTGTCAAGGAGCCTTCTTGCATCCCTGATAAATATTATCATGGCCTCATATTGCGAGGGTGACTGGAAGAATTCAGGCTTGTTCTCGAAGGCAGAGCATGGCAGTATGTAAAACTTCCGTTTCCCCTCTTCGGTTGGTGTATAGACCCACGTCAGTACATAGCCCGCATCGGAGATACAAACAGAATCACCCTTTACCTGCAGATCAAGCCTGATCATTGCTCCACCGTCCCTCCGGCGTGTTCGCTGGTTTGAGACGAAGTTGCCCATTGACCATACCACCGGATTCCTTATCCCGCATGAGTCCGTCTCTGCGACCATAGGCTGCAGCACATGCGGATGACCTCCGATGATGATGTCTGCACCGCTTCTGAGCATGGCAGCAGCCGTATTTTTCTGCTGCTGGTCGGGGAGCGTGTCATATTCCGTTCCCCAGTGAATGAAACTAATCGTCCTGTCAGCGCCGGCCTCCTTTGATTTTGTTATTTCTGCGGCAGCCCTTACGGTGTCAATATAGGAGACGATAGCCGGCGGGGGTACCACAATGCCGTTGGTACCGTAGGTATAACCGAGCAGTGCAATCCTGATACTGTCATGGCAAATCATCAGGGGCAACAGGTTGTCCCTCGCTTCGCTGGTTATCCATGTACCGGTATGCCTTATCTCGAGGCTGTCAAGCACCCGTATGGTACGGTTAATACCCTTTGTCGCGCGGTCAGCGGAGTGATTGTTTGCCGTCACCAGGATATCAAAACCTGCATTTCTGCATGCCTCCGCCAGGGCGTCAGGTGAACTGAAAGCAGGATAGCCCTTATAGGGGGCACCCCCGAGGGTTACTTCCAGGTTGCCAATGGCAACGTCAGCACCGGAGATCAGTGGAGAAATATACCTGAAGACACTGTCATATGAATAGGTGCCCGTGGAATCATCACGGGCCGCTTCAATCTGACCGTCATGACCCATGATGTCTCCCGCAAAGAGGAGGGTGAGAACCTGCCCTGGCTCCTGCAGAGGAACGTGTACCGGATCCGGATGCGGAACGTGAACCGAATCCGGCTTCTGCCCTGCGGATAAAGCCGGCGCCATCAGAGATGCAACCAGCGCCAGTATGTTAAGTGATTTCATGTGGCTCTTTGTTTGGGCAATCTGTTTCAAAAATAGTCATAACTTAGCAGTATCAAAAATGTTGGTCTTTATCATGGAATTTATTAGTTCAGAACTAGTTACATATGTCATGTTGCCACTTTTCATTTTTGTGGCACGTATAATAGACGTCTCCCTGGGAACGCTCAGGATAATTTTTGTCACCAAGGGTATGAGGAGCATAGCTCCGCTCGTAGGATTTTTTGAGGTCCTGATCTGGCTGCTGGCAATAAGCCGCATCATGCAGGACCTTGACAACTGGGCCTGTTATGTTGCTTACGCCGCGGGATTTGCCAGCGGCAATTTTGTGGGGATGCTCCTTGAGGAGAAGCTCGCCATCGGACATGAGATGATAAGGGTCATCACCCGCAAGGATGCCACGAATCTTATCGCCGAACTCCGGGCGAAGGGTTACGGTGTCACCTCCGTCAGGGCCGAGGGAATTGAGGGTGATGTTGCAGTGATTTACATCATTGCACGCCGGAGCATGATACAGACGGTCCTTGATGAGATCAACACTTTTAATCCACGCGCCCTCTATACCGTTGAATCGATTAAGTATGTCAATAAGGAGATATTTCACCGGTCCGAGGAGGAACGTCAGCGCAACTGGCTGATAAATCCGCGCAGGAAGACCGGCAAATAACTCACTGTTTCAGTAGCTTTCCCTGCCTTTATAGATATGGGCCCCCGTACCTGTCCAGGGTACGAGTGTGCCGTTCATGTCAACCCTGTCGCCCCGGTTTGAGGTGACTGATGCAGAAGCCATCTCCCCGGTTATGCTGACATTCAGCACTATCCTGAGATTGGCTCCGTTGCCTACGGTGTTCATCACGATGGTGTATGAACCGTGTTTCTTGCCCTGGTTCATCTCATACGAGGTTATCCTGCCCCTGAGTGTCACGCCGCCAAGGCCGTTATAGCCAATACCTGACCATGACGCCATCTGGAAATATGCCTCGTCGCCTTCTACAGCCACGAAGTTTGTAGTGGGATTGACACTCATCATTGACCCTCCCCTGCCTCTCAGCTGGTCAGCCTTGAGAACAAAGCGGCCTGATTTAAGTGCTTCAGCCGTATTTCTGGCAAGCAATGCCTCGGTCTGCTTTTTCTGTTCTTCCTTCAGCGCTTTCTTTTCATGCTTTGTAAGCGGCGCTGTCTCCTGTGCTGCTGCTGCTACTGCAAACAGCATTATAATTAATGATGCGGCTATTGTTTTCATATCTCAACCAGTTATTATATCAGAAAAGGAACAAGAACCGTACCAATTCATTCAGCCTTGTACAGGGCGAAAGTACTGATGTTCGGATTTGCCCTTGATGAGACAATTGTGAGCCTTATCTCGTCGGCCTTTACTTCCGGGAACCTGATAAGCCGCTTATAACCAATGGTTGTGCCTGTGGCGATGGTATCCCACTCTGACCCTGAAGATGCTTCTATGATGAACTTCTCAACCCTCTGTCCCTTGCTGATATCCTCCTGCAGCATGGCGACATTGAATGTGGCGGCTATGGCAGGAACGAATGAGGCAACACGGTGGCGTCCGGGACTCCATGAGGTGCGGTTATCACCGTCAATAGCGCCGGAGGTACCACGGCCATAAGGCCTGGCACCGTTGAGCAGATCAATGGAATACATGCCGTCGATCCACGACTTTAACCCCTGCAGGCCTTTAATGTCATATTCCGTTATCAGACCCCTGTCGTCGGGCGGTACGTTCAGCAGCAACACGGCGTTTCTCCCCACCGAGCTGAGGTATATGCCGGCCAGGGCGCTGACATCCTTTACCAGGCTGTCCTGGGAGGCATGCCAGAACCAGCCCGGACGTATTGATACATCCACCTCGGCCGGGTACCAGTAGACATCATCAGCTTTTCGCAGCAGGGTGCTGCTTCCCAGGTCATCTGACATGGGAGTCAGACCCAGCGTCTCATTGACTGCGCGGCTGGCAGCCGTTCCTCCCGGTGCCAGTGCTGTCACACTCCATTCCGTTTCCCGTCCGTATCCTGACTCCGTACCTACCCATCTCACATCTTCTCCCATTACTGCTGTGACTGCATCAGGCTGCAGTTTCCTGATGAGGTCATAATAAGCCTGCCAGTCATACTCCTGCCGGCGCCCGTCAGGACCTTCGCCATTGGCGCCGTCAAACCAGACCTCATCAACCTTGCCGTACCATGTCAGCAGTTCTGTCAGCTGCTCCATGTAAAACCGGTTGTAGGCGGGTGAATCACCGTAACAATCTGCGTTGCGGTCCCATGGTGAGAGGTAAACCCCGAACTTCATCCCCTGTTTGTCACATGCCTCCTTCAGCTCCCTTACCACATCGCCTCTGCCCTCCTTCCAAGGGCTTGATGCCACTGAGTGAGCCGTCGTCCTGGTAGGCCACAGGCAGAAGCCGTCATGATGCTTCGCCGTGATGATAACCATCTTCATGCCTGCCTCCCCAAGTACTCTTACCCACTGTTCCGCGTCAAGAGAGTCGGGATTGAACAGCTCAGGCGACTCGTCGCCGGTGCCCCACTCACTGTCAGTGAAGGTGTTTATGCCAAAATGAATGAAGGCTGTCATCTCAAGCTTCTGCCACTCAAGCTGACGGGGATGCGGAACCACACGGGCCGCCATCGCCTCCTTTGCGCCCAGGTTAGGCTGAACGGGAAATTCCACCCTGCCGGTGAAATACTCAGACGCATCTTCCCGGTTGCAGGAGGTGATTGATGCAAGACAAAATCCTATCAGCGGAAGCATTCTCATCAGCCGGACTATTTCTTTGACCTGACATACCGTGCGTTCCTGAAACGCAGGGCCGACCAGTCACTGTCAATTGCCACCTGGCTTACACGCCTGAAGCCTGTCTCTTCAACGGTATTCCAGCCGTGGTCACGATTGATGTCGGTGACATATTTGCGCGATGTGCCTTTGGGATATGCCATCCACAGCTTCCCGTCATCACTGAGGTTGTGAATGCATGACGGTCCTATCTTCTCCACATCATCCGAGCCAGGGGTAAAGGCAATCATGAATTCATAAAGAAACCGGGCATTGATATCGGTGTCTATCTGTACCTCAGGCAGCAGGCCGGTAATCCTCTCCCTGAACTCATCCGGAGCATTCAGAACTGCTATACGGTTCTGTCCTCCATATTTGAGTTTATTAAGAATATCATCCATTTTCTTCCCTCTTTCCTTTCAGACAAATATACAAATATAGAGTTAAATGATTCCTTCCCCGGTTTATTGGTGTTTCAGGACTTTCTTTCGTATCTTTGTGTTGTCAAATTACGGGGTGCCTTACTTAACAGGCTGAGATCATACCCTTAAAACCTGATCCGGGTAATGCCGGCGTAGGGAAAGAGAGTAATCATTTCCGGCCTGCTGACACATCCGCACTTCTGACAGTGAATCATTAATTGTTAGGAGAAATGATGAGGAAGTTTTTGTTTTTCATGTTTCTGATGATTTTTTTCAGCGCGACGGCAACCGGTCAGCGCTTTGGCGGCATGATCACGGGCAGGGTCAGTGATGCCGAAGGATTGCCCATGGCTGGAGCCTCGGTAGTGATTGACAGCATCAGGGCGGGAGTGGCTGCAGGCAATGATGGCAGTTATGCCCTGCGTGGTCTCCGTGACGGCACTTATGCCCTGCGCATAAGCTTTACGGGCTATGAGACCTTTGACACCGTGGTGGTGGTCAGAGGCACAGCTGTTGCAGATGCTTCGCTCAGGGAGGGACTGTTCGTGGCAGAGGGAGTGATCGTCAGGGGCAGCCGGGCAGGCAACCGTACACCGATGGCACACAGTACCGTGGAGGCCTCCGAGCTCAGGGAGCGCGACATGACCAGGGACATGCCCTTTCTTCTGTCTATGACGCCTTCAGTGGTTGAGACCTCTGATGCAGGGAACGGCATAGGCTATACCTCACTCAGGATACGCGGCAGTGATGCCAGCAGGATCAATATCACTATTGACGGTATCCCCCTGAATGATGCAGAGTCGCAGCAGGTGTTCTGGGTTGACCTCCCCGACCTGGCCGCCTCCGCAGGGAGCATACAGGTTCAGCGCGGAGTGGGCACCTCCACCAACGGCGCCGGTGCGTTCGGGGCCTCGGTGAACATAAGCAGCATGACGCCCCCCTCAGACCCGGGTGCTCTGACGGAGTTGTCTTACGGATCGTTCAACACCTTCAGGGCCTCGGCAAAGGCGTGGACAGGTGTGCTCGGAGAGAGATTCAACATGATGGTAAGAGCGTCGCAGATAGGCAGCGACGGCTATATAAACAATAGCCAGGCTGACATCCGGTCAACGATGGTTACCGGTATATGGTCAGCCCCGTCAGACAGGATCCGCTTTAACCTGATTACCGGCAGCGAAAGAACCGGGATAAGCTGGTGGGGTGTCCCGGCTGAGATGCTGCCTGAAAACAGGCGCTATAACCCGGCAGGCGAATATACCGACAGCGAGGGCGTGGTTCACTATTATGAAGACGAGACTGACAACTATTCGCAGAACCACTATCACCTCCACTACACGCATCTCTTCGAGGGTCAGGTAAGCCTGAATACCGGACTGCACCTGACGACCGGCAAGGGTTTTTATGAGGAGCAGAAGAGCGACCTTGATCCGGCAGAATATGGTCTCGATGACCTGATGCCTTATGATCCGGAGGTGACTGCCACCGACCTGGTGCAGCAGAAGTGGCTTGACAACCGTTTTTATGGCGCCGTATGGTCTCTGATAAAAGTGGGACAAACGGCAGAATGGACCTTTGGCGGAGCACTGAACCGCTATGACGGTGATCATTTCGGAAAGATAAGATGGATGGAGTATCCCGGGTTGGTGCTCCCCGGACATGAATGGTACAGGAACGAAGGGCAGAAGGATGAATTTAACGTCTATGGCAAGGTAAACGCAGAGCTGTCAGGCAGTCTCAATGCATTTATCGACCTGCAGCTGAGACATATCGGCTACCATTTCACAGGACCCGACGCCGACATGAAGGATCTCACAGGCAGTTACCGGTTCACCTTCTTTAATCCCAAAGCCGGCCTCTTCTGGAGCAACGGCAGCGGCAGCGAGGCCTTCGTCTCGGCAGCCGTTGCTCACCGTGAACCGACAAGATCTGACTACAAGGACGCTGCAGGCGATGAGGAGGCAACCCCGGCACAGGAACGCCTTACTGACCTCGAAGGGGGTTTTTCCCGGAGTAACTCCAGGAGTGCCGTGAGCATCAATCTCTATTACATGCACTATCATGATCAGCTTGTACCAACAGGCAGGATAAGCAATACCGGTTACCCGATAATGACCAACGTGCCAGTCAGCTACAGGACAGGAGTGGAACTGGCCGGCAGCTTCAGGCCTTCACCGCTGCTGGCACTGAGGATGAACCTCACCCTGAGCCGCAGCAGGATAAAGGACTTCCGGAACTATTACTTCAACTATGACACCGGTGACTGGACTGAAGAGTACCTGTTCAGCGATCTCGGCAACGTCGACATTGCCTATTCGCCCCAGATCACCGGCTCGGCAGAGCTGGAGGTGAATCCCCTGGAGCGTCTTTCACTCAGGATGACAGGTAAATACGTTGGGAAACAGTATTTTGACAATACGATGAGCGAGCAGAGAATAATCAGCCCCTGCTTCGTCAGCAACCTCTCCGCAGGTTACCGGATCGATTTCAGGAAGGCAGGTGAGCTGATGCTGCGGTTCATGATCAACAACATCTTCAGCGCCAGCTATGAGAATAATGCCTACGGCGGCATGTGGACAGAAGATGGTACCGAGAAGACATGGGCCTACTTCTTTCCGCAGGCCCCGGTTAATTATACAGCAGGCATTTCATTATCTTTCTGATGATGTTGACAGGATGGTTTTTAGAGAATATCGTTGAGCTCTTCGGCGCCGTAACGGGTATAGCCTATGTCTTGCTTGAGATCAGACGGAACATTCTGCTCTGGCCTCTGGGTATTATCACCTCAGCAGTCTACATCTACGTTTTCTGCCATAATGGTCTCTATGCCAACATGGGTCTGCAGGGATACTACCTTGTCATAAGCATTTACGGATGGCATGCATGGCACACAAGGAGCGAAGCGACGCAGTCCCGCGAAAGCGGGAGGGCGCATGGCACACAAGTAGCGAAGCGACGCAGTCCCGCTACAGCGGGAGAGCACAGGGATCAGGCCGAAGGCGCTGACCGACAAAGGAGCGTCAGTGGCGCAGGACTCAGTGCACAGGCCGAAGGCGCTGACCGACAAAGGAGCGTCAGTGGCTCAGGGCTCAGGCCGAAGGCGCTGACCGACAAAGGAGCGTCAGTGGCTCAGGACTCAGAGCACAGGCCGAAGGCGCTGACCGACAAAGGAGCGTCAGTGGCGCAGCGTTTGGAATCAGGAACGGATGTGGCCACGATTGGCAGGAAGACGGCGCTTCTATGCCTGTTAACAGCATTGATGCTGTGGGGATTGCTCTGGTTTTTGCTTAACAGGCATACAGACTCACCGGTGCCGATGTGGGACGGACTGATAACCTCACTCTCGGTTGTGGCAACATGGATGCTGACAAAAAGATACCTTGAGCAGTGGTATATATGGATTGTGGCCAACGCAATCGCCGTAATCCTGTACCTGGTCATGGGATTGTATCCGACCGCCATGCTTTTTCTGGTCTACTTTGGAATGGCGATAATTGGAGTATGGAAATGGACCAGGGATCAGGCAATAGAGGGGCGAGCGTTAAGAAATGATCCGGTGGATCATTTTAGCGAAGCAGCCAGGTTGCAGGGGAGGCAATAGAGGAATTTTCGATTTCAGATTTTCGATTAAATCGCAAATCCTTCATACTTTCGACTTTACTGACTTTATGGACTTTACAGACTTTCGACTATGAAAACCGCAATTCTCGCCAACGGGAGCTACCCCACCCATCCGGTGCCGCTTGAACATCTCAGTAAAGCTGACCTTATTGTGTGTTGCGACGGAGCAGCCGAGAAGCTGGTGGCACATGGACTTGAGCCGGGCATCATCACCGGTGACCTTGACTCGGTGTCACCTGCCCTGAAGAAGAGATATGAGAAAATCCTTGTCCCTGATGCCGACCAGGAGACCAATGACCTCACCAAGGCTGTTGAATGGTGCGTGGCGAACGGTATTGCAGAGGTTGTGATCCTGGGCGCCACCGGCATACGGGAGGATCATACTCTCGGGAACATTTCGCTTCTTGCAGATTACAGCAAGAGGCTCAAAGCCTCCATCGTAACCGACACAGGCACATTCCGTGTATATGACCGGAGTGTTACAATCAGTTCACATCCCGGCCAGCAGGTGTCGCTCTTCAGCATTGACCCCGGTCTGGCCGTAACCTCCGCCGGCCTGCTCTATCCTCTCAACGGACTTAAACTGTCATCATGGTGGCGCGGAACGCTCAATGAGGCAGCAGGGGAATCATTCAGGCTGGAATTTGAGAACGGGCAACTGATAGTCTTCGTGGAATTTCCGGAGCTGAGACGTTGAAAAGCATCCAATAAGACTGAGTAATGTCAATCGAAGAAGAAATAATTTTAACTTCGTCTGACTCTTCAGTAAAATTTGTTTCGCTATGAAAAAAAATCTCCTTACCGCAATAAGTGTTTTTATGTTACTGGCTGTTGTATCATGCAGGCAGGAAGGCGGCAGGACCGCTGACGGCACTGCCTCTTTCCGTTTTGAAGAATTCACCATAGAGCAACTGCAACAGGGTTATGCCAACGGCTATTTCACCGTTACGGAGGTTGTTCAGGCCTACCTTGACCGCATTGATGCCATTGATGATGCCGGTCCGATGCTCAACGCCGTCATACAGATCAACCCTGATGCCATGGCCATCGCAGCACAGCTTGATGCCGAGCTCAGTGAAGGCATGAAACGCGGACCCATGCATGGTGTTCCGGTGCTGCTCAAAGATAATATTGACACCCATGACGGCATGGAGACTACTGCCGGGTCTCGTGCGCTGCGCGGATCGCATCCGCTGAAAGACAGCTTTGTGGCACAGAAACTGCGTGAGTCGGGAGCAGTGATTCTGGGCAAGGCTAACCTCAGCGAGTGGGCCAACTTCCGCGGAAACCTCTCTTCCAGCGGCTGGAGCGGTGTGGGCGGACAGACAAAAAACCCCTATATCCTTGACCGCAATCCGTGCGGCTCAAGCTCGGGATCAGGCGTGGCAGTCTCAGCCAACCTGTGCATGATTGCCATAGGCACCGAGACCAACGGATCAATTGTGTGCCCCTCGACTGCCAACGGAATAGTGGGCATCAAGCCCACCGTCGGCCTCCTGAGCCGCAGCGGCATAGTGCCCATATCATTCACACAGGATACCCCGGGTCCCATGGGACGCACCGTGCGCGACGCCGCTATCGCCCTGGGAGCCCTGACGGGAATTGACCCGGCCGACAGCAGGACGGCAACATCAGAGGGCAAATATCTTACTGACTATACACCTTTCCTGAAGGAGGAGGGACTGAAAGGGAAAAGGCTCGGATGGTACACATCGGCAAGAGGCACTCATTACAAGGTGGACACACTGATGCAGAAAGCGGTAGACTACCTGAAGAGTCAGGGGGCTGAAGTGATAGAGATAGACAGGATCTATGAGAGTGAGGCAGGATCACTCTCATTCCAGGTGCTGCTTTGGGAGTTTAAAGACGGACTGAATAAATATTTTGCCTCCCTCGGAGAAAATGCCCCGGTGAAAAGTGTCGAAGAGCTGATTGAATTCAATAAGAATGACACAGTTGAACTCCTTTACTATGATCAGGAACTGCTCCTCGAAGCACAGAAGAAGGGCAGCGTTGAGTCGCAGGAGTTCCTTGACATTATCGAAAAGATGAACCGTCTCGTCAGGGAGGAGGGCATTGACCGCGTGATGACTGAAAACAGGCTCGATGCCATTATCGCACCAACCGGATCACCGGCGTGGAAGTCCGACCTTATCAACGGAGACTCATACACCGTAAGCAGCTCCTCACCTGCAGCAATATCGGGCTACCCCAATATAACCGTTCCCATGGGTTTCGTTGAGGGACTGCCTGTGGGAATATCGTTCTTCGGAAGAGCATGGAGTGAACCGGTGCTCTTTGAGATAGCATATGCCTATGAGACGGGAACGAAACACCGCAGACCACCTGAGTTCACTACTGTATGGCCTCCTGAGACTGATCGTTAAACCTGGTGAGATTATTCCTGTATGGCCTCCTGAGACTGATCGTTAATCCCGGTCAGGTAACTGTGGATTTCAATCTGAGAATGGATGGGCTTGCTGCCTGCCGTGACCATACGGTTTGACTGCTCCTCATCGTAGAGGCGCGCCTTGACGTTGTCATTCCACTGAATGTGGAAGACATCAATGACCTCCTTTTTTATTCCCGGATCCCAGACCGGACAGGTGACCTCTATCCTGCGGTCGAGGTTGCGCGGCATGATGTCAGCCGAGGTTATATAAACAAGCTCATCACCACCATTGCAGAAAATAAGGAATCTCGAATGTTCAAGAAACCTGTCGATAATGCTTATAGCCCGTATGTTTTCACTTACATTCTTCAATCCCGGAACAACTGAAAGCATACCCCTGACTATCAGTCTTATATTAACCCCTGCAGCTGAAGCATTATAGAGTTTTGAGATGATCTCCTCGTCAGTAAGATTGTTGATCTTGATATAGATGTAAGCTTCCTTCCCGGCCCTGGCATTTTTCATCTCATTCTCTATCAGCATCACCAGCTTGTTCCTGAGTCCGAAGGGAGAGATAAGCAGATGATAGAACTTGTCTTTCCGGTAATTGGCAATGAAGAAGTTGAATACCTTGAGCACCTCGTTGGTGATCTTCTTTTCTGAGGTCAGAAGCAGGTGATCAGTATAGATTCTTGCCGTATTCTCATTGAAGTTGCCGGTTCCCACTGCTGCATACCTCTGGGTGACATCACCCTTCACCCGCGTTATGAGGCACAGTTTGGAGTGTACCTTCAATCCGGGCACACCGTAAATAACCTTTACCCCCTCATCAAGCAGCTTGTTCCCCCAGTGTATGTTTGCTTCCTCGTCGAAGCGCGCCTGCAGCTCAACCACCGTTGTTACGCTCTTGCCGTTCCTGGCGGCATTCATCAGGGCGTTGATGACGCTGGAGTTCCTTGCCAGCCTGTAGAGGGTTATGTGAATTGAGGTCACATACGGATCAATTGACGCCTCCCTAAGCAGATCAATGAAATGGTCAAAGGTGTTATATGGAAAATAGAACATGACGTCCTTTTTCTTTATCACTGACAAAATGCTTTTGCCGTAATGTATGTCACGATGCCTGATGGGAGGAAGTTTCTGATAACTGAGTCCTTCGCGCTCAATCTGAATGAACTTCATGAAATCCTTGAAGTTGTGGTACCTGTCCCCCGGAATCTGCACATCATCAGGTCCGAGATTCAGTTTTTTGGTAAGGATTTTAAGCAGATCAGGCGGCATCTGCCTGTCATATACGAACCTGACGGGAGTGCCCTTCCTTCGCTGCTGAAGACTCTTCGAGAGCTTGTCTATGTAACTCTCGGAAATGTCGTCTCCTATGTCAAGCTCGGCATCCTTGGTGAGCTTGATTGTGTATGCCGAGAGCTCGTCAAACTGAAGAATATAGAAGATCTCCTTCAACCCTGACCTTATAATGTCATCAAGGAAGATCACATTCTTGATACCATTCTTTTCCGGAAGCTCGATGAACCTGGGAAGTATGTCTGCGGGGGGGATCTCAAGAAGAGCGTACCTTTTCTTGTCAGTGGCTGAATTCCTGAGCAGAATGGCAAAATATATTGCATCATCAGTAAGATCGGGCAACCTGATATCTTTATTGAGGATCAGGGGCATCAGCCTGGTTCTCACCTTTTTGTGGAAGAAGTTTTGCACAAATTCAGCCTGTTCGGCGTCAAGCTGTTCCTCATTGATGAAATGGATCTTATGCTTCCTGAGTTCCTTCAGAAGGCTGTCATAAATCTTCTCGAACCTTTCATTCTGTTCCAGGACGATCTCCTGGATCCTTTTCATGGTGACTGTGGGGCTATAGCCAAGGATAATCTTCGATTTGTTTCCGAACAGGGAAAGTCTCCTGAGGGTTGCCACCCTCACCCTGAAATACTCATCCAGGTTATTGGAATATATTCCAAGGAAACTGAATCTCTCAAGCAGAGGCACATTTTTGTTTTCCGCCTCCTGAAGGACCCGCTCGTTGAACGAAAGCCAGCTTATCTCTTTTGGGATATAGGCATTGCTCATAGGAGGGATTTTGGTACCAGGAAGTATTCGGTTTTGCCGCTCTCCGGTTCAATGTCTGACCATCGTTCAGCATTGAAGGAGACGCAGAAGATGCCTGTTTTGGGAAGTACTTCCGGCTCATCAGCAGCGAAGAGGGCCCCCATATTGGTTATCAGGGGGTTATGTCCAAAAAATGTCACCGCATGTACATTGTCATCCTGCTTCTTTACGAGAGGAATGAACTCTTCCGGAGAGTCACTCAAGTAGAGATCAGAGCAAATTTGAATATTATCCGGACTGATTTCATACTCCCTGCAGAAGATTACAGCAGTTTCAAGCGCCCTGAAGGCAGGACTGGTTATTACTACTCCCGGATCTTTCTCTCTCGATTTTAGTATCCGGGTCATGAGTTTTGATTCCCATTTTCCCCTGGCAGTCAGGGAGCGTTCGAAATCAGTAATTTCAGGAGCCTGCTCTTCAGCCCTCGCATGTCTTATGAAAATCAGTCTTCTTTTAGTATTGTTCATGTTCCCGGACTTTAATATTTTTTATCTGATCAGCAGTCTCCAAAGCTTGTTCCCATCTCCCTGGCCTGTTTTACCATAGGGTCATCTGCGCTGACCAGTTTGGTTTTTCCGGCAACCTCAGACAGTTTTACCGAGGTTATCTCTCCGTTGCGGTGTGCCACCATCCTTCCAAAGTCGCCTTTGGCTATGAGGTTTGCTCCGGCAGCTCCGAACCTTGAAGCCAGAACCCTGTCCATGGGTGAAGGTGATCCTCCTCTCTGTATGTAACCAAGAACTGTCTCCCTTGTCTCCAGGCCGGTGACCTCCTGTATTCTCCTGGCAAGGTATCTCCCCGGTGAACTCTCTCCATCAGGCACATTGATTCCTTCAGCTACCACAACAATCGAATATGGCTTATTGTTGTCTGCTCTCTTCTGAAGGTAGTCCATTATTATTTTTTCGTCGTGAGGAATCTCCGGGATAAGGATTAGGTCACCTCCGCCTGCCATGCCGGAGTAGAGTGAGAGCCACCCGGCATTGTGTCCCATGAGTTCTATCACCATTATCCGTTTGTGCGAGTTGGCCGTTGAGTGAAGCCTGTCGATGGCCTCGGTGGCAATGTTGACAGCCGAGTCAAACCCGAAGGTAACATCTGTCCCCCAGATGTCATTGTCTATGGTCTTGGGTATTCCCACCACGTTAAGACCTCCCTCTGCCAGCATGTAAGCCGTCTTCATCGTCCCATTCCCCCCTATACATACAAGGCAGTCGAGCCCTATCTGTTCATAATGCTCCTTTATCAGCATGGGTTTGCGAAACTCCTCTTTCTTCTTCCCGGTCCCCTTAAAGGGCTTTTCACGTGAGGTGCCGAGAATGGTTCCGCCGAGGGTGAGAATACCCGAGAGATGACTTTCGGTCAGCTCGAAGAACTCCTTGTGAATCAGTCCCGCGAAACCGTCACTGATCCCGATGACAGTCATTCCGTACTTGACGATGGCTGTTTTTCCGACACCCCTGATTGCAGCGTTGATACCGGGGCAGTCGCCTCCTGCCGTAAGTATGCCTATTTTTTTAGGGATGCCGTTCTTCCTGTTTGCTTTAGCCATTATGATTGATATTTATCCTTTCTCAAATGTATGAAAAATGGAAGGCAAAAAGAAATACCCCGTTTACTGATTGCCTGTGGCAAAAGTAACTGACAAACCGATTGCCTGTGCCCGGAAATCGTTACATTTATGTAATTTTATCAAGCTCAAATATTTCAGCAATGCCGGCAAAGGAACCAAAGCTGCCGAAAGATATCAAGGAATCTGTCATGTGTCACATCACCGACTCCCTTGGTCTCCTCTCGCAGCAGCCCCTGCCCGATGATACCGCCATCCATGACATAAGGGTGATGATGAAGAAGCACCGTGCCTCAATCAGGCTGGTCAGGCCGCTCCTTGATGAGGTTGTTTACAGCAGGGAGTATCTTGCCGGAAGAGAGACAGGCCGCATTCTCTCTTCATGGCGGGAGACGGCCGTGCTTCGCAAGACAGTAAAGGCGCTGAAGAAGGAACACCCTGAACTCTTCATGAAGCTGTGGGATAATGAACAGATACAGAACCTGCTGCGTAAACCCTATTCAACCTGGGAGGAGGCCGGCGTGCAGGCCCAGGCCGTCGCGGAGGTGACCGCGCAACTGAACAGGGCCAGGCACAGACTGAGGTTTGTCAGCCTTAAGGAGCCGGATATCAGACTCCTGCTGGGTGAGCTTGAACGGAGCTACCGGCTCGCTGCCGTGGCATACCTTGACAGCAGGTATAACAGCAAACCACGCCTACTCCATGAGTTTCGTAAAAAATCGAAGACCCTAATGTACCAGCTCTGCTATTTCCGTCATCTGAATCCTTCTGCCGTAAAGTCGCTTGAGAAGAGACTCGATGACATGACTCAGAACCTGGGAAGGTACAACGACCTGGCGCAGATAATGGAAATGACGGGATACAGGTATGGCGCCCCGGAAAACAGTGATGTGACCGACGAGCTTGCTGTTGCAATAAAGGACAAGCAGGACAGGTGCCTGACCAAGGTGTGGCCGGTTGCCTACTGTCTGTTCGCTCCGGGGAAAAAATTGCAGGATCTGCTGGGTATATCCTTTTAGGATCCGGGGATTATTCAGGATCTGGCGTCAAGTCCCTGCACCATCGCCATCAGCTGCATCCTGTTCCTTACATTGGTCTTGGAATAGATCCGCGAAGTATGGTCCTTGACGGTCTGCAGACTGATGAACAGTTTGTCGGCTATCTCCTGGTTACTCAGTCCGTTGCAAATCTCTGTGATGATTTCGGCCTCCCTTGGTGATATCTCATGCCTCCTGATAAAGTCATCAATGCCCTGCGGCAGATGCAGCGCATCAGTTGGCAGGCAGGGAGGCATATCCGCCTTGTAGGTAAGGTAAAGAGGGAGCAGGGTTAATCCAACAAAGAGAAGGAAGACGAATATCAGCGCCATCCAGACTGAATGGGGAAGGAGGAGAAGCACGGCAGCCTGGGCAACGGCAGCGGCGGCGATCAAAGCGGCCAGCGCATTCCGGTCACGCTTCACGGGCAAATCCTTCCTGCCCCGGATGAGAAGCAGGCCAGTTGCGAAGGAGTAAGCCAGAGCCGCAGTTGCGTAGAAGTATTTGAATACCGGCAGGGCCTCAATGAGGTCCATCTCCCTTAAAGCAAAGCCCAGCCCTATTATGACTCCGAAATTGATAACCAGGAAGGAGAGGATGTGATAATTCCTGAACTGTAGTCCGGCTGCCTCGGCGCCGAACCTGAGGATCATCATCCATCCGAACACCAGGAAGGGCAGACCCAGAAGAAGCGATATGACCGACACTGTGGAGAAGGTATCCGGTGAGAGTCTGCTCCCTGCGAGGGTGACAATGATGAACTGCCCCCATATCCCGTAAAAACCGAAAGCCGAAATGAAAATATTGTGGTAAAACAGTGACCTGACAAAGGGCACAGGGCGTTCCTCGAGAAGTCTTGTGATGAGTAAAATGCTCCCGGCAGCCATCGCTGCACAGAAAACAAAAATGATAAGGCTTATAAGCTCCATGCTCTGAAATTCGTAATGTATTGACAAACAATCACTACCAAAGTAGTGCAGGGCATACTTAAGTAGTATTTTTCAAAATCACTACTAAGGTATGAAATCCGTCTCACCATCCCGTATTAGATTTGCTTCAACAAACAAAATTTTTCTGAACAGTAAAAAGCAAATAAAAATGGAAACGAAAAGTATTTACCGCTATGTGCCTTCATTCAGTGCCTCATACGGAACCGGGTGGAAGGTGATGACCGACAATTTCCTGAGGTTATTGCTGGTTGTTATTGTGTTGGCAATCATCAGCACCCCGATGTCATTCTTCGGACACAGCGAATGGAAGGTCGATGCTCTCGATTTTGACAGCATACCGTTTAATATGGATGACTTCTTCAGGATCGGTGCAATAGGTATTGCAGCTGCCTTCCTGGGGCTGTTCGCACTGATGTATACCCTGCTGCTGAGGCCAGTATTCAAATACGGAGCCAAGATGATGTTCGTACAGGCAGCCAGGCAGATCACCCCTGACTTTGACATGCTGATACAGGGTTTTCGCAAGAACTATTTTAACATTGTGCTTGCCAACCTTCTTGTCACCGCGCTGGTTGGCATAGGACTCATCTGTCTCTTCATCCCCGGAATTATCATCGGATGCCGGCTGGCGTTCACGTCCTACCTTGTTATGGACAAGGGTCTTGATCCGATAAGGGCTGCTGAGGAGAGCTGGAGGCTTACCCGCGGCCATGGATGGAAGATTTTCCTGATGGGATTTGTCGCTTTCTTCATCTTCATTGCCGGGTTCATCTGTTTCTTCATCGGAGTGTTCGTCGCAGACATGTGGGTCAAGAGCGCTTATGCAACCCTCTACCAGTCAGTGCTCATTGAAAAGGGGCTCTACCAGGCTGAACCGGTACCTGTAACCGATTCAACTCAGGCCGATGCACCTGCTGGGGAAGACCAGTAAAACACTGCACCTGAATATTTGAACTTCAAAATCATCAAAGAGGGAGCCGGCTTCGTGCCGGCTCTTCTCATTGTCAGAAGTGTCTTACACCTGTGTGCTATGCCACCTATGCTTATTATAAGTGCCTTATACGGATGAGTTCCGCCACTTCGCCCATGGCATGATGAGACAATGCGACGTGTCAATCTGCACAAACGGTCCGGTAAATTCTATACCTTCGTCAGCTTCGCAAACCGCAGCAGAAGCTTCTTCGTCCCTGCAGTCCTGAAATCGATCACAGCCGTGGTATTTGGAGCCTCTCCCTCAACCTCCATCACCTCTCCTTCGCCGAACCTTTCATGTGTGACCCTGTCGCCCGGCTCCAGGAGTGTGCTGAGCTGAGCCGCTGCTGGTGTGTGAACGTCACGGACCCTTGTCATCCTCCCAGCAGGGGGCCGGGGAGAGGGGCTGAATGTCTCACTCCTGTCGCTTACCGGTTGAGAGTCTGATCCTGTCCTCTGGCCGAAAGGCCTGCCACCAGTCTGGGGGTACCACAGGTATTCACTTTCGATCTCACCTATGAAACGGCTCGGAGAGCTCCGCTCGAGCGTTCCCCATTTATACCTGTTCAGGGCATAACTGAGGGTGACACGCTTGCATGCCCTTGTCAGTGCGACATAGAAGAGTCTGCGTTCCTCCTCAAGCTCCCTGGGGTTATAGAGGTTCATTGCTGACGGGAAGAGGTTCTCCTCCAGGCCAACTATATATACATACTTGAATTCCAGTCCTTTTGCCGAATGGATAGTCATCAGCGTAACCTTATCCCTGTCCTCCGGCTTCTCGCGGTCCTGGTCGGTAAGCAGCGAGACAGACTGCAGCCAGGTGGCAATGTCCGCAGGCTCTTCGTTGGTCAGTGCCGCCTCGGTAAACTCCTTGATGCCGTTCAGCAGCTCCTGGACGTTCTCCAGCCGGTCGATCTCTTCGGGTACCTGCCCCTGCCTGAGCTCGGTGATGATGCCGCTTGCCGATGCCATGCCGCTTGCCACATCATATGCCGTTGCCTGCTCAGCTGCTGCCATGACAGGTTGCAGGAGACCGAGGAAGAGGCTCACCTTGGCCCTCAGTGATGTGGCAAGGTATTGTGCACTCAATGCGGGTGAGGAGATAATTGCCCAAATGCTGACATCAAGACTTCTGGCCAGCTCCATCAGTTTCTGCACCGTGGTGTCACCTATACCCCGTTTCGGGTAGTTGATGACACGCCTGAGGGCCTCCTCGTCATCAGGATTGACCACCAGCCTCAGGTAGGCTATCAGGTCACGGATCTCCTTGCGTTCGTAGAACGACTGCCCTCCGTAGATCTTATAGGGGATGTTACGTTTGCGCAGCATCTCCTCGAATATGCGCGACTGCGCGTTGGTACGGTATAAAATGGCAAAGTCCTTCCAGTCGAGTCTTTCGCGCATACGTGTGTCAAGGATGTCAGAGGCGGTGACAATGCCCTCCTCACTGTCAATGGTCGTCTGCACAACCCTTATCTTCTCGCCTTCGTCATTCTCTGAATAGATCTTCTTCTTTATCTGACCTGCATTCTTCTCAATAACGCTGTTGGCTGCATTGACGATGGTACGGGTGGAACGGTAGTTCTGCTCGAGTTTGAAGAGACGGTAGTCGGGATAGTCGTTCCTGAAGTTGAGTATGTTCTCTATTCGTGCCCCGCGGAATGAATAGATGCTCTGGGCGTCATCACCAACCACGCAGAGGTTGCGGTGCTTCTCCGAGAGCTTGTGAACGATGATATACTGTGAATAGTTGGTATCCTGGTATTCATCAACAAGCACATAATCGAAGCGGTTGCGGTACTCCTCAAGCACTGCCGGGAAATCGCGGAAGAGGATGTTGATGTTCATCAGCAGGTCATCGAAATCCATCGCATTGGCCTTGAAGCACCGGGCTGCATAATTCCTGTATATGGCGGCGGCCTCAGGCACCCGCGAGGCCTTGTCCGACTCTGATATCTGCGGCACTGAACCGTATTGCTGAGCCGTGATGAGATTGTTCTTGGCATGGGATATCCTGCCGGCTATCGAGGCTGGTTTGTAGAGCGAGTCATCAAGGTTCATCTCCCTGATGATAGTCCGGATCAGGCTCCTGGTGTTATCCTGGTCGTAGATGGTGAAGTTGCTTTTGTAGCCGAGGTAGTGTCCGTCATGTCTAAGGAACCGGGCGAAGACGGAGTGAAATGTTCCCATCCAGAGGCTTCGGGCCGTCTCGGCACCGACGATCCGGTTAATCCTCTCCTTCATCTCTCCGGCCGCTTTGTTGGTGAAGGTCAGGGCCAGGATGCGGTGAGCAGGTACGCCGTTTGCAAGGAGGTGAGCCACGCGGTAGGTGAGCACCCGTGTCTTCCCTGAGCCTGCGCCGGCAATGACGAGGGCCGGACCCTCAGTGTTGACAACGGCAGCCTGCTGTGCCTCGTTAAGCTCTTTCAGATAGTCGCGAAACATCGATGAGAAAGCAGATTTTAATGTCTCAAAGAACGGCATTTTTTTATTAGGTTTGCATATCATTTTGGAGAGTTAATCCGTTTATCAGGTGTGTCAAGATACCTTGCCTTCATAATCCTCCTTTTACCGCTGGCACTGCAGGCGCAGATAACTGCCCCCGGCAGCCGCACAGTGCGTATGACCAACTACCCGGCCACTGCCAGGCATGACCCTGTCTTTATCTTCTGTGCCACCGATGCGGGCACCACCGGTACCCTCGTTGCCGACAGCCCGGGAGGGACGGCGCCCTTCACCTTTGCCTGGACCAGGTATGACCAGACCGGAGGAGGCTTTTCAATAGCGGTGAAGACAGAGTCAGGAGTGACCTCCACTGCATCCGGACTGGCTGAGGGAGGTTATAAGGTAAGTATCACTGACGGGGGCGGTTACAGTACCGAGCTCTATGCGTGGGTCAATATTGACCTTCCCGTGTCAGGCGCCGCGCTGCTTCACTTTACATGCGATTACGTAGCCCTCGACGGTACGGCAGCACATGACCACTTCGTTTATTATGACCCCTCCACCAATGTTTCAAGGCAGCTGCCCAACGGGGTGAGGCACCTGTGGTCGTCAACCCCCTCGTCGGTAATACCGTTCCCTGACCTCGAGCTGGACCCCATAACATACACGCCTCCCCTGGAAGATGTCCGTTACATGCTGGAGGTCACCGACAGCTTCGGATGTACAGGCACATCGTCATTCGACTATGAGTCGATTCATGTCATGGCCGATTTCACTGCTGATCCGGTGGAAGGAGAGGCGCCGCTTGAGGTGTCATTCACCGACAAATCGGTCAGAGCAATGAAGTACACATGGAAATTTGGCGATGATTCCATTTCAGTATTGCCTGACCCGGGCACACATAATTATTATATACCCGGTGAATATACAGTGACTCTGTCAATTGAGAGCGAGCTCACCTGCCGCGACTCTGCCACGGTGAAGATAAAGGTACTTCCATCGATGCTGCAGATACCAAACGTCTTCACACCAAATGATGACGGTATCAATGATTTCTTCATCCCCGACAAGAAATCGCTGAAGTTCCTGAACCTGCAGATCTTTGCCAAGAGCGGTCAGAGAGTCTACAACTATGAGGGTGACGGAGAGGATGTGCAGGGCTGGCAGGGGTGGGACGGCAAGGTCAATCACTCTGAACACCGTGCCGCTCCGGGTGCCTACTATTATGTGCTCCGCGCATCGGGGTATGATGATGTGGAGTACGAAGGCAGGGAATACCGGGGCACGGTCTACTTGTACAGGTAGCACTGTGGACCTAACTAGTGGTCCTCAGTCTTCAGTCTTCAGTCAGCAGTCTTATCAGGCAATAGGCAGTAGGCAATAGTATAAGATACTGACTATCAATTCTTAATTCTTAATTCTTCACTGCCGACTGGTGACTGGCGACTACCGGCTGGATTTTCCCCATTCACCGGCATTTTCCTGCAACCTGACGGTATTTAACAATAATTTGACAGAAAAAAACTTGCAAAACCGAAAAAGTTTTCTGATTATTGCGCCGAATTTCCAAAACCAGCATGAGTCAAACGGAAGAATATGATGCCAGAATCATAGCCGGAGCAGCTGAATTGTTCCGGATCTATGGCATAAGAGCCGTCACGATGGATACCATTGCGACTCATCTCGGCATGTCGAAAAGGACTATTTATGAGAGGTTCGGCGACAAGGATGAGCTTCTGTTTGCCGTGATGAAGGAGATGATGCGCAAACAGAAGGAGATGGTGGAGACTATCATGAACTCTTCATCAAATGTGATGGAGGCAATCTTCACCGTGCTGCGAATTAGCCGGGAGCATATGGCGGCAATGAATCCGCTGATAGGCTCCGATCTGCGCAAGTACCATGATGCAGTGCTTCAGCGGATAAAGGCAACGTGCGAAAATCCGGACTATGAGGGATCAAGGAAACTGCTGCAGGCCGGAATTGAACAGGGAATGTTTCGCGATGACATTGACATTGAGATCATCAGCAGGGCAGTTTCGGGAATTGGCAACCTGGCCGGCGATACCAAGATTTTTCCGCCGGAGCAATTCCCGCAGCGAGACGTTATCAGGAACATCATGATCAACTATCTGCGGGGTATCTCGACAGCAAAGGGGAACCGTCTGATTCTGGATTTGGAGCCCGGTTTTTAAGTTATGAAAGATCAACCGTTAAGTTGAATTATATGAACCCCTCATATTATTATAAGACAAACACATTTAAAATTGTTTCCGCTAAATGCGGGTTCAGCTATACCTGTAAAATCAAAATTATATTATGATGAAAAGAAGAATCATTGCTTTTGTTATACCGCTGCTGTTTGCTTCTGCCCTCAGCCTCATGGCACAGGATGCGCCGGCAACATTGACGCTGACAGTTGACCAGGCAGTGGATTATGCCCTTGCCAAAAACAGAAACGTGGCATCAGCCAGGTATGATCTGCTGGCATCAGAGAAAGGCGTGTGGGAGGCAATTGCCGCCGGACTGCCCACTCTCGACGGATCTGTCGGTTTTACCAACAATCTCATCATTCCTGTCATGGTATTCAACGGAATGTCATTTAAGGTTGGTACGGATTACGAATACTCCAACGGTGTAAGCGCTTCAACCACAGTTTTCAACGCACCATACCTGGTGGGCATTCAGACCGCAAAACTGGCGAGATCCATAACCCAGAAAGGATTGATCCAGACGGAAGAAGATACCAGGGAGACCGTGGCAACCACATACTACGTTATTCTCGTGTCACATCAGACTCTTGAGGTGCTTGATCAAAACATCACCAACCTTGAGGAAACAATGGCATCAACCAGGGCAATGTTCAGCGTTGGAATGGCTGAAGCAACTGATGTCGACCAGATACAATCAAGCGTAACCTCCCTAAGGAATACCAGGGCGTCAATGGAAAGATCGCTCGAGCTTAACTATAACATGTTGCGTTATCTTCTTGGTGTAGGCAGGGAGACGGAAATCATACTCTCGGATGTGCTTGATGACATCGTGGCAAAAATCCAGGTCGAATCAGTACTTGATGAATCATTCGTGTTGGAAGAGAACATAAACTACCAGCTGGTTGAAGATCAGGTCAAATTATCAGAGCTTTCGCTGAAGGGAGTGAAGGCATCAGTGTTGCCAAGCCTCGGGGCAGGGTGGTCTTACAGCCGGGCCGGCAGGGGTGATGAAATCGGATCACTGGCATTTGCAAATGGCTCCTATGTTGCGCTGCAGCTCAGGGTCCCGATCTTTGCAAGCGGGCTCAGGCACACCAGTATTCAAAAGGCCAAGATCAACCTTGACAAGGCAAACAATACCCGGATGATGGTCTCAGATCAGCTGCTGCTGCAGGAAAAGCAGCTCAGGTATAACCTTGTAAGTGCAAACGAGCAGTATATCAGTCAGAAAGAAAACATTGAGATAGCAGACAGGGTATTGATCAGCTTTGAGAACAAGTATAACCAGGGAATGGCTTCCAGCCTTGACCTCACCAATGCGAACAACAATTATCTGACTGCCCAGAGCAACTACCTCAATGCCCTTATAAACCTACTTCAGACAAAGGTGGCATTCGACAAGCTCATGAAAAAATTATAGAACAATAACAACGCAAATCTGCATAAAATGAACCGTAATTTAATTTTAATCACCCTCGCCGGCGGTATACTGCTGACATCCTGCGGACAGAAGGGGAAGCCTGCCGGTACCGCGGCGGCAGATACAGCAGCAGTTGCATCGGCAATACCCGTAAGGGTCATGCCTGTCACCCGGACCACCATCGCACGTACAGTTGATTATACAGGAACCATCCTGGCTTACGAGGAGGTCAACCTGGCTCCGTCCACTCCGGGACGTGTCGACAAGATATATGTTGAAGTAGGCACCAGGGTTCAGCAGGGGCAGCAGCTCTTCCTTATGGACCGCACCCAGTATTATGCCAACAGAATTCAGCTTGCCAGCCTTGAGAAGGACCTGGCCAGGCTCGACACCCTGCTGAAGGTGGGGAGCGTCACGGAGCAGCTTTATGACCAGACCAGGGCGCAGTACGAGGTGATGAAGGCCAATGTCGAATTCATGGAGGACAACACTCTCCTTGAGGCCCCGTTCAGCGGCATTATCACCGGCAGGTATCTTGAAGACGGCGAGCTCTATTCAGGTGCTCCCGGCATGTCAGGAAAGGCAGCAGTGGTCACGCTTATGCAGATCAACCCGGTCAAGATAATCGTCAGTATTTCAGAACAGTATTTTCCACTGATAAAGAGCGGCATGAAAGTGCGGGTGGAGGCTGATGTTTACCCCGACAGAAATTTCGAGGGTACCATCTTCAGGGTTCATCCGACAATTGATGCCATGTCGCGCTCATTCCGTGCCGAGGTACGCATCAGCAACGGCAGCGAGCTTCTTCGCCCGGGGATGTTCGCAAGGGCATTCATCGACATGGGAACACAGGAGGCATTTGTGATCCCGGCCAACGCCGTCATGATGCAGGAGGGCACCAACGAGAGGTTCATCTTCGTGGTTCAGAATGATGTTGCCGCCAGGATACCCGTTATCCTCGGACAGAGGTTCGATGACCGCTTTGAGATTGCCGGCGGCGACCTGAAGGAGGGTGACAACCTGGTCATTGATGGCCAGGCACGTCTCAATAACGGACAGAAGGTTGAAATATCCAGATGATAATTAACATGAGATACTTTTAGAATATGAGTATATATGCCAGTGCAGTAAAGAAGCCCGTCACCACCATTCTGATCTTCGTTATCACGATGGTCATGGGGCTTTATTCCCTGACGCAGCTGCCAATCGATCTCTACCCTGAGATCGAGCTGCCGTTCCTCTCGGTTTACACGACCTACGCTGGGGCCAGTGCGGCGGATATTGAAACAAACATAACCCGTCCCCTTGAGGATGCCCTTAACTCAGTCACAGGCCTGAAGGAGATGACCTCAACTTCAAGTGACAACGTCTCGGTGATTTTCATGGAATTCGAATACGAGACAAACCTCGATGAGGCTTCAAACGACGTACGAAGCTCCATGGCATTCATCCAGAGCTTCCTTCCCGAAGACGCTGAGGATCCTACCATCTTCAAGTTCAACTCAAGTATGATGCCCGTAATCTTCTACGCCATCACCGCAGAGGAGAGCTACAAGGGACTTGAAAAGATTCTTGATGAGAAAATAGTCAACCCGCTGAACCGGATCGAAGGGGTGGGTAACGTCGGACTATCCGGTGTCCCCGGCAGGGAGATCTACGTTGAGGTAGACCCGAGGCGCATGGAAGCCTATAACCTCACAATAGAGCAGATTGGCAACGTGCTCCGGGCTGAGAACATGAACATGCCAGCCGGGTACCTCGAGATGGGCCGGATGGACTACCCGATAAGGATCCAGGGCGAGTTTGCCGAGAGCGACCTTATCGCTAACCTGATAGTCGGAAACTACAACGGCAACAATGTCTACCTGAGGGATGTCGCCTCGGTAAATGACACAATCCGTGAGAGCAAGCTGGTGGCGAAGATCGACGGCAAACAGGGCATGACCCTCTTCGTCCAGAAAATGTCAGGAGCGAACAGCGTTCAGATTTGCCGCGAGGTAGACCAGGAGATCATGAAACTTCAGAAGGATCTGCCCCCGGATATCCGCATCGAAAAGATTATGGATACATCGGAGTTCATCCAGGGATCGATCAACAACCTGACGGAGACACTCATGTATGCAGCCCTCTTCGTGATACTGGTGGTGCTTTTCTTCCTGGGAAGGTGGCGCGCTACGCTGATCATCATACTGACAATTCCGATCTCCCTGCTTGTAGCCTTTGTCTACATATTCCTTACAGGCAGTTCCATAAACATCATCTCGCTCTCGTCACTGTCAATAGCAATAGGTATGGTTGTTGATGATGCGATAGTGGTGCTTGAAAACATCACGAAGCATATTGAGCGCGGAAGCCGGCCCCGCGAGGCAGCCATCTACGCAACCAACGAGGTGTGGCTGGCAGTCATCGTCACCACCCTGACGGTTGTGGCAGTATTCCTGCCCCTTACCTTCGTCAAGGGTCTCACCGGAGTGTTGTTTGCACAGCTGGGGTGGATCGTCTCAATAACCATAGTCATGTCGACTATTGCCGCACTCACCCTGACCCCGACGCTCAGCGCACTTCTGCTCAGGCTCAGGCCTGTGAAAAAGGATGCTCCGTTCTGGACATGGGACGGTTCCGTTCACAAGTTCCTTGAGTGGTTTGACGGATTTTATGTGAAGACCCTCTCCTGGGTGCTCCATCATAAGAAATTCGTGATTGGTGCAGCAATTGTCCTGTTCGCTGGGTCAATGTACCTGTTTAAATTCATCGGCACTGAATTTATGCCTGCAGCCGACGAATCAAGGGTCTCGGCTACTGTCGAGCTTCAGACCGGTACCAGGGTGGAGGAAACTGAAAAAGTTGCTGACAGGATCGATTCAATTGTCAGGCAAAAGATGCCGGAGGTAAAACTTATTTCGATGTCAGCAGGTACTGACGACACCGGCGGATTCTCCTCGCTGTTCGGACAGAGCGGAACCAATGTTGTGACATTCACCTTTGCTCTTCTTGACGTGGAAGATAGAAAAAGATCGTCTGAGGAGGTTGCCGAGGAGATCCGCCGCATCATTGCCCCCATGCCCGAGGTGATCAACTTCTCGGTGCTTGCTGAAACCGGCGGCATGGGCGCCATGGGGGGAGGCAACACCGTTGATATCGAGATTTATGGATTCGACATCACGCAAACAAACCAGCTGGCCGAACAGCTCGCTGAGAGGGTCAGAAATATCCAGGGCGCAACCAACGTTGATGTCAGCCGTGGCATGTCGAAGCCTGAGCTTCAGATCATCCTTGATCAGGACAAGCTGCTGCGATATGGTCTGACCACCGCACAGGTATCAACAATGATCAGGAACCGTGTTGACGGCCTGACTGCCACCCGCCTCCGCCAGTTCGGCGACGAGTATGATGTCATTGTAAGGTATAAGGAGTCGGCCCGCAACTCAATCACCGAAGTGCAGAACATTGGCGTGGCGCTGCCTGCCGGACAGGTGATAAGGCTGGGTGAGATTGCGCAGATAAAGGAGTACTGGTCGCCTCCCAATATTGAGAGAAAACGCAAGGAACGCATCGTCACAGTATCCGTGACCCCCTACAAGAGGGCACTGAACCTGATTGTGGCTGACATCCAGAAAGAGCTTGACAGCCTGATCATACCCTCCGGCGTCATGGTTGAGATTTCAGGAGCCTTCGAGGATATGTCTGAATCATTCATGGATATAGGGTTACTGATGGTAATCTCGCTGATACTGGTTTACCTGGTCATGGCATCGCAGTTTGAATCGCTCAAGATGCCTGTCATCATCATGCTCTCCATACCGTTTGCCTTCTCGGGGGTCGCCATGGCGCTCTTCCTGACCGGCACCAAGCTCAGCCTCATAGCAGGCATCGGCGCCATTATGCTTATCGGTATCGTGGTAAAGAATGCCATTGTGCTGGTCGACTTCATCAACCTCACACGTGACAGGGGTGTAGAGCTTTACCAGGCAGTGCTCGACTCGGGACGTTCAAGGCTGAGACCTGTGCTTATGACCTCGCTGACAACCATCCTGGCCATGTTGCCGCTGGCCATAAAGCCGGGTGAGGGTTCCGAACTGTGGCAGCCGATGGGTATTGCAGTCATCGGAGGACTGATCTTCTCCACCATCGTCACGATGGTCCTTGTGCCGGTGGGATACGTGCTGATAGCACGCCACGGCGAGAGGGACAAGAAGCATAAAATGGCATTCAGGGACATGAAGTTCCTTGATGACATTAAGAATAACCATGAAAACGGAAGATCATGAAGGCAGTAATGATAATTTATAACCTTGCCCTGACCGAAAAGGTAGAGTATACGCTTGAACATTTCGGCATCAGGGGATACACCCAGTGGGACAATGTTGAAGGAGTGGGGTCATCTACCGGTGTTCCGCACCTCGGCACCCATACCTGGCCCGAGATCAACGGCGTCACTCTTACCTTCGTTGAGGAGGAAAAGGTGCCGATGCTTCTCGAAGCTGTAAAGCGCATCGATGCCATCAACACCGATGTAGGCATCAGGGCCTTTGTCTGGAATATTGAGCAGGCGGTCTGACAACACTTCAGACCGGATGCACTGAAATGAAGCGACGCTCCTCACGTACGTCGCTTTTTCTCGTCATAAGTGCAACCTGAACATGTAATTTTATTTCGTAAAGAATAATTTTTATTTTTACGCTGGAAGAATCACGAACTTAAACCTAAATGTCATGTCCCGATTAATTTCTTTTTGCATAGTCCTTCTTATGCTCTTTTCAGCCTCATGCGGCAACACCCCGGGTGATCAGCCCGTGAAAGCCTCAGAAACTTCAGGTGCAGTCTCATCCGATGTAAAACTTAACTCTGATCTTCAGGCCAAAGTCGGATCATGGCTGGGAAAAGATACCGAATGCTATGGAATAGTGGTAGGTTATTTTGCTGACGGAAGTACCCTTGGTAAATCAGTCAAATGCAGGGTAGTCGCAATCAAGCCGGAAAAGATAAAGATGAAGACCATAGAGAGTGTCAGCCTGCTTCCCGGAGAAGGATGCGATAAGATGGGACTTGCCTATGGTGATACCTGGTGGGAGGAAGACGGAGACATCTTCAGGACCCGTGAGGAGGCAGAATCTTATATCATGTCAAAGGGGTGGACAAAGAAACAGTAAAAAAATCCTGTCATCGATGGAGGTTTTAATCCCCCTTATTTTTCTTTTCACCGTCTGGGATGAATGATCAGGAACTGGTAAAGGCCGTTATCAGAGGTGATAACAGTGCCATGCGTGACCTGATATTCAGATATCAGGACCTGGTGCTGAACACCTGCTATAAGGTCTTGCAGTCAAGGGAGGATGCGCAGGACATTGCCCAGGAGGTCTTTATTGAAACATACCGCTCAGCTGTCAGGCTGAGAAACGAAGAGAATATTTCATTCTGGCTTTATCGCATATCACTTAACAAATCAATAAACTACCTGAAGCGATCGCAAAACATGCTTTTTCGGTCAATTCAGCAGATTGAATCGATTTTCCGCCATGATTCACCAGGCTCTTCCCCCGTTCCTCACTCCGATGATAATCCAGGGGAGAGCCTTGAAGCTTCCGAAAGACAACAGATGCTTTCAGCAGCAGTTGCTGCACTGCCGGCAAGACAGCAGAAGGCCTTTGTACTTTATTACTATGAAGAGCTGACTTATAAGGAGATCAGCGCTGTCCTCGGCCTTTCGGCCTCATCTGTTGAATCACTGCTTGTACGTGGACGGGAGAATGTCAGGAAGAGGTGCCGCCCTGACTTCGCGGCTAATAAGGAAATTAAAACTTAATATCATGATACCTGAAAAGACTAACAGGATTCTGTTATGGCTTAACATCGTTCTGCTGCTGGTTATCACCTCGGCAGCCGTGACTTTTTTAATAATGAAAAGTAAGAATGAAAGGGCCGGGGCTGATACCGGGGTGATAAACTCCATGGACCTCCTCCGCAAGGAGCTTGGACTGACAGATACCCAATACAGGAAGGTGCTGGTGGAAAATGACAGGACAACGCGAACCTATAACATCGTATTTGACATGATGTGCGAAACCAATGTCGCAATGATCGAGGAACTTGCAAAGGAAGACTGTGACCCGCAGGTTCTCGACAGCCTGGCCAGAAAGGTGGGAACGCTGAGTACCTCCCTCAGGAGACACACCTCTGATTACTTCATGAATCTCAAGGGAATATGCAACGAGGAGCAGCAACAGAAGCTGACCCTGATCTTCAAGAGAATGATGCAGCTCGAGGAGCAGTGCGTCACATGCAACAAGAAAAATTGCCCCAGGAAGGAACGAATTAACAATCTCGGAAAATAAATTTTTGCATTGACCGCAGGCAATTGCCTCGTAAGTTGTCTTTTTAAAGAGAGGGGAAAAAACGATGTCAGACCAGATCAGTGATCTTGCCGGAGGATTGAAAGGGAGGCCATTAAAGGCCCCCGATTCTTTCGCTGACGATGTGATGAATAAAATATCACTGCGCAGGGATGGAAGTTTCAGGTCAATGCCCGTTGTTGCCCGTATACTTGTATCAGCAGTTATGATAGCCATTTACTGCTCGCTCGGCATACTGCTCGGAGTGAAGGGCTATGAGGTTCTGGGAACTCAGGAAAAGGCATCATCTCATAAGGCACTTGTGGAGCTTATGGAGTCACACCACATGAATTCGGACTTCCTCCATGACCAGTTATTCAGAAATTTAACCTCAACAAACTAACCTTATACTATATCCTGACCTTATGAAAAAGCAAAACTGGTACAAATTATTTTATCAATTTGCTATCATCGGAATTCTGACATTCATGGGCTTCCGCCTGTTGTTTGACAAAGCCTATGCACCTGATTTCGAGGCCTACTGCCCCTTTGGCGGGATTCAGGCACTCGGATCATACCTGACGATGGATTCCCTCTCATGCTCAATGACAAGCACACAGATCATGATGGGGGTGGTACTGTTCATAGGAATAGTACTCTTCTCAAGGCTCTTCTGCGGGTACATATGCCCGCTTGGAACGATAGGGGAATGGATCGGGAAACTGGGTGACAGGCTCAAGGTGAGATACACTCCCAAAGGTTTCGCTGACTATGCCCTCAGGCTGCCGAAGTACGCACTGCTCTTCATCACCTTCTATTTCACCCTTAAGTCCAGCGAGCTGTTTTGCAAGAAATTTGATCCGTACTATGCTGTTGCTTCCGGGTTTAATTCCGATGTCGCACTGCTATGGGCTCTGCTGGCCATCGTTGCCCTGGTTGTCGGATCACTGTTCATAAGGCTTTTCTGGTGCAGATATTTCTGCCCTCTCGGAGCGTTGTCTGCCATATTCAAATTCTCATGGTGGTTTCTTGGCGTGATGGCGATTTACGTGACCCTGCTGCTTGTCGGACTTGAGATACCATATCTGTACCCGCTCATAGTAATCACGGCCGGAGGATATATCCTTGAGGTAGCCCGGATGAAAAAGGTATGGCCAGACCCTGTACATATCACACGTAATACAGACACATGCATTGACTGCGGACTCTGTTCAGTGGAATGCCCGCAGGGAATTGACGTGGCATCGATGAAGAAGGTGACTCATACTGACTGCACTCTGTGCGGAGATTGTCTCCACGCCTGTCCCGAGAAAGACACCCTTCAGATAAACAAGAGGAACATGAAGTGGCTGCCGGCTGCGGTCCTTGGTGCTCTCATTGTCCTCGGCATAGCCGCGGGAACTCTGTTTGAGCTTCCTACCATCGACCAGAAATGGGGTACGCCTGAACAGATAGAAAGTGCAGGCCTCTTTGAAATGTCAGGCCTCAAGAACATCAAGTGCTTTGGCAGCTCGACGGCATTTGCCAACCAGATGAGGAGAGTGGAGGGGGTCTACGGTGTGGCTACGTACGTGGCAAGCCATTCGGTGCACATCCTCTATGATACTGCCCTTTATAACGAGGAGAAGCTCCAGAAGCTCCTGTTCGTGCCGGTCAAGCGCATCATTGAACCCGTGGGAAAAGAGATCGACTCGGTGGTGTATTATACCCTGACAATCGATAAATTCTTTGATCCGCTCGATGCAACATACCTCCAGCATCTTCTTGATCAGAAGACAGATGCATGCGGTTACCAGAGCGATTTTGCTTGCCCTGTGATCGTACGTATATATTTTCCGGATGGAAAGCTGCCTGACAGGGAGTCTCTGGTCAATGCCATCGAGTCAAAGAACCTGACCTTCACTGCAAATGACAATGAGTTCCACGTTAAGCTACCATATAAGGTTATAACCTTCGAAGAGCAGCCCTTAAAAATTGCAAAGGCAGATTACGTCGCAGCAATGTTTGTCCCCACAAGCTCACGGTTCAACGGTTTCTCTCAATTCTCGGATGACGTGGTTTCACAGTACATTGTAAGGATGGGAGCCAACGCGGCGCACAAGGCAAGGTACAGCTATCTTGTGAGCCACCTTTCGAATGACAGCGGAGTGATTGCCTTTGAGACAATGCTTGATTCACTCGGGACTGAACTGGGGGTGATACATTTCGTTGACACGGTCACAGTACCTGAAAACATCTTCGCCGCCGTCAATGCCGATACCCTTGTCTTCCATTACTCCGACGGCCGCACCGGAAAACTTGCCAATCCCTTCAAATTCCCCGATCCGGGCACAGTAAAATAGATAACCAACAGATAACTGACAGCAATCATATGTACGCAATAGAGTGCAAAAACCTAACCCATTATTACGGACGAAAGCTCGTCTATGAGAACCTGAGCTTCAACGTGGAGGAGGGAAAAATACTCGGACTTCTCGGGAAGAACGGCACAGGGAAATCGACAACCATCAATATTCTCAACGGTTTTTTGCAGCCAAACTCCGGAGAGTGCCTGATCTACGGAGAAAACACCCAGCTTCTCACACCTGAAACAAAGAGCAGGATAGGCTTTCTGATAGAGGGCCACGTGCAGTATTCGTTCATGAACATTCATCAGATAGAAAAGTTCTATTCGGGCTTCTACCCAAACTGGAACAGTGCCCCTTACTGGGAACTCATGTCAAAGCTCAAGGTGACCCCGAAGCAGAAGATCTCTACCATGTCATGCGGTCAGCGCTCACAGGTGGCATTGGGGCTTATCCTTGCACAGGACCCTGATCTGCTGATTCTCGATGACTTTTCAATGGGACTTGATCCGGGGTACCGCAGGCTGTTCATTGACTATATGCGTGAGTATGCCAAGGCCGAGCACAAGACCGTCTTTGTCACCTCGCACATTATCCAGGATATGGAGAGGCTGATAGATGATGTTATGATCATGGATTACAACAAGATACTGGCGCAACAGCCTGTTGACCAGTTCATGGCCAGCTTCAGACAGTTCAACATTACGCTTTCTTCGCCCGCTGAGGAGATTGACATGGACGGTATTGCCGTCAATATCGACAAAGTGAAGGATAAAATAGAGTTCTACACCTATTCCACCGCAGATGAAGTTAAGGGATACCTTAATTCAAAGGGGATCACCTTCACCTCGTTCGAAGAGAAGAAAATGTCACTTGAAGATGCCTTTATCGGGCTTACCCGTAAGTATTAACACAGAAGTTTACCTCTATGCTGAAATCATTATTATACAAAGAGTGGATCAAGATCCGGCTGGTAGTCTGGATCGCCTTGGGTCTCAGTCTCGTAGCCCTGATCAACATATTTCTTAAAGTCCGTCATGACATACTGTTCGTTGACGCATCCAATTACTGGTATTCGTTCCTTTTCCGGGGCGTTACTTATTTCAGTATCCTCAAGTTTCTGCCGTTTATTGTCGGACTGGCCGTTGCAATAGCCCAGTATTTTCCCGAAACGGTCAACAAGCGGATCAAGCTTACCTTCCATCTGCCAGTCTCTGAGAACGGTGTACTGATATGGATGCATTCCTTCGGAGCCGGTATCCTTCTGGCAGTCTTTCTTACGGTGCTGGTTTTATTTAATGCAGGCAGCGCGATCTTCTTTCCCGCGAATATCATCAGGGCATCTCTTCTGACCATGATGCCATGGTTTCTTGGCGGGATGGCGACATACTTTCTTGTTGCACTCATTTTGCTTGAACCGATGTGGCTCTTCAGAGGACTGTATGCAGCCGTGGCTGCAGGTTTTGTCACTATCTTTTACACAGGGGCATCGATCGGTGCGTTCGAACCGGTACTTGCACCCATTGCAGTCATCACATTGCTGCTGAGTTTCGTCGTTTTGTTTACAGGTTACAGGTTCAGGAAAGGAGAGATGTAAGATGATAAAGTTCAGCAGATACATACTTGTGGCTATTGGCATTCTTGTTGCCTCCATCGTGTTGCCTTCATTGTATTGGACAATCTTTGAAAAGGTACCCAGGTCACCCAACCTCTTCTACAGCTGCATCAAGGACGACTTCATCGTTGTTGACGGCAGCATCAGAAAATCTCCTGCCGGGAAGGAATATACCTCCGACGAATATGAGCAGGCTCTTCCCTTCATGTTCTACCGGCAATTGATGGCTGACGGAACGATGCCCGATACGATAAAGGGAGTTAAAATGGAGACACCTTCAATTGCAAGGGCTTCATCGTTCTATCGCTATACTCCGAAAAGAACCGATGCACCCGTACCCACTCTCTGGCCAATGCTCGAATCTCAGAGCGGTAAGGTTAACCTGGCAATGCCCGAGGATTACTTCCGGATCGAAAAACGGATGGAGTTCATTGTCGCCAAAACAAATGAGATCAATGAAGAGAAGAGCATGCTTTTCACTGATGCACTCACCTCTGAGGGCTTTGTGTTTCCCGCAAATATTATTGCAGGGCTGCCGACAACAAGAAAATCGGTTGATGAGGGTTACTTCATAACTGATGCTGCAGGGTCACTCTTCCATGTGAAGATGGTAAAGGGAGAACCCTATGTGGTCAGAATAGAAACCCCTGAAAAGCTTGACATTGTATATATTGAAGCGGTTGATCTGAGGAGCAGGGAATACTATTGTTACGTTTTTACAGGAAATCAGGGTATATTTGTTGTAATGGATGAGGTTTATGACCTTCAGCGGCTGCCTGTTGACGGTTTCAATCCTTCCATCCATACTTTCAGGTTGAGCGCAGACCTGTTCAACAAATGCATTACCATTCTGGGTGAAAACTGGTACGAGGCAATAGCGGTAGACGAGATGTATCAGGTGGTTGGAACGCACGGAGAGAAATGGGAAGGGCTTTACGAGAGACCGGAAGGCAAGATGCTTGCCTCTCTGTTCCCCTTTGAGACCAGGATGAAAGATGAAAATTCAGCATATGTGAGATTCTACTTCAAACCTTCACCCGGCATACGGTGGATGATCGTCAACCTTACTGCCCTGATAGTGGCAGTCGTGCTTATCATGAGACGCGGATGGCCTCTGAAATCAAATATCCCGGATCTCCTTATCACTGCAGTGACCGGAATATACGGACTTATTGCCACGCAATTCTTCCCGAACAAGTTCAGCAAAGTGAAGCCACCGGACAAAAAATGAAGCCTTGAAAAAGTCTCTTTCCATACTGGTAATTCTTTTTGTCTCCCTGGCGCTTGCAGGCCAGTCAAGGCCGGCAATGCAGGGCAAAGTAGTCTGCAAATCGACCGGAGAGCCAGTTATGATGGCTACAGTGGTTGTGAAGGAGCGTAACATCTGGGCCACCACAACTGAAACCGGCGAATTTGTGCTGCGCAATGTGCCTGCCGGTAACTATACCCTGGTGGTATCATGCCTGGGGTACATACAGCATGAACTGCCGGTGACCTTCCCGGTCAGTGAAGAGAAAGTGACGATACTTATCGATGAGGCCACGCTGGCCATTGAGGATGTTGTGGTAACGGCGAAGGAGGGGAGGCGCATCGCTTCTGGATCTGTGATAGACCAGTCTGCCATCCAGCATGTTCAGCCCACCGACCTCTCTGATGTGCTTCAGCTGCTGCCCGGACAGACAGCCCTCAATCCTGATTTGTCAAAGCCCAAACAGCTTACCGTCAGAGAGATCATAAGAAAGGACGGCTATGTAAGCGACAATATGGCCAGCCTCGGGACCCTGCTCATCGTGGATGGGGCTCCGGTATCAAACGATGCCAACATGCAGTTCCTGAAAACTACCGGTGCCTCAACAGGTGTGACTGCCGGTTTTGCCACTACTGCATCCGGCGGAACTGATGTCCGCCAGATTGCGGTGGATAATATTGAAACCATTGAAGTAGTAAGGGGGATAGCAGGTGCGGAGAATGGCGACATGCTCAGCGGCGCCGTAAAGGTGACAATGAAAAAGGGGAAGACCCCATTCACCGCCAAACTAAAAACCGACCCGGGCATAAAGCAGCTTTATGCAGGCAAGGGACTGTCACTCGGGGACAAGGCCGGGACACTTAATCTCGACTTTGACTACACCCAGTCATTTGATGACATCAGGGTGAAATACCAGACTTTCAACAGGCTGAACGGTGGCGTCATTTATAATAATACTTTTCTGAGAAGCTCCAGGCCACTGACATTAAGCCTTTCTGCAAGGGCATACCAGACCCTGGATGTGAATAAGCGTGACCCAGATATGCTTGATATCGAAGACTATGAATCACGGGATCAGGGACTCGCCATGAATTTGAATGCCAAATGGGCCCTTAATTCCGCGGTGCTGACAAACCTTAACCTTATGGTCTCAGGAGATATACAGCACCAGGTTGGACATGAAGTTACCCTTGAGCAGATACCCTCAGGGGCCCAGCCTCAACCCGTGGCTCTTGAACCCGGAGAGAACCAGGTGCCGATACTGCCTGCTTCCTACATCAGTGATCTTACCA
Source organism: Rikenella microfusus (assembly GCA_022736275.1). GTDB lineage: Bacteria > Bacteroidota > Bacteroidia > Bacteroidales > VadinHA17 > SR-FBR-E99. Next base: position 52,620 of record DZBJ01000002.1, on the reverse strand, counting down.
TTGACGGCCGGCCTTATTACTATAATGCGAAACTGTCAGGCAACCGTTCATTCAATGTTGGGAAGGCGCTTAATAACTTAGTTGCAGGAGTTGAATGGAGACTCTACGGTAACAACGGCCTTGGAAGGGTCTATGACCTGTCACGCCCTCCGGTACCTGTCGGCGGCACAGACGCAAGACCAAGATCATACAAGGATATCCCCTCGCTTGGGCAGATTTCATATTATGCAGAGGAGAACCTGGGCATTCCCCTGGGTAAGACGAGGTTAGACCTGCAGGCAGGCATCAGGTTCACCAATGTACAGCCTGACGGCCTCTTCAGCTCCAGTGAGGAAACCACCATGCTTGACCCCCGGTTCAATGCTAGATATACCGTCATTGACAACGGGAAGGGAGCACTGTCTCACCTCGCTCTCAGGGGAGGATACGGTATCTTCTCAAAGGCGCCATCCCTGCTCTACCTTTATCCTGACAAAGCCTATTGGGATAAGACAGGACTGAGTTATTATGATCCGGTTGCCATGAGTGGCACATTCGTGGTGACAACCAAGGTATTTGAAAATCCCCGCAACGAGAACCTCATCCCGGCCGAGAACAGGAAACTGGAGGCAGGATTTGACATGACGGTAAGCAATATTGACATAAATGTCACCCTCTATTCTGAGAAGATGGAGAACGGGTTCAGCTTTGAATCATACTATGAGAATTTTATATTCAATCGTTACACCCAGCCGCTGCAGAACGGTCTTGACCTCTATTTTGTCCAGGGAGAGGGGGTATTCTATACCGATCCTGTTTCCGGCTCAGAAATACAGCTGCCAGTGACACAGGATACCGTATTTGTCAACTTTACCTATCCCGGTAACGGTAGTATGACAACCAAAAAAGGAGTTGAGTTTACCCTTGACCTTGGTATGGTAAAGTCTCTGCGGACATCCTTTATCATTGATGGCGCCTGGATGATGGTAAAGAGACAGTCGACAGCCATGGAGCTCACCAAGCCATCCTCAGGCAGTATCGGCGGGAAAGAGTTTCCTTTGGTTGCTCTCTATCCTGCCGGTAATGGAAGTATTGACGAGAGGTTTAACACCAACATCAGGACCATCACACACATCAGGGAACTGAGAATGGTTGCCTCCGTGACAACGCAGATAATCTGGATGGACCGTGACCAGAGTATCTGGAATGATCCTGACGGGAATCCCGTGTTTTACACTGCAACACCGGTCGCGGATCCATACGCTGACAAGCTCCAGCCGAAATTCGTCGATCCTCTGGGTTACTATGACAGGCAGATGGTTTACCATGAATTTGACCGTGCACTTGCGGTTACCAAACCCTATTCGGATCTGATCAAACGCTACAACACCCCGTGGTATTTCGCGGAGACGGGCTATCCTCCCTACTTCGTGATCAACTTCAAGCTTACCAAGGAGATTACTGACAAAGCAAACTTCTCCTTCTATGCAAATAACATCACCAATCATAATCCGCTGTTGAAACAGTACGGAGGTGCCCCTGAGGTATATGCACGCAGGAACCCTCCCCTCTATTTTGGTGCAGAAGTTAAAATAAAGTTCTAACCTTAAATTCAAGATCATGAAAAAAATTCAAATCTTTCTGGTTATCATTCTCGCGGGAGTGGCAGCTCTTACCTCCTGCGAGAGGGGAGCTCAGCTCTATGAGGTCAACATCACGGCTTATTATCCTCAAGGGTACGGTGCAACCGTAGCCAGCGGTGTTAATATCCTGGTTGAGAACACAATCTCAGGCCAGGAGTTTATTCTCGTAACCAATTCTCTCGGCCTTGCAGCTATTTCGCTCGAGGAAGGCATGTATAAGGTATCGGGCACACAGGAGACCAGCGACTTTTATCTTAACGGCATAACGGAGAACTTAACGGTACAGCCCTCCGGAGACAACAACTGGGAACTACACCTTGTGGCTACCACAAAAAAGGGAGGACTGGTCATCAAGGAGATCTATTACACCGGCTCAAAGACTGAATCAGGCACTAATTACTATTCAGACCAGTTCCATGAGATTTACAACAACAGTGATGAGGTTGTGTATCTCGATGGCCTCTGCATCAGTCTCATCTGGCCGATAGGAACAACTCCTTCTGAATTTGTCAATCCTGACGGATCGCTTATGGACCGCATACCCTGTTATTTTCATACCATGATGTTCCCGGGAACAGGCCAGCAATACCCGCTTCAGCCAAGGTCCAGCGTTGTGCTTGCAATGGATGCTATTGACCACAAGACGGACCCCCTGGGCAATCCTCTTTCACCTGTAAACCTTGGAGCCGCGCAGTATGAAGCTTTTATTGAAGCTCCCGGCAAAGACACGGATGCCCCACAGGCTGCAAACATGATTGTTATTTACACTACATCCACATCAATGTATGACTGGCTCCATTCAGTCTTTGGCCAGGGAGTGATCATTTTCAGGTTGCCGACAGGACTTGACTGGCAGACCTTTGTTGCCAACACCAACAACTTCATGCTCCGGCCAGGATCTACATCAACCACTCAGTTTCTCATGGTACATAAGGACTGGGTTATTGACGGTGTGGAATGCAACCGTACGGAGGAAGATAAGAGATTCAAGAGGCTTCCCACTACGGTTGATGCAGGGATGACATGGAGTCTTGCCACCTACAACAGCAAGAGTGTGAGAAGAAAAGCTGAGAAGATTCTTGACGGCAAAGTGATCTACAAGGACAGCAACAACTCGACCAACGACTTCATTAACGACCAGACGCCCACACCGTTTGTGCATCCGTCAGCCGTTGATCTTTAAGTATTATAGGTGAACGTGTACCGGATGCCGGGTGATCCGCTATCCGGTACGCCACTTCACTAATCAATAATTTAGCCGGGCTGATGAATAAAATTTTCTCTGTACGTTTACTGATGGGCATAGTGGCAGTGGGGTTGGGCTGCGGTGCTTTTGCCCAGGATCAGGCCCCGAGCGGCCTCAATACCTTTGAGATGCTGGAGGTTATCTTCCCATGGATGAAAACTTCAAACACGGCGGCACTTTCAGATTTGAACCTTGGTAACATGAGCCTGGCGCAGACAGGGTACATGTACATAGATGACGAGCTGACATTCATTCAGCAGCCTGAAATGACATCGTCATTCAATGTCTCCACAAAAGGCTTCATGCAGCTCAAAAAAATCTCCCTGTATGGTTCCTTCGGTTACTCAAATACCGGATTTGAAGGATTGAATTATAACGGCACAATGATGTACAATACCTTCAATCCTTACCTTGTCGGTGATACGGTATCAGCAAGGCAGTCCAGGGAGCAGTTTGACATGCAGGGGAAGGTGAGCTATAAGATAAATGACCGGATCACTGTTGGCGCAGGAGCAGAGTATATGTCGGCCGTAGGTGCCAAGCAGAAGGACCCGCGGAACAAGAACACTATATCTTCACTGAAGATAAGTCCAGGCATTATCTATGACTTCGGTAGCACAAATGTGGGGATTTCAGGGTCAATATACACGAAAAGCAACGAGTTATCATATTCCGTGGAGGGCAACTGGAACCAGAATCTCTTTGTCTTCCTGGGCCTTGGCTACTTCAGGCAGGAGGTAAACATCTCTTCCTATTCACAATGGTATACGGGCCAGGGGTACTCCGGAGCTTTGCAGGCTTCACATGACAATGACAACCTGTTTATGATTGCAGAATTAAGCTATGACCACTTCAATGAAGAAGCACGCTCAGGAAGTTCCTTCCGGCTTATCGACGGCATTACCGAGACAAATAATATTTCACTGTCAGGATTGCTCAGAATTTCCCGTGGAAAGGCTTCACATATCTTCAGGCTGAATGCCTCACTGAAGGCGGTGAACTCTGACGAGATTCTGCAGAGATCGTATACGGTAAACAAAGGCACCTACTCATATGATTCACTGGCAACTGTCAGTTGGATAGAGAACAAGCATATGATCAATGACATCGGGGGCGGATTGAGGTATTCTTACCTTGTTCTCGACAGCGACAGAAACATCGACATCGAACTGGGAGGTGCGGTCGTGGCAGGATACTTCTCAACAGAGCATTTCCCCGTGCAGAGCTATGGCTATTACAACACTTTTAACCTCAGCGGCTCTCTCTTTGCCAGGAAGCTGTTCAGGACGGGACGGCTGCTCTTGACCCCGGGCCTGGATATTGGCTACCGGATGAACCTCGGCTCTGACATATCATACATTATCCAGCCCCTGAGTATTCCGGATATGGTCTACCATGATTATTTTGTGTCAAAAGCGGATGTTATAAAGGCATCGGCCTCCGTCAGGTGCGAAATGCCACTGAGTCAGAACAATTTTGTCAAATCCCTGTTTCTTATTCCGGAAGGCCGGTGGGCTTCTGCCCCGGGTTCTGAGGCCGGAGAGCTGTCCGGTTACATGATAGGCGCAGTGGCCGGATTCACATTTTGAAACTATGAAGAAATTAATTGTATCACTTGTAATGGCGTTAACTTTGTTAACGCCTTCACTTTCTCAGCCCCGGAAGGGTGAGTTTGCAGTTATCGCCGACAATAATTCACTGAAGGTTGCAGGAGACGAGATCAGGCAATATGCCGCCCTCCTCCAGGCAGAAGGACTTGATGCAGTGATCATTGAAGACCGGTGGCAACACCCTGACTCAATCAGACAATTGCTTCAGGCTATGTATTCGGCCAACAAGGCTTTTGAGGGTGCTGTTTTCATCGGAGATATTCCCGTTCCCATGCTGCGCGATGCCCAGCATCTCACATCGGCATTCAAGATGGACCAGGAGAGGTATCCCTGGCACAGGTCATCCATTCCCTCGGACCGGTTCTATGAGGATTTTGACCTGCAGTTTGATTTTATAAGGGCAGACACAAACGGGCTCTATTTTTACTACACCCTGAATCCGTTATCAGTGCAGGTACTCTCACCGGACATCTACAGCGGCCGTATCCGGATTCCGGGTGATAGTGACGGCTCAATGCTCAGGGCGTACATGACCAAGGTGATAGAGGCACACAATAACCCTGACAGGGTTGATGAGGTACTCTTCTTTGCCGGTCATGGATATAACTCTGAGTCGATGACTGCCAGGATGGATGAAAAGGCAGCTCTGCTTCAGCAGTTTCCACAACTGAACAGGCAGGACAACGGGCTGGAATACATTGACTATACATTTGAAGAACACATCAAGAACCGCCTTCTTTCAGCCATGACCATTGAGCAGACTGACATAGCCCTTCTGCATCATCATGGTTCAACCGATGCACAACTGGCCGGTTCCGAAAGTCCTGCCAATGGCGTCCAGCAGAATATTGAAAGCATAAAATTTTACCTCCGCTCAAAGGTGAGGGGTGCAAAAGACACCACGGAAGCCAAAAACAGGTATATCGAGTGGCTGGGAGTCCCAGATGCATGGATCTACGGAGCCAATGACAAAATACAGTCAGAGAAGGATTCGGCCTGGTTCGCTGATATGGACATCATTACGGCAGATGTGCTTAAGTATGACGTCAAGGCCAGGTTCATTATGTTCGATGCCTGCTTCAACGGCTCTTTCCATGTTGATGAGTTCATCTCCGGCGCATATGTCTTTGGTCCGGGACGTACCGTGGCTGCGCAGGCAAACACCGTCAACTCGCTTCAGGACAAGTATCCGGATGAGATGGTGGGGTTGCTCTCCTACGGTCTGAGGGTAGGGGAGTGGAACCGCATGGTATGTCTCCTTGAGTCTCACATAATAGGCGACCCCACCTTCTGGTTTGCTTCATCTGACCCGAAACTTGACGCAGACAAAATGATGAAGGAGGCCGGCAACAATGCCAGGCTTGTCAAACTGGTATCTTATCCTCACCCTGACGTTCAGAGCTGGGCCCTGTGGCACCTGAAGGCAAATGGTTATCCCGGCATAAGCAACCTGCTAGCCGATAAGTACCTTAGTTCACCCTATGCCACCACACGCGTCTCTGCCATGAAGTTTCTTGCACAACTGCGTGATGACAACTTTGTAAAAGTGACGGCTGCCGCTCTTGATGACTCTTATGAGCTTGCCAGGCGTTTCGCTGCTGTCTACTGCCAGGAGTCAGGTGACCCACGGCTGGCATCCGCCCTTATAAAATCAGTAACAGACCCCAATGTTTCAAAAAGAGTTAATTACCAGGCTGTTGATGCACTGGCATATTTCGACAGGGAATTACTTATGAGCGAACTTGATAAAAGGTTCGAAGGAATTGACACTTCCAATTATCTCGGCACCATCTACAGGCAGACTGCAGCAAATATTGAAAAGAGGGCAAAGTCGTGCAGCGAGACTCTTGAAACCATAACCGGGCCTGACGTTACCGAAAAGAACAGGATTTTTGAAATCAGGTCACTTCGCAACCTGACATATCACCCGGTAATCGAACCCCTGTGCAATTGGTTGCTGACTGCTCCCGGGGAGAAGCTGGAGGTTGCGTTGGTCGAGGCTTTGGGATGGTTCAGCCACAGTTATAACAGGCAGCCTATAGTTGAAACCTGCAACCAGATTATCTCAGACACTACCAGGTTTTCGGAGCCGGTAAGGCAGGAAGCTGTCAGGACAATCGGACGACTCCAATAATATCCCTGGGCAGGAAGACAGACTCAATCCTTTATCGTAATCCTTAATAACAGAAGAGACAGGTCCGGACCTGTCTCTTCGTGAAAAATATACCGATTTCGGATATCTATTCCTCGTCCTCTTCTCCAGCGTAGGCCTTTATGACGGAATCCTGAACCTCGCCGGGTACCTGCGAATACTCCAGGAACCTCATCGTGAACATCGCGCGGCCGCCGGTGAGCGAGCTGAGAGCGGTTGAATACTTGTTCATCTCTGCCAGGGGAACCCTTGCCTTGATGACCTCAAACCCCTTTTCGCTTGACATGCCCAGCACCATACCGCGGCGCCCCTGAAGGTCGCTGATGACATCACCCATACGGTCGGAAGGAACCATGATCTCAACCTCATAGATCGGCTCAAGAATCTTCGGACCGGCGTTCTTGAAGGCGGTGCTGAAGGCATTTCGTCCTGCCAGACGGAATGATATTTCGTTTGAATCAACCGGGTGCATCTTGCCGTCATAGACGTAGACCCTGATGTCACGTGCGTAGGAGCCCGTCAGCGGGCCTACCTCCATCTTCTCCATGATGCCCTTGAGGATTGCGGGCATGAAACGTGCATCAATGGATCCGCCCACAATACAGTTCATGTAAACGAGCTTGCCGCCCCACGGGAGCTCAATCTCCTCCTTGTCGCGGTTGGCCAGCTTTATCTCCTTGCCTGCGATCTTCATCATCGACTTGGCTTCAGAACCCTCCTCATACGGCTCAATGATCATGTGCACCTCGCCGAACTGACCTGCACCGCCCGACTGCTTCTTGTGACGGTAGTCAGCCTGTGCAGACTTGGTGATGGTCTCGCGGTAAGGAATCTTGGGTGCAATATACTGCGTCTCTATCTTGAAAATATTGTCGAGGTGCCATTTCAGGATGTTGAGATGGTATTCGCCCTGACCGTGAATGATTATCTGCTTAAGCTCCTTGGAGTACTCCACAATGATTGTCGGGTCTTCCTGGTGCATGCGGTTGAGAGATTCGCCCATCTTCTCCTCGTCACTTTCGCTGAGAGGCTTGATGGCTGCACGGAACTTGGGCTCCGGGAACTTCATGTTCTCATATGTCCAGTCATTGCCCGGTGCATTGAGAGTATGGTTGGTCTTTGTGTTCTTGAGCTTGACAAAACCTCCTATGTCACCTGCATGTATCTCGGGGACGCGCGTGCGGTTCTTCCCGGCGCAGATGAAGATCTGTGACAGCCGTTCCTTGGTGCCGTTGCTGGTGTTGATGACATCAAGGTTCTCTCCGATCTTGCCTGACATCACCCTGAAGTAGTTGATCTCACCGATATGCTCCTCGAGGGTTGTCTTGAAGACGAAGACTGATGCCGGACCGGCAGGATTGCATTTCACCTCGGTGCCCTTCGAGTTCTTCAGGGCAGGCATGTCGGCAGGAGCGGGCGTGGAGGCAGCCACAAAATCGAGCAGCCTGTCAACGCCTATGTTACCCTTTGACGATACGCAGAAGACAGGGAAGATACCCCTCTTGAGGAGACCTTCGCGAAGACCGCGGCCTATCTCCTGTTCGGTGAGCTTGTCATTGGCGAAGAAGAGTTCCATGAGCGACTCATCGCTCTCGGCAACCTTCTCGGTCAGGGCTGCATGCAGCTCCTCAGCCTTTGCCAGGTGCTCGGCCGGAATATCCACTACCTCGGCCTTGCCGCCATCCTTGCCGTAGCGAAGCATCTTCATGCTGATGACGTCAACAATGGTGTTGAAGCCAACGCCTTCGTTCACCGGGAACTGGGCCATGGTTACATTGTTGCCGAAACGCTCGTGAAGCATCTCAATTGTCTTTTCGAAGTTAGCCTTCTCATGATCAAGCCCGTTCACGACTATGATCAGGGGCTTATTGAATTTGGAAGCATGCCTGAACTGTATCTCCGTTCCGACCTCCACGCCGTTCTGCACGTTGATGACCAGCATCACCGAGTCAGCAGCATACATCGATGAGATAACTCCGCCTGAGAAGTCATCAAGACCCGGGGTGTCAAGTATATTTATCTTTTTGTCCCTGTACTCTGCGTAGAGTACGGTTGAAAAGATAGAGTTGCGGTTCTCCTGCTCAATCGGCTTGTAGTCTGAGACGGTGTTCTTTGCTTCCACGGAACCCCGCCTCTCGATCACCCCGCCGTTGAAAAGCATTGCTTCCGCGAGGGTGGTCTTTCCTGAGCCAGAGTTCCCCAGCAGCGCAATGTTCCTTACGTGGTCTGTTGAGTATGTCTTCATCTTCGGCTGTTGTTATATATATTATATATGTATGTCGTCTCGTTGGGAGCGCAAAAATAGCAAATTTTCAAAAGAGTACATAAAAGTTGCGGTGGATTGGAAAATATTTCTTTTCTTTGCACCGGTTTTTTGAGAAACAGGAGTACCGGCTCGTCCTTCAGAACGTAAGTTTACAAAAGAAGTCGACAGGAAGGGTCGGGAAGAAAATCCTGTAAATAACTTACAAACCAATAAGTTACATCTCCAGAAAACTTTGCCCCGGGGCACTGTGACGGCTTTTTGCCGCTGCAATGGCGGTGGGGTGTATTGAGAGTGAAAAGTGGAGGCGCGGTGCGCCTGAATGAGTGAAGAAGAATTTTTGCAGACCAGTATAAAACAGGAAAATTAATTTAAAAGAGAATTATGCCAACAATTCAGCAGTTAGTTAGAAAAGGCCGCAAGAAGCTGGTGGACAAGAGCAAGGCACCCGCTCTTGACTCGTGTCCGCAGCGCAGGGGAGTATGTGTCCGCGTATATACTACCACGCCAAAGAAACCTAACTCAGCCATGAGAAAAGTTGCCAGGGTAAGGCTGACCAACCAGAAGGAGGTCAACGCCTATATACCGGGTGAAGGACATAACCTCCAGGAGCACTCGATAGTGCTCATCAGGGGCGGCAGGGTCAAGGACCTTCCGGGCGTCCGTTATCACCTCGTACGTGGTGCGCTTGACACCTCCGGTGTTGATGGTCGTAAGCAGAGAAGGTCAAAATACGGCACAAAAAGACCAAAGAAGTAACAGTTAAAGGATTCACAATATGAGAAAGGCAAAACCAAAGAAGAGGATCCTCTTACCGGACCCGAAATTCAACGATCCGTACGTTACCCGTTTCATCAACAATCTGATGTACGATGGTAAAAAGACCGTTGCCTTCAGGATTTTCTATGACTCACTTGAAATAGTGGGCGACAAGATGAAGAGCGCTGAAAAGCCCCCTCTGGAGATATGGAAACAGGCTCTTGACAATATCACTCCGCATGTGGAGGTTAAAAGCCGCAGGGTCGGAGGCGCAACCTTTCAGGTGCCCCTCGAGATAAGGCCTGACCGTAAGGTCAGCATCAGCATGAAAAACCTGATTCTCTTCGCCCGTAAGCGTACAGGCCACAGCATGGCTGAGAAACTTGCTGCCGAGGTGATGGCCGCCTACAATAATGAGGGCGGAGCATATAAGAGGAAAGAGGATACCCACCGCATGGCCGAAGCCAACAAGGCCTTCGCTCACTTCAGGTTCTGATCTCATTGATGCGAGTGGAATAATGATCCAACGATGAGCAACGATCTCAGAAATACCAGGAATATTGGCATTATGGCCCATATCGATGCCGGGAAGACAACCACTTCCGAGCGCATCCTCTATTATACGGGCCGTGTACACCGCATCGGCGAAGTCGATGACGGCAATGCCACTATGGACTGGATGGTACAGGAGCAGGAGAGAGGGATAACCATCACATCCGCAGCTACCACCACCTTCTGGAAATACAGGGATCAGCTCTACAAGATCAATCTTATTGACACACCGGGTCACGTCGACTTCACCATGGAGGTGGAGCGTTCACTCAGGGTGCTTGACGGTGCTGTTGCCGTCTTCTGTGCTGTCGGCGGTGTTGAACCGCAGTCAGAGACCGTATGGAGACAGGCAAACAAATACAATGTACCGCGAATAGCCTTCGTGAACAAGATGGACCGCTCTGGTGCCGACTTTCATGGCGTGGTTCAGCAGATGATCGACAAGCTCGGAGCACACCCGGTACCGGTTCAGATACCCATCGGCGCTGAAGATAAATTTACAGGGCTAATCGACCTCCTTGAGATGAATGCAATCATCTTCGAGGACGGAGAGGACCCCCTTACCAACTTTACCGTTCAGCCCATACCTGCTGATATGAAGGAAGAGGCTGACGAATGGAGGATGAAACTCGTTGAGGCATGCGCCGAAATGGATGACACCCTCCTTGAGCGTTACCTTGATGATCATGAAAGCATAACGCCGGACGAACTGATGGCAGTTCTGCGCCGCGAAACGGTTGAAGGAGTAATAGTCCCTGTCTTCTGCGGTGCAGCATTCAAGAACAAGGGTGTGCAGAGACTCCTCAACGGCGTGGTGGCACTCCTGCCTTCACCTGTTGATGTGGGTGCCGTCAAAGGAAAGGACCCGCGCGACGACAAGGAGATTGAACGCAAACCTGAAGCCGATGAGCCGTTTGCAGCCCTGGCTTTCAAGATAGCTACCGATCCGTATGTCGGACGGCTCGTCTTCATGAGGGTCTATTCAGGCACCCTCAATGCGGGCGACACCGTTCTCAACTCAAGGAGCGGCAAGAGGGAGAGGATCAACCGCCTCTTTCAGATGCATGCAAACAAGCAGAATCCCGTTGCCAGCGTCTCCGCAGGAGATATATGCGCCGGCGTGGGGTTCAAGGACCTTAAGACAGGTGACACTCTCTGTGCCATTAACAAGCCTCTGGTGCTCGAATCGATGGAATTCCCGGAACCGGTAATCTGGATCGCCATCGAACCGAAGACGCAGGCTGACATCGACAGGCTGGGCAATGCCCTCGGCAAACTGGCCGAGGAGGATCCGACCTTCAGGGTGAAAACAGACCCTGACAGCGGACAGACTGTGATTAGCGGCATGGGTGAGCTTCACCTTGAAATTCTTACCGACCGTCTCAGGAGAGAGTTCAGTGTTGAATGCAACCAGGGCAGACCCCAGGTGGCATATAAGGAGGCAATCACTTCATCTTACTCACACAGGGAGCTGTTTAAGAAACAGACAGGAGGCAGGGGCAAGTTCGCGGACATATCCATTGAGCTTATGCCTGCCGATGACGATGCCCCCGGGCTGACCTTTGTGAATGAGATCAGGGGAGGGAATGTGCCGAAGGAATATATACCTTCAATTGAGAAGGGATTCCGCGAGGCCATGCAGAACGGCCCGCTGGCCGGCTTCCCCCTCGACAGCCTCAAGGTTATTCTCAAGGACGGTTCGTACCATCCAGTTGACTCCGACTCGCTCTCGTTTGAGATAGCAGCCAGGCAGGCCTTCCGCCATGCGGCAGGTAAATGCCGCCCGGTGCTCCTCGAACCTGTGATGACCGCCGAAGTAGTCACCCCCGAAGAATACGTGGGTGACGTCGTGGGCGACTTCAACAAGCGCAGAGGAAAGGTGGAAGGTATGGAATCGAAAGCAGGTGCAAGGGTCATCAGGGCAAAAGTACCTCTGGCAGAAAACTTCGGATACGTTACAGTACTTCGGACCCTTACCTCGGGAAGAGCAACATCCACAATGGAGTTCTCACATTTTGAAGAGGTGCCTGCAGAATTATCGAAGAAAATTATTGAAGTAACAACAGGAAAAATTCTTTAAAAAAGATGAGTCAGAAAATCCGCATCAAACTGAAGTCTTACGATCATAACCTGGTCGACAAGTCGGCTGAAAAGATTGTAAAGACAGTCAAATCAACGGGTGCAGTAGTCAGCGGTCCGATACCGCTCCCCACCCACAAGAAGATTTATACGGTGCTCCGTTCACCGTTCGTGAACAAGAAGGCAAGAGAGCAGTTCGAACTGTCATCATACAAGAGGCTGCTTGACATATACAGCTCAACACCCAAAACCATTGACGCTCTGATGAAACTGGAACTGCCGAGCGGGGTTGAAGTGGAAATAAAAGTGTGAAACCGGTAAAATACTGAATTATGCAGGGATTAATAGGAAAAAAGGTTGGAATGACCTCCGTCTTCGACGAAAGCGGAAAGAACATTCCATGCACAGTGCTCGAAGTGGGACCTTGTGTGGTTTCACAGGTCAAGACTGTGGAGACAGACGGTTATGCGGCACTCCAGCTCAGCTTTGACGATAAAAGGGAAAAGTCGAGCAACAAGGCTGAGATAGGACATTTCAAACAGGCCGGCACCGGCCCCAAGAGGAAAATTGCGGAGTTCTCCGGATTTGAAGACGGGAAATACAAGAGAGGTGATGTCATAACCGTGAATCTCTTCAATGATGATACATTTCTTGATGTGAGAGGATGGACCAAGGGCAAGGGCTTCCAGGGCGTTATCAAGCGTCACGGCTTCGGCGGCGTGGGCGGCACAACCCACGGCCAGCATGACAGGCTCAGGGCCCCGGGATCAGTGGGCGCCTCATCATGGCCTTCAAGAGTAATGCCCGGCATGCGTATGGCAGGCCGTACAGGCGGAAGACAGCAGGAGACGGAACTGAGGATCGTGAAGATCATGCCCGAATCAAACCTGCTCCTCGTTAAAGGTGCCGTCCCCGGCCCCAAAGGTGGTTACGTAATAATAACAAAGTAATGGAAGTAGCAGTATTCAACATAGAAGGTAAAGAGACCGGAAGAATGGTTAATCTCAATGAGACCATCTTCGGCATTGAACCAAATGATCACGCTATCTACCTCGATACTAAGCAGTATCTGGCAAGCCGGAGACAGGGTACACACAAATCCAAGGAACGCGGCGAGATCATGGGCAGCACACGCAAGCTCAAGAAACAGAAAGGCACCGGAACGGCACGCTTCGGCAGCATCAAGAACCCCGAGTTCCGCGGCGGCGGCCGTATATTCGGCCCCAGACCCAGATTCTACGGGTTCAAACTCAATAAAAAGGTAAAACAGCTGGCCCGGAAGTCAGCCCTTTCCTACAAGGCAAAAGAGAATAAAATCATCGTTCTTGAGGATTTTTCATTCGAGGCTCCCAGAACATCTGAAATGGCCGCGATGAACGCAAACCTCAAGATCATGAATAAAAAATCACTTTTTGTTTTATCGGAACAAAATAAAAACATATATTTGTCATCTCGAAATTTGCAGGGAGTTGAAGTTGTAACTATCAGTGATTTAAATACTTACAACATTATGAAAGCTTCAACTCTCGTGCTGACGGAGAGCGCAGTTGATGTTTTGCAGTCAACATTATAAAACCAGGAACTGAGATATGGAAATATTACTTAAACCCATAGTGACCGAGAAAATGACCAGTCAGGGCGAGAAGTTCAACCGGTATGGTTTTCTGGTGTCGCGTAAGGCCAACAAGCTGGAGATAAAAAAGGCAGTTGAGGAGCTCTACGGCGTAAACGTTGAGTCTGTGAACACCATCAATTACGGTGGGAAGACCAAGACCCGCTATACCAAGTCAGGTATCATGAAGGGTCGTACAGCAGCCACGAAAAAGGCTGTTATCACTCTCGCCAAAGGAGAGACAATTGATTTTTACAGCAACATATAATATAGTATGGCAGTCAGAAAGATCAAGCCTGTAACACCAGGTCAGAGACATAAGGTTGCGAGTTCCTTTGAAGAGGTTACACGTGACACGCCGGAGAAATCCTTGCTCGCGCCGCTGAAAAAGTCAGGAGGAAGGAACGTTAACGGCAGGCGGACCATGAGGTACATTGGCGGCGGCCACAAGAGAATGTACCGTGTGATCGATTTTCAGAGGACCAAGGACGGCGTTGCCGCGAAGGTCACCTCGATAGAATACGACCCGAACCGTTCCGCACGCATCGCCCTTCTCACCTATGCAGACGGGGAGAAGAGGTATATCATTGCTCCCACCGGCCTGAAGGAAGGGCAGGAGGTCATATCAGGAAAGACGGCGACGCCGGAAATTGGCAACACCCTCTTCCTTGAAGACATACCCCTGGGAACGATAGTCCACAATATTGAGCTGAAGCCCGGCAAGGGTGCAGCCATGGCCCGCAGTGCAGGAACCTTTGCACAGCTGGCTGCCCGTGACGGCAAGTACGCCATCATCAAGCTCCCCTCGGGTGAGACAAGGATGGTGCTTATCACATGCCGTGCAACCATCGGCACTGTCTCGAACACCGACCACAACCAGGAGAGATCAGGCAAGGCAGGGCGCAAGCGCTGGCTGGGCCGCAGGCCGCGGACAAGGGGTGTTGCAATGAACCCTGTTGACCACCCCATGGGCGGTGGTGAAGGAAGGGCATCAGGCGGCCATCCGCGCTCACGCAGCGGCATGCCTGCCAAGGGCTTCAAAACCAGGAGCAAGACCAAGTACTCGAACAAGCATATTATTGAAAGAAGGAAAAAATAACTGATACGATGAGCAGATCTATTAAAAAAGGCCCCTTCATCGATCTCCACCTGGGCAAAAAGGTGGATAAAATGAATGACAGCGGAAAGAAAACGGTGATCAAAACATGGTCAAGAAGATCAGTTATTTCTCCTGACTTTGTGGGACACACCATGGCAGTACATAACGGAAACAAATTCATACCTGTCTACATTACCGAAAACATGGTTGGTCACAAGCTGGGTGAGTTTGCCCCTACCCGCACCTTCCGCGGTCACGGTGGAAAACAGAAATAGGGTAATGTATCGTAACAACTGAAAAACAATCAGAAATGGGTGCAAGAAAAAGAATAAGCGCCGGCGCCAGGAAGGAAGCCGCAAAAGAGAGAACGGGGGCCGTTCTTCGCAATGTCCCCACCTCACCGCGCAAGATGAGGCTGGTGACAGACCTTATCAGGGGTCAGGAGATCAACAAGGCACTTGATATCCTGAAGTTCAGCAAGCAGGAGGCCTCACGCAGGGTCGAGAAGCTCCTTCTCTCGGCTATCGCCAACTGGCAGTCGAAGAACGAAGGCGTCCGCCTTGAAGAGAGTAATCTCTACGTCAAGGAGGTACAGGTTGACGGCGGCCGCATTCTGCGCCGTATCCAGCCTGCCCCACAGGGAAGGGCCTACCGCATACGCAAGAGATCAAACCATGTAACCCTCGAGCTGGGTAGCAGGAAACAGGAAGTTGAAAACATTTCAAAGTAGATAATGGGACAAAAAGTTAATCCGATAGGCAACAGAGTAGGGATCATCAAGGGATGGGACTCAAACTGGTATGGCGGCAGCGACTTCTCAAGCAAGCTTGTTGAAGACACCAAAATCAGGGAATACCTCAATGCCAGGCTTGCGAAAGCCAGTCTTTCAAAGATTATCATCGAACGCACCCTTAAGCTCATCACCGTCACCGTCAATACGGCACGCCCCGGCATCATCATCGGCAAGGGAGGCCAGGAGGTTGACAAACTGAAGGAGGAGCTCAAGAAGATCACCAAGAAAGAGGTTCAGATAAACATCTTCGAGGTGAAGCGTCCGGAGCTTGATGCAGCCATCGTTGCCGGCAATATAGCCCGCCAGGTGGAAGGCAAGATCTCCTACCGCCGTGCCATCAAGATGGCCATCGCCTCTACCATGCGCATGGGCGCCGAAGGTATCAAGGTCGTTATCTCAGGCAGGCTCGGCGGCGCTGAAATGGCCCGTAACGAAAGCTACAAGGACGGCAGGATTCCGCTTCACACATTCCGCGCCGATATCGACTACGCCCTCGCAGAAGCACTCACCAAGGTCGGCCTCATTGGCATCAAGGTGTGGATATGCAACGGCGAAGTGTACGGCAAGCGTGACCTCAGCCCCAATATCGGTGCCAAGAACGTCAAGGGCAACAAGGCCCCTGCAGGCGGCTTCAGGAAAAAGGGCGGCGGAAACAGGAAAGAATCCCGATAAGTATATAACTATTTAATATAACTGAGCGATGTTACAACCGAAGAAGACCAAGTTTAGGAGGAGCCAGAAGGGCAGGATGAAAGGCAATGCCCAGAGAGGCAATCAGCTGGCATTCGGATCATTTGGCATCAAAACCCTTGAGGAGGCATGGATAACAGGCCGTCAGCTTGAGGCTGCACGCCAGGCAGTCACCCGTCACATGAAACGTGAGGGCCAGATCTGGATCCGCGTCTTCCCTGACAAACCCATAACAAAGAAACCTGCAGAGGTGCGTATGGGTAAAGGTAAAGGTGCTCCCGAAGGCTTCGTCGTGCCGGTAACCCCCGGACGGATAATCATTGAAGCCGAGGGCGTTCCATTTGATGTGGCCAAGGAAGCACTCCGCCTTGCAGCACAGAAGCTGCCCGTGGCAACAAGATTTGTGGTGCGCCGTGATTTTGCAGAGTAATAAAGAATAAGAGAAATGAAGAGTTCAGAGATAAGAGAATTAAGCAACCAGGAGCTTCTCGAACATATTGACAACGAGAAATCCGGTCTCGTGCGCATGAAACTCAACCACGCAATATCCCCTCTTGAAAATCCGCAGAAGATCAAGGAGAGCAGGAGAACAATTGCCAGGCTCATGACAGAGAAGCGCAGGAGAGAAATGAATGAGAAAACAAAATAGCCGTTACCAGCATGGAAGAAAGGAATCTTAGAAAAGAACGTACAGGTGTTGTCGTCAGCAACAAGATGGACAAATCTATCGTCGTTGCCATCCGCAGGAAGGTCAAGCACCCCATCTATGGCAAGTTCGTCAACAAGACGAAAAAGCTCATGGCTCATGATGAGGAGAACACCTGTAACATCGGTGATACGGTACGCATAATGGAGACCAGGCCTCTCAGCAAGAATAAAGCCTGGAGATTGGTTGAAATAATAGAAAGAGCTAAGTAATTATGATACAGCAGGAAAGCAGGTTAACTGTTGCCGATAACACAGGTGCCAAGGAGGTCCTTTGCATCAGGGTGCTCGGCGGAAGCAAGAGGAGGTACGCAAGCGTGGGCGACAAAATAGTCGTCTCCGTTAAAAGCGCCCTGCCCTCAGGTGAAGCAAAAAAAGGTACAGTAAGTAAGGCCGTGGTGGTCAGAACGACAAAAGAGATACGCCGCGCTGACGGTTCCTATATCCGCTTTGACGACAACGCCGTTGTTCTGCTGACCAACACAGACGAGGTTCGTGGAACGCGTATCTTCGGCCCTGTCGCCAGGGAACTGCGTGACAAGTACATGAAGATAGTCTCACTTGCACCTGAAGTGTTATAATATTTAAACTGACACCCGATGCAGAAAAAATTACACATTAAGAAGGGAGACACGGTGGCAGTCATTGCCGGTGAATCCAAAGGACAGAAAGGCCGTGTCCTCGAGGTTGACAGGGATAAGAACAAAGCCCTGGTGGAAGGAGTCAACATGGTATCAAAACATACCAAACCCAACGCCAAGACACCGCAGGGAGGTATTATCAGGAAAGAGGCCCCAGTGCATCTTTCCAACCTCATGGCCATTGACCCGGCCAGCGGCAAACCGACACGCGTCGGGCGCCGGCTGAATGATAAGAACAAACTTGTGCGTTATGCCAAAAAATCAGGAGAGGAGATCAAGTAATGTACACGCCTGCCTTAAAGACAAAATACAAGAGTGAGATCACGCCTGCACTGATGAAACAGTTCAACTACACGACTGTGATGCAGGTGCCCCGGCTCGAAAAGATAGTTATCAACCAGGGACTGGGTCAGGCTATTGCCGACAAGAAACTGCTTGAAATGGGACAGAAAGAGGTTTCTGACATCGCCGGACAGAAGGCGGTGCAAACCATCTCCAGGAAGGACATATCAAACTTCAAGCTCAGGAAGGCGATGCCCATCGGCGTCATGGTGACCCTGCGCAAGGACAAGATGTATGAGTTCCTTGAGAGACTCATAGCAGTAGCCCTGCCGCGCATCCGCGACTTCAAGGGCGTGGGAGCCAAGCTCGACGGCCGCGGGAACTATACCCTCGGTATCACCGAACAGATCATCTTCCCCGAGATTGACATCGACAAGATCGCCAAGATCATGGGACTGCAGATAACATTCGTCACCACGGCAAAGAGTGATGAAGAGGCGCATGCCCTGCTTAAAGAATTTGGAATTCCTTTTAAAAACAAGTAAACAGATCGTATTATGGCTAAGGAATCAATGAAAGCCCGCGAGGTCAAACGTGTAAAACTTGCTGAGAAGTACGCAGCCAAAAGAGCCGCGCTCAAGGCTGACGGCAATTATGTCGGACTGAGCCTTCTGCCGCGCAACTCAAACCCCATCAGGCAGCGCAACAGATGCAAGATCACCGGCAGGCCCAGAGGCTACATGAGGCAGTTTGGCATCAGCAGAATCACCTTCAGGGAGATGGCATCACAGGGCCTCATCCCGGGCGTCAGAAAAGCAAGCTGGTAATAATCCCCAAAGAGATATTAACAATTAATCACAATATAAGATGACAGATCCAATAGCAGATTTTCTTACCAGGGTAAGGAATGCCGTCAAAGCCGGACATAAAGTGGTTGAGACCCCGGCTTCCGGTCTGACAAAGGATATCACCAGGATACTCTACGATAAAGGATATATCCTCAGCTATAAGTTCATTGATGATGCGGTCCAGGGCAAGATCAAGATAGCCCTCAAGTATCATCCCAAGACAAAGCTGCCGGCTATCAAATCGATACAGAGGGTGAGCCGTCCCGGACTCAGACGCTATGCCGGCGTTGATGAACTCCCGAGAGTCCTGAACGGACTGGGAATAGCCATTCTTTCAACCTCTCATGGAATGATGACCGAAAAGGAGGCAGCGAAAGAGAACGTCGGTGGTGAAGTAATATGTTATGTTTACTAATCAGGAGGAGGTTAAATGTCAAGAATAGGAAAATTACCTGTAAACCTGCCATCAGGCGTCACCCTCACGGTTGATGACGCCAACGTGGTCAGTGTTAAAGGCCCCCTGGGAACACTATCACAGAAGATTGACAGTGATATCAGGGTGGAGGTTGAGAATAATGATATCATTCTTTCCAGGCCTAACGATGAGAAGCGTTTAAAGTCACTTCACGGCCTCTACAGGGCTCTCATTGCCAACATGGTTGTGGGCGTCTCGAAAGGCTACAGGAAGGATCTTGAACTTGTGGGTGTTGGCTACCGCGCTGAGGCAAAGGGTCAGCAGCTTGAAATGAGCCTCGGTTATTCGCATGATATTATCATGGAGATGCCGCAGGAGATAAAGGTCGAAACCAAGACCGAAAAGAGAAGCAACCCTGTCATCACCCTCACAAGCATTGACAAGCAGCTCATTGGTCACGTCGCAGCAAAGATCAGGTCACTGCGTCCGCCGGAGCCTTACAAGGGCAAGGGTATCAAATTCGTGGGTGAACAGCTCAGAAGAAAAGCCGGTAAATCGGCTGGTGTATAACATGATTAAATATTGAAGTCATGGCTTTAACAAAGACAGAAAAGAGAGAAAAGATCAAACTGAGGATCCGCAAGCGGATTAAGGGAACTCCCGGGAAACCCAGGATTTCGGTTTACCGCAGCAACAAACAGATATACGCCCAGGCTATTGATGATGTCAATGGTGTGACGATGGCAACCGCCTGCTCAAGGGAGAAGGAGATAGCCTCTGTTACCGGCAAAAAGAAGACCGAACTGGCAGTGCTGGTGGGCAAACGCCTTGCCGCAGTATGCAAAGAGAAGGGCATTGAAAACGTTGTCTTTGACAGAAGCGGGTACCAGTATCATGGCAGAGTGAAATCATTAGCTGACGGAGCACGCGAAGGCGGCTTAAAATTCTAATCAGTATGGCATACGGAACAAAAAGAATAAAGAACAGCGATCTTGAACTTACCGACAGGCTGGTAAGCATCCAGAGAGTAACCAAAGTAACCAAGGGAGGCCGTACCTTCAGCTTCTCGGCTATCGTCGTCGTCGGCGATGAGAAAGGCATCGTGGGCCACGGCCTGGGTAAGGCAAGTGAGGTCACAACAGCCATCGCAAAAGGTATTGAGGATGCCAAGAAAAACCTTATCAAGGTACCGGTGTTCAAGGGAACCATACCCCATGAACAGTACGGCAAGTTTGGCGGCGCCTTCGTCTTCATCAAACCCGCAACCGAAGGAACGGGAATCAAGGCCGGAGGTGCTATGCGCGCCGTGCTTGAGAGCGTGGGAGTGAAGAACGTGCTCGCCAAGTCAAAGGGCTCGTCAAACCCCCATAACCTCGTCAAGGCTACCATCGCAGCCCTTCTTGAGCTGCGCGATGCCAGCACCGTGGCTGACCACAGGGGAGTGACATTGGAAAAAGTGTTTAACGGTTAGTAATATTTCATCGATTATGGCAAAAGTCAGGATAACCCAGATTAAGAGCAAGATAGGCCAGCCCGAGAATCAGAAGAGAATGCTGGCGGCACTGGGTATAAAGAAGATGCACCAGACAGTTGAGCACGACGATTCGCCCCAGATTATGGGTATGGTCAACAAGCTGAAACACCTGGTGAAGATTGAGAAACTATAAGGTATTAACAGCATTAGATATTTCACGATGGATTTAAGCAATTTAAAACCGGCCAGCGGATCGGTGAAAAGAGAAAAGCGTATCGGACGCGGTGAGGGGTCAGGCCACGGCGGGACATCCACACGCGGCCACAAGGGTGCCAAGTCACGCTCGGGATACAGCAAGAAGATCGGCTTTGAAGGCGGCCAGATGCCCCTCCAGAGAAGAGTACCTAAATCGGGCTTCAAAAATATTAACCGCGTTGACTACAAAGGCATTAACCTCAGTACCCTGGAATACCTTGCCGGCAAGCTGAAGACTGACCGCATTGACTTTCAGACACTGCTTACTGCAGGACTGGTCAACAAGAATGCACTGGTGAAGGTACTGGGCAAGGGCACGCTGACAAAGAAGCTTGAGGTTCATGCCCACGCATTCAGCAAGTCTGCCCAGGCAGCCATAGAAGCTAATCAGGGAACCGCAGTTAAACTGTAAGGCATGAAATTTATACAGACTATAAAGAATATATTCAAGATTGAAGATCTG
Source organism: Rikenella microfusus (assembly GCA_022736275.1). Classification (GTDB taxonomy): domain Bacteria; phylum Bacteroidota; class Bacteroidia; order Bacteroidales; family VadinHA17; genus SR-FBR-E99. Next base: position 31,060 of record DZBJ01000002.1, on the reverse strand, counting down.
AGAGCACGGATCTTCTACACCCTTGCTATAGTTGCACTCTACCGTCTGGGTAAATATATCACTCTCCCCGGTGTCGATCCGTCGATGCTCGAGGCACTGAAGGGTCAGACATCGTCAGGTATAATGGGACTGCTGGATATGTTCTCCGGCGGAGCCTTTTCACAGGCCTCCATCTTCGCCCTCGGTATCATGCCCTACATCTCCGCATCAATCGTCATACAGCTGCTCGGCATAGTCTTTCCCTATTTCCAGAAACTTCAGAAGGAGGGTGAGAGCGGTCGCCGCAAGATGAATCAGTATACAAGGTACCTTACTGTTGCAATACTTATCCTGCAGGCCCCCACATACCTGGCAAACCTTCATGCGGTGCTGCCTCCCGAAGCATTTGTGCTTCAGGGTGCCTTCTTCCAGATCTCCTCGGTGATCATCCTTACGGCAGGTACAATATTTGTAATGTGGCTGGGCGAAAGGATAACGGATAAAGGAATAGGAAACGGTATATCGCTCATAATAATGGTGGGTATCATTGCCCGCTTCCCGGTGGCATTCATATTTGAAGCCGGAACACGTATCAACGGTTCCGGAGGACTGGTAGCCCTTCTGCTTGAACTGGTGTTCCTCTTTGCAGTGATAGTAGGCTCCGTTCTGCTTGTGCAGGGCACACGCCGCATTCCGGTACAGTATGCAAGACGCATCGTGGGTAACAAACAGTACGGCGGCGTCAGGCAGTATATCCCGCTCAAGGTGAACGCAGCAGGTGTTATGCCCATCATCTTCGCACAGGCTATCATGATGCTTCCGATCATCCTGGCAGGATTCAGCGAAACCGGATCTGGCCTGGTGGTTGCCTTTACAAACATGTACGGCTTCTGGTACAACCTGGTGACCGCAATCCTAATAATCCTGTTCACATACTTCTATACTGCCGTTACAATTAACCCGGTACAGATGGCGGAAGACATGAAGAAGAACGGCGGCTTCATCCCGGGTATCAAGCCTGGCCGCAAGACCGTTGAGTTCATTGACACCATCATGTCACGCATCACCCTTCCGGGATCGATATTCCTGGCAATCATAGCCATTCTCCCTGCCTTCGCCGTCAACTTCGGCATAAGCGGTGAGTTTGCACAGTTCTTTGGCGGCACCTCGCTACTCATTCTTGTGGGCGTTGTGCTTGACACTCTCCAGCAGATTGAAAGCCATCTGCTTATGCGCCACTACGACGGCCTTATGAAGTCAGGCCGCGTCAAGGGCAGGACCGGCGCAGTGTCGGCAATGTAATTGTTTACGTTCTTTGATGATATATATTAAGACGGATGCGGAAGTAGAGTTAATGAGGGAGAGCAATTTGCTGGTCTCACGAACTCTTGCGGAAGTAGCCGGACACATCAGGCCGGGGGTCACAACCCTCACGCTTGACAGCATAGCCGAGACCTTCATAAGAGATCACGGCGCGCTGCCCGGGTTCAAGGGTTATGCCGGCTTTCCCAACACACTCTGCACATCTGTCAATGACGAGGTGGTACACGGCATACCGTCAAAGTACACCCTTAAGGAGGGCGACATAATCTCAGTCGACTGCGGGGTTATACTGAACGGATACTACGGCGACAGCGCCTACACTTTTACTGTGGGTGAGGTTAAACCTGAGATCATGCGCCTTCTCGAGTACACCCGGGCTTCACTTGAGGCCGGAGCAAAGGCAGCCGTTGCCGGTAACCGTGTGGGAGACATCTCGCATGCAGTTCAGACAACAGCGGAGAACGGCGGCTTCTCGGTGGTTCGCTCCCTGGTCGGACACGGCCTCGGGAAACAGCTGCACGAGGGTCCTGAAGTACCAAACTTCGGGAAAAGAGGCACGGGAACAATACTCGAAAGAAACCTGGTCATCTGCATTGAGCCGATGATCAACATGGGTACCAAAAACACCCGGGTAGGGAACGACGGGTGGACTGTCAGGACAGGTGACGGCAAACCGTCAGCACATTTTGAATACGCTGTTGCGGTCAGGGACGATAAAGCCGACCTGCTCACAACATTTGAGTTTATAGAAGAAGTATTAATAAAGAGGTAAGAATATGGCCAAACAACCATCAATAGAGATTGACGGAACGATCATCGAGGCGCTCTCAAACGCGATGTTCAGAGTCAGGCTCGAGAACGGACATATCATAACCGCTCACATCTCCGGCAAGATGAGGATGCATTATATCAAAATCCTGCCGGGTGACAAGGTGAAGGTTGACATGTCGCCCTATGACCTTACCAAAGGAAGAATAACATTCAGATTTAAATAGAAAAACGCACTGCGATGAAAGTAAGAGCATCAATAAAGAAGCGCTCGGCCGACTGCAAGATTGTAAGGAGGAATGGACGCCTGTATGTGATAAACAAGAAAAATCCCAAGTTCAAGCAGAGGCAGGGATAAATTTTATTAACTTTGCACTTCAAATTAAAAGAGGTATATGGCACGTATTAATGGGGTAGACCTACCAAGGCAGAAGCAGGGCGAAGTGGCCCTCACCTATATCTATGGCATCGGACGCAGCACGGCACAGAAAGTGCTCGACAGGGCCGGCGTTGACCGCAACATGAAAGTGGAAGAGTGGAATGACGATAACATAAACGCTATCCGTCAGATCCTCTCTGAAAACTACAAGCTCGAAGGCGAACTCCGCTCCGAAACGCAGCTTAATATCAAGCGGCTGATGGATATCGGATGCTATCGCGGCATACGTCACCGTATCGGACTTCCGGTGAGAGGCCAGAGCACCAAGAACAATGCCCGTACCCGCAAGGGCCGCAAGAAGACCGTTGCTAACAAGAAAAAAGCTACTAAATAATTAACATATGGCAAAGAAGACTGGGACGTTAAAGAAGAAGGTCGTAAAGGTTGAACCCGTGGGACAGGCTCACGTTCATTCATCATTCAATAATATAATCATTAGCCTCACAAACAGTTCGGGACAGGTGATATCATGGGCGTCAGCCGGTAAAATGGGATTCAGGGGATCAAAGAAAAACACTCCCTATGCCGCCCAGATGGCCTCGGAAGAGTGCACCAAGGCAGCTTATGAACTTGGCCTCCGCAAGGTTAAGGTTTATGTCAAGGGACCAGGGTCAGGGCGTGAATCAGCTATCCGCGCCATATCCAACAGCGGTGTCGAGGTGACTGAGATCATCGATGTCACACCAATGCCTCATAACGGATGCCGTCCCCCTTCACGCAGAAGGGTTTAACAGCCGCTCATAAAACATTTAAAAAAACGATAAACAGCACAATTCAATGGCAAGATATACAGGACCCAGATCAAAAATCGCCAGAAAATTCGGAGAGCCTATTTTCGGCCCTGACAAGTACCTCGACAGGAAAAATTTCCCGCCCGGACAGCATGGTCAGAGCAAGAAGAGGAAAAAGACTTCCGAGTACGGTGTGCAGCTCCGCGAAAAGCAGAAGGTGAAATTCACCTATGGCCTTCTTGAGCGCCAGTTCCGCAACTTCTTCGAGAAGGCAGCAGGAGCATCAGGCGTTACCGGGCTTGTGCTTCTCCAGATGCTCGAGTCACGCCTTGACAATGTGGTGTACCGCCTCGGCGTGGCCCCCACCAGGGCAGCTGCACGCCAGCTGGTATCACATCGCCATATAACCGTAAACGGCAACGTCGTCAACATACCCTCATGCATCCTCCGCCCTGGTGACATCATCGGAGTGCGCGAGAAATCAAAATCTCTTGAGACCATCGTGGAATGCATAGGCTCAAACCGCCGCTCAAAACTGGCATGGCTCGAGTGGGATGATACACAGATGGCCGGAAAATACATGAGTGTCCCTGAACGTTCTGAAATTCACGAAGATATCAAGGAACAGCTTATCGTTGAACTATATTCCAAGTAATAAAGTAATAATATACATATGGCCATATTAGCATTCCAGAAACCTGACAAAGTAATATTACTGGAAGCGGACGACCAGTACGGAAAATTCGAATTCCGCCCGCTTGAACCCGGCTATGGCATAACCGTAGGTAATGCTCTCAGAAGAATTCTGCTCTCATCGCTCGAAGGATTTGCCATCACAACTATCAAGCTGGAGGGCGTTGACCATGAGTTCTCCACCATCACCGGAGTCATGGAAGATGTCACCGAGATTATCCTGAACCTGAAACAGATCCGTTTCAGGAGAATGGTTGAGGATATCGACAGTGAGAAAATTGTGGTCAAACTCTCCGGCCAGGAGGGTTTCAAGGCCGGTGACCTCAATAACTCTCTCAGCAGCTTCGAGGTACTTAATCCCGAACTGGTCATCTGCCGTATGGAACCGGATGTCAAGTTGCAGATCGAGATCAGCATCAACAAGGGCAGGGGATACGTCCCGGCTGAGGAAAACCAGCCTGCAGAAGCCGAGTTCGGCCTCATCGCCGTTGACTCAATCTTCACCCCTATACGTAACGTAAGATATTCAATTGAGAACTACAGGGTCGAACAGAAGACTGACTATGAGAAGCTTATCCTAGAGATAACCACTGACGGATCAATACATCCGAAAGATGCCCTCAAGGAGGCTGCTAAGATCCTGATATACCACTTCATGCTCTTCTCGGAAGACAAGATCACCATTGACTATGAAGATAAAATGGCCAATGAGGAGTTTGACGAAGAGATACTCCACATGCGTCAGCTGCTCAAAACCAAGCTTGTTGACCTTGACCTCTCCGTGAGAGCCCTGAACTGCCTCAAGGCAGCTGAGGTTGAGTCACTTGGCGATCTCGTCAAATTCAACAAGAATGACCTCCTGAAGTTCCGTAACTTCGGAAAGAAGTCACTGACGGAACTCGATGAGCTTCTTGAGACAATGAGCCTCTCGTTCGGGATGGATGTGGCAAAATATAAACTCGACAAAGATTAATAACAGGTAAGGATAGAGAGAAATGCGACATTTAAATGCTATAAATCACCTTGGAAGAAAAAGCGCTGACAGGAAGGCAATGATGGCCAACCTGGCGTCATCACTCATTCTTCACAAGCGTATCACTACCACCATCGCCAAGGCAAGGGCCCTCAGAAAATATGTTGAGCCCCTGATCACCAAGTCAAAGGATGATTCAACACACTCGCGCAGGATGGTATTCAGCTATCTTGAAGATAAAACTGCTGTCTCCGAGCTCTTCAGGGAAGTGGCACCCCGTATAGCAGCACGCCCGGGAGGCTATACCCGGATACTGAAGCTTGGAACCCGTCTGGGTGACTCCGCCGATATGTGTCTTATCGAGCTCGTCGACTTCAATGAGAACATGCTTGCAGGTGAAGGCGGCAAGGCCAAAACAGCCCGTCGCCGCCGCAGCCCGAAGAAGAAGGCAGAAACCGCCGATGTAACTGAAGCACCGGCAGCAAAGGCAACAGCTTCAAAGGCTGGTGCCGCCAAAGAGCCGGCACCGGAAGAAAACACCCCTGACGCTGAACCAAAAGAATAGCAGAATATGCTCAAATACAGAAGGGATAGAGTCTTTGGGGCCCTATCCCTTTTTTTATTAATTGCAGATAATCTTTTATAAATAAAATACAATGAGTCAAATAGTTAGTGTACATGCAAGAGAGATCCTTGATTCAAGGGGCAATCCGACCATTGAGGTCGAAGTGGTAACAGCCAGTGGCGCATCGGGCAGGGCAGCTGTGCCCTCGGGAGCATCAACAGGCGAGAACGAAGCACTTGAGCTGAGAGACGGCGACAAGAGCCGCTATCTGGGTAAGGGAGTGCTGAAGGCGGTATATAACGTCAACAGCATTATATCAGAAGATATTATGGGTATGGATGTCACCAACCAGGTGGCCATAGACCAGAAGATGCTTGACCTCGACGGTACTCCCACAAAGAGCATCCTCGGCGCCAACGCCATACTTGGTGTCTCCCTGGCGTGTGCCAAGGCGGCAGCAGCTTATCACGGCCTGCCTCTCTACAGGTATATCGGCGGAACCAACGCACGCGTGCTCCCCATACCGATGATGAACATCATCAACGGCGGCTCTCACTCCGACGCTCCCATAGCGTTCCAGGAGTTCATGATACGGCCCAAAGGCGCCACCTCGTTTGCCGAGGGCCTGAGGATGGGTGCAGAGGTGTTCCATTCACTCAAGAAGGTGCTCAAGGAGCGCGGCCTCAGCACTGCAGTCGGTGATGAGGGCGGCTTCGCACCTGCTCTTCATGGCACCGAGGATGCCCTTGAAAGTATCATCAAGGCCATCACCAGTGCCGGATACAAGCCGGCAGAAGATGTGACAATCGCACTCGACTGCGCAGCAAGCGAGTTCTTCAAGGATGGCGTCTATGACTACACCAAATTCGAAGGCGAAAAGGGCAAGAAACTCACCCCGGCACAGCAGGCTGACTACCTTACCGCACTGGTTGAGAAGTACCCGATCATTGACTCCATAGAGGACGGCATGAGCGAGGGCGACTGGGATGGGTGGAAGCTGCACACCAAACAGCTCGGATCAAAGATACAGATCGTAGGCGACGACCTCTTCGTGACCAATGTTCAGTACCTCAAGAAGGGTATAGCCGAGAGTTGTGCCAACTCCATACTGATCAAGCTCAACCAGATAGGCACTCTGACAGAGACTCTCAATTGCATTGAGATGGCTCACAGGGCAGGTTACACCACCGTCACCTCGCACAGGTCAGGTGAAACGGAAGATTCTACCATCGCTGACGTGGCCGTGGCCACCAACTCGGGCCAGATCAAGACCGGCTCACTCAGCCGCACCGACCGCATTGCCAAGTATAATCAGCTCCTGCGCATTGAGGAGGAGCTCGGCAACAACGCCGTTTACGGTTGTGAATAACACGTAGTTGCGGAGGCGTTGCAGCCAACGCCTCCGCAATTGCAGCAACAGAGCCCTCTCTCCCCCGCGGGGAGGGGGTTGATCACTGGCGGTGACGCCGGGGGAGAGGGGGGCTGAGGTGCCACCTTCTTTTTTTATATATTTGTATAAATCTGCTTCTCAATGTCATTCAACGGTTTGGCCCATTATATAAGCTTTCTTGATTCGCGCGGCGACCTGTCACGTATTAAATGTCGAGTCGATCCTGTACTTGAAATCACCGAGATAGCTGACCGTATGGTAAAGAACGGCGGCAAAGCCCTGCTCTTTGAGGATACCGGCACCGCCTTCCCTCTTCTGATCAACGCCTTTGCCTCTGATGACCGCATGGCGGCCGCCATCAGCCGGAGCACACTCGATGATGCCGGAGAGGAGATATTCTCATTGGTTGACTCATTGGGCCAGGCACGCCGATTGACAGCAAAGCTCGTACGTGTTCCGCAGATGATTAAGCTTCTGAGGCTTGTTCCGCGGAAGAAACGAGGCCGTGGTGAGTGCCAGGAGGTGGTTGAGCCCGTCGCAGACCTGGGATCTCTTCCTGTCCTGAAGTGCTGGCCTCATGACGGCGGACGGTTCATCACCCTGCCCCTGGTGCATACACGACACCCGGTCACGGGCAGGCCCAACCTGGGAATGTACCGCATGCAGATAATGGGCAAGGAGATCACCGGCATGCACTGGCACCGCCATAAGACCGGAGCGCGCCATTTTGAGGCGTGGAAGAAGGAGGGAAAACGAATGCCCGTCACTGTGACTCTGGGAGGTGACCCCGTCTATACCTACTCTGCCACGGCGCCGCTGCCTGAGGATGTCAATGAGTATCTGCTTGCAGGCTTCCTCCGCCGCAAAAGGGTCACACTGGTCAAATGCCTTACCAATGACCTCTGGGTGCCGGCCGACTCCGATATTGTCATTGAAGGCTATGTTGATCCCTCCGAACCGACGGTTACAGAAGGTCCCTTCGGTGACCATACCGGCTTCTATTCCCTTTCGGACCAATACCCGGTATTTCATGTCACATGCATCACCCACAGGAAGGATGCCGTTTATCCGGCAACCATCGTGGGCGTACCTCCCATGGAAGACGCCTGGATGGGCAAGGCAACGGAAAAGATATTCTTTGCACCGATAAAACTGGCCATAGCGCCCGAGATACGCGAGCTCCATATGCCTGTCTCTGGGGTGGCTCACAACCTGGTGTTAGTCAGTATTGACAAAACATACCCGGGACAGGGTTTGAAGGTGCTGAGCGCCCTCTTTGGTGCCGGACAGATGATGCTGAGCAAATATATCATCGTGGTGAGCAGTCCGGTCAATGTGCATGATTACCAGGCGGTGGCAGATGCTCTCTTTGCCAACGTCAGGTTCGAGACCGACCTGCTCCACACCCGTGGTCCGCTTGACGTGCTTGACCACTCCTCCGACAGGTTCAGCATGGGTGGCAAGATGGGAATAGATGCCACGATAAAGCTTTCTGAGGAGCGCACTGCTGAGTACCATTCGGTTCCGTTACTGCTTCTCACTGACGCCGAGGTGATCAGTGATGCCATCACCGGCATGAAGACCATGGCGGAGTATGCCCTGCCACTGGCGGTACTGACCATCAGAAAACCGCCGCAGGGCCTTGACATGCGCCGTCTCGCCGCCTCCCTCCCGTCTGCCCTCACCACTGCCGGCACAGTAGTCATTGCCGTGGATGAAGGGGTTGACGCCGATGACCCCGCCATGATCACCTGGCTTGTGACAGGTAACAGCGACCCTGCACGTGACATCCACCTCCTTGAGGGTGGAGCCCTGTTCATTGATGCTACCTCCAAGACGCAATCATTGCCTGTCTTTCCGAGAGAGTGGCCAAACGTGGTCTGCTCTGACAGTGAGACAATAGCCCTGGTTGATCGCCGCTGGAATGAATACGGGGCCGGTGATTTCCTTCCCTCGCCCTCTCTGAAACTTCTTCCCCTCCTCAGGCCGGGGGAGGCTTCAGTCAGGCCAGCTAATGCCAGGGAGAAGTGACCACGCTGCTCTCACCGGCTGCCGCTATGGCATTGTCACCGGGACTGAGAGACAACCCGGTCATTAACTATGCCATTGCTGTATTCATCGTCATCGCCCTCATCTACCTTGCCATACTGCAGTTCTGGGTGCTGCTCCGTACCAGGAAGCACCTGACGGAGATGAAAGGCGCATATAAAGAGATAGACATTCAGCGTTCCGAGCTTCAGCTGCGCAACAAGGATCTGACCGACAGCCTGAACTATGCCCGCAGGATACAGGCGGCTCTGCTGCCTGCAGAGCATCACATCAGGAAGATATTCAACAACTATTTTATCTATTACCGTCCGAAGCATATTGTGAGCGGCGATTTCTACTGGTTCAGCGAGCGCGAAGGCAAGTATTTTATTGCTGCCGCAGACTGCACCGGTCATGGCGTGCCGGGCGCCCTAATGTCAATGATAGGGCTGGAGCTGATACAGAAGATCATCAATGAGATGGGAGTTGACGACAGCGACCAGCTGCTGCTAACCATGAACAGGGAGCTCGAATCGGCTTTCTTCAAGGAGGAGAGCGGTAAAGCCCTCATCAGGGACGGCATTGAGATGGGTATCTGCATTATCGACAAGAATACACGGGAAATGGAGTTCTCCGGCGCTTTTCTGCCGGTATATATTGTGCGTGACGACAAGCTCATTGAGATAAAGGGAGACAAGAAGAACGTGGTCCAGTCATTCGCCATGGTCTCATTCAACCGCAGCACCTTCCAGCTCCGCGAGGGCGATCTGCTCTACCTCTTTTCCGACGGTTACGCCGACCAGTTCGGAGGACCTGAGAATAAAAAGTTCATGTACCGCCGGCTGAGGCATCTCCTGCTGACTATCAGCAAATATCCGCTTAACGACCAGGAGAGGATACTGGACGAGACCATCTCATCATGGATGGATGGTCATGATCAGATTGATGACATGATGATACTGGGGGTGAGGCCCTTCTGAGGTCAGATCAGGGCTTTGATCTTCTCAATCAGTACCTCGGGCTCTATTGGTTTGCTGATATAATCATCCATACCCACGGCAAGGCACTGCTCCCTGTCGCCCAGCATGGCGTTGGCTGTTATGGCAATAATAGGGATATGCATCCTGGTGCTCAGCTCAAGCCCTCTTATCTTTTCTGCCGCCACCAGGCCGTTCATGACTGGCATCTGTACATCCATCAGTATGAGGTCATAGCGTGAGGTTCCGAACATGTCAAGAGCCTCCTTGCCGGTGCGGGCTGTCTCGAACCGTCTGACCAGCGGCTCAAGCATAAGCTGGGTGATGCGCTGGTTGATGGGATTGTCTTCAACCAGGAGTATAGACAGGTCTTTCAGCTCCTTGCTGCCTTTTTCCACGGGGATGCCCTTGATCAGGGTGCTGGCGGCGGCATGATGCTCTATCTTGCCGGCTCTCTTCATATTTATGGTGAATAAGAAGTATGATTCTGCCCCGGCCCCGGTCTCCTGCCAGGTGCCTCCGGAGTCATGGATCAGCCTGCCTGCGAGGGGATAGGGCTGCCGGCCCTCGCCGATGAACACGACAGGATAGTCCGATGACAGAGTGAATTCAACCTTCTGCATCCCGTCACGCTCGCCTGTCTCCCGGACCTGTATCCTGACGTTGACCTTTCCGCTAGCGCCTGAGATGGCGGCACTGAGAAGGTCAATAAGTATCTGTTTGAGAATGATGGGATCACCCTTGTATTCAGTGACTCCCTCACCACGGTCATCATAGACTACAAGGCTCTGCTCATGCCTCCTGTTGAGCTTCATCAGTTCAATTGTGTCCTTGATTATGGGCCCCAGCCTGAAGCGTATCTCCCCACGGCGTTCAAAGGTGATGTTGCCGGCTGTCTCCATGGTAAGCTCATTGACTACCTCAACCATCGAACCAGTGGAGGCAACGAAGGTCTCGACAAGCTCCTGCTGCTTGGGAGAGGTGGTGGTCTCATTAAGCATGTTGCCCAGCAGCACAAGGTTATTGAGAGGCTCTCTTATCTTGTGCGAGAATGAGTTGATCACCTCCTCATTCTTCTCAGCAATGGAGGCCAGCTCACTGATGATGGCCCTGCTGTCGGTGATGAGCCTGCGCAGCTCGTACAGAGCCATCACCAGAGGAATAAGAGCCAGAAAGCCTGCCACAAGCGGAGTGTACATAAGACCAGCCAGTGCAGCGGAGAGCGCAATTATTGCCATAAGCAGCGCCACAGCCACCGGCATCAGGATCCGGTTTCTGATCCTCCCGGTCAACAGGTCTGAATGCGGGATGGCGGCAGGGTTTGATGTTTTCGGCATGTTCTGAACACAGTAGAATAATGACACTCAAAGATACACGATTTTCAATAAAGATGCAGGGAGGGTTGCTTTCAGTACCCGGAAAAGATTATTTTTGCCTTACGGTATAATATTTGAGGTAAAATTAGAAAAAGAGTGTGATGGAAAGGACCGTAGTGACACTGATCGCCTTTATGATTGCCTCCGGCATTATTACCGCGCAGGGAGGAGATACTCTTGTACAGTATACTCCGGACTTCAAGTTCAGGGACGGAATCTACCTGAACTTTGACATGGTAAAGACAAATAACCCGATACCTAAAGCAAAACTCTTTACTTCAGTAGATTATAACGATAAGGACTTCTTTGACCAGGTGATGTCGGCGGAGAAGATCTATTACTATGACAATCTTGGTGTCAGGCAGGAGATAGAGAAGGATGTCATCTGGGGCTTTGCACGCAACGGTGTCCTCTATGCCAGGGTGCAGAAAACATTCAACCGCATCACATTCTTTGGATCCATCATCCACTTCGTGGCTGATGTGACAACCGTTACCCAGGGATACAATCCTTACGGTTACTATGATCCCTATTACTCACCCTACAGGTCATATTATTCACCTTCTTACTACAGTCCCTATTCATCACGTTACTATGACCCTTATTACTACGGCGGATACCCTTCGGGCAACACCTCGCGGACAGACCTGCAGATGTTCATGATCGACTTCGAGACCGGGAAGTCATACGAATATAACACTGAGAACCTCGAGGCACTGCTGATGAAAGACCCTGACTTGTATGAGGAATTTGTCTCCATGCGCAACAAGAACCAGAAGAAAATGATGTTTGTATATCTAAGGAAATACAACGAGAAGCACCCTGTCGTTATACCCTCGGCAAAATAAATTTCAGATGAAAAAAGCCTTTCTCATTGCCCTGCTGGTGCTCTTCGCCCTGGCGGCAGCAGCCCAGCAGAGACCCTATCCTACTGTTGATGATGCTGAAAAGTTCAGGACTTCAGAAACCTGCGTCGTTCTGGAAGATAATCAGCTGTCATTCTATAATGCGGAGATAAAGGATGCTGTCAATAAATGCTGGAAGGTGACTCCCTTTAAGTATATAAAGGAAACCGAGTTCAACGTCACCCGCACCGATCCTTCATTTTCCTTTATAGTGCTTACCATCACCAATTTCAGCAATGACAAGTCAGGATCGGCCTACGATTTCCTTAATCTTCTCCTCGGGGCTGATGTTGAGAACCTTGATGAACTGCCTGAATTCTGCGCCATACCGCTGTCGTTCGCCGGTGCTCCCGAGGAGGAGTATAGCTACAAGCTGGGCCTGATAATCAGGTTCATGCAGTATCATGCTGACCTGGTAATTCAGAACCCCGCAACATCGGCCCTGCGCTATCTTAAATACTATAACAAAAATGTTCCCGAGATCACGGGCAAGACCATTCTGGTGCGGGCGGAAGACCTGGCGCCTGAGATCAGCACAGAGGAGAAAATCAGGGCTTACTACCCTAACAAGGTCAGGATAGTTGAGGAGGAGGAGATAATAACGGCCATTGAGGAGAAGCAAAAGGATGTCCTGATAGTGCATAAGGTCGGGCCTGACGGCGTCAAACAGACGGGTACATGCATGAAGATGCTTATCGGAACGGATGATGCGATTATGTATTACTATGACAGTCATCTCGTTGACAGCAAGAATGCCAACGGACTGCTGATAAGCGATCTCAGAAGACTGGCTCGCTTCTGATGATGCAGCATTTTGTCGGCCATGCCGTCTTTAAAATAAAATAGATGGAAGAGATTAAAACATACACTCAATCTGAGCGCGACTGGGCAATGTTCTGCCACCTGTCGGCATTCGCCGGATACTTTTTTCCCTTCGGAGGTATCATCGGACCTATTATCTGCTGGATATCCAGGAAGGACGGATCGGCATGGGTTGATGCAAACGGAAAGGCATCTCTGAATTTCCAGATATCGATGCTGCTTTACACTGTGCTGGTTATCCCTCTCTGCATTATTATTGTGGGTATCCCGATACTTGTGGGCCTCATGGTACTTGAGGCAGTATGCATCATCGTGGCCAGCATAAGGGCAGCCAGGGGTGAGGTTTTCAAATACCCCATCTCCATCCCCTTCATTCAGTAGCTCTTAACAGAGCAGTGTTTTCCCCCGTCCGCTGATATGCGCAGCCGGGCGGCGGATCAGTTATTCCTGCTCTCCCGGCAGTGCAGCTCTCTGCCGGCCTGACATAACATGCCGGGACTTATCGCCAGGACCTGCTTTTTTTCCTATTTTTGTCGGGAAATAATTCCGCCATGTCTCAGAAACCATCCATACCCAGGGGCACCCGCGACTTCTCTCCCCGGGAGATGCTCCGCCGCAATTATATCTTCGATGTTATCCGCAGGAACTTCTCACTCTTCGGTTACCTGCCGCTTGAGACCCCGGCAATGGAGAACCTCTCCACCCTGCTGGGAAAATACGGAGAGGAAGGCGACAGGCTCCTGTTCAGGATCCTCAACTCGGGCAATTTCCTGGCTGACACGCCATCGTCAGCCCTTTCTTCGGCTGACAGCGCCGCACTTTCACAGCTCATATGCGAAAAGGGCCTCAGGTATGACCTGACGGTGCCTTTCGCCCGGTATGTTGTACAGCATCGTGATGAGATCACCTTCCCGTTCAGGAGATACCAGATACAGCCCGTCTGGAGGGCAGACAAGCCCCAGAAGGGAAGATACAGGGAGTTTTTTCAGTGCGATGCGGATGTCATCGGCAGCGATTCGCTGCTGAATGAGTTTGAGCTGGTACGTATCATTGACCGCATCTTCAGTGAATTGAATATCAGGGCAATAATAAAGGTTAATAACCGGAAGATACTTGCCGGCATTGCTGAAATGGCAGGAGCAGGGGAGAGGATAACAGACATCACGGTCGCCATTGACAAGCTTGACAAGATAGGGCAGGAGGGTGTCAGGCAGGAACTGGTGCAGCGCGGTATTGCCCCCGAAGTGATTGCCAGGCTTGAGCCTGTGATAAGCCTCAGCGGACCGGCGGCTTCAAAGCTTGATGAGCTGAAAAGGGTGCTCTCATCGTCGGACAGAGGCCGGAAGGGGGTATCAGAGATGGAGGAGCTGTTCGGGTACCTGGCCATGGAACCGTCACAGTCAGAGGTGGAGCTTGATCTCTCGCTGGCACGCGGACTGAACTATTATACCGGCGCCATCATCGAGGTGAAGGCTGCAGATGTGGCCATCGGAAGCATCTGCGGAGGCGGAAGGTATGATGACCTGACTGGTATATTCGGACTTCCGGGTGTTTCCGGCGTGGGTGTCTCCTTTGGTGCAGACAGGATCTATGATGTGATGCTCCAACTGGACCTCTTCCCGGAGCAGACCGGCTCAGCCACGGAAGCACTGGTCATTAACTTCGGCACTGAGGAGGTGCCGGAGCTGATTAAGATTATCAGCTCACTCCGCGAGGCCGGAATAGCCTCCGAGTTATACCCTGACCCCGCCAGGCTGAAGAAACAGTTTTCATATGCTGATGCCCGCAAGATACCGATGGTGATCATCGCAGGCAGCAATGAGATAGCCGCCCGCCAGGTTACCGTTAAGAACATGAAAACGGGAGAACAGACAACGGTTTCGCTGTCAGCACTCCCGTCATATTTAAAGGAAGGAAGGAACTCCTGATCCCAGGCCTCCGCCATCCGTAGCACCCGGACTAAAGGTCGGGATCCTGGTATTTGCCCGGGTTGCCTCCCGGGCCCTGGGGCTGTCCCTGCCTCCTCTGATTCAGTTCCCTGAGCAACTGCTGCTTGTACTGATTCTCAATCTGGTATAACCTGATCACCTTTGCCGGTGGCAGCACCTTCTTGAGATCATTGTTAAACGATACCACCATGGATGCCTCATCGGAAAAGGTCTGCGCAAGCTTGTCAGCAGTCGATGAGAGCTCAGAGGCACTCATGTTTGCTTCATTCTGCGTAGCATAGCGCATCAGCGACAGGCGGTCAGCCTGCACCTTGTTCCTGCGTGCAGAATAATCATTGTACAGAGGCCAGAACTTTTCAGCTTCAGCCGGACTGAGATCGAGCCGCTGTGTGAAAAATGCAATCTTATAGGCGGTGAGTTTTTCACCATCGCTTTGCATCTGGCTCTGTCCCTTGCCCATGCCGATGCCCTGTCCCTGTCCGGTCAGCGGGGCTGCCGCGGCAAGCATCATAAAAATCACTGTGTAAAATACCCTTTTCATCATGGTACATTTTGATAAGTGAGGTATGATATTAAACCCATGGTTTTGATTTTCCTTTTGTTGCGTTTTCATTTCAGATCAATTATTGGGGGCTATTATCAATTTAAAGGAGTTCATATATATCATCCAGGTCAATCTCTTCGGTCATCAGGTAATCAATGATGATATCTGAAGAGATTGTCTTCTCTGCTCCCGTGATGTCAACCATCTCAGTCCGGCTCAGCTCATTCTCTATCATGTAGGTATCGAGCTCTTCTGCAGCAAGCTCAGCATACAGATCGTTTCCAGCTGCGTACTCAACTGCGGCCCGGTCATCAGTCAGGACCCTGACGACGACTGTGGTAATCAGGGCGAATCCAAGGATAGCTGCGGCAAGGGCAAAGAATGGCTTCAGGCTTATGCGCCTGGCCGGCTTCTCAGTCTCCGGTACCGCACTCTCCCCGTCCCTGCTGTTGCGTATTGCTGACATCGTTCTTTCAGTCAGCGTGTCAAAGTAACCTTCAGGGACTTTGAAGGGATTGTTTTTTCTTATTTCATCGTTGAGCTTCATGACATTTGTTTGATGTATAGTGATGCGATTGGTTTAATCGCCCTGTATAAACTGTTCAATTTTTCTTACCGCATGGTGATATGATGCCTTAAGAGCTCCCACGGAGGTACCCGTCAACCCGCTCATCTCCTCGTAGCTCATGTCGTCAAAGTACTTCATATTGAATACTGCCCGTTGCTTCTCCGGAAGTTTAAGGATGGCATTCTGCAGTTTCACGGAGGCTTCATCGCCGTCAAAGTATGAGTTGCCTTCGGGTGCCTGGTCGAAGAGAGCCTCAAGATCATCAAGTGACACGCTGCTATGCCTCTCTCTCTTCCTGATCAGGGAGAGGGCTTCGTTGGTTGATATTGACCAGAGCCATGTCAGCAGGGAGCTCTCGAACCTGAAGGAGGCAATGTTCTTCCAGGCATTGATGAAGGTGTTCTGCAAAGCATCATCTGCATCCTCATGTATTATCACAATGCGCCTTATGTGCCAGTAAAGCTTTGATCCGTACATCTCAATGATCATACGGAACGCTTTTTCGGCGTCTGTCCCGATCAGGATTTTAATATCGTCTTCAGTGATTTTTGACATCACCTGCAGCGGTGTTATCTGTCAGTAAGATGCCCGGGGGCGTAAATGGTTTAATGTGCTGCTCAAAATTAGTAAAAAGTGCATACCGCCTTGCCGTGATTGACTCCCGCTCGGCTCTTTTTGGTAACTTTGCAGCAACTGAAATCTGAGCAATGGCATTAAAATGCGGAATTATAGGTATCACCAGCGTAGGCAAGACAACAATATTCAACTGCATCTCCAACACGCGCGGTGAGACAAACACCTTCGGGACGGGAGTCAAGGCGAACCTCGGCGTTATCCAGGTGCCTGACAGACGTCTTTATGAGATGGAGAAGCACCAGCCGACAGAGAGAATAGTACATACGACAGTTGATATAGTTGACATCCCCGGTCTGGTCAGAGGCCAGGGCGACAGCTCCGGAGCAAGGCTTCTTGGTGAGATAAGGAACACTGACGCGCTGATACACGTGCTGAGGTGCTTTGATGACGACAACCTGCCTCACATTGACGGATCTGTCAATCCTGTAAGAGACGTGGAGAACATTGAGTTTGAACTTCAGGTCAAGGATGTGGAGTCTGTCCTTAAGAAGATCCAGCGGCTGGAGCGTGCAGCAAAAACCGGCGACAAGGATGCAAAGCACGGAATAGCGATACTTAACCGTTACAGGGAGCACCTTGAGGGTTTTCAGAATGCCTCGTCGCTGGAGCTTAAGGCTGAGGATAAGAAATATGTCGATGACATTTTTCTTCTGACGATGAAGCCGGTTCTTTATGTTTGCAATGTCGACGAGGCCTCTGCCGTCAGCGGCAACAGCTACACCGCGGCGGTCAGGGATTATCTCAGTGCCAGGGGGGCGACGCCCCTGGTGATAGCCGGCGCCCTTGAGGCTGAGATAGCCAATCTCACCGAAGAGGCTGACCGGATGGAATTCCTGCAGGCATCGGGCCTCACCGAACCCGGTGTCAACAAACTTGTCAGGGCAGCCTATGAGATGCTCAACCTGCTCACATTCTTCACCGTCGGACCCAAGGAGATCAGGGCGTGGACCATCACCGCCGGCATGACCGCGCCGCAGGCTGCAGGGGTCATCCACTCTGACCTGGAGAGAGGATTCATCAGGGCCGAGGTGATGAAATACAATGACTTCATAGCTCTGCGATCAGAGCACGCCTGCCGCGAAGCCGGCAAACTGTCAGTGGAGGGCAAGAGCTACGTTGTAGCTGACGGCGACATATTGCATATCAGGTTCAACGTATAAACCGGAAGGTGAAATACCTGCTTGTCATACCTGCTCTCCTGCTGCTGATTGCAGAGCAAGACCTGTACGGCCAGCACCCGCAGAGAGGCGATGACATCAGGGAGGCAGTGAGGAGCCACGGCCAGGCGGAGGTGATGATCAGCTACCCCGGTTTTGAGGCCATGACAAAACTTGCGGTACGGTTCTCCGTAGTCTCCTGCGACGGAAAAGAGGCACTCCTGAGCCTTTCGCCCATAGATGCAGAGGATTTCATTGCATCGGGTACCGTTTACAGGCTTGCCCTGCCTGAACCACGCAAGGGATTCTACACAGCTTCCTCCGCAGCCGAAGCGATGCTCTGGCAGACATACCCCACATGGAAACATTATGACACTGTCATGCACAAAATCGCCGACCAGTGGCCGTCTGTCTGTTTGCTTGACACCATAGGGTTCAGCATAGACGGCAGGGCCGTGCTGGTGATGAAGATATCTGACAATCCCTCTGCCGATGAACAGGAGCCTGCCGTGATGCTCAGCTCCTCCATCCACGGTGATGAGACTGCCGGCTTTGTCCTGCTGATGAGGCTGGCGGAATACCTTGCTTCGGAAAGCGCCGCGGGCGGACTGGTCTCGGACATCGTCTCGGGTCTGGAGATATGGATCAACCCGCTTGCCAATCCTGACGGCATGTACCGGTACAATGACACGATTATAAACCCCGTCAGGGCAAACAGCAACGGCTATGACCTCAACCGGAACTTTCCTGATCCGGAAGTAACCTCTCCCCCTCCGCTGCAGAAGGAGACACTTGACATGATCTCCTTCATGGAGGAGAAACGATTTGCCCTGTCAGTGAACCTCCACTCCGGGGCCGAGGTGGTGAACTATCCGTGGGACAAGTGGACAAGGCTTCATGCTGACGACGAATGGTTCAATGATATAAGCAGACGCTATGCAGATACGGTACACCTGCACGCCGCACCCGGTTATATGACCTTCCTTGACAACGGGGTGACCAGGGGATGGACATGGTATATCGTCAGGGGAGGGAGGCAGGATTTTATCACATGGGGTCTCAGTGGCAGGGAGGTGACCATTGAACTCGACGAAACAAGGATGACGCCCGGATCAAACCTTGAGACCCTGTGGAACTGGAACTATCGTTCACTGGTCAGGTATATTGCCGAGGCCCTTAATGGAGTCAGGGGCACCGTCACTGACGCGGCAACGGGCGACCCTCTGAGCGCCAGGATATTCATCGGGGGACATGATACTGATTCATCACACGTCTGGTCTGACACCCTGACAGGCGGATACTACAGGTACCTTGCTCCCGGCACCTGGAATATCACCGTCTCAAGCCCCGGTTACCAATCTTATACATTTAACGCTGAGATCACCGGATGGAACAGTGTTGTGTCACAGGATATTCAGCTGCAGAAGGCTGTTGTTGTTTATCCTGCCCCGCCTGAGTCAGGTCTCCTGATCTGGCCTGTGCCCTCCCACGGTACCTTCAGCATTATGCTGCCTGTGACCGTCACGGGAGAAGTAACGGTAACCGTTACCGGCACCGGCGGAGCTCCCGTCAAAAGCTTTCAAACCACGGCACATCCGGGCATACCAATCAATTGCGACTTCACTTCGCTGCCTTCGGGAGTCTATGTCATATCAGTCAGAAAGGAACCCGGGGGACCATGGCTGAGGGGCAGGACCGTAATCATACGGTTGATATAAGTGAGACCTTGTGTTGATATCTTTGTTTTTCAGCCTTGCACATAAGGTCAAAACCGGTATTTTTGGGGCTTAATTATTTCCACGCACCCGGCAATCATGAAGCAGACATTCACCATACTATATTTCCTTCTCATCTCTCTGGCTGCAGGCGCCCAATCGGCATACATACCACCGGATAAGCCAAAGCTGGTCATCGGCATCATCGTTGAGCAGCTGCGGTATGATCAGCTTGAGCGGGTATGGAGTATCCTCACTGACAAAGGACTTAAGAGGATGGTAAGCGAAGGCACCTATTACCGCAACGCATCGATTGATTACCTGTCGACCCAGGCAGCACCTGGTTTTGCCACCATCTCCACCGGTGCCACACCTTCAGTTCACGGCATCACCTCTGACACCTGGTTCCATCCGTTCAATGACGAGATGATTTTCTGTGTCCAGGATCCCGGAGCCGGTGCTGTGGGGGGCAGTTTTGAGACCGGGCTTTTCTCTCCCGCCAACCTTCTGTCGTCTTCATTCGCTGACGAGCTGCAGATGTCGGCCTGTGGAGGTTCCAGGGTTTACGGCATCGGCATCAGGGAGATGGGTGCAATACTTACCGCCGGGCATGCTGCTGACGGCGCCTACTGGTATGACGACCGCACAGGCACATGGATGAGCAGCAATTATTACATGCAATCGCTTCCCCCGTGGCTTATGGACCTTAACGCCATGCTCCTCCCGGGCCAATATCTGAACAATCCGTGGCAGCCCCTGACTGATCCCCTTCTCTACCCGGGATGCCAGGCTGATACCAGTGCCCTTGAGAGAGGCTTTAACAGCCAGACATGGTTCCCTTATAACCTCCGGGAGATGTCAACCAAAGGAAAGCTCCTGAACATCACACGGGATTACTCACTCCTGCGCGAGACGCCATATGCAGATGACTTCACCACCGATCTCGCCCTCAGACTGATTGAGAACGAACAGCTTGGGAAGGACGATATAATTGATTATCTTGCAATTACATATTCCGCAACTGATTACATCGGCCATCGCTTCGGCCCCTCCTCCGTGGAGGCAACCGATGCACTGCTGAGACTAGACCAGAATATCGGCAAACTGCTTGACAGGATAGATAAATCGCTGGGCAAGAAGAATGTACTGGTCTATTTTGTCTCCGCTCACGGGGTATCAGAGATACCTGCGCTGCTTGAAAAGAGCAGGGTACCTTCAGGGTATTTCAGGCTGAACCAGTCTCTTCAGCTCCTCCGCAGTTATCTCAACGCCATTTACGGGCAGGGCGATTGGGTAAAGGGGTTCTTTGACAACCAGATCTTTCTGAACCGGGGCCTGATAGAAGATGCAAAGATGAGCCTTGAAGAAATACAGATGAGGACGGCGCGATTCATGGTCCAGTTCTCGGGTATAGCTGCTGCCGTACCCACCTCCGCCTTTGAGATGAGTGATTTTTCAGGCGGTCTGCTCCTTAAGATGAACAATAATTTCAGCCAGCAGCGGTCGGGTGACGTGATGATAGCTCTTAATCCCGGATGGGTTGAGAAGACTGACAATGTTACCGGTCATAACTCTCCCTATGAGTATGACAGCCATGTGCCTCTTATTTGGTACGGGTGGACGGCCAGCAGGGCCTCCGTCACGCGCAGCGTGACCACCAGGGATATTGCCGTAACCCTCTCGGTACTGTGCAGGATCCCTTTGCCGAATGCTGCCAGCGGCGATCCCCTTCATGAGCTGTTCAGATAGCCTGACGGGGCTGTTGTCCTCAGACGCTGAGCAGATGCCTGTTGTGGTTGTCTCTTATGCGGCAGGCGTCACCTATCAGGGACGGATTCTGTTCACACCCGTTTCCAATCACCACCATGTCTGCCCCGGAGGTAAAAGCCTTATCGATCTTGTCAGCGGAATCAAGGCCACCTCCGGTGATGAGAGGGATTGTAATCTCTGATCTCACCGCACTAATCATTAAAGGGTCAACGGGCCTTGAGGCGCCGCTGCCTGCCTCAAGATATATTGCCCTCATGCCCAGCATCTCTCCTGCCAGGGCGGTGGCAACAGCGATATCATGCTTGCCGTAAGGTATCGGGGAGGTCTGGCTCATATACCCTACCGAGGTAGCCTCGCCGCAGTCAACCAGTATATAACCCACGGGTATGACGCTGTCACGTATCTGTTTTAGAAGCGGAGCGGCTATCACATGATTGCCTATCAGAAGTTCGGGATTGCGGCCGCTGATGAGTGACAGCATCAGTATGGCATCAGCTTCAGCGGTGAGTTGTGTAAGATTACCGGGGAAGAGGATGACGGGTATGCCGGTGAGTTGCTTCAGTTTTTTGATCACCGGGCCAATCGGGATATGAGTCAGACTTCCTCCTGCAAGGAAAAGGTCAACCTTTGCCTCTGCGGCATGCAGGGCAACCGCTTCAAGTGTATCATCTCCGGCCCTGTCAGGGTCAATGAGCTGCGCTACAACCTTTCTCTTTCTGCAGGGAATCTCAACTCTCATGCTTCTTTTTGGTCCAGACAATGGTGTAGTTATCGTATCTTGCATAACAGAGGGTAAACTGATCAACAATCCTCTCATTCTTCACGCTGCCCCTTATCTCTCCCGATTCCTGCACGGTAAAGGGTTCAATGGTGATGTCATTGACAATGTTGATACCCTCCTTGTCACAGATCTTGTACATGGCCTCCTTGGCGCACCAGTGGATATAAAGGTGATATGTTCGGTCAGCCCACCGTCGGGTGATCTTCTCCCTCCGGTTGAGGAACTTTGATGCAAAGGCATTGATATTCACCCTCATGTACTCCAGGTCAATGCCTACCCTCTCATTCCTGCTGATGAGTATTGCTGTCAGCTTGTTCGAGTGGGTAATGCTGATGAAATGTGATCCGTCCTTTATGAAGGGTTTGTTATTCTTGTTATAGATTATCTTTGCCTCCCGTCCCAGCATCTCCGCCAGCAGGGCCCTTACGCTCAGGAACTCCGTTTTCCGTGAGGTGCTGCGGTAGATTTCATATCTCTTTTTATCCTCAGGGCTCATTTCCACCATCTCAAGGAGAGTTGGGAGGTCCTCTTCGATCTTCCAGACTCCGATGACAGTATCCTTATTAAGGTAGTGTTTTGTTATGCAGCCCATGGTTTATCTCCAGTTCATCGTCTCGATAAGGTGAATAATGTCCTCTCTCAGGAAGCTGATCACCGGCATCAGGGAGTCTTCGTTCGGCTGTGCCATGAAATAGAGCGAGCCGCGCAGGTAGTGCCTGGTGCTGTCGGTGACGTAGAACTGCACGGCTGATGCCGTATTGCCCTTCAGGTCGTATAGGATGCCGTAGACATGCGCCGAGTCGTCTGCCCATACCCGCTCATCAATGGCATCTGCCCTGATGGTATGCTTGTAGGCGAGTTCGCGTGACATCTCCGTAAGGGAGGCGAGATTACCGTGAAGATCAAAGTAGGTGAGGTGCAACTTTGCCCTGAAAGACGGGAATTCAATATCCGTCCAGCATGTATCTGTCGCAACCGCAGGCCTGAGGTTTATCTTTCCGTAGACGGGATATTCAATGGAGTATGAGCAGGGGGTTTCATAAGGAATGTAGCTCTTCTCCGGAAGGTCTATCCTGAAATAGCCTGCCGGCTTTGGCACCGCAGGCTGTCCGCACCGTGTGGTAAGAAGAGCTGCCGCCAGCAGCACTGCAGCAATCAGGTTTCTCATAGAGCCGTTCCTTTCTTTTCAACAGTTATCTCCCTTATGCGCCTCTTCTCGACAGTCTCAATGGTGAACTTAAAGCCTCCTGAGGATATCGACCTCCCCCTGGCCGGTATCTCTCCGAGAAGCTCCAGCAGGAGGCCGGCGAGAGTCTCAGAGTCACCCCTGATATCTGCAAAGGGGTCATTCTCCGTTCCGGTGATGTGGTAGAAGTCGTTGATAAGTATCTTCCCGTCAAAGCTCCAGCTTCCTTCGCCCGTTTTCCTGTAAAGAGGTATCTCCTCATCGGTTTCGTCGGTGATGTCACCTACTATCTCCTCAAGAACATCCTCCAGGGTAACCAGTCCGCTGGTGCCACCGTATTCGTCGACGACAATAGCCATGTGTATCTTTTTTGTCTGGAACTCATTCAGCAGGTCGCTGATCATCTTTGTCTCCGGAACAAAGTAGGCAGGTCTGATGAGCGACTGCCACCTGAATGTGTCAGGCTTGCCCAGATGGGGCAGCAGGTCTTTTACAAAAAGGATGCCCCTGATATGGTCAAATGAGCCGGCATATACCGGGATACGGGAAAAGTTCGATTCAACAATCTCGGGCATGATTGAGTGAAAGCCTATCTGTATGTCGAGGGCCGTCACATCCATGCGCGGACACATGATGGCGCTGACGTTTATGTTCCCGAACCTCACCACCCCCTTGAGGAGATCCCTGTCATCCTTGATCTCCGACGAGGTCAGGTCAAGGGCATCGGATAGATCGTCAATGCTGAGGCTGCTCTCCCTTGATTTTGATCTCTCAATGACAGAGAGGGAGGAGGAGAGCAGTGATGCCAGCGGCCTGAATATAACGGAGGTGACCCTGAGGGCAGGTGCCGCCATAAGGGCGAACCTGAGCCTGTACCGCGATGCCAGCATCCTGGGTATGATTTCAGAGAAGAACAGCAGGATAAATGTGATGGCTGCCACCTGCAGCAGGAATGTGACGATGGGGTTGCTGCCCGGACTGAAGTGCCCTGAGATGAGAAGGACCAAAAGGATTATTATGGCAATATTGATTATGTTCCTGGAGACAAGGATTGTATTCATCAGCCTCTCAGGCTTTGAAAGAAGCGACATGACGGCGGAGGCTCGACCTGACTTTTCGCCCTGCAGTTTTTCCAGATCCCCGGGTGTGAGAGAGAAATAAGCTGCCTCAGCCCCGGAGATAAGAGCAGAGACTGTCAGAAGAAGCAAAAGAATAATTATTTCCGTTGCAAGGGAAACCGTCGTTTCTGTCATTGCAGTCACTGTAATTAACCCGGAAAGGGTACCTGACAGTATCGTCTCCAAAATCAGTCCGTTTGTTTAACTAGAAGGGAAGGTCATCTGCCGTATCACGCGTGGTGAGATCCTCATTTATGCCGTCACCGGCATTTGATGAGGGATGTGAAGGGGGAGCATAGCTGCCGCTGTTATTCTGAGCTCCCTGACCACCCTGCTGGTTCTGACCGTCAGGCTTGCGGCCGAGAAGCTGTATCACGTCAGCCTCAACTTCAACGATATATTTCTTATTCCCGTCACGGTCATCATAGGAGCGATAGCGCAGTTTGCCCTCAATCAGTACCTGTGAACCCTTGCGGATGTAATTCTCAGCCAGTTCGGCCAGCCTCCGCCACGCCACGATATTGTGCCATTCGGTCTGCGTCACCTTGTCTCCGCCCTTGGGTGTGTATGTCTCACTTGTGGCAAGAGAAAATGATGCCTTAATGTTATTCTCAAAACGCCGGATCTCGGGATCTTTACCGACGTTGCCTACCAGTATTACTTTATTGAACGACATAGGTTTAGTATTGGTTTCTGTTTTTGGAAGGATGTAAAGTTACAAAAAAAAATTGCTGTGAAGGCCAGGTGAGGTTATCAGACCCCGCGGCAGGTCAGGTCAGGCGGGGTAAAATGCGACTGATTTAATGCTCATATTTTATAGGTATCAAAAAATCAGAGTATTCGGAGCGAAAAAAAAATTATATCAACAGTAATTGATAAATAAAATTTTATATTTGCACATTGAAAAAACAGACATCAAAATAATTTGTTGAATTTAAAATTCTTGCAAAATGACAAAAGCAGACATTGTTAACGAAATTGCCAAGAACACTGGAATTGAAAAAGTGACCGTGCAGAAGACCATTGAGGCATTTATGGAATCAGTAAAAGACTCTATGGTTGCCGGCAATAATGTTTATCTCAGGGGTTTCGGCAGCTTTATCGTGAAGAAACGCGCAAAGAAAACAGCCAGGAACATCTCTAAGAATACCACTATTATTATTCCTGCACACAACATCCCGGCATTCAAACCGGCCAAGACCTTTATAACCAAAGTCAAATCTCACGTTAAGAAGTAACAATATGCCAAGCGGTAAAAAGAGAAAAAGGCATAAAATGGCTACCCACAAACGTAAGAAGCGTTTGCGGAAAGACAGGCATAAGAAGAAGAAATAGCATATAATGCATAGTCTGTATCTTGAAACCTAACCTAAAGATCCACTGGTCTTTAGGTTAGTTGCATTTTAAAAAGGACTATCAGTGTATTAACAAATTCCGGAATGTGAGTAAGGATTTAATAATCAGCGTAAGCGATTCTGAGATATCCATAGCACTTCTTGAGGACAAGCAACTTGTCGAGTTAAATAAGGAAAAGCGGAATGTAAAATTCTCTGTCGGCGACATCTACCTTGGAAAGGTAAAAAAGATAATGCCGGGACTGAATGCAGCGTTTATCAACGTAGGTTTCGAAAAGGATGCTTTTCTGCACTATCTTGATCTGGGAGCCCAGTTCAGGACCCTCCACCGTTATTATTCACAGGCCGTACAGGGCAAGCTGAAGATGACGTCGGTGTCAAAGTTCAAACCTGAACCTGATATCGATAAGGACGGGAAAATAGGCGATGTTCTGACTTCAGGTCAGACAGTCATTGTGCAGATAACCAAGGAGCCCATCTCCACCAAGGGACCGCGGCTGGCATCGGAAGTGAGCATTGCAGGGCGAAACCTGGTGCTCATGCCTTTCGCAGACAAGGTCTCCGTCTCTTCGAAGATAGAGAACCCCGATGAACGTAACCGCCTCAAGCTGCTCATACAGAGCATCAAGCCCAAGAACTACGGCGTCATTGTACGTACCGTCGCCGAAGGCAAGAAAGTTGCAGCCCTCGATGCAGAGCTCAGGGAGCTGTTAAACCGTTGGGAAACGGCGTTCGGTTCTGTCCGCAAGGAGATCAAGCAGCCAAGGCTGCTGCTCGGCGAGATGAACCGCACAACAACAATCCTCAGGGATATTCTCAGTACCGACTTCAGCAACATCATCGTTGATGATGAAGTGATAGCCGGCGAAGTAAGAAGTTATATCAGGGAGATAGCCCCTGAAAAGGAAAAGATAGTAAAGGTATACAAGGAGCAATACCCGATCTTTGACCATTATGGCATAAGCCGTCAGATAAAGGGGCTCTTCGGCCGCACAATATCATTCAAGGGCGGATCATACCTTATTATTGAGCATACTGAAGCACTGCACGTGGTTGACGTTAACAGCGGCAACAGATCAAAATCAGGCGCTGACCAGGAGTCGAACGCCCTCTCCGTCAACATCGAGGCTGCAAGAGAGATAGCCAGGCAGCTCCGTCTGAGAGATATGGGTGGCATCATCGTGGTCGACTTCATAGACATGCAGTCGAATGAAAACCGGCAGGCCCTCTTTGACAGGATGAAGGAACTGATGAGCGACGACAGAGCTAAACACAATATCCTGCCCCTCAGTAAATTCGGACTGATGCAGATTACCCGCCAGAGAGTAAGGCCGGAAATGACTATCGTCACCGACGAGAAATGTCCTGTCTGCAGGGGAGAGGGGAAGACAACATCAACCATTCTTCTGACCGATGAGATTGAACGTACACTCTCAACCATTATTGAGAAGGTGAAGACCCGGAAGTTTATACTCCGCACTCACCCGTATGTGTCAGCCTATCTTAAGGAGGGACTCTTCTCTATGATAGGTAAGATCAACAAGAAGTACGGGGTGAACATAAAGGTTCAGGCCATACAGTCATATCACCTCCTTGAGTACGGGTTCTTTGACCGTGACGGAAATGAGATAGACCTGTCATAAAACGAGAGAGGCACCGCGCGGTGCCTCTTTTCGTTTCAGAACCTCCCGAACTTGAATGAGAGTGAATAGCTGAACCCTTTAAGATCCTGGGGACTCAGCTCAGGCGTTTCAGTGGTGGTCGCATTGAAATCCGTGGGGAACCTGTAAGTGGCACCCAGTCCTATCCTGAAGAATCTTGTGACATTGAGCTCAAGCTCCGCTCCGGGCTGGATGATCATGAAGAAATCCGTGGCCATGACGAAATTGTCAAATTCTTCCCAGTTGGTTTCCACGTACGAGATTCCGCCTCCGCCAATTAGGATGGGAAAGGCAAGGTGCACAGGGTACATCGGGGCCACAATGGGCTCAATGATAAACCCTCCGTAACCCCCGGTAAGGAAATTATCTGAACCGCTGACAGGGTTGTACATAGCCTGGTTGGCAAAACCGGTACCGCCAAAACCCATTGCAATAGAATGGTTAATCACCCACATGCCGCGGAAGCCGAATTCATAGGCATGCCTTTCCTGTATGACAGAATAGCCGGCAGTAAATGCTCCATAGCCGCCGCCGGTATGCTCCGGACCGGTAAGAGTCCTCATCTGACCGGGTTTCTTTGGTTCATCTGTCACCTCCTGTGAAAAGAGAATGCCGCTGATCGATAAAATGACCGCCACTGTTAAAAGAATCTTTTTCATATATGTCTGTTTTACTGATTATTAAAATTTATAAGCCACCGAGAATCCGAAATCATATGGCACAACCCTGAAGAAAGCAGGCATAGCCATTTCAACGAACGGTTTGTAACTGAGTGTCAGCGTCACAGGTATCGGTGGTATGGTATATTCAATGCCTGCATATCCGTCAGCACCTATCAGGGGGAGGAATCTCTCCTCAGGGAAGTTGTAGGTTCTGCCCATACTGCTGATGTCGTCAGTTACCATGAAGCCAACGTGGCCCCCGTACCCCCATACCAGCCTGAAATCAGGAGAAAGTGACCCGAGCGCATATTCATAGGCTATCCTTATTCCTGTGGCCTGCAGGCCACCTTTTCTGAACGAGGCTATGATGAGGGCTCCCACCTCCGAATTACCTGCCGGTGAAGTCACCTGGTAATACATCCCGAAGGTATATCCAAACCTCATTCCGGCCTGCTGGTTTGTGAACTGAGCTGAAGCCGGCATTACCGCGAGGATCATCAAAATGCTGACAAAGAGTAGAATTCTTTTCATTCGTAATTTTGTTTGGGATCAGTCTGGTGAGTTTGGTTCTTTGTTTTTAATTCACTGTTTAAAGACTCAATTTGAGCATTCAGGTTGCATGCCGCACTGATTATTTCTGTACAATCCTTATCTCTCCGCGGGTTGCCTCAATCCTGATGCGCGATTCCTCAGGCGAATTTCCGTATCTGCCCGTTGTGAGGTATATCTTACTCTCCTCATTGACAGTGGTGCGGCCGGGCTCCGGAGTTATGCCGGGCAGCGAAACGAATGCATTGGTATGCCTGATCTCAAGATCATATGACGACTTCTCTTCAACATAGAAATCAACATCGGTGTAGGAGGTGTTGAGGTCGATGAGACTGAAGCCCGGGGCAAGGCTGTTCACTGAAAAATTTCCGTACTTAAGTACCAGTCCGGCTTCATGTTTAAGCGATGAGACCTTTATGTCACTGAAATACCCTGACCCTCTTATAACCCCTGCCACCTCGAAAGTTATATCATCACGCTTTGAGTCAAGGTTTACCGTGCCTACTGATCCGAATCTGGCTTTTGAGGCCACTGCAACGAGTGATATGGTGCCTGCACTGTCACAATTCATCTCGCCATAGTTGAGTGATATGATGCCCTCCCTGATATTCCTGATTTCAGCCTTGCAGAATGTCAGGTTCATCTGACTGACTTTATCAATCGCCCCGGCAGCGAGAGAACCGTTTGCAAGCGTCAGACTCAGTTCAGGTGTATGGTCAGCGATGAAAACATCTCCGTAACTGTTCTCTATACGCAATCGCGTCCGGGGAGGACATTCTATGAAATAGTTGATCTGTAGTCTTGTGTCATATTTAATGAAGCTCCTGGTAAGTCCCTTGAAGGTCTCCAAAAATGCGTTTACGCTCTTTGCTGCCTCAGTACTGGCAATGATCCTGTTCTCCGATCTTGATATGTTTATGTCGATTTCTGACAACAGGCCTTTCAGCTTGCTTTCAGTATCCGATGAAGCCTCCACCTCAACCCTTATTGTCACCGAGTCACTCTTTGAGTGGCTGATCTGGATGTTGCCATACTTGTTGGTTACCTCAATAATAACATCCTCCGCAGTTTCGAATGATCTGCTGAATGTCTTGCTGTCAGTGACCTTCTGGCCTGATGCCGCTGTGCTCACAATAAGCAGGGAGGCCGCAATGAAAAATGCTTTACAGTTCATAGGTCTCTTCTGGATTGTTTGTTTGTTCCGCTTCTCTCATAACGGAGAGCATGTCTTCAAGAAGTTCAATACGCAACCTGTAGTTGTGTATCAGTGCTTCAATCACCTCCCGGTTTGCAGCCCTGTCGCGAAGATCCTTGCGTATCTGCATTGAAAGGCTGTCAAGTTCATTCATGCCGTCAGTAAGTTCACTTTTTACATCCGGGTTCGAGGTGAGCATCGGCTCAGCCTCCTCGTACCGGGAGATGATCAGGTTGTTGTAGTAGATGTCTGTCTCCCTGACCAGCCTCATCTCAGGATTGTTTTTCAGTCCGAATGACTCCACGGATCTGTAAACCAGGGTCAGTCCTGCCCCGATCACGATGATCACCGCTGCAGCTTTCCAGAGGAATGCCCGCAGGCGCCGCTCTCCTGCCGGCAGATCCTTTTCAATTCTGTTCCACAGGTTGCGATCGGGTTCATGGATATCCATGCTCTCCCTGATGCTCTTTATATGCTTCTCAAGTTTATCCATCTCTCCGGGTTGTTAAAAGAATCTTTTTCAGTTTTTCCTTTGCCCTTGAATACTGTGTCTTGGATGTCGACTCCGAGATCCCCAGTATCTGGGAAATCTCACTGTGATCATATCCTTCCAGCAGGTAGAGGCTGAAGACCACCCTGTATCCGTCAGGGAGCCTCTCCACCGCCTTCGCTATCACCGCAGGATCGGGCCAGTTAACCTCCTCGTGCTCCTCCTCGCGGATCTCATGGGGGCTGTAGTCATCGATGTAAACCAGTTCGGCCTCCCTCTTGCGCAGCCTGCTGATACACCGGTTGATCACAATGCTTTTAAGCCATGCGCCGAAAGTGGAATCCGTGCGGAATGATCCGATATTCCGGAAGCAGTCAGTGAAGGCTTCCTGAAGCATGTCTTCAGCCTCCTCCCTGTTCCCTGTTATCCGGTATGCCGTGTTCAACATCGCTTTAGAATAGAGTTCGTACAGCCTGAACTGGGCTCTCCGGCTTCCCCTGCGGCACTCGTTTATGAGGCTGTCATGTATGTGCAAATCCGGTGTCGGCAATTCTCAGGTTGTTATGTTCCAATGACGCAGCAAATTTATGCAAGTTGCATCGTCACCGGAGAAGTTTTTATTGTTATTTATTTTTATTATATTTACATGAAGTTTCTGGCGGAGTGAGTTTAAATACATACAATGCCACGATACTTTAAAATGCTTTTTACTGTCCAAAAGCAATTTTTCCATTCTTTTCATGGCTGCCCCTGAT
>DZBJ01000162.1 GCA_022736275.1 Rikenella microfusus | reverse complement strand
CCGGCCCATTGGCCCCGGTAGGGGTGGTCGTCTCCGCCCCGCTCCCGCCACCGCCGATTCCAGAGCCGACACTGATTCCGGCGTCGGATCCAGACCCAATTCCAGAGCCGGAACCGATAAAGCTCATACCTGGTTGGGACAGGGACGACTCACCTGTGACACGTGACGTAACTGTACCCATTATACCTGGTTGGGACAGGGACGACTCACCTGTGACACGTGACGTAACTGTACCCATTAATAATAATGCGGGGATTAACAATGACGGTGGAGGTGATTCTCCGCCACCGCTACCGCTACAGCCACCATTCTGATAGTTAGAGGATATTAACCTACTATTTATAGAGGATTTTATTATGAATAAAAAGATTTTAGTGTTTTCCATTTCTCTTCTGGTATTTTCTTTCCTGGAAGCTCATGCATCGAGTGCTTTGGATGGCTCGGTTATTGCTACTTCATCTCTTGATTGGGGTGGGTTGAGCGTAACTGGGGGGGGTGCAAGTATTAACCCACCATATACCACTTTTGATAGCCAGTCTCATGCGCGAACAGCCAATTTCTGGAATATTAATAACCAGCCAATCTGGAAGGATGTCTATGTAAAGGATGGTCATGATACCTACGCACCAAGTAAGCTAAATGGTGCAGCTGAATCGGAAGGAAGGACTGATAATGGGAGCGTCTATGGCGTCTCTGCTATGAGTAAGGTCCAATTTATGTCAGGTGATTATGGCGACTATTCGGCAGAGGCCCGGGCTCGAAAAGATCAGAGCTATGAGGTGACATCAACAGGTGCTGTTACCTTTACCGTCCCTTATTCCTTAAAGGTGGATTTTGATGACGCTGATGGCGATAACGCCGAATATGGCTGGGCACGGGCCTGGAGTCGGCTCAGGGTGTGGGCTTGGTTAAATGATAATCCTGCTGATGCATCTGGGTCTTGGAGCGATGCAATTAATGGCACTTATACTTATGCGGAAATAGTCGGTATGGGAAGCCAAAATTCTACGTTGACATTCAGTTATAATGTTGGGGTCATTAATCCGAAAGGTACTTATCTTCGGTTCCAAGCAGGTGCCGATACGATCGTATATGATGTAAACGTCCCCGTTCCCCCTTCTGTTCTCATGCTGCTCACCGGCTGCACCAGTCTCTTCTTTATGAGACGCCGCAAGA
>DZBJ01000161.1 GCA_022736275.1 Rikenella microfusus | reverse complement strand
CCGAAATTCCCAGGGTCTTTTCCATCCGGGGGTTGAGGTAGATCATGCGGCAATTGGTATCGTAGCGCACGATATTGTCGGGAGAATTTTCCGCTAAGGTACGGAACTCCTGTTCTCGTTGACGCAACAGAGCTTCCGCATGTTTACGTTCAGTAATATCACGGGCTGTAATCAGCCCCAGCCTGGTTCCGTTGTACTTGAATGAGTTTCCGGTAATTTCTACCGGAAATATTTTTCCGTCTTTGGTACGGTGGCGGGACTCGACAGCAAGCGACATACCTCGATCAAACTGCTCTTTAATTTCAGCAAGAGTTTCGGGGGTAATGTCTGGGTCAATATCGAAGGTTGTCAGGTTAAGCAATTCATCCCGGCTGTATCCTAATGAACGGCAGGCTGCGTCATTGACATACTTGAAACATTGTCGGTCATCAATGAGAAAAAACGCCTCTCCAGCATGATTTATGGCAGTGTTGAGAACAAACAACTCTTGGGTAAGCTGGTTACGCTCTTCTAACTCCTGTCTCCGCCTGAGATTGACCAGCCCGGTCTCTGCAAGCAGTTGCACCAACTGGTGCAGAAAGCGCATGGTGTTGTCAACCTGTGTATGATTGAATACAGGTGCCTGATGGACTGCTGCAAGGTACGGTTTAACATCAAAGCCGAGTTCTTCAGCCTGTTGACGGAACCAGTCCAGGTCGGGCGGTTCATTATCATAAAAGAACTGGCCGGAGAAAAGTACTCCAAGGCGCTTGCCCTCAATGATGATCGGAATTGCTATGTTGATCATACCATTTTTACAGCGGCATTCAAAACGCTCACCAGTGAATAGGCGTAGCTCTTCTTTCGTATCAGGATCGTTACGCCAGCAACGGGCAAAGGATTTCTGGTTGCCCCAATGGTAGCACGCGCAGATTTCTTGAAGCCCAGCACCAACGATGATGTTTTGATCGTTATCCATCAGGCCGCAGGGAATGCCTGAAATCAGGACATGAGCTTCAAGGAGCTGTTCTATCTGCTGGGTGTTGACAAGTTGATCAATGGAATAATCATTCATAGCGAATCCCGGCAGCTGCGCCTTCTTTCCCAGCTTAGTAAAGTAATATCACGGTTGTTTTGGTTTTCGCTGCCATTGTACCAGCAGCAGTAGTGCTGTCAGCCCCAGGAAGGCCCGGGCAA
>DZBJ01000160.1 GCA_022736275.1 Rikenella microfusus | reverse complement strand
TGCCGAAACTTTTCAGAAAGGAATCCGAAGATGCAGGAGATTTCGGCAGCAACAACAGAGAAACATTTCTCATCCCTTACCGATCCCCGTATACACTACAAGGTAAGGCATAAGCTTACGGATATAATCGTGATTACGATATGTGCCGTACTCAGCGGAGCAGACGGTCGGACAGAAGCGGCAGAGTATGGAAAAGCGGAATATGAATGGTTGAAGAATTTTTCGGAACTGCCATCCGGCATACCGTCTCATGATACTTTCGGCAATGTGTTTGCAGTATTATCCGTATCAGAGTCTGAACATTGTTTTCTCAGCCGGATCCGATCTGTGTCTGAGGCAGCCACAGGACAGATAGCTATTGATGGGAAGACACTGTGCAATTCTTATGATCGTTCATCAGAAAAAGCTGCGATTCATATGGTCAGCGCATGGGCATCAGAGAATCGTGTGGTTTCAGGTCGGGTCGGAACAGATGAAAATTCCGATGAGATCAGGGCAATTCCCGAACTTCTGAAGGTGTCGGAAATCAGAGACTGTATTGTAACAACAGACGCTATGGGCACTCAGAAGGAAATAGCTTCTCAGATCACAGATAAGGGTGGCGATTATGTCCTTGCACTTAAAGGGAATCAGAAAAGTCTTTATGAGGATGTGAAGCTGTTTTCTGAGGATGCGTCAGAGAGGAACTTTGAAGAGATTTCTTATGACAGCGACAAGACTATGGAAAAGGATCATGGAAGAACAGAGACTCGTGAATATCGGATAACGTCTGATATTGATCGGCTTTTCGGGAAGGAAAAATGGAAAAATATAAAGAGTATCGGTATGGTGAAGTCAGAACGTGATATGGAAGGAAAGGTCAGCAGGGAAACGCGGTATTACATTACCAGCCTTGAATCTGACGCCGAACAATTCGGACGGGCAGTACGCGGTCACCGGGGTATAGAGAACAGTGTTCGTTGGGTTTCGGACGTAACTTTTCGGGAGGATCAGTGTCGGATACGCAAAGGTCATGCGGCTGAAAATCCTGCTGTTATCCGGCATATCGCACTCAATCTGCTTCGTCAGGAGCAGAGTCTGAAAAAAGGAATCGCTGTCAGAAGACACAGAGCCGGATGGGATAATGACTATCTCCTGAAAGTTCTTAAGGCGGGTTAGAATTTCTCATGCGATTGCCCTGCAGT
>DZBJ01000159.1 GCA_022736275.1 Rikenella microfusus | reverse complement strand
GACTGATGCCGAAACGCTCCGGGCTTCCTCCGACTTCGTTCAGAGAAACAAGCCGGTTATACAGATAAAAGGCGGTGTCCTCGACCCCCTTGGCCATAACCGGTCCGGTAATTTGCTGAAATCGCATGGTAAAATCAAGCCATGCCTGTTTCTGGCTCTTGGTCATGGCGCTGTAAAAATTCAGCAGCAGGACATCACGAATAAAATCGAAAACAGAGTCACTGATGGCCGGGTTCTGGCGTCTGGCGCGGCTGATTGCCGATTCAATATACTGACGGTCCCGCTCGGACAGATCAAAGCTGTTGATATAGGTGCGGTACACCGGAAAATGTGCAATCACCTCCACAATCGATTTTATCAGGCTGTTCAGGGTAAAATCACGGGTATGGCGGTTCTGCTCGGAAATTTTATTGAGGTAGTGGGCCAGCATATTGATTTCACTGGACATGGCAACCTGCATGACCAGTTTTTTCTTGTCATAGACGGCCTCCATAAAATCCACGCGATGTTGCATGAAACGTGTGTACAGCGATTCAAATACCCTGGCGTTTGAAGTAGTTACAAACAGGCCATTTACCTGGTTGATGAAATCATACCCGGTGGTGCCTGAAACCGGCCAGTCATCCGGCAGTTTTTCTGACTTGAGCAGTATTTTTTCACTGGCGATGTAGAACGGTTTGTAGGAAGGGTCTGCCCTGAGAATCAGATCATATTTTTCCTGTATGGCAGCTTCAGCATCACGGTCAGCAGGTTGACCATCAACGGCAGTTTTATAACAGTGCAGGAAACAGCCAGCCTGCAACCTCTTGAGATAGTCTGCCGGGTCATGCAGTCCATCGGCATGATCAATACGCAAGCCGCTAATCTTCCCGGTCTCTATCAGCTTGAAGATGAACCGGTGCGTCTCTTCAAAGACAGCCGGATCCTCTACCCGGATAGCTCCAAGGGAATTGATATCAAAAAATCTGCGGTAGTTGATCTCTTCAGTGGCAACACGCCAATGTGAAATACGGTAGACCTGCTCCCGCAGCAGACCATCCAGCAGATCGTAACTGCAGGGATCATTTTTTATACCGTTGAAGGTACGTATGTTAGCATCAATATAATCCCTGATCGCGGCGCTGTTCTGATAGAGATTCCACAGCCGCCGCTTGATAACCATTTTTTCGCGGTAGCGTTCTTCAA
>DZBJ01000158.1 GCA_022736275.1 Rikenella microfusus | reverse complement strand
CTGGCCCAGGCCCACGACCACCATTCATTGCTTGTAATTTTGCTGCTTGAGCAGCATCTATCTTGTCTTGCTCCTGTCTGGCATTAACTATTCCACGATGCGTTCCAGTAAAATCGGCAATTTCTTGATTTGATGTTCCTGGAGCAAGTGTAATATCAAGTCCACCATTACTATACTTTACTGATTGTCCAGGTTGTCTGTCTGCCAATACATCCGCCCCTGTTGGCCTCGCTATAGCCTGCCCTGTATTATTAACGCCTCCGCGCATGTACCCCGCTTGCTCTCGTATTCCTTGAATCTGCGCTCTTTGCTCAGGTGTTATATCTGCCGGATTCATCGAGGCCACCCTCTTGTTAAGGGCATCGACGTTCCGTTTTATATCTAAGTCATTCGCAGACAGATTAGTCCGAAGTGTATTTCCGCCAATAGACAACTCCCTATTCCCATCAGGCAAAGTCCGCTCAAGCATTGGAATCTGGTCAGTTGAGTACGCTTTAGGTTCTTTAACTACTGTCTGACCTGGTTGAACGCCTGATGCCTCTTGCACCTGCGCCTGTGACACTCCACTCTGCCCACTTTGCATCCGTTGGAATCGTGGGTCAAGCGTATTGGGTCGGCCCTCACTTGAAGCTCCGGGGGGTAGGGATTGCGCGATAGAAGGCTTATTTTCCATAGGCTTTCCCGTGGCAAGCTGTGAAGCAAAATCGCCAATCCCCCCTGCGAGATGCCTTGCAGGTGCAGATGTAACCACGGATTTTGCCTTGTCGTACACATCTGCGCCAATAGCAATAGGGATTCCTGCCGCCGACCTAACAGCCTGCCCCAATACAGCCCCATAGCCTGTTAAATTACCTGAGTGAGGGACCCCTCCAGCAGCCACTCTTGCGTCCATTATCTGGCCGGGAATATCCTTGATATACGCCGCGCCGGGGACTTTATCCGACGCTTCGCGCAGTCCTTGCATAGACCCCCCTGCCAATGGATTGACCTTGGCAGGTGTTGCTGGATTGACGGCAGGTGTTGCTGCCACTGGCACCACTGGGACCTTTGCCTTCTTCGCGTCAAAGTCCTCTTCCGTATTTCTTGCCATTATCTCACCCCGTGTTGCTTTTGCTCTATATCAAGATGAACACTGTCTATTGAAAAATCGCTTCCTGTCACATTCATAAACTTAAAAGAACCATG
>DZBJ01000157.1 GCA_022736275.1 Rikenella microfusus | reverse complement strand
AAAGGCACCCTGATTACCCGTCCGATGGAGCGTCTGCTGGATGATCCCCATCTGCTTTCAGGCTGGCTCTCAATTAACACCAAAAACTTCAAGATTGAGCAGGGTAAAGTGGTCTGGCTCCGTAATCCGCTTGGTGTATTACGGGATACCTATGAGTACCTGCATATGGATTACCGCCCCCATAAGCCGGCTGCTGAAATCATCTGGGATCATGACCGGGTGCTTCTGCAACAGGGGCTTGATTTTTCAAGAAAGATCCGTGAGCATTTCAATCTTGATCGTGACGAATATGATAAGTTGAATGAGATCCTGCACAAAGACAAGCCTCAGGGTGGTTTTGATCAGGAGATGTGGGA
The DNA here is from genome assembly GCA_022736275.1 of Rikenella microfusus. Classification (GTDB taxonomy): domain Bacteria; phylum Bacteroidota; class Bacteroidia; order Bacteroidales; family VadinHA17; genus SR-FBR-E99. Next base: position 830 of record DZBJ01000157.1, on the reverse strand, counting down.
CCAGATCCGCTCAGCCCATTACGGCTTCGAGGTTGGTCTTGAGATGCTGGGTATGCTGTTCCTGATTGGCGAGAACACAAAATTTTGGGATATGAAGGTGCTGGATGATCTGGAGGTGGTGATCCCCGACTACCTGACCGATCCTGATCTGCAGGCCCGGATGAAGAAAATCCTGGTTCCGCCTCCAGCCACCAAGGCTGATGAGATCGTTGCCGTCTGCGGCGGTATGTACTATGGTCAGGAAGCACCGGGCCTGCCGCCATTTATTACTGAGGGGATGCACTTTGAGAAGGATCAGCCGCTCTACATTATTGAAGTTATGAAGATGTTCAACACCATCCGGGCACCGTTTTCCGGTACCATTGACAAGATCATTATGGAAGGTGGCGACGGCACCATTGTCCAGAAGGGACAACCGTTGTTCAAGATCACCCCGGATGAGAGGTTTGTTGAGGTGGATGCTGCTCTTATCGAAAAAGAAAAGCGGGATCTGACTACCACCTACCTGAAGGCGGTGCTGTAGGGCGAAGACATTTTTGAAACACGGAGCAACAGAGCAACGGAGAAAAACAGTCAAAATCATTTTAACGCAAAGACGCAAAGACGCAGAGAAAGGCTAAAAACGTTTCTAAATTAGTATTGTTTTAATCCAATTTTTTGTTTTCTTTGCGTCTTTGAGTCTTGTCTGTAACCTTTGCGTTAAAAGTCTTTTGATTTATCATTTTTCCTCTGTTGCTCAGTTGCTCTGTGTTTCATGATTTGCTGTTTTCACTTTAAAAGGCTCCAGGTATCGCTATCTGGAGCCTTTACTGCTTACAAGCGAGGTAACT
>DZBJ01000156.1 GCA_022736275.1 Rikenella microfusus | reverse complement strand
AGTTCAAAGGGTTCGTGAATCCAGTAACTGTACTCCAGCCAGAAGGCGTAGCAGGCCCGCCACTTGCTGTGTCCTTATTGAAAAAAAACAGCAGCAAGTCCCCAGTCTCATGCAATGGCATCTCCACTGCCATCGATGCAACGGCAACAGTCTCAATAGAAACTGCATAGTCTCTTATCTTCGCCATTTATTCATCCGATTGTCTCAAGACCGAAATTGAACCACCGGCAGAGCCGAAAGTACCAGTCCCTTCAAATGTCTTAATAGGCGTGGTTTTTCCGTCCCGAATACGCCCAAACAAAGCTCTGTCTGAATGATAAGTTGCCAAATAACTGAGAGAAGTAGCATCTGCCAGCTTGTCAATGTAACTGATATAAACATCATTATCGACTGCTGCCGTAGGACAACTTGAACAGCCGGTAAAGGTAATTGTGGAAGCCTGAACAGTGAACCCAGTATAAGGTACTCTGTAGTAAATTCCATCATCACCTTCAACACGAATTGTCCCAGTAGTCGGTGTATCCAAAGCAGACTTTGTACTGGTTCCAGGAGTTTCTGTTCCAACTTTTGCAACAACAGAAGTTGAAGCTCCTGTAATAGCCGTACTCAACAAGAACTGACCTGAATCTATATCAGTACTGCCTCCGTTCTTCAATCCAAGAAGAACGTAATCTTCCGTAGAAACAACACCATTTACATAGAACACCTGATTATTAGGTGGATTACGTTGCACATTATCAAGGGCCGTGATCTTATCATTACTGGTAAGATCATCAGTCTCAACACCAAAACCATAGCCACCAAGAAGAGCAGAACCGGTAGATTGTCCACAAGACGGAAAGCTCAGTGTCCGCTCTGTCATTGTTGAGATAGTAGCAGATGCCGCATCCGGCACCGTCTGTGAGATAGTATTGGTGGCAACAGGAGGGGCACCTGTAAGAAGCTGAACCCACATAACACCAGAACCATCATCCGCCAGAATCTGAGCAGTGCCTCCACTGCTGAATGTTATAGCATTGCTGTCATCAAAGACACCTGTGAGTGATGAGTAGGCAATTTGGTGAGTAACTCCACGGAACAATTCACCGTTCAGGCCATAAACTGTGGAGGCTGATGCCTGCCGCTGCAACCATTTGATGCGCTCATAGAAATTATTTATCGAGCGGGTCGGTTTATTGACATTCCA
>DZBJ01000155.1 GCA_022736275.1 Rikenella microfusus | reverse complement strand
GCCTGATCTACATGCCGGAGCTTGTCAGCGCCTGCAAACTCTTCTTTCATATCCAGCCAGCCCATGCGAAACATATCCCCAAATCGGCAATTACCGTAACACGCAGCAATATCGCTTCGATCTTCCTGAAGTCAGGGCTGAAAGGAGCCACCGACGATCCGGTCTACAAGAAACTGCTGGAGATCGGCGGCCGGTTGTCCCCACGTTTCGATGAACTGTTGGCAAATCCGGTGAAGGAAAGCGGCATCGATCTGGCTGAAGATGTCTATGCTTTCACCGAAACCCATGATGGGGACCGCGCCAGGACCGGCGTTCTGTTCGGTATCAGGAACCAGAGCCGCTTTGCCGAATTCCTGCAAAAGTTAAGGCCGGGCACAGTAGCAACTGAGGCCGGTGTTTCAATCCTCAAGCTTGATGATGGCTCCTACCTCTACTGGAACAAATCCTTTGCCCTGATCTATCCCGGTGGCACCAAAGGCAGGGGTAAGCAGCGGGCACTGGCGATCATGGCCATGAAAAAAGAGGAAAGCATTGTTGGTGATCCGCTGAAAAAGAGATGGCTTGAGGGCACGGATGATTGCCTGATCAGCGTTGATCTGGAAAGGGTCGTCAATCAGCCTGATCTGTCGGCCCTGATGAAAAACTACCCGTATCATCAAGATGTCTATCGTGGAAGTAGCCTTGGTTTCGCGTGTAACTTCGTTAATGGGAAAGCGACCTTTGATGCGCGCGTCAGCGGTGCTGCTCTGCTGGCTGAAATCAGGTCGATAAATGCCCCTCTTTCAAAGGAGTTTCTGGAAAGCATACCGGCCGACAAGTATCTGGTATTCCTTGCCAGTCACATTCCTTTCAAATCGCTTCAGGAAAGGTTCCGCCTGTCAAATCCAGAACAATACCGGAAGGCCGATGAAATGGTGGAGAAGCTGACCACGTCGAACATTGAACAGTTGGCAGATTCCTTTACCGGTGACATTGCCATTGTTCTGGAAGGTATATCGTGGAATAGTACTGAAAATTCAACGAGGCGGCAGTATCCCGGTTCCCAGTCATCGCGCTTCTTCCTCGGCGAGTCAAAGGCCGAGGGCAGCATCGTATTTGGCGTTAAGCCGGAAAACGTCGCGGTGAAGCTTCTGCACAGGAAGCTTCAGGAAGGGCCGGAAGCAAGGAACGCCAGTTTTGACGGCAAGATATACCGGAT
>DZBJ01000073.1 GCA_022736275.1 Rikenella microfusus | reverse complement strand
CCATAGCCAGATTGCGAAAAAGATCACGGAATTCGCTCACTTCTCACCCCGGCCACTCAAAATTGTATACAAAAACCTGTTTCAAATACCACAGAGCATCATGGGCTGTCAATACCTTCATGGGTCAAGCAATCAATTTGAAACATTTGCTGGCAGCTGCAATCGTTGTGTCAATATCATCTGCGCTGTGGGCGGCAGACATAAAAGCCGTTTCAAACTGTGAGGGTGCAAGATAAATTCCTTCATTCAGCATTGCCAAAAAGAATCGGGCAAAGGCCTTTGTGTCACAAGCAGAAGCGGAAGGCCAGTCGTACACTTCGTTAGGGGTAAAAAAGGTACAAAACATACTGCCAACACGTGTTGAATAAATCGGGTAGCCCGCTTCACGGGCTGCATTGGTAATACCTTCAGAAAGCAGCCTGCTTTTTTCTTCAAGAGAAGAATAAAAGCCATCCTGCTGCAGCAATTTAAGTGTTTCTATCCCGGCAGACATGGCAAGAGGGTTGCCGGACAAGGTGCCCGCTTGGTAAATGCCGCCGGAAGGGGAGAGCTTTTCCATGATCTCTTTCCGGCCACCAAATGCTCCTACCGGAAGACCGCCACCAATAATCTTACCCAGTGTTGTCATATCAGGCGTGACACCATACAGTGTTTGCGCACCACCGTAAGCAACGCGAAAACCGGACATAACTTCGTCAAAAATGAGAATTATTCCATTATTGCTGCAAAGCGTACGAAGTCCTTCAAGAAAACCGGGGCGTGGCAAAACTGTTCCCATGTTTCCTGCTACCGGCTCAATGATGATGCAGGCGATCTGATCGTTATTGTCGGCAATTAATTGGTTTACAGACTCAAGCGAGTTGTACTCTGCGGTAAGGGTGTGCTTTGCAAAATCAGCCGGCACGCCTGGGGAGTCGGGCACTCCGAAGGTGGCTGCGCCAGATCCTGCCTTAACCAGCAACGCATCAGAGTGACCGTGGTAGCAGCCAGAGAACTTAAGAATTTTGTCTCGTCCAGTAAAGCCTCGTGCAAGGCGTATTGCGCTCATAGTCGCCTCAGTGCCGGAACTTACCATCCGCACCATCTCGATAGAGGGGACTGCGTCAATAACCATTTGGGCCAAGGTGACTTCAAGTTCTGTTGGTGCGCCAAAGCTGGAACCATTCTCCATGCAAAGTTTTACAGCAGAAACGACTGAAGGGTGACAGTGACCCAAGATCATGGGGCCCCACGAGCCGACATAATCAATATAACTGTTTTGGTCTTCGTCAAAGATTCGTGAACCTGCGGCTCTTTTGATGAATAATGGGGTTGATCCTACAGATTTAAAAGCTCTGACCGGGCTGTTAACGCCTCCGGGAATTGACAGACAAGCATGATCAAATAGCATCTGAGAACGCGTATGGTTCATTGTAGCCTCCATTGAAAATAATTGAACGAATCTTGTACATTCAGCTGTTGTGAAAAGTCAATTCAAGTTCAGTATATGCTTGATATTAGAAGAGGTTAACTATATATAAATGAAAGGATGTGCAGAAAAGAGTAGTAATATTAGCGAAGAAAAGAATGTGGAATCTATTTGTTGACTGGAAAAAAAAAGCTAAAAAGGGCTTGACAATCGACACAGAAATGCAATAGGTTTACTGCGTTTTGTATACAGTATACGTCTAACGTATTGAAATGAACGAGTTGGGGAGGAAATAGCGAATGCTCGGTACCTATCTACCCATTATACTGCTGATCCTGATTGCGATTGCTTTCGGTTTGGGGTCGGTGGTGTTTTCTTCGTTAATTGGCCAGAAGAAGTATTCCAAGGTCAAGATGGCGCCGTATGAGTGTGGCTGTGAGCCTATCGGCACGGCACGTGAACGGTTTCCGATCAAGTTTTATATGATCGCAATGCTGTTTATTTTGTTCGATATAGAAGCTGTTTTTCTCTATCCGTGGGCGATCCTGTATAAGAAGCTCGGCCTGTTTGGCTTGGTTGAGATGGGGCTCTTTGTTGTGATCCTGTTTGTCGGTTATATCTATGTCTGGAAAAAAGGAGCACTGGAATGGGAGTAAATCAGCCCCTCGGTGGTAACGTAACGGTTACGTCACTTGACAAGCTGGTCAACTGGGTCAGGAAGTCTTCCATTTGGCCTATGACTTTCGGTCTGGCCTGCTGCGCTATTGAGATGATGGCGACTGGTGCATCGCACAATGACCTTGACCGTTTTGGTATTATTTTTCGTGCTTCGCCACGTCAGGCCGACTGTATCATTATAGCCGGTACGGTAACCAAGAAGATGCTGCCGGTGATTTTGACTGTGTATGAGCAGATGCCTGAGCCTAAGTGGGTCATTGCGATGGGTGCCTGTGCTTGTTCGGGTGGAATTTTTGATACCTATAGCGTTGTGCAGGGTATTGATGAGGCGCTGCCGGTTGATGTGTATATCCCGGGTTGTCCTCCCCGCCCTGAGGCTCTGTTGTATGGTCTGATGAAACTGCAGGATAAGATCATGCAGGAGAGTAACTCGTTCGGTTCCGTCTTCGGCCTGGGTGAGCGGGTATCCACGGTCTGATTTTTTAGGTTGCTACGAATTCATTATTACTGAAAAGGTTTCGACGCTATGGCAGACACAAATCGCGCCGTTGAAAAACTGCAAGGGAAGTTCGAGGCCTCCATTCTGGAGGTGAAGCAGGATCGTGGTGACTGGATCGTTACAGTCAAGAAAGAGGATATCGTTGCAGTGCTCTCGTTTTTGAAGCAAGAGTGCAAATTCGATATGCTGACTGATGTAACAGCCATTGACTATCTTGGTAAGGCTGCTGACCGTTTTATGATGGTCTATCAGTTGACATCGGTGCCGTTTAAGGATCGTTTGAGGATTAAGGCCCCGGTAGCTGAGGGAAACTGTCTGATCGGCAGTGCGACACAGGTCTATGGATCAGCTGGTTGGCTTGAGCGTGAAGTTTTTGACCTGTTCGGCATCCGTTTTGACAAGCATCCGGATCTGCGTCGTATCCTGATGACGCCTGACTGGGAAGGATACCCGCTTCGCAAGGACTACCCGTTGCAGGGGCCAGGCCGTGAGCCGTACAAGGGACGTCTTTCCTGATTAGAACCATTACGCACTTAACGAGCAGACGAGGCTATACATGGCTAACAATGAAATTATGACCATTAACATGGGGCCGCAACACCCCAGTACCCACGGCGTTTTACGTCTGGTGATCGAGCTGGATGGCGAAAACATCCTCAAGATTGATCCAGAAATCGGTTTTCTTCACCGTGGCGTTGAGAAGCTTTCGGAACACCGCACCTATCATCAGACATTGCCGTTGACTGACCGTCTTGATTATCTGGCGCCGATGAGCAACAACTTGGGCTACATACTGGCGGTTGAGAAACTGCTGGGTATTGATGTCCCTGAACGGGCCCAGGCAATCCGGATCATCATGACCGAGTTGACCCGTCTGCAGTCTCACCTGGTATGGCTTGCCTGCCACGCTCTTGATATTGGCGCCATGACCGTCTTTATTTATGCCTTCCGTGAGCGTGAAACCATCATGGAGACCTATGAACTGATCTCTGGTGCTCGGATGACCTCTAACTTTTTCCGTGCTGGTGGACTTTCACAGGATGTGCCTGCCGAATTTGAGAAGAAGGTGCGTGACTTTATAGCAGAAATGCCCGGTTTTCTTGATACCTATGAAGGCCTACTGACCGGTAACCCGATTTGGCGCAAGCGTACCATTGGTAACGGTGTGATCTCTGCAGAAGATGCAACCGATATCGGTATTACGGGACCTGCACTGCGTGGTTCAGGGGTTGACTTTGACCTGCGTCGTGACATTCCTTATGCCGGTTATGAGAACTATACCTTTGAAGTGCCGGTTGGGACTGAGTGCGATACCTTTGATCGGTACAAATGCCGTCTGATTGAAATGCGTGAGTCCTGTAAGATTGTTACCCAGGCTATGGAGCGGCTCAAGCCCGGTCCAGTGCTGGCTGACTCACCACAGGTTTGCTATCCTGCCAAAGATTCCGTTTATAACAGTATTGAGGGCCTGATTCACCACTTCAAGATCGCTAGTGAGGGTTACCCGGTTCCTGAGGGTGAGGTCTACATGGGGATTGAAGCGCCAAAAGGTGAGCTTGGCTATTATCTGGTAAGTGATGGCAGTAGCAAGCCCTATCGGATGAGGGTCCGTCCACCATCATTTGTCAACCTGCAGGCCATTGAGAAAATGGCTAAAGGTGCCATGCTGGCAGACCTTGTTGCTATTATCGGTACATTGGACATCGTGTTGGGTGAGATTGACCGCTAAACTGAGACCGAAAAGGGAGGCCGCAGATGAGTGAAGCGGTTGCAACTACAGAAACTACCGAAGTGGAAGAGCCGGTTATTGATCTGGCGCTTGCTGAAGCGGTAATTCAAAAATACAAGGATATTCCTGGTAACCTGATGCCGGTTCTACAGGGAATCCAAGAGGCCTATGGGTATGTGCCACGGATCACCGTTGATTATGTGGCAGAGCGTTTGAATGTCTATCCCAGTCAGATTTACGGTGTGTTGACATTTTATGCTCAATTCCACCTCAAGCCACGCGGTAAGTTCATTATCCGGGTCTGTATGGGTACAGCCTGTCACGTTCTGGGGGCTGAGCGGATCAAGGAATCGTTCCACGACCGAATCGGTATTGGACATGCTGAAACAACTCCGGACCGTCGCTTTACGTTTGAACTGGTAGCATGTCTGGGTGCTTGTGGTATGGCGCCACTTGCCATGGTCAACGATGAGACCTACGGCAAGATGACAGTTCAAAAGGTAGATGAGATCATCAAGGAATATTCTTCGCTCCCGATCTAGGTACGGGACGTTCGTCAGGGGACAGAACACATGGCTGAAGCTATCAAGATATTGATCTGCCAGGGAACGGGCGGCATCTCCGCCGGCGCTAAGAAGGTAGAAGCCGAGTTCAATCGGATTATTGCCGAAAA
>DZBJ01000154.1 GCA_022736275.1 Rikenella microfusus | reverse complement strand
CAGGCTACACAGATATGCGTAAATCGATCAATGGTCTTTCTATCCTGGTTGCAGACCAGCTTGAGCTTGACCCACTTTCGGGACATCTATTTGCTTTTTGCAACCGCCGGCGTGATATCACCAAGATTTTGTATTGGGATCGCAACGGCTTTTGTCTGTTCCAAAAACGATTAGAGAAACATAAATTCCAATGGCCGGAAACGACCAGGGGTGTACTTCATATCCATGGCCATGAACTGTCCTGGCTGCTGGACGGACTGTCCCTTGATCAGAGGGAAGCGCACCATGCATTAACATACGAAACGATGATATGAAAAGAGTAAAAAACCGACATTTACATCATTTAAATATTGTAATATCAATATGATATGTTAAAATAGGCTTTATGAATCTCAAAGCGTCCACCTTGCCTGATGATACTGCTCTGCTCAAGCAGATGCTGGTTGATTTTCAGGGTCATCACGATAAAGAAACTGCTATCCTGCTTGAGGAAATCAGTCTCTTGCGTGCACAGCTGTATGGTCGCAAAAGTGAAAAGCATGGGCCTGTTGACGGCCCTCAACCTCTTGCTCTGTTTGATATGCCGGAGCCTGAAGACGGCCTGGAGAAAACAGAAGATGACGAGATTGATATCCCTGCCTACACCCGCAAAAAACGCGGCAGACAGGCCCTTCCCGAGAATTTGCCACGAGTTGAACGTCTCCATCATATTGATGATGCAGACAAAATCTGCGCTTGTGGCTGTGAACTGAGCCGGATAGGCGAGGAAGTATCTGAGCAGCTTGATGTCATTCCTGCAAAGATACAAGTTATTCGTCATATCCGTCCCAAATACGCATGCAAGAACTGCGAGGGTCTTAAAGATGATGGCCCAACCGTTAAGATAGCTCCGGTTCCTCCACAGATTATCCCGAAATCCATAGCCAGCCCGGGCCTGTTATCTTTCATATTAACAGCCAAGTTTATTGACCATACTCCGTTTTACAGGCAGGAAAAACAACTGATCCGGCTTGGAGTGAAAATATCAAGGACTTCCATGTGTAAATGGGCCATGCAGGCTGCTGTAGCCTGTCAGCCTCTGTTGAATCTGCTTCAGGATGAGGTTTTATCGAGTTATTATATCAATATAGACGAAACCAGCCTTCAGGTACTTCATGAACCTGGCAGGAAAGCAACAACGAAATCCTACATGTGGATTTT
>DZBJ01000020.1 GCA_022736275.1 Rikenella microfusus | reverse complement strand
CTAGATTTATTATCTTTCGTTTTTAAAGTTTGAAGAACAATAAAAGATAAGTAATATGAAATGGCAAGGACGTCGGGGAAGCAGCAATGTTGAGGACCGCAGGGGGATGAGTACTGGTGGCAAGGTGATCGGCGGAGGAATAGGAACTCTGGTGATAGTTCTGTTGGTTTATCTCCTGGGAGGGGACCCGTCGAGTATTCTCAACCAGGGAGGTTCCATGACAGAAACTTCCGGCCTGATAGAGTCGACTGAGGAGGAGAACCAGATGGCGCAGTTTGTTTCCGTGGTTCTTGCCGATACCGAGGAGGTGTGGGACAAGATCTTCAGGGAGGCCGGGTCCACCTACCGCAAGCCAACTCTGGTGCTTTTCAGGGACCAGGTTCAGTCGGCATGCGGATATGCCACAGCAGCCAGCGGTCCGTTCTACTGTCCGGGAGATGAGAAGGTATACATAGATCTCAGCTTCTGTGATGATCTTCAGACAAAATACGGGGCCCAGGGAGATTTTGCGGTTGCTTATGTGATTGCCCACGAGATAGGTCATCATGTGCAGAATCTTATGGGTATCCTTGACGAGGTGCAGTCTGAGCGTCAGCACCTGAGCGAGGTACGTGCCAACCAGCTGACAGTCAGGCTGGAGCTTCAGGCTGATTTCCTGGCCGGGGTGTGGGCGCATCACGCCAGCCGAATGTTCAATTCACTTGAGGCAGGCGATATTGAGGAGGCTCTCAATGCTGCCTCCTCTATCGGTGATGATGTCCTTCAGAAGAAATACCAGGGGAGGGTTGTTCCCGACAGCTTCACCCATGGCACGGCATCACAGCGCTCCTCATGGCTCCGGAAGGGCTGGCAGACAGGTGACCTGAATCAGGGTGACACCTTCTCGGCTGCCATTTAGGGAGAGTGCTGATTATATCAGCCGGATGGCTGCTAAGGTTTGGAAGGAAACTTTTTGCTTGTCAGCAGTTCTTCATTGAGATTGGCTGGCCGGTGGCTTCCAGTACGTTCCACCACAGCTCGCCCTCCACGTCTATCTTCTTCCGTTTGGCTACTACTGCCGCTATTGGCATGAGAGTATACTGATTATTCCAGAACCCTATGACAAAGTCGGTTTTGCCTGCCAAGGCGGCGTGTACCGCATTCTGCGCCAGGAGGTTGCAGAACTTGCTGTCATTGGCATTGGCAGGTGCGCTGCGGATAATGTAGCTGGGATCAATGTATTTCAGTGAGAAGGGAAATCCAAGGGCTTTGAATTCTGCCTTTATCTTCTCCTTAAGGAATATGCCAATGTCCTGATGCTTGATATTGCCGGAAGCATCGAGCTCGCTGGTCTTTGATTCGAAAAGGTCCTGACCGGCTCCTTCCGCAACCACGATAACGGCATGATGTCTCTCCTTAAGGCGTTTTTTCAGCACAGCCAGGAATCCGCCCGGACCGTAAAGATCGAAGGAGATTTCCGGGATAAGAACAAAATTGACTTCCTGTATGGCCAGGACGGCGTTGGCGGCTATAAAGCCTGAGTCGCGCCCCATCAGTTTTATGAGGGCAATCCCGTTATATGCGCCATGGGCTTCATTATGAGCGTTCCTGATAATATCATTTGCGATTGAGAACGCTGTCTCAAAACCAAATGATTTTTGTATCAGGTCGATGTCATTGTCGATGGTTTTCGGGATACCGGCCACGGATATCTTAAGGTTCCTTTTATGTATCTCTTCATATATTGCATGAGGATCCGGAAGAACAGAGCAGTGCGAATGAGTTACATGTAATCAAGAATGATGTCACTGCTTTGTTAGCATTCGTGAATAGCATTAATGAAGAACAAGATAGGTTGACCGAACCTCTTTTTTTACAAGCGCTTGAATTATTAGGTGTTAGTGCCGTTCGAATGTCGGGCAGCGAGTGCATCTATGCAACATTTTACGAGTTGACTATTGATAACTTTAAGGCCATATTTTATGTAATGAATTAACATCTGAATCCCTCAGTAGTTCGGTAAGAGTAACATTCAGTACCAAGGTAAAATATGACACATTTATTGATATTTCAGATGGTGACGAAATAAGTTTTTGCTGCAATAAGGTACTATGTCTTTTTACTCATTCTGATAGTAAATTCGGCATTTATCCAGAAAGGATTTTAAACATAGCATGCACCAAGAGCTATCCATCTATGTAATGAAGGAAATACACACTTCATGCTCCTTTCTTAAGGTTAGCATATTTGATGCTTAATGGTTAGTAAGGGGCACGATTGTGTGCAAATTGTGTGCAATTGCTACAAATAAAAAAGAGCTAGACTCGGCCTAACTCTTTGATAATTAACTGTCGGGGTAGTGTGATTCGAACACACGGCCCTCTGGTCCCAAACCAGATGCGCTAACCGGACTGCGCTATACCCCGAAATAATTCTCCAAACCGGCAGCGCTGGACCCGGTTCCGATTCCCGGGATCGAAGAACCCGGACAAATCAATCGCTTGATTTATTGTGTTCCGATTGCGCTAAACCTCGTTTTGGCGATGCAAAAATAGAAAGATTTTCGTATATTCGATGGTCGAAGGGATTTTATTCCCGCCGGTCAAACTATTTGGCACCACGTTTGCTAAAGGAGTATTTAAATAATTCAGGAAATGAAAAAGAGACTTATAACACTGGCCGCACTGATGGCAATGATCATAGCACCTGCACTGTCACAGAAATCGATCTACGACTTTACCGTTGAGACCATTGACGGACAGCAGTTCAGCTTCGCGGACCTTAAAGGCAAAAAGGTGATGATAGTCAACACCGCCTCAAAATGCGGCCACACCCCCCAGTACAAGGATCTTGAGTTGCTCAATAAGGCCTATAAGCAGAAACTTGTCATCATAGGTTTCCCGGCCAATAACTTTATGAACCAGGAACCTGGTACTAATGAGGAGATAAAGGAGTTCTGCGACAGCAAGTACGGAGTGACCTTCCCGATCATGTCGAAGATATCTGTCAAGGGTGATGACATGCACCCGCTCTACAAGTGGCTCACCAGCAAATCAGCAAACGGGGTACTTGATTCAGAGGTGGCATGGAACTTCCAGAAGTACCTGATTGATGAAGAGGGAAACCTGGTCGGGTTTTTCAAGCCCGCCGTCAAACCTCTATCCGATGAGGTGGTGATGTGGGTGACCAAGGGACAGTTCACACAGGCAAAATAAAAAGTTTATCCACTGAAGACCGGCCGGTATTTTACGGCCGGTTTTTTTATTGGCTCATTCATTTTAATGCAGCATACAGAGAACATTTTGTTTAACGGTTTGTTATACATAAAAAAATAAAGCGTCATGTCAGATCTGAGAACAACTTACATGGGCATTGAACTGAAGAGCCCTATTATTGCAGGTGCAAGCAACCTGGTAACGGATATTCACAATCTGCGCAAACTGGAGGAGGCCGGTGTCGGAGCAATCGTTTACAAATCACTTTTCGAGGAGCAGGTGCAGCTCGAGAATCTTGAAGTGTCTGAACTGAAGTCAGAGTACGAGGAGAGGCATGCCGAACAGATTACCCTCTTCCCGAGATCCGATTCAATGTTTGATACTCCCAGAGATTACCTGCTGAATCTGAAGAAGGCCAGGGAGGCAGTCTCGGTTCCTCTCTTTGCCAGCCTGAACGCTCTCACTGATGATGTCTGGGTCGAATATGCCGTGAAGGCTGCTGAAACAGGCGTAAGCGGAATCGAGCTCAATTTCTACTCGCTCCCCGATGATTCGGGCGATCAGGGAATGACAATCGAGAAACTCTACGCGGAGACCCTGCGCAAGGTCAAAGCCGCTGTTAAGATACCGGTAGCCGTGAAGCTCAGTCCATATTACACCAACCCGGTGACATTCATTACTGACCTTGACAGGGAAGGAGCTGACGGCATTGTGATCTTCAACAGGCTGCTGCAACCTGACATAGACATCTTTGAAGAGAAGCACACCATGCCATATAACCTCAGCACCAGCGAGGATAACCGCCTCCCGCTCAGGTATGCAGGTATGCTTTATGGAAAGATCAGGGCTTCAGTCTGCACCTCTACCGGAGTATATTCAGGCAACGATGTGGTCAAGATGCTCCTTGCGGGAGCAGATGCCGTGCAGGCGGTCAGTACCATGTACCGCAACGGTATTGAGGTTGTGAAATCGATGAATGAAGAAGTTGCCAGATGGATGGACAGTCATGGTTACAAGACAATTGATGATTTCCGGGGAAAGCTATCGCTTAAAAAGGCCGACAACAAAATGCCTTACCACCGTACCCAGTATATTGACCTCATGGTTAATTCGGAAGATATCATGAAAAAATTAAAGTCCCTGGTCTGATATCCGAAGGAATTTGAAATAACCCCGGCACTCAGGCCGTGATTTTCCCCAATCCTGAAATTCCCCTGAGGAACAGGCTGACGGAGAGAGATGAGAAACGGATGGCTTCACTGAGGCCATCCTTTTTTGTCAGCAGCCTGTCGCTCCCCCGGGCAAGGTTCAGGAAGATAGCAGCATATTCCTCCGGCAAAGGCTGGCCTGAATTATCCTCATATGCGATATGCCTGCTGAAGAACGGGGTCAGAATCTGCATCTCATCCCTGTTCAGCCTGTCCCTGAGACGTTCAACCCTGTTGTGCCCCAGCGAGAAATCCCTGATGAGGAGCGGATTCCTGATGAGCAGGGCATTAAGCTGAATGATCCTGACCTCGGCATAACGCTGCAGCACGGCCTCGAAAACCTGCGCCGACGAAACAAGCTCCCTGAGCGACCCAGTGATCAGCCTGATCTCCCTGTCAACCACCGCATCATATATTTCTGCCTTATTGCTGAAATACATGTAGATTGTTCGCCTTCCCCGCCCGGCTGTCGCAGCTATCGTCTCCATGGTGGTCCGGCGCAGCCCGACAGTGGCAAACAGTCCTGCTGCCACACCAATTATCATATCGCGGGTGCTCTTTCGTGCCATTGCACAAATTAAGAAATATGTGCAAAGGTAGTAAACGGAGGAAATTAAGGTTTAATTTTGCCCGTCTATTCAACAAACGGATCCGAATGAAAAGATTTGTCCTTGAAATTGCCCTCTGGATGCCAGTGTTACTTTCCGGACAGTTGATTGTTGACACTCCCCTGAGCGCCAGGCTGACAGGGTATGACATCAATGCGGTTCTTGATCCTGAGGAACATATTGTCAGCGGAGAAATGACGGCATGGTGGGTCAACAACTCAGAGATGCCTGTGGGAGATGTCATGATGCACATGTACCTGAACGCCTTCAGTAGCAACAAGAGCTCCTTTAACGCACAGGGTCGCTGGAGCCCGGCTGGTGACGACGGGTGGGGCTGGATCAAAATAAGGTCAATAAATGACAGCAGGGGCAATGACCTTTCCCGTTCAATGAGCTTCCTGGCGCCTGATGACGGGAACATCCACGACAAGACAGTCATTCAGTTGATATTGCCCGAACCGGTTCTTCCCGGAGATACTCTGCATCTTAGAATATCGTTTGACTCGAAGCTTCCTTCTCCCATTGTAAGGACCGGCTACGAAGATGATTTTCATTTTGTTGCCCAGTGGTTCCCCAAGTTCGGGGTCTACGAGACTGCTGGCATGAGGCAGCGCGAGGCTGACGGCTGGAACTGCCACCAGTTTCATCCCAATTCGGAGTTCTATTCCAATCATTCAGTCTATAACGTTGCAGTCACCCTGCCAAAGGAGTTTGTCACCGGATCAGGGGGGATGATGATTGAGGAGATTGACCTCGGTGACAGCCTGAAGAAGGTGGTCTGGAGGGCTGAGGATATTGTCGATTTCGCATGGACAGCCTGGCCGGGATACAAGGTCCTGACTCAGAAGTGGAGGGGTGTTGACATAACTCTCCTCACAACTGACAGGGGGCTGGACAAGGCTGACAACCAGTTTGCTGCAGTGGTTTACGCTCTCGAATACCTTGATGACAGGGTAGGACCCTATCCATGGCCTCATCTTACCTTCGTTGATCCTCCGGTATCAGGCGCGGGTGCAGGCGGGATGGAGTACACAACGCTTTTCACCTCTTCTGGCGGCGGTGTTGTGCCGTCATTCCTGAAAATGGCGGAGATGGTCACCATACATGAGTTCGGGCATGCTTATTTCATGGGGATTCTTGCCAGTAACGAGTTCGAGGAGCCATGGCTTGATGAGGGTGTCAATTCATACTGGGAGCAGAGAATAGTTGATCATTACTACGGCGGAGGCTACGGCCTCATCAGGCTTCCATTCATCAAGATGTCCGATGCCGACCAGGGAAGACTGGGTTACATATCATCACCAAGTCGTGCCATTTCAACAAACGATCTTCCCTCATGGCTCTATCCGCACGGCACATACGGCATGATGTCCTACAACAAGGCGGCGGCATGGCTCCATACCCTTGAAGGGCTTGTCGGCACGGAGACGATGGACAATGTCTTCCGCGAATACTACCGGCTCTGGGCCTTCAGACACCCTTCGGCACGCGACTTTATTGCCGTGGTGAACGATGTTGTCACGAAGGAGCATGGTAACATGTTCGGGGAAAACCTGAACTGGTTCTTTGACCAGGTGCTGTATGGTAATGAGATATGCGATTACAGGATTTCGGGTGTCACCACCCATAAGATCAGGAGCTACGCGGGAGTTATCAACGGTGATTCCATTGCCTATACCCGCAGCGACCGGACCAGTGACACCCTGTACATTTCCAGGGTCAGCATCGAAAGACTTGGGGGCGTTACCCTTCCGGTTGAGGTGCTCATCGGCTTTGAAAGCGGTGAAGAGATGCTGGAGCTATGGGACGGCAGGGGAAGCTTCAAGGACTTTGAATATACCGGCGCAAGCAAGGTGATGTGGGCAAAGCTGGATCCCGGAGACAAGATTGACATCGATGTTGACAGGATCAACAATTCATGGAGCAGCGTTCATAAGTTCGCGGCTGCCCGACGCATGGCAAACAAGTTTGTTTTCCTGATGCAGATGTTGATTTCTTTATTCACCATTTAACCGTTGTAAGATGACTCTCTTGAGAACACTGAGAAAAGGAGGCGTAGCAGCGGCAACGTCATATAAGCTTATTCTGCTGATGTGGGTTATTACCCTGGTAATGATCATGTTTGTTTCTGTTCCGCTTAAAAGCTTGCTGGTCAATATTTTCGGAAACAGCATGACTGTGGAGCGATTCGCTGACGGCTTTGACCTGGGACTTGCGGGTGATATGGGCAAGCCTTTTTTAAACCTTATATCAGCCGCATCAACCGGGGGGCTATTACTCATGACGGCGGGATTCTTCCTGTACACTTTTTTTGCGGGGGGATTCTTTGCGTCGTACTCCAGAGCCTGGGGAACCCTTAAAACCAACGCCTTCATCAGGGAGTCAGCCCGTCATTTCCTCCCGTTCCTGAAGATTGCCCTGCTGATGATACTTATCTTTGCAGGATGGACATTCATAGTCGTTGGTCTTCCTGCGATAGGGACAATGACCTTATTAAGAGGCTCAACTGTTGGCCCTTATCTCATCTGGATCTTTTTTGCAATATGGCTGCTGGGTATGCCTGTGTGGCTCTTTGTATCGGACGCCTCGAGACGATGGGTGGCAGCCACCGGTTCCGGACAGGCGTTAAGGGCCGTAGGTGCCGGCTTCAGGGCTTTGGCAGAGAGGTTCTGGCTGTCATACAGCATTGTGCTGGTAATCATGATCCTGAATATCATCTTCATCTTCCTGTCAATGTGGTTCACGGCATGGTCGGTACCATCAAACGGATGGATGATTTTTCTGTTCTTCCTGGCCACCCAGGCGCTGTTCATTACCAGGCTCTTCATGAAGGCCTGGAGGTATGCTTCGGTCTGCCAGAAGGCGGCTATTCCGGAGAGAGGTAGTAATACGAAGTGACCGAATAGTCGATCGTCGTTTTTACCCAGTGCCACAGCTCCATATCGACCCTGATTGATTCATTGAAGGGTATGGCATCAAGGATGCGGTACCTCATGTTAACACTCATCCCGGGATGGAAGTTACCGTGGCCTGACGGCTGCGCGATGAGCGGATGGGAGAAAGGCTCGGGCCTGCTCCATGCATATCCGTAATAGTCCTCGGTGCCTGTCCCGAAGGAAGACGGGAAGGTCTCACCGTCGACATAAATCTTCTCATCTCCTTCGCCCCACCAGGCATCGGCACTGTTGAATACCAGCACCGCGTCACCCGCATAAAGGCCACGGCCTCTCAGGTCAGCTATGTTCAGGTCGGTGTGCAGTCCGGTACCCCCGGTTTTCTCAGAACCGGCGGTTTCAACTCCAGCATATTCCTTCCATGAGGCTCCGAAATGCATTGCAGATTCATCCCATTGATAGGGTGACATCGTAGCTGATGCAACTATGATCAGTGAATCGGATGTTCGGTTGATGACACTTATCTCGCAGCTGTCGCGGAAGGGCATGAGCCGGAAGGAACTTAGTGTGCCATCGGCATCTGCAGCCGTGAACAGTGTCCGGTAACTGTTGTACGCGTATCCGGTTCCGAAGAAACATCCGGCAGGTACCTCTACCATCTCTTTCCCGTCGAACCGCATGCTGATGATTGAGTTCTTCAGGGCTGCAACTGTGTCCTTGCCGGTAAGATTCAGGGTGAAGCTGCTGACAGCAAAGCCCGGCTTGCTGATAATAACCGAACATGCCTCGCCCGGAGCATACTTTCCGGATGAAAAGCTTTGCAGCTCGTTTGTGCTTTCTTCTTCGCGCTCCGGGCGAAGCGTACGGGCACATTCGAAGATGGCAAGAGTATCCTCAGTCAACATCTCGTTCTTCATCGATACTACCCTGGTTCCTTTTTCATAGAGCCGTGCACCAATGTTGTAATATATTGAAGGTGTTCTTCTTTGCGGTGTAATGACAACTGAATCATTCTCCAGGGTGATTTTGCATTTTTCCGAAAAAGGTATCGGGAGAAAGAGGTTGTACCCCTGGCGCTGCGGTTCGGTAAGTGGCGAGACGGCAGCACTCAGAGGGTCAGGAGCCAGAAGACCCCGGCCGACAAGTTCCGGAGCCATTCCCTCAATCACAGGAGAGTCCAGCCCGTCGATATAAACCCTGACATAAGAGTTAAGCGCATTTGTGTTCCCGAATGTCATCCACCACCGGACTATGGCACCCGGACCTTCAGCCTCCAGCATGACATACTCGCGGCGTCCATCATTGAATTCTTCCCTTACGAATTGAGTATAATCGTTGTTCGCAAACCACCCGGCGCTGTCGGGGTGGATACTCTGCCTGTCATACGAGCTGAACTGCACCAGCCGGTACCTATGATCAGGAAAGTGAGTAATAGATTCAGGATCAGCCATTTCCTTCAGAAGTGAACGGAAGGTGATGACCGGCTCATTGGAGCATGAGGCTGTTATAATAATGGCTGCAAGGGAAGCCATAAGTGCGGTTTTAAACCTGAGTTTATTCATTGGGTAGGCTTTTGGAATAAAGTTATCGATTCGAATAAAATATTTACATTGTAAAGTCGATTTAAAACCACTGAGATGAAAAATTCTCTGATATTGCTGGTCCTGGCTGGCATCTTGGTTTCATGTGACCCTTCTGAGCCATCATCGCAAGGATTTCTGAAGAGGGATGGCCGTCATATCGTCAACGGCAAGGGTGAGAATGTTCTGCTGCGGGGTATAGGGCTGGGAGGATGGATGCTCCAGGAGCCATACATGCTGAAGCTGTCAGGTGTGGCTCCCGCGCAGTATGATATCAGGAAAAAGATAACTGCGCTGACAGGTGAGGAGAGGTGCGATGAGTTTTACGATGCCTGGCTTTCGAACATGGTCACCCGCAGGGATATTGATTCGCTGAAGGCCTGGGGATTCAATTCAGTCAGGCTCGCCATGCACTATAACCTCTTTACCCCGCCGGTTAACCAGGAACCTGTGCCCGGTGAGATCACCTGGCTGGAGAAGGGATTTGTGATGACAGACTCGCTTCTGCGCTGGTGTTCTGAGAATCAAATATACCTCATTCTTGACCTTCATGCCGCCCCGGGCGGCCAGGGTAATGACATCCCGATTGCCGATGTTGACACCACAAAGCCGAAACTCTGGGAGAGTGAGATGAACCGGACAAAGACCGTTGCCCTCTGGAGCAGACTCGCACAGAGGTACAGTGATGAGCCGTGGATAGGGGGGTATGACCTGATCAACGAAACCAATTATCCTCTTCCGGGCAACATGGCCCTGCTGCAGTTGTTAACCGAAATCACGAATGCGATCCGGGCAGTTGACACCAACCACATCATCTTCATCGAAGGCAACCATTTTGCCACTGACTTTGAAGGACTCACCCCACCGTGGGATGATAACATTGTCTACAGTTTTCACAAGTACTGGAATCCGACCACCGTTGAGACCATCCGGAAGTATCTTGATATCAGAGATGTACATAATGTCCCGGTTTGGATGGGCGAGTCTGGTGAAAACAACAACGAATGGTACCGGTCGGCTGTTGAGCTTTTTGAGGCTGACAGCATCGGGTGGGCATGGTGGACGCTCAAGAAGCTCGATTCGGAGAGTGGCATCATGAATGTCACCGTGCCTGAAGGTTACAGGCAGATAATCGACTACTGGAAGGGTGCCGGGCCGGCCCCATCGCCTGATGAGGCGCACCTGGCGCTCATGGAGCTCACTGAAAATATCCGGATTGAAAACTGTCGGGTCAACTACGATGTCCTAAAGGCGTTGCTTCGAAAATAAGAGGAGGGAGTCCTCAGTCCACAGTCCACAGTCTTCAGTCCTGACTGCTGGCTGCCGACTGGAGACTGCCGGCTCTGTAAGTATAAATACCCCCGAAAAATAGGCTTTAATAGCGTTCCCCGATAAGGAGAGGGTGACTACTTTTGATCTTCCCGTAAAGGGCTAAAACCATATCATGGAAGATCTCTATTCAAGGCTTATGCAGGATGTCCGTTTTGAGGAGGGACTGAAAGCATGCATGAACTGCGGAATCTGCACAGGAATCTGTCCTGCTGCCGAATATTACAGCTATGATCCGAGGAGGGTTGTAGACCTGGTTCAGACGAGGAACAATGAAGTTATCAGGGAACTGCTGAAGAGCGAGACTATCTGGTACTGTGGCCAGTGCATGAGCTGCAAGACCCGCTGTCCGCGCGGCAACACCCCCGGCATGGTTATCATGGCTCTGCGCAAGCTGTCACAGGAGCTGGGGTACTTCACCGCCTCGGAGAAGGGCAGGCAGCAGTTCGCAATCAAGAGAACCGTGGGAGACAACGTGCTTAAGCATGGCTACTGTGTGGTCTCGTACGATGTCGACCCGAACAACCATCCCGAGCAGGGTCCGGCATGGGAACACTACTTCAGATACATGGATGATTCGCTTGCCCGGCTTGGTGGCGAACTGAACGGCAAGGAGGGTCCCACCCGCAAAATCAGTGATGATGTCCTCGATGAACTGAGGAGCATATTTAATGTGACAGGCGGACAGGAGCTCTATGATGCCATCGAGGAGGCATCGGAGGAAAAGGCTGCAGAGATGGGCCTTGAATTCAAAAAGGAGGGTAGGGATTTTGAATATTTCAGGCACGTGGTCACAGCCGACAACGGAACTCACCAGTGCGAGACGGAGGATGTAAGGAGGGATATCTATGAAACCAGAAGGTAAAAAGAGAATCTGGGCCGAGTACCAGAAGGAGATACCCGACGATCATTTCTTTTACGTCAGATCTTGCATCAGGCAGACATTTTTTGCCGGCTCCGAGCAGGTCTTCCTGAAGATAATGCGTGACGACCTGGGCAAGGATATCTTTGAAGACCCGAGACACACAACATGCACAGGCATTGGATATCACGGTGATGTAGTACCTTTTGAAACGATACAGACGGTTGTTGCCCGTCACTTTTCACTGGCCACGGAGGCCGGGTACAAGAATATAGCAATATCATGTGTCACCTCTTTCGGTATCTATACAGAAATACTCGAGACCTGGAAACATTTCCCGGAGACGCTTGAACGCACCCGTGAGGATCTGCTCAAGGCCACCGGACGCACTTTTGATGTGCCCGAGACTATCTCTCACGCCAGTGACATCATTTACAAATTCAGGGATGAGATTGCCCGTAAGGCAAGATTCAACCTGTCTGACATCTCAACCGGCAAGCCGCTGAAGGTGGTTGAGCACATCGGGTGCCACTACTCCAAGATGTTCCCGAAGTACGGTGTGGGCGGCGCCGAGTTTCCGCATGTGCTGATCGGCATGGTCGAGTCATGGGGCGGTGATATTATTGATTATCCCGAGCGTCGTCACTGCTGCGGTTTTGGCTTCAGGCAATATCTGATACAGGCAAACAGGGGCTATTCCCTTTCTGCTTCGAGGAAGAAGTTTGAGTCGATGGAGCCTTACCGTCCTGATTTTATCATCGCCAACTGCCCTGGATGCTCCATGTTCATGGACCGGTGGCAGTATACCATTAATGAGATTGACGGAATTACCTATGGCGCTGACGGACAGGGTATCCCGGTCCTGACATATGAAGAGGTTGCCGGCCTTGTTCTTGGTTATGACCCCTGGGAGCTGGGCCTTCAGTATCACAATGTTCAGTCTCTTCCTCTCCTGAAAAGGATGGGCATCAGGGTTGACCCGGCGAAGAGGTTCCTGGCAAAGGATGGCTCAAGGCTGCCTGAACCTGTCGGCCTGATGAACGAATAATAAAAATGAAGGGCGCTTCAAAACATGTAATTGTTGCCGGTGGCGGCGTGGCCGGGATGGAGGCCGCCGGGTCACTGGCGGAGATGGGCTACAGGGTCACTCTCATTGAAAAGGGTCAGGATCCGGGCGGTCATCTGCTGCAGTGGCATGCCCTCTTCCCCGACCGCAGGCCTGCAGAAGAGGTCAGGGGATACCTCAGAAAGAGGTTAAATCACGAGAATATCAGTGTCATCACCAGTACCGTCGTTGAAAAGATCAGGCATCACGGACATGATGTGATTGTGAACCTGTCCGGCGGGACCGAGGAAAGAGCCGATGCAGTGATTGTGGCCACCGGCTTTGACCTCTTTGATGCACACCGCAAGGAGGAGTACGGTTACGGTATCTATGACAACGTCATTACTGCTGCTGAACTTGAGGAGATGTTCAGCATGGGAAAGGTTGCCAAAGCAGACGGCACCCTGCCCTCGCGCGTTGGATTCGTACACTGTGTGGGTTCGCGCGATGAGAAGGTCAGTAACAACCACTGTTCCAAAGTATGCTGCGTCACTGCAGTCAAGCAGGCGATAGAGGTCAGAAAGATGCTTCCGGCGTGCGAAGTATTCTGCTTCTACATGGATATGAGGATGTACGGCCCCTACTATGAGGAGCTTTACCGTGAGTCGCAGGAGGTGCATAATATCAACTACATAAGGGGGAAGGTATCGGAAGCATCGGTAAACATCAGCAACCGGCTGGTGATCAAGGTGGAGGATACCCTGGCCGGGAGGCCCCTGAAGATGGAGGTCGACCTGATGGTGCTGATGGTGGGAATGGAGATGTCGAAGCAGGGTGCAGGACTGGCAGTGGCATCCGGCCTGGAGACCGGCGTCAACAGGTTCCTCGAGACCGGTGATCATCATTACGGCAACAATGTGAGCCGGATGAAGGGGGTTTTTTATGCCGGCACATGCACCGCACCCATGAATATTACTGATACCATTTCGCATGCCCGTGCGGCAGTCACGGAGACGGTAAGATACCTTAACGGAAGATGAGCGTCAGACAGGCAAACAGGTTTGGTTTCGGGATCAACCAGAGCAGGCAGATCAATTATGACACCTCTGACCGCAAGGTGAGGGATTATGTCACTCTCAGGGAGCCGAGCTTCAGGCTCTGTTTTGCCTGTGGCGGGTGCAGCGCCACATGCACTGCCGGGGAGCATATATCCTTTAACCTCCGAAGGATGATTACCCTTATCCGTCGCGGTGAGATTGACCTTTTACGTGACGAGGTGACAAGATGCATGCTTTGCGGTAAATGCATGCTGGTGTGCCCCAGGGGTGTAAACACCCGCAACGTGGTTGCGATGACAGCTGAAGCCATCAGAAAACTCGACAGGAATGAGCTCTGAAATATTCGTCTGGCCCTTCAACCTTGGTCTCTATTTCATACTGATCTACAGTGTGGTGCGCAGTACCGTCTGGTTCCGCAACCTGTCGCGTCCCGACAAGCTTCGCCTGCAGAGAGGCTTCTTTGGTATTCCGTTCATGCAGAGTATCAAAGAGATATTTATGGAGAGCCTCCTTCACCGGAGGATATTTAAAAAGAATTTTGTTCTGGGATACATGCACATGAGCCTCGCCTTCGGATGGTTCCTGCTCATCGTATTTGGAACCATCGAAGCTGATTTCTTCGGGGAGAAGCATCTCAACCCGCCTTCTCATGCCATCTTTTTCCGGGCCTTCAACCCGGACCACGGTGCTGTCGGCCTTGCAAGAGCTTATACCCACCTGATGGATTTCCTTCTTGCCTTTATCCTTTCCGGCCTGCTACTGGCAGTGATCAAGAGGTTCATCCCCTCCATGATGGGAATGAAGAAGACCACGAAACACACATGGAGTGACCGCACCGCGCTGCTGAGTCTCTGGCTCATCTTTCCCTCGAGGCTGCTTGCCGAGAGTTTTACCTGCGGGACATATGGCAGCGGAGGATTCCTCACCGGGAATCTCGGGGCAGCCCTGGCATCATTCCTTCCGGCAGCGGAAATAGCACCCTGGTTCTGGTGGCTCTACTCGCTGGCACTCGGAACATTTTTCTTTTTACTTCCTGTTACCCGGTACTTTCACATACCCATCGAGCTGTTACTTATTTTCATGCGTAACTCCGGCATCACAACAGGCGACAAGTCATCATCTTACACTGAGGTGCAGACCCATGCCTGCTCCTCGTGCGGGGTATGCATCGGTGTCTGCCAGATGAGTTACGCTGCAGGAATAAATGACATTCAGTCAGCATACTTCATCAAGGGCCTTCGCAGCGACAGGGACATCGCGGCCATCACAGCCAACTGTCTCATGTGCGGCAGATGTGAGGAGGCTTGTCCGGTTGGTATTGAGCTGGGACCGATGCGCCTCATTGAGCGGAGACAGGGAGAGAGACCCGATACGGCAAAGAGGTTCCTCGAGCGTTACTCGTTGACGGGCAGAAGGAGCACCATTGAAAGAGAGTCTACACAGTCATACGGATATCTTGTCAGAGAGGAAGCTGAGAGCGCAGACGTCCTCTTCTTTGCCGGGTGCATGACCCATCTGACCCCTTCTGTCATCTCCGCCATGAAGAAGATCATGGAGAGTGCAGGCGTGCGGTACCGCTTCATGGATGAGCAGGGCGGTGTCTGCTGCGGCAGGCCCCTGATGCTTGCAGGCAGGGACAGGGAGGCACGGGAGCTTATAAATCATAACTCCGATATCATCTGGAAGTCAGGCGCCAGGATTCTGGTGACCTCATGCCCGATATGCTATAAGATTTTCAGGGAGAGCTATTACCTGGAAGCCCGGGTGATGCACCATTCAGAGTTCATCAATCTTCTCATTGAGGAAGGCTCACTCCGTCTTGGTTACCTGCACAGAAAGGTTGTTTATCATGATCCGTGCGAGCTTGGCCGCGGCTCCGGCATTTACGAGGAGCCGAGAGCTGTGATAAGCTATGTGGCTGAATTGCAGGCTGTCCCGGAGGAAGGAACCATGTCGCTGTGCTGCGGTGGCAGCCTGGGCAACCTGACCCTCTCTTCCGGCAAAAGGGCCCTGATAGCTGCTGACGCGGCCAGGAGCCTGACGATGTCATCGCCTGACGAACTTATTACTGCCTGCCCGCTATGCAAGAAGACCTTCGGACAGGCAACCGGGACAAGGGTGAGCGATATCGCCGAGCTGGTTGCTGCCGCACTGCCGAAGCCGGTCAAAAAGAGCAGGGGGAGACCAGCAAGAGTCACAACGAAATCCCTGAATCACGGTTGATAACTTTTTTTCATTCTGTACATTGTTGATTACAAGATGCTTCTAAAGTCAAAAAAATGACTTTTCTTTGTCCCCGACTTTAAATAGCATAGTGGAACGATTTTTGATGAAGATGTTTATGTGCATTCAGGGTGCATGATGAAGGCACAAAAAGATCTTTTGGTGCACAATAACCTGATTGAAATAAACAGTATTGGCTTGATTCAAAATGAAAAATTTGAGCAGAAAAATGAAAATTGATATTAGTTCTCAAAGTATAGTAAAATCTGTTGAAATGAACAGATTCGGGATGAAGGCTGTTTTGGCCGGGTTGGTGATGGTTTTTTCAGTGACTGCCTGCAGTGACAGCGGAAGCAGAGCCAGGGAGGACAAAAATGAGAGGTCAGAGAATCCGGCCGCCAGGACGGAAGGTGTAGTGCTTCGAATCAGTGACGCAGCCCTGATACAGGTTGATGCCAAGCCTCAGTACAACACTGCCGAGTGGAATTTCATGGTGCAGAAGCCAGGCAGGTATGATGTATGGCTTTCAAGCCTTACAGTTGATACTGTGCAGCCTATGTTTGATGAGAATGTAGTTATCACTGCCGGTGACAGTCGTCTCGACAAGAAACCTGTTGGTGATGAGATAGTTATAAGCGACAATACCGTTAAGGCCCCATGGTACAGGGCTGATTCGCATATGGGTTCAATTTTCTTCAGCAAGCCCGGTGAGTACCAGGTGCAGGTTATCAGCGACAAGGTGGAGCGGTATGCGTCTGACCTGTCAGATCTCAGCATTGACAAGGGTACGCTTATCAGCTCTCTGATCCTGAAGCCGATGGTGAACTAGAGTCGAAAGTCTGTAAAGTCTTTAAAGTCGAAAGTCTGAAGGTATTGCGGTCATGCGGTCATGCGGTTCCCGACGCACTTCATGGTCGGGATTTCGTCGTTGCACTCCTCGACCTGCGGTCTAAGTGCCTGATTGTCAATTCTTAATTCCTAATTCTTAATTCTCTTCTCAACCCATTCCCGGGCATTGACGAAAGCCTTTATCCAGGGAGTGACGTTGTCATTGCGCCTCTCCGAAGGGTAGTATGCGCACTGCCACGGGAAATATGCCCTCTCAAGGTGAGGCATCATTGCAAGGTGCCTGCCGTCGGTAGAACAGAGACCGGCCGCATCGTACATTGATCCGTTTGGATTGGCCGGGTAGTGACTGCGGCTGTATTTCATCACAATGTTGTATTTCTCCTCGGGGTACGGGAATGAGAAGCGCCCCTCACCGTGGGCAACCCAGATGCCAAGCTCCATCCCTTCAAGTCCTGCTAGCATGATAGATCTGCCCGGTAAAACCTTCACTCCCAGGAAGTCGGACTCGAACTTATGGGAAGCGTTATGTTCAAGTCGCGGCATTTCGGCGTGCTCCGGAACTATTAGTTCCAGTTCAGCCATAAGCTGACAGCCGTTGCAAACACCAAGTGACAGTGTGTCGTCCCTCTTGTAGAAGTTTTCAAGTGCCAGGCGGGCTTTTTCATTGTATCTGAATGCCCCGGCCCAGCCTTTGGCGGAGCCAAGCACATCTGAGTTGGAGAATCCCCCTACAAAGACTACCATGTTTATCTCCTCCAGTGTCTCACGGCCGGAGATGAGATCGGTCATATGCACATCCTTCACATCGAATCCGGCAAGCCAGAGCGCATATGCCATCTCCCTGTCGCCGTTGACCCCTTTCTCCCTGATGATGGCGGCCCTGACCCCGGAGCTCTTCTCACGGTCGGGGGTTATTCCCAGGGATGCAAAGCTGCCCGTGAATTCCTTCAGGTTAAACTTCAGGGCCCTGTCGCCGTGGTTGGCATATCGCTCTTTTGCCAGGGCCGGACCCGACTGCCTGCGGTCAAGGAGCCATGAGCTCCTGTACCAGAGTGACCGGCAGTAATCAATATCAAACGTATGCTTCTCATCGCCATTTGACAGAAAGATATTTCTCTCCTCAACGGGGTGGCCCAGGCTTACAAAGCTTATTCCCCTTTCAAGCAGGAACTCCTCGGCTTCTGATTCTTCCCTCACCTGAATTATCACCCCCGGGTTCTGACTGAAGAGAAGTTTCACCGTGTCATCCTCACCTGTCTCTGAACAATTCAGTGCCAGTCCGCCTTCCCGGTTTGAAAAGCACATCTCGAGGAGTGTGGTTATCATGCCACCCGCAGATATATCATGTCCGGCGACGATCATTTTTTCGCTGATCATCTCCTGCAGTGCTTCAAAAACGTCTGCAAAATATGAAGGATCGCTGACCGTGGGTGCCCCGGTGCCGGGGCTGCCCAGTGTCTGTGCCAGGGCGCTGCCCCCTGTGGTATGTCTCATCGAGCTCATGTCAATGTACAGGAGAGGCATCGAAGGATCATTGGTGACAACGGGGCTTACTGTCCCCCGCACATCGTCAACCTCAGCAGCTGAGGTTATTATCACCGTTCCCGGGCTGTATACCACGCCGTCACTATATTTCTGGGTCATTGAGAGGCTGTCCTTTCCCGTCGGGATGTTTATTCCCAGGGCAATCGCGAAGTCGCTGGCCGCCTTCACTGCCTCATAGAGCCTGGCATCTTCGCCGGGGTTGCGACAGGGCCACATCCAGTTGGCAGAGAGTGATACGCTCTTCAGTCCGTCAGGAAGAGGAGCCCAGACGATGTTTGTCAGAGCCTCGGCAATTGAGAGCACTGACCCGGCCGCGGCGCTGACCAGTCCTGCCACCGGGGCATGTCCGAGTGCGGTGGCCATTCCTTTGACGCCCCGGTAGTCAAGGGTAATGACTCCCATGTTGTTCAGTGGCAGCTGAAGCTCGCCGGTGCACTGTTGCATCGCAATTCTTCCGGTGACAGAGCGGTCGACCTTGTTTGTCAGCCAGTCCTTGCAGGCTACCTCCTCAAGCTGCAGGACGGCATCAAGATATTTTCCGGGGCCGGAAGGGTCATAGCTTAACGGGCGGAAATCCGCCTTAACGGGAGTGTCTGTCATGACAGTGCGCGGAGGCTTTCCGAAAAAGTCGCTCAGCTGAAGGTCAATGGGTTTCTCCCCGGTGACTGTGTTAATGAAGGTGAACTGATGGTCGCCGGTCACTTCCCCGATAAGATAGATCGGCGCGCGTTCACGTCCGGCGACGGCGGCGAGAGTGTTATAATCTCTCCGGTGCATCACCAGTCCCATTCTTTCCTGCGACTCGTTGCCTATTATTTCCCTGGCAGAGAGGGTTGGATCCCCTACGGGGAGTCTGCTTATGTCTATTGTTCCTCCTGTGGCCTCAACCAGTTCGGAGAGGCAGTTGAGATGCCCTCCTGCGCCATGGTCGTGAAGCGAAATAACCGGGTTAAGGTCGCTCTCGGCCATTGCCCGGAGGGCGTTATAGACTCTCTTCTGCATCTCGGGATTGGCTCTCTGGACCGCATTCAGTTCTATTGCGCTGTCGTAGGCCCCGGTATCGACTGATGACACTGCTCCGCCTCCCATGCCGATCCTGTAGTTGTCTCCTCCAAGCAGTACGATAACATCCCCTTTCTCAGGGGTATCCTTGGTGCTGTCTTCCCTCTTTCCAAGGCCGATGCCTCCGGCAAGCATTATCACCTTATCGAACCCGTACCGTCGCATCTCATCAAAGTGTTCGAACGTCATTAGCGACCCGCATATAAGGGGTTGTCCGAATTTGTTTCCGAAGTCGCTGGCGCCGTTGGAGGCTTTGATAAGGATCTCCTCCGGAGTCTGGTAAAGCCACTTACGGGGTTCAGTTGTCTTTTCCCACTCGCGGGGACCGTCGGGTCTGGGGTAGGAGGTCATATATACTGCTGTTCCTGCAATTGGCAGAGAACCTTTTCCGCCTGCGATGCGGTCACGTATCTCGCCTCCGGTTCCGGTTGATGCCCCGTTAAAGGGTTCGACGGTAGTTGGGAAATTGTGTGTTTCCGCCTTCAGTGTCAGGACGGATTTAATCTTTTTGACCTCAAAAAAATCGGGCTTGTCCTGCCTGGCGGGAGCAAACTGTTCAACCTCGGGTCCCTCGAGGAAGGCGCAGTTATCCTTGTATGCCGATACCACACGATTCGGGTTGGCGGAGGTGGTGAGCTTGATGAGTTTGAAAAGCGACGACTCGCGTTCATATCCGTCAATCACAAATGTACCGTTGAAAATCTTATGCCGGCAGTGTTCAGAGTTAACCTGGGAAAAGCCGAACACCTCGCCGTCTGTGAGCCTTCTACCGAGGTTGCGGCTCAGGTTCTCAAGGTATGTAACCTCTTCACTGCTGAGAGCCAGTCCCTCCTGTGCATTGTATGCCGCAATGTCATCTATCTCCCTTACCGGTTCAGGCTCATGATGCACGGTGAAGATCTCCTGGTCCAGCCCGTGATAGATCCGCTGAAGCATCGGGTCATGGTCCGGATTCTCGCCGGCAGCCGGTGCATACTCTTCAATCCTTGAGATACCCGTAATGGCCATATTCTGTGTTATCTCAACGGCATTGGTGCTCCAAGGGGTTATCATCTCGCGCCTTGGGCCGGTGAATGTTCCCTGAACCGTGGTGCTGTCAACCAGCACAGCATCACCAAAAAGCCACGAGAGTCTTTTCAGCTCATCCGGTGAGAGCTTATTACCAGCGCTGAGGGCTATAATGTTTCCGGCAGGAGGTTTAAAGAAGAGAATCATTGCAACAAATATAATTAGTTGATAAAGAGATGTATAGCACAACAGACGGTCTCTTGTCTCTTACCCGCCAAACTTACATAAAATTGATCGATTTTACACAGGCAAATTAGAACCAGGGTCCCGGCCCGGATTTATCAAGGAAATATATTAAATATGGCTGATGTAATGAAATCCTTCTCAGCGCGCCAATATATACCCGGAGGCAGCTTTAGTAGTTATAACCGCCTCCTCCGTTTCCGAATCTTGGATTAACAACGTTATTATATATTGATCCGAAGGTATATGTGAGGCTTATCCCGCCCTGAAGGTTGTAACTTGTAGCCTGTTCCTTAAGTTTCAGCAGCCTTTCCGCCTCGGAAAGTCCTTCGTTCCTGAGTGCCAGCTGATCATTTATGTAACCTCCGCCTCCGTTAACCGAGATAGACAGACCCTTTACGATCCTTACCCTGACTGATGCATAGAGCTCTACCGAGGTCTTTGAGAGGTCGTGGAGATAACCTGAGTAGAGCATTGAGAGATTTACTGATCCCCACTTTTCCTGGATCTGGTATGCTACGCGCATCTGGTGCAGAAACAGGTGCTCATATGTCTTGTTGTAAATTGTGGTATCAATATAATTGCTATACTGATACCCCACACTGTACAGGAACCTCAGCTGACGGTGCGTTGATTCGGAATAGGGGAACAGGTTATATTCAAGCGAAGGAAGGAACATGTTATTGAAGTCATAGTTCCTCGATGAAGATGATCCAAGTTCCCATCTCAGGCCGTATGACCAGTGGTTGCCAAGGCTCTTCACGATCAGATTGTCTATGCTTCTTGAGCTTCTGATGTAAGTGGTGTCTTCATCCCCGTCAATGAACCTCTGGCGGTTGTAGCTATAGCCGACTTCAACTTCAACTTTGATATCCGGAGTAACCTTTGAAATATTAACCGAGTTATTGAACTGAAGTCTCTTATAAGACTCCTCCGCATTGAACCGTGGGCTTGTCTCCAGTTCGAACACCCAGTTTTTCCATTTGTCTTTTACCTCCTCCTCCTCATCATCAAAGTGACCGTTGTGTGAGATGTTCAGTTCATCCAGTATCGGTGTCCTGGCTGCATACCTCATCAATCCGGCCTTCAGCTGTTTCTGAAGGTGTTCCAGTGCACCGTGTATGAATGACATCCTCCGGTCATAACGGTCTTCAAGCTTGCCAAGAATATTCCTGTCGAAGATGAAGAGGGGCAGGACCCTGTCCCCTGAATTCAGCGCATGGGAAAGTCCGGCATTGTCTTCCAGGCGCAGGTCGCGCCTGAACCAGAATATTGCTGCAGGTTCCCTGTTGTTCATCCCGTGTTGTTCACTGTGTCCTGCGCACCTGATCTTTCCGGAGTTTCCTGCGCACCCTGGTTAAGATGAATATTATGAGCAGCAGGAATATGGCGACAATAAAAAAAGGTATGATCAGCGAGATGATAGAGGTACCTGTTGCCGCAACGATTTCAACCGTTGCCACGGCGGTGATAAGTTCAGTGCTCATTTCACCTGTCTGTTTTACCGGTTCCCGTGAAGTCTGATCGTAGTATCATTTGCAGGGAAGCACGGAATTCTCCCGCAATGCCTTCACCAGTGCCACCTCAAACTCGTAGAATAATGCTGATGGGGCTTTCCGGGGTTCGGTTAAGCTTCCGTTCATCATGATCACAAAGCCGTATTTTCCTTTCGGATCGAAGTAGAAGGCTGAGTTTAGTCCGTAGGCAGAGCCGGTATGCCCCATCATTTTTGACCTTGCCGGCAACGGATCATCCGGCACGAGGTCCGGGAGTATGTGAACGCTCAGTCCCCTGCTGCCAGGCCTTCCTCCTTCATTGTCTCCATTGGTTTTCTGGTACGTCCGTTGAGGCTTGTGCATCAGCCGGATGCTTTTGCCTGAGATAACCTGCTGACCGTTGTATTCCCCTTTGCTGAGGTGCAGCACCATCACCTTCGCCAGTTCGGGGGCGGAGATTCTCAGTCCTCCCTGGGGTGAGAAGACAGCAGCATTGGTGCCGGTAACATACCCTGAAAAGTCGCGCGGTGAAGCCATGACACCCTTGAAGTTATCTGTCTGGGGAACCCACTTCCCCTCTTCACCCCTGTAAATAACTGCGAGGTTGTTAATGTCAGTTACCCCTTCGGGTATGTAGGAACCTGAAATTCCCAGTGGCACGAAAAGGGTCTGCTGCATGTAATCCTCGAAACGCTGACCTGTGATGCGCTCTATTATTGTTCCGGCAAGGCCGAAGTTGGCGTTGCAGTAGGTGTAGTAAGTACCCGGAGCCTCTTTTCTCCACATATCCTCAGTGTAGTATTCCCCTCCGGGAACCAGCAGTTCGGAGAATGACGGAGGGTTGCTTACATTATTGTATGTGGCCATCAGGAAGCGGTCATAGCCGCTCCCCTCGTTGATTGATCCGGTATGAAGAAGGAGCATCCTTACGGTAATGGGCTTGTCAGGATGCGACGGGTTTCTCAGCCTGAAGCCAAGATAGGTGCTGACATCCTCATCCAGTTTGAGCAGTTTCCGGTCGTAAAGCTTCATCATGGCGGTGGTCATGACGAACTTGGAGATGGACGCAATCCGGTATTTGGTGTTTTCATTGACAGGCAGATTGCGGTCATAATCGCGGAGGCCGGCATGATATGTCCCGGTGATCTTCCCGTCGCATACCGTAGCAACCGATATCCCCATCAGGTTGTAGTCATTCCTGATCTTTTCAACTGCCTCCTGCATCTGTCCGTTCATTGCCTGAACCATTCCGGCAATTACCAATACCAAAAGTACTTTTTTCATCACGAGTCTCATTATTTCGTTTCAATAACCGCAAACTTCATGGCTGACCATCCCTGTCGTGTCTGAAGCACGCAGATGTATATTCCCGGATCGAGGGTTCCGGCGTCAAGTGGTTCCGTGTAAGAACCCGGATCAATCATGCTCCCGACCAATGAGGATATCAGCCTGCCGCCGGTATCATATATGCTCAGTGTCACATGTGATCTTTTTGAGATGGTGTAGCGGACAACAGATGCTTCGGTGACAGGGTTCGGGATGATCCGCAGGGAGCCGTCAGGCTGAGCCGGGGGGCCTTCTCCGGATGAAGTGTAGCCTGCCAGGAAGGCTGTCTTCAGCCCTTTCCACAGTTCCGGTCTCCCGGCTTCGTAGCTAAGGGCCCATATGCCTAACCCGGCCAGATTCATATCTTTGACTATATTGCTTTTCAGCTGAAGGCTGGTGCTGTCATCGTACCACATCTGTCTCCACTCTGTTGTCTGATAGCTTACGTACGGTACTCCTGTCAGGTCGTCAAAGATCCTGGTTTTACCTGCTGCGATCTCAAGAGCCTTGACATATGTCCGTGATGTGCCTGTACCGGTTGTGGCAGCTTTGCGTGCACTGCTGACAACAGGCCAGTCGTACCCGTACCACGGCACCCCCAGGAGCAGCTTGCCGGCAGGCACTCCGTCAGCGAGATAGTCATCGTTGATGCTTTTAACAATATGGTAGTTCTCTCCTGATACCGGGGCCACCGGCCCTGCTGTGGAAGAGCCGCTCCAGTAGTAATTGTAACCCATCATTATAAGGTAGTCGCATATGCCTGCAAGGGCTCCCAGGTCCCAGCCGTCAGACCAGTTCACAGCCGGTGTGGCAAGAGATATCTCGGCTGCCGGCAGCGCGGCCTTTATTCCTCTTACGGCCCTGCGGCAGAAGCTGACCATGTTGGCCTTCTGAACTGCAGGAACAGACTCAAAGTCGAAGTTCACCCCGTCGCCGTTGCGTGACTGCAACTGGTTGATCACGGTGTTGATCAGGTTCCACTGCTTCACGGTATCTGTGAGAATCTCCGTGTTGGGTGCCGTTCCGAAGTTGGTGACAGTAAGGGTCACCTTCACGCCTCTTGAGTGAGCATAGCTGATAATCGGGGTGGTATCCCATCCTCTCAGTGTTGTGTACCCTCCGGTGGCAGTGTCAACTTCATAGCTGAAGTAAGCGATATGGGAGAGAGCAGCATAATCGTAGTAGAGGTATGCTGTTGAACCCGCCCAGTAGGGATGCCAGCCATAGATCTTGTGTGTAAGGGTGCCGGCGTTCCGGCTCTTGAGCAGGGAGGGGGTTTCAGGCGATATTTCGCGGGCGGAATGAAGGCTGTCGGCTATGCGTGAATAGTATTCGCTTTCAGCCTGGTGGATACCGACATGTGCCGTATCATGCTCCTGGGCCGTTATCCAGAGCGGCAGAATGGCTAACAGAGCTGTTGCGAGTTTGGTCTTAAGGGGCATGGATACTGTCAGGTGAGAGTTGTTCAGTTTGCCTTGAAGTACTTCTTGTAGATTTCCATGTTGCGTTCCAGCAGGGCGACCGAGACGGTATAGGCCTTCTCACTGTCTCTCTCCTTCAGAGCCTCAAGGAGTTCCATCTGGTATTTCATGGTATACTCCTTTTCTCCTTCAATGTTTCCGTATATGAGGTTCCTCATCCGGGGAAGCAGGGAGTAGACCGGTTCGAGGCTGATGATGACAATGGGGTTGGCGGTTGCCTTTGACAGGTTCATATGGAAGCGGTTGATGAGATCGACCTCGAGCTGTGTGTTGTCAGGATTGCATTTCTCGAGCTCGTGCTGGTTCTTCTGGAGAGTCCGGATGTCTTCATCGGTCCTGTTCCTGGCAGCCAGCCTGGCTACCTCGGGCTCGAAGAGCCGCCGCACCTCAATGATCTGGAGAATAAGGTCGGAATTGAACCTCAGGTCATAAAAGAGATGGAGCGAGTTGATAGCGTCTTCGATCTTCAGTTCAGATATGTACATACCGCTTCCCTTACGGATGTCAATCAGTCCGCGGGCGCTGAGACGGCGCAGCGCCTCCCTGAGGGCAGTGCGGCTTACCGCGAACTGTCCGCAAAGCTCCTTTTCAGTGGGCAGTTTGGAGCCGGGCAGAAGCTTCTTCTGCCTGATTGCCTCCTCAATTCTCCTCTCAATTTTCTGGCTGAGAGTAAGTCCGGAACCGATTTTGCTGAAAACATCATTTGTCATTATAGTAGTTGTTTA
This sequence comes from Rikenella microfusus, assembly GCA_022736275.1. Lineage (GTDB taxonomy): Bacteria > Bacteroidota > Bacteroidia > Bacteroidales > VadinHA17 > SR-FBR-E99. The sequence goes on along the minus strand of DZBJ01000020.1, from coordinate 30,239 downwards.
TCAGGCCGGCATTCAACTTTCCCGGTCATGGGTGTCATTTATAGTACTCCCTGTAAAACTCCAGGGCTTTTTTAACTGATCCCTGCTCCATGAGCAGAATACGTGCGGCCTCTCTCTGGATATTGAGCTCTTCCACTATCATCCTGGTGCCCCGCTCAATCAGCTTTTTATTTGTTAGCAGCATGTTAACCATCTTGTTCCCCTTGACTCTCCCGAGCTTTATCATCAGTGTGGTGGTGATCATGTTGAGGACCATCTTCTGGGCTGTGCCGGCCTTGAGCCTGGTACTTCCCGTGACGAACTCCGGGCCTACCACGACCACAACGGGATACTCGGCGGCTTCAACGATAGGCCCTTCAGGATTGCACGTTATGCATCCGGTAAGGATGCCGTTCTCCCTTGCTTTCCTTATCCCGCCTTCAACATATGGAGTAGTCCCTGAGGCAGCTATTCCTATTACCGAATCCTTGGTATTGATATTGAAGATTTCAAGCTCGCTCCAGGCCTTAGTGGGGTCATCCTCTGCAGACTCAACAGCCTTGCGCAGTGCTGTCTCGCCTCCTGCAATCAGTCCTATTACAACTGTGTCAGGGACGCCGAATGAAGGCGGGACCTCTGAGGCATCGAGAACCCCTAGCCTGCCGCTGGTTCCTGCTCCGAGATAGAAGAGTCTGCCTCCCTTCTGCATACGTACAAGTATCTGTTTAATCAGAGTCTCAATCTGGGGGATCGCTGTCCGTACAGCCAGGTGCACCTTCGCGTCCTCATGATTAATATTTGTAAGGAGTTCATTGACCGACATCTTGTCAAGGTCCTCGAAGTTGGAGGGCGATTCAGTTATGCTGAGCTTCTGTTTCGTATAAGACTGTCTGCTCATACCTCTAGATATGTGGATTCTGAATATGAAATTTAACAAGGTTGTCAATGGGTGAAACCGTGAAAAGCCCTGGTTTAAGCCGGTGTCTGAGAAGAAGCTCCTCCAGGAAAGGCCTGAAATGATACGCTATGCTGCCTGTGAAATGTACCTGGTATTGCCGGGCCTCAGGGTAGGAGAGGATGTTCCGCATAATGAACTCGTCAAAACTGGAAGTAATAATTGACATCAGTTCAGGGATGTGGGTCCTGTCATCGATGAATCGTGAAAACTGCCCCAGGAACCGGTTAGGATATGGCATGTTGTAAACGTTTTCCAGGATTTCCGCAGGGGTGAAGGGATATGCCCTGAAAAAATCCTCAATTATGTTTTCCGGCAGCTGTTTCTTCAGAACACTTGATACAAGCTTTCTTCCTATCACTGCGCCGCCACCTTCATCTCCCAGGATGTAGCCCAGTGGCGGAACATTTGAAACTATATCCTTGCCATCATAGAAGCATGAGTTTGATCCTGTTCCTATTATGCAGGCTATTCCCGGATTATTCATGCAGAGTGATCTTGCCGCCCCGAGCAGGTCACTGCCGATAACCAGCTCCTCCGGGCCGAAGAATTCAGTCAGGGCTCTCCTGACGATCTCGGCCTTGGCAGCGTTGCTGACTCCTGTCCCGTAGAAGAAGATACGGCTGACTCCTGCATGGCACAGGGTGGGTAATTCTCTTCCAAGCAGGCTTACGATCTCTTCACCTGTGACGAAAAAAGGGTTCAGGCCTGAGGAGATGTATGACTTCCCCGCAATGCCGTCGTTTACCTCTCTCCAATCGGTCTTTGTGGATCCACAGTCAGCAATCAGTATCATTACCGGGAGAATTTTGTTATATGCTTCAAATCAGTCGATTATAGTGTAACTAGCCTAATTTGTAAAATATGGCCTTGACAGGTTATAACAAATGTAAATAAATATATTGAAATAATCAGTTTTTTGTCAGATGTATGACAGGTTTTAAAAAACTTTCTATTTTTGAATCTTATTTACTATATTAAGCAAAATCTTTTCCATGATGCGTGCTTCCCATCTAACTCATTTTCTTGTATTTATGCTTTGCATGCTGGCCATGCCTGCAACCCTACAGGGCCAGAAGGCCGACAGGGCCGAAAGAGCTGCCGAAAAGAGGCTTGAAGGATGGACCAATCCTGTAACCGAATGGATCTATCCGGAAGAACTCAAGATTGATTCACTCATGGTTGACGAAGTACAGAGGGAGGTGAACATCTGGTTCCCGGTACCACTCTCATACAATGCATTGCGGGAGGAGACCATCACCAGGCTTGTAAATTCTGTTAAGGATGATCTGGGCAGGAAATTCAGCGGGTACACTATAAACATGTTTAGCAACGGGTTCAGGCTCGAACAGCTGATCCCGAATTATTTCAGGAACCTGACCTCTCATGACAGTGTACGGCTCCCCCTGGCTGCCCGTCAGAGGCCTGTGCTTGTCAGCAGACCAGGTGCCGCAACTGCTCCTGAAGGACTTGACGGGCGATACATTGCCCTCTGGCACAGCCACGGTTATTATTTTGACATGACGCTCGACAGGTGGGAGTGGCAGCGTGCAAAGCTCTTCGGCAGCGTTGAGGATCTGTCAGTGATGGCCTATGTTGTTCCTTACCTGGCGCCTATGCTTGAAAACTCCGGTGCAAAGGTATTTCTGCCCCGCGAGAGAGATCTGCAGGTGAATGAAGTAATTGTTGACAATGACCGTTCAACAGGCAGATCCCAATTTGTACTACATGTTGCCGGGGCTGCTGCGGTGGCCGGCAGGGGATTTCTCCTCAGAGACACTCTCTTCACGGGCGATAACCCTTTCCTTATGGGTACTTCGCTTATGATCAGTGAAGATACGGCGGAGTATATACCTGCAATTCCGGAAAAGGGTTATTACGGGGTTACAGTTTCATGGCCGCAAATGAGGGACCATGCAGGTAAGGTGCAGGTAACCGTCACTCATACCGGAGGCACCACGGTATTAATAGTTGACCAGGCCGTTGGCGGCGGAACATGGCTCTGGCTTGGTTCTTTTAAGTTTGATGAGGGTCTTGACCCTGCGCGGGGTTCAGTATCAATTTCCGGTATTGAAGGATCGCCTGCATTCATTGACGCCGTCCGTTTCGGCGGTGGAATGGGAAATGTCGCACGGCGGCCTGCTGCGTCACTCATCTCCAACCAGTGGTCGCTGAATGCCGGCAGCCAGCAGGCCGCATCTGATACCCAGAGGGTCAGCGTGAACCACACATGGAAGCTAAGCGGCAAGCCGCGGTTCGTTGAGGGCGCCCGCTACTGGCTTCAGTATGCAGGCATGCCTGACACTGTTGTCTATACTCCCAATCGCGGGAAGAACGATTACAACGATGACTATATGTCACGTGCCGAGTGGGTCAACTACCTTCTCCGCGAACCCGGCAGCCCGGGACTCCCCGGTCTGGGAATACCGCTTGATCTCTCCCTCGCCTTTCACACTGATGCCGGTGTCACTCCCGATGATTCTATTATTGGCACATTGGGTATCTACTCAACTCTCTCCAATGGAGGCCTCTTCCCTGACGGCACCAGCCGTCTCGCCAGCCGCGACCTGACCGACATTATCCAGACCCAGATCGTTGAAGATATCAGGGTGCTGTTCATTCCTTGCTGGACCCGCCGCGGTCTGTGGGACAGGTCATATTATGAAGCCCGCAAGCCCGATGTGCCGGCCATGCTCCTGGAACTGCTGTCGCATCAGAACCTGGCTGACCAGCGTTACGGTTTTGACCCCCGTTTCAGATTCCACGTAAGCCGGGCCGTTTACAAGGGCATGCTGAGATACCTTGCCAATGCCTCAGGCACCGGTTATGTGGTTCATCCCCTGCCGGTATCAGGCATGGCTCTTGCACCCGCCGGAGGAAGGAGCGTCAGGCTCACCTGGGAGCCGGTCACTGATCCCCTTGAGTCAACGGCAGACCCCTCATCATACCGGGTTTACATGCGCACCGGAGACAATGGTTTTGACAACGGCACCCCTGTTGCCGGCAACTCTTTTGAAATTGAACTGCCATCATACAACACCATCTACAGTTTCAGAGTTACTGCCGTCAATGAGGGAGGTGAGAGCTTCCCTTCAGAGGTGCTTTCGGTGGGACTGATTCCGGAATCGGATGATATGGTCCTGATAGTTAACGGATTTGACCGCGTGTCAGGTCCCTCATGGTTTGATCGTGACGGTATGGCCGGCGTGGCATGGTGGGATGATCGCGGGGTGGCCGACCGGTACAACTTCGTCGGTGTGGGCGACCAGTACGACTTTGAGCGCAAATCACCGTGGACAGATGACGATAACGCCGGGTGGGGGGCATCATACTCTGACAGCGAAGGCCGCGTCATCGCGGGGAACAATTTTGACTTTTCCTTTGTGCATGGCATGTCAGTCATGGCTGCCGGAAAATCATTCATCGCGGTAAGTGATGAGGTGTTCAACAGGGAAGATTTTGATCTGAAGCCCTGGTGCGCGGTCGACCTTCTGTTTGGCGAAGAGAAGACAACTCCGTCGGTTTATGACCGTGACAGGAGGGAATTCCGCATCTACACGCCTGAGTTCATCAGGAGCCTTGAGAGGATGAAAGAGGCCTCTCTTCCCGTTTTCATGTCGGGATCCTACACCGGCACCGAACTGGTAATGCTGGCTGATACGGCCGCCACCGCAAGAGTATTGAAAACCCTCCATTTCAAGCCACGGACAGATCATGCTGTAAGGAGTGGCAGACTATATGCCACCGATATTGCCGGACCTGACTTTGACGGCAGCTACAGCTTCAACACCGGTGAAATTGACAGGATTTATGCCGCCGAGGCTCCGGATGCCATTGAGCCGGCTGACAAACTCTCGTCAACAGCCTTCCGCTATACTGAGAACAACACCTCGGCAGCGGTCATGCACAGGGGTGCGGTGAGGAGCTTCGTGATGGGATTTCCGTTTGAGACCATCATCTCACAGGATGAGAGAGATACCCTCATGAGACAGATATTGAATTTCTTACTGAAAAAATAAAAGGATACCATGGATAAAACCATAACATGCTTTTTGCCCTGGTCTGACGCCGAATCAGTCGGGGCAACAGTGCACTCACTGACAGCCTCCGGCTCAATCAGCAAAATTTTTATCGTGGTCCCGCCTGATCACCGCGAGGTACTGCAGGGAGCAGGGACCGATTACCTGCGTGCTGCCGGTTTCACTGCTACCGACGCCCTGAAAAAAATGGCTGCAGTGACTGACACTGACTATGTTGTAACCTACAGCAAGGGATTTCCGCTTGACCTGGGTGATTTCGCACTGGGCAGGATGATGCAGATATGTGAAGATACGGGAGCAGGAATGGTCTATTCTGATTATTTCGAAAAGAAGATTGAGACACTTTCACCACACCCTGTCATTGATTACCAGGAGGGCAGTCTGCGTGACGACTTCAATTTCGGCTCTGTCATTCTGTACAGTGAAAAAGCCTTCCGCGATGCATGCAGCCGCATGGATGAAGACTACAGTTTTGCCGGGCTGTATGACCTGAGACTGAAAATTTCCCAGACTCATTCCCTTGTGCACATACAGGAACTGCTATATACCGAGGTGGAGACCGATACGCGCAAATCGGGTGAGAAGCAGTTTGATTACGTCGACCCGCGGAACAGGTCGGTGCAGATTGAAATGGAGAAGGCCTGCACAAATCACCTCAGATGCATCAACGCATATCTCAAGCCCCACTTCCGGGAGATAAGATTTGACGATCAGAACTTTGACCATGATGCCTCGGTGGTCATCCCCGTCAGAAACAGGGTAAGAACCATAGGTGATGCAATCGCTTCGGTGCTGAGCCAGAAGACAAAGTACCGCTTCAATCTCATCATTGTAGACAATTATTCAACAGACGGCACCACGGAGGTGATCAGGTCATTTGCCCGCGATGAAAGGGTGGTGCATATCATACCTGAAAGAAAGGATCTCGGGATAGGTGGTTGCTGGAACGAAGCCGTCATCAGTGAGAAGTGCGGAAGATTTGCCATCCAGCTCGACAGCGATGACCTGTATATAGATGATTCGGTGATCACAAGGGTTGTGGATGCCTTCTATGAACAGCAGTGTGCCATGGTGGTAGGATCTTACAGGATGGTTAACTTTGACCTGAAAGAGATCCCTCCAGGACTGATAGACCATAAGGAGTGGACCGAGGATAACGGTCGCAACAACGCGCTGAGGATTAATGGATTGGGTGCGCCACGGGCTTTTTACACACCTGTACTGAGAAGCATCAGGGTGCCCAATGTTAGCTACGGGGAGGATTACGCAGTGGGACTTGCCATCAGCCGCCACTATCAGATCGGGCGCATATATGAACCGCTATATCTCTGCCGGCGGTGGGATGAGAATTCCGATGCCATACTCGATGTAGTTAAAATGAATGCGCACAATCTTTATAAGGACAAGATAAGGACAATAGAGCTTCTCGGGCGTAAAAGGATGATGAGCGGCATTGGTAAATAAACCCCGGATGAATGATTATTCGCAGAAAGTAAGGGATCTTTTTGACGGTCAGTTCAGGGAGTGGAGCCTGGCCAGGGATAACTACAGGCAGCTTGACGATGTCAGGGTGCGGAAGGTCTCATGCAACCGTTTTGATATTGCCGTTCAGTTCAATCCCGGACGGATAACTTCATCTGCGGCGAAAGTCGATGCCAGATCGATAGAGGCAAGGCCCTGTTTCCTGTGTGCGAAGAACAGGCCACAGGAGCAGAATGGCATACCATTTGGTGATGATTATCAAATACTTATCAATCCCTTTCCGATTTTCAGGAGGCATCTCACGATCGTATGTGAAAGCCACTCCCCCCAGCGCATTTCGGGCAGTTTCCCTGCAATGCTCAGCCTGGCAGAGGCCCTGCCTGAGTTCGTGATCTTCTATAACGGACCCCAGTGCGGTGCATCGGCTCCTGATCACATGCACTTCCAGGCCGGCAACAGGGGTTTCCTCCCCGTGGAAAAGGATACAGGCAATCCCCGCCTCTGTAAAAAGGCAGGAACGGCCGGAACCGTTGAGCTATGGCTATGGGAAGGTTACGGCCGTGGCATGATGACGATTAAAGGAGCTGACAGCAAGGCCATTGCAGGCATATTTGGGAAAATATACGAAAGATTTGCCCTTACCCAGCCTGAGCGGCCTGAGCCCATGCTGAATATCCTTGCTTACCATGGAAACGGTCAATGGAACGTACACATCATACCGCGAAGGGTCCACAGGCCGGCATGCTATTTTGCTGAGGGAGATGAAAAAATTCTGCTCAGTCCTGCCTCTGTGGACATTGGCGGCGTCTTTATCACACCGAGGGAAGAGGACTTTAACAAAATCACCGCTGCTGACATCACCGGTATCCTCTCAGAGGTGTGTCTGAGTGAGGAAGAATTAAGGACTTTAACCGCACGAGTGCTATGACAGATAACATAACACCTGAGATCAGCGTCGGGATTGTATCAGGAACCGGACTGACATTCACCCTTGACGGTGAGTTTACAACCGGATACGGAGACAAAGCGCTGTCAGGCAGTTTTACGGCCCTGGCAATAGATGGGAGACTAGTGATAAAGGGTGAGAATGATACCATTGAGGCGACGACGGAGACCACTCTTACTCCGTCAGATTATGACAGTTGCAGCTTCACCCTCCATGCCGTGACCATAGGCGTTGACTTCCATTGGCAGAGGAATGAGGACCAGACCTTCAGGGGAATGCTTAAGTTAATGACCCGTGGCGAAAAGGTGACTGCCATAAATATCCTTCCCGTTGAGGACTATCTGCAGAGTGTCATATCATCGGAAATGAGCGCCACCTCGTCAGTTGAGCTTCTCAGGGCACATGCAGTCATCTCCCGGAGCTGGCTGCTGGCTCAGATTGAGAAGACCTCAAGGCTGAGTGAGGTGGCAGGAAGATACCGGACAAGCTTTATTTCTGAAACAGAAATCACACGGTGGTATGACAGGGAGGATCACAAGGAATTCGATGTCTGTGCCGATGACCACTGCCAGAGGTACCAGGGCATCACCAGGGCCTCGACAAAGGTTGTGGAGGAGGCTGTGCGGGATACCAGGGGTGAGGTTTTGATGTCAGGTAACAATATATGCGATGCACGATACTCGAAGTGCTGCGGTGGCATTACCGAACTTTTTGAAAATGTCTGGGAGCCTGTCAGCCATAGTTATCTGACCCGTCTCACCGACAGCAGTCTTCCCCCGGCAGGCTTTGACACTGACCTGACCGTGGAGGAGAATGCCGTAAGATGGATCAGTGGAAACCCTGATGCATTCTGCAATACAACTGACAGGAATATTCTTTCGCAGGTGCTCAACAACTACGACCAGGAGACAAATGACTTCTTCCGCTGGAAGGTTTTTTATACACAGGGTGAACTCAGCGCCCTGGTGAAAGAGAGGACAGGCATCGATTTCGGTCTCATCACCGCTCTGGAACCTCTCTCCAGGGGCACTTCCGGACGTATTTTCAGGCTGAGGATAACAGGTGAGAAGAAGACAATGATCATCGGGAAAGAGCTTGAGATCAGGAAAGCGCTCTCGAAGTCACACCTGTACAGCTCTGCCTTCTTTGTTGAGACGCAGGCCGGTGAGGGAGAGATGACCTTTATACTTTACGGTGCAGGATGGGGACACGGTGTTGGCTTCTGCCAGATCGGAGCTGCAGTGATGGGTGCCTCAGGGTATGGTTACAGGGAAATACTCAAACATTACTTCGTGACCGCGGAAATCATCAAAATGTACTGAGATGAAAAGAGCTGCTCTGTCATTTCTGCTGTTTTCCCTTACGATTTTTTACGCGGGAGCGGATTCATGGATCAGGATCAACCAGCTCGGATATCTGCCGGGTTCGGTCAAGGTTGCGGTGTACATCTCTCAGGAGGAGGGCACGCCATCTTCATTCACAGTATGCGAATCGCTGACCGGGAGGGAGGTGTTCAGTGGCAGCGCTTCAGTCTATGACGGAGCCGTATGGGGGATGGCCGCCGCCGCACGGCTTGACTTCTCCGGTCTGGCTGAGCCGGGGGGATACTATATATTATATGGCCGCACAAAGTCGGAAACGTTCCGTATAGGAGCAGGAGTCTTTGACGGCACAGCTGATTTCATACTTAACTATATCAGGCAGCAGCGCTGCGGCTACAACCCTTTTCTTAAGGATACCTGCCACCTGCATGACGGAATTATAGTTGATCACCCCACCCTCTCCGGGACAGTAATAGACGTATGGGGAGGATACCATGATGCCAGTGATCACCTGAGATACACAGCCACAACTGCCAACTCTGTCTACCAGATGATGTTTGCCTGGCAGAGGGCGCCGGAGATCTACAGTGACAGTCATGATGCAGCGGGTTTGCCGGGCAGCAACGGCATACCGGATATCCTTGATGAAGTGAGATGGGGACTGGAGTGGCTGCTAAAAATGAATCCCGATAGCGGGGTGATGTATAACCAGGTGGCCGACGATCGCGACCACCAGGGCTTTCGTCTCCCGAACCTTGACAGGGCAGAATACGGTCTCGGTCCCTTCAGACCGGTCTATTTCGTGACCGGAAAACCGCAGGGGCTTGCCAGGTTCAAAAACCGTACCGAGGGCGTGGCCTCAACGGCAGGGAAGTTTGCTTCGGTCTTTGCCATGGGATCGAAGATTCTGGTAAAGAGTGATCCTGACCTTTCAAAGAAGCTTGCGGCCAAATCGTTCGATGCCTATGAGTTTGCAAGGACTGACCTGGGGACTACCCAGACCGCATGCAACGTCTCGCCATATTTCTACGAGGAGGACAACTATGTTGACGACATGCAGCTTGCAGCATGGGAGCTCTATTCACTGACCGGCGACAAGGACTTCCTGGTTCAGGCAGATTACTGGGGCACCCTGGAGCCCTATACACCGTGGATTGAGAAGGACACTGCACGCCATTACCAGTTTTACCCGTTTGTGAACCTCGGACATGCCTATCTTGGAGAATCCGGCACGGAGTATTCACGCAAGTACCTCGATTTCATGCGCAAGGGGCTTGAGATCATCCGGAGGCGTGATCAGAATGATGTGTTCCAGGTTAAGATACCGTTCGTATGGTGTTCCAATAACTATGTGGCGGCTGCACTTACTCAGTGCAGGCTCTACCGCGAGGCCACAGGCGACACCAGGTATGACCATATGGAGGCGGCCATGAGAGACTGGCTCTTCGGATGCAATCCGTGGGGCACCTCCATGATCTGCGGACTGCCTGAAGGAGGCGACTATCCGCGCTGGCCCCACTCGGCCGTAACTCGCTTCCTGGGGCAGACCACCACGGGCGGATTGGTTGACGGACCAATATACAAGGGTATCTATGACAACCTCCTGGGGCTGACACTGCTTAACCCCGATCCATACTCTGCATTCCAGGGCGGCAGGGTTGTCTATCATGACGACATAGGTGACTACAGCACCAACGAACCAACGCTCGATGGCACAGCCAGCCTCAGTTATTACCTTTCCACCCTTGAGAAGGAGGGAAGGAAACAGAAGACGGCCCCGGAAGACGATGTATATGATGCTCACGGGGCACTGATCAGGATGGGATCGGATCAGAAGACCATCTACCTGCTTTTCTCCGCCGATGAGTACGGTGAAGGTTTTGACCACATCCTCAATTTGCTGGATGAAAAGAAAATCAGGGGATCATTTTTCCTTACCGGGAATTTTTTAAGGAACAATGAATTCAGGGCGGTCACCAAAAGGATCATTGCGGGAGGCCATTATGCCGGACCTCATTCAGACGGTCACCTGCTTTATGTGCCATGGGATAACAGGGATACCCTTCTTGTTACGAAGGAGCAGTTCAACAGTGATCTTCTGAACAATGTGACCGAGCTGAACAAGGCGGGCCTGAAAAAGCAGAAACCGCAATATTTTCTGGCCCCTTATGAGTGGTATAACCGGGCCATTAGCCGCTGGACCGGAGAAATGGGGATGACCCTCGTCAACTTCACACCCGGCACCAGCACCAATGCAGACTATACCACGCCTGAAATGACCAACTACAGGAGCTCTGAACTTCTGATCGGGCGGCTTGCCTCATTTGAAGAGGGTGCGGCTGAGGGGCTTAACGGTGCGCTGGTGCTCATCCATCCCGGGACTGACCCGGCCAGGTCAGACAAGTTATATCTCAGGCTCGGTGAACTCATTGATTTTTATAAAAATAAGGGATACACGTTTAAAAGATTGTAAATCAGCATGGCAATACAAAACAAAGCCCGTTCACCCTGGGCATGGATACCCTCACTCTATCTGGCGGAAGGCTTGCCCTATGTGGCGGTCAACATCATATCGGTGATCATGTACAAGCGCATGGGCATCTCCAATGCAGACATAGCACTGTATACGAGCTTGCTCTATCTGCCATGGGTTATCAAACCAATATGGAGCCCGCTTGTCGATCTTCTTAAAACCAAAAGGTGGTGGATTGTTATTACGCAGCTTGTTCTGGCACTGGGGTTTGCAAGCATCGCTCTTACAATCCCGGCATCACTGTTTTTCAAGATCACTCTGGCGTTTTTCTGGCTGCTGGCATTCGGCTCGGCCACCCATGATATAGCTGCAGACGGTTTTTACATGCTCGGGCTGAATACCAATCAGCAGGCAAAGTATGTGGGCATACGCAGCACCTTTTACCGTATTGCCACCATCACCGGGCAGGGGCTTCTGGTTATACTTGCCGGATTCCTTGAAAGCTCTTCGGGCAGGGAGCCCGTCTCACTCAACATCGAAGCTTCACCCGATTACTCCAAAACTGTGCTTGAGGTGCCTCATGTCGCAGCTGCACCGGAGAGCAGGGATGATCTCTGCTTTTTCCTTGAGCACGATTCTCTGAAGATCAGCACGCAAACAGTAGACAAGGACAGCCTGCACGTTCTCCTCGATTCGGTCAGAGCCTCCAACCTGAGTAACGGTTTTGTGCAGCCGGAGGAACAGACAGTTGAGAAGAAAGGATGGTGGGCCACAAAGGTTTCAGAGCCTCTGGGTTCATGGATCAGGGATAACTTCGGCGAGGAGAGAGGCAGTGTCGCTGCTGTGACAGGAAGTGTTGCGGTAGTGCCAGTCAGACTGTCATGCTCGCCCGACCCGGGGGAGAAGGTCGTACTGAATACCGTCCTGAAAAAGGGAGACAAGAGCATCGCCCTCATCCAGGGTGGCCATCTCCTCTTCAATGAATCGAACTGGGACAGGCCGGCATACATGGTCTTTCAGGCTGATGCCAAACTTACAAGTTATACGTCAGTCAGTTATGAGGGGCTGTCGGGAAACATCCCAATGTCATGGGCTGTCACTTTCTTCGTCCTCGCCGGGTTGTTCTTCGTCTTCAGTTTCTGGCACAGGTTTATCCTGCCCAGGCCCGAGTCCGATGCACCCCGTGAAGATATTAAGCCCATCGATGTCCTGAGGGAGTTCGGACAGACATTTGCCACCTTCTTCAGGAAACCGCAGGTAGGGGTAGCCCTCTTCTTCATGCTGACCTTCCGGTTCGCGGAAGCTCAGCTGCTAAAGCTGATCAACCCGTTCCTGCTCGATCCCATTGACAAGGGAGGACTGGGCCTGACGACCGGGGAGGTCGGGCTGGTTTATGGAACTATCGGCATTATAGGACTCACGCTGGGAGGCATTATCGGAGGAGTGGTTGCGGCTGCCGGCGGTCTGAAGAAATGGCTCTGGCCAATGACCCTGAGCATGCTGCTGACGGCAGCAACATTCCTCTACCTGAGCTTCACCCAGACAGACAACCTGCTGATTATCAACATCTGCGTTTTTGCCGAGCAGTTTGGCTACGGTTTCGGGTTTACCGCTTATATGCTCTACATGATTTATTTCGCAGAGGGAAAATACAAAACAGCCCATTATGCCATTTGCACAGGCTTCATGGCCCTTGGTATGATGCTGCCCGGACTTTTTGCCGGCTGGCTGCAGGAGCAACTCGGTTACAACCACTTCTTCCTCTGGGTGATGATTTGCAGCATAGTGCCGCTTATAGCGGTTTCACTGCTGAAGATAGACCCCGCATTCGGTAAAAAGAGCACCAGGTAGCAGGTCAGATGATAACAACCAATGGAACGGGAATTGAAGTTTGACGGCCTGAGGGAAGAGCTGAAAGGTGATCTTTTCTCTGATCATACCCAGCGGATACTCTATGCAACCGACGCATCGGCATACCGTGAGATACCTCTTGCGGTGACCCGGCCTGCCGGAACTGACGACATAAAAAAGATATTTGCCTTTGCCCTGAGCAACGGAACCTCTGTCATACCCCGTGGTGCGGGAACCTCACTTGCCGGCCAGGTGGTTGGTCCGGGCATCGTGATTGACATCTCTAAATACCTTAACCGGATATTAGAATTCAATCCGGCTGAGCGCTGGGTGAGGGTTGAACCGGGAGTGATCCTGGGAGAGCTGAACAGGTACCTGGCTCCCTACAGGCTGCAGTTCGGGCCGGAGACCTCCACGGCCAACCGGTGCTGCATGGGCGGCATGCTGGGCAATAACTCGTGCGGCGCCCATTCGCTCCTGCATGGCAGCGTCAGGGACCATATCCTCGAGGTGGACGCCATTCTCTCCGACGGTTCGGAGGCTCACTTCAGGGAACTGACAACGGAGGAGTTCAGGGCGAAGTGCGAAGGTGACCCGTCGCTGCTTGAAACACGGATCTACAGGAACCTGCGCGACATGCTCTCCGACAGTCGTAATGCGGAAGAGATACGGAAGGAATTCCCCCGCCCGGAGCTGCGGCGCCGCAACAACGGTTATGCCCTCGACTCACTGCTGATGACCGACCCCTTCACAGGCAACGGGGAAAAACTGAATGTGTGTAAGCTGCTTGCAGGTTCGGAGGGCACCCTGGCCTTCACCACGGCCATGAAACTGAACCTTGTGCCCCTGACGGACCAGAAGACCGGGCTGCTCTGCGCGCACTTTGACAGCCTCCAGGATGCAGTCAGGGCCAACATCTTAGCCCTCAGGCATAATCCCGCAGCTATTGAACTGATTGATGACTATATTCTTAACTGCACCAAGGACAATATTGAGCAGAGCCGGAACCGCTTCTTCGTGAAGGGAGATCCGAAGGTCATCCTCATTATTGAGATCACCAGGCCGGCTGTGGTAGAGATTGAGGAGACAGCCGCCGCCATGGAGAGAGATATGGTGAGTGCCGGATACGGGTTCCACTTCCCGCTTGTTACCGCTGCCGATGAGATGGCCAGGGTGTGGGAGCTGCGCAAGGCTGGGCTTGGGGTACTGCTTAACATCCCGGGATCGAAGAAGAGCGTGCAGGTTATTGAAGACACGGCCGTGCTGCCGGAGCTCTTCCCAGATTACATCGCGGAGGCCGTGCAGGTGCTTGAAAAACACGGGTTAAGCTGTGCCTATTATGCCCATATAGCAACAGGAGAGCTGCATCTGAGTCCCCTGCTTGACCTCAAGGATCCGGATGACATACGCACTTTCCACAGCCTGGCGGAGGATATCGCCCGGCTGGTGAAAAAGTATCGTGGCTCATTAAGCGGTGAACATGGAGACGGCAGGCTCAGGGGCGAATTCATACCGCTGATGCTGGGCCGGCATAACTATGGTCTGCTTAAGGAGCTGAAAAAGACCTGGGACCCGCAGAACCTGTTTAATCCCGGCAAGATAACAGATACACCTCCGATAACTGATAACCTCAGGTACCCGGCAGGGGTCAGGAACCGGGTACCGGGGCTGGTCTTTGAGTTTCCGGAGGAAGAGGGTCTGCTTTATGCCACAGAAAAGTGCAGCGGGTCTGCCGATTGCCGCAAGAGTGCGCTCATGGGAGGCACGATGTGCCCCACCTTCATGGCCACGGGCGATGAGGACAAGTCGACCCGCGCCAGGGCAAACATCCTCAGGGAGTTCCTTACAAGATCGGAGAAGACAAACCGCTTTGACCATGAGGAGATCTACCGGGTGATGGATCTCTGCCTCTCGTGCAAGGCCTGTAAATCGGAGTGCCCATCAAATGTGGACGTGGCCAGGCTGAAGGCAGAGTTCCTGCAGCACTATTATGACATACACCACGTTCCCTTCAGGACATGGCTGATAGCATGGCTGCCGAGACTTTATGCACCGGGAATGATGGCTCGCCCGGTGACAAATTTCCTGACAGGAACGTCACTGTTCAAGCGCATGATAGGCTTCTCGGTCAAGCGCCCGATACCAGCGTTGTCGCCGGTGACACTCAGGTCATGGGAGCGAAGGCATGTCAGCAGGATGGCGAAGGTGAACGGCAGCAAGGGCATCGTATGCCTCTTCGCTGATGAATTCACAAACTACAATGAAAGTGATATCGGTATCAAGGCGGTGCTGCTGCTTGAGCGGCTGGGGTACGAGGTGATCATACCACGCCACAGGGAGAGCGGACGAACATTCCTTTCAAAGGGATTGCTGCGGTCGGCAAGGAAGATAGCCATAAAGAATATAATGATGCTGCGCGATCATGTCACCGATGAGAGGCCGCTGGTGGGCATCGAACCCTCGGCCCTGCTCACATTCCGTGATGAGTACCCCGAGATAGCCGGCAGCGCCCTGGCGGAAGATGCCAGGGCCATTGCCCGAAATGCCTTGCTCTTTGAGGAGTTCATCTGCAGGGAGATTGACAGGGGAAACATTTCACCGGAACAATTCACCGATCAGCCCATGAAGGTTCTGCTTCACGGACACTGCCAGCAGAAGGCGATAGCCTCAACAGCTCCCACCATAAGGATGCTCTCACTACCCGTCAACTACAAGGTGGAAGAGATAAATGACGGCTGCTGCGGAATGGCCGGCGCCTTCGGATATGAAAAGGAACACTATGACCTGAGCATGAAGATAGGGGAGATGGTGCTCTTCCCGGCGGTACGAAACGCTCCGGCCGAAACAGTTATTAGTGCGCCGGGAACATCATGCCGCCATCACATTGCAGACGGTACGGAACGAAAGGTGGTGCACCCCGTTGAGGTGTTGTACGATGCACTCCGTGGAACAAAAGAAGAAATCTAAAATCAGGAAAAATGAATACCGAGGGGTTCAGCAAGGTGGAACAGGCGTTCTTTGAACGTTCAGGACGTAAAAAGATCACGGCAAAACTGCCTTACCTGGTAGTGAAGAACTTTCCAAACCTCGGATTGCTTACCGCACTGAGGTTCCTTGAATGGGTAGCCGGCAATCCTGATGGAGTAATCAGTCTTCCCACCGGCAAGACTCCCGAGTATTTTATAAAGTGGACACAGTATCTGCTTAATAACTGGGATAAGCCGGAGGCGATAAAGATCCGCGAGGAGAACGGACTCTTTCTCGATCATAAGCCTTCGCTGAGAGGACTTCATTTTGTACAGATCGATGAGTTTTACCCGATCAACCCCCGTCAGCACAACAGCTTCTTCGATTATGTCAGTAAATATTACATAGGCGGTTTTGATCTCGATCCTTCGAAGGCCCTGCTGATAAACAGCGAGGAGATTCCGCTTGCCGCGGGAAAGCATTATTCAGAGGTGTTTCCCGATAACCTCATTGACCTATCACTCAGGAACAGGGAGGCACTCAATCCGTTGGAGAGGCTGCAACACGACTCTATTTTCAAGATTGACAACTGGTGCACCAGTTATGAGAAGAAGATCCGCAGCCTGGGAGGAATAGGGTTCTTTCTTGGCGGGATAGGCCCCGACGGAAGTATCGCCTTCAACACCAGGGGCAGTGACCACAACTCGGCGACGAGGCTCACGGCGACCAACTTCGAGACACAGGCTGCATCGGCAGGAGACCTGGGAGGCATCGAAGTCTCCAGGACAAGGCTGGTAATAACAATTGGACTGGGAACCATAACATATAATCCTGATGCGGTATCAATAATCTTTGCTGCCGGGGATGCCAAGGCGCTTGTGGTAAAAAATGCCCTCGAAAACGGACCTGACAACCTCTACCCGGCCACAGTACTTCAGAGCCAGAAGAATGCCCGTTTCTATCTTACCGAAGGTGCAACGGTGCAGCTTCATGACACCGTTGAAAAATACTACAGGGAGGGTGAGTGGAGCTTTGAGAAGACCGAGAGGGCGGTGTATAATCTGTGCCAGAAGATCGACAAATATGCGCACAAGCTGGTTATTGAAGATCTGCAGAACGACGAATACTGCAGGATGATACCCGGTCTCAGCCTTGACAGGGTAAATGATGTAATTGAATCGACAAAAAGAAAGATTGAAGCCGGATTAAGGAGGGAGCAACAGGCTACCTTCTTCCATACAGGCCCGCACCATGATGACATTATGCTGGGGATCTTCCCGGCCATCATCCCGCAGCTCAGGGAGATCACCAACAGGTTTCATTTTTCGATACTGACCTCTGGCTTTACGGCGGTCACCAACACCATGCTTCTTGGTCTGCTTGAGGAGACCCTTAGGCTCATATCAATAGGCAAGATTCAAATGCTGGAGTATCCTGATTTTTTCGAGGCAGGGTACAGGTTCAAATGGGACAAGGATGTAAGCCATTACCTTGACAAGGTGGCGGACAAGGACGCTGCCGGTGAGCTCAGGGGCATTTGCCACAGGATCGTCAGGGCGATGGTGGAGATCTACAGGCTGCGTTCAGAGGAGGAACTTGTTTCGCAGATCCGGGAGAATATTGATCTTATTAATGCCAGCTACAGCGGTGAAAAGAATACGCCTGACATACAGAGACTCAAGGGGATGCTCAGGGAGTTTGAGGAGGAGCTCGTATGGGCTCACTACGGTGTTCCGGTGAGGAATATTGAGCATCTGAGGCTGGGTTTCTATACTGGAGATATCTTCACCCAGCAGCCTGACCGCAATCGCGATGTGGAGCCGATACTTCAGTGTCTCAGGCGTATACAGCCAACGGTGATCAGTCTTGCTTTCGATCCTGAGGGCTCCGGGCCTGACACCCACTACAAGGTGTTGCAGGCGATAGCCGAGGCACTCAGGCAGTGGAGCCTGGAGAAGGATCTTTCGGAACTGAGGATCATTGGTTACCGGAATGTGTGGTTCAGGTTTCTTCCCTTTGAGGCCAACGTCTTTGTTCCGGTGTCACTCAACTCCATGGCCGTGCTCAACCAGTCGTTCCGCGACTGTTATGTGAGCCAGGTGAACGCCTCGTTCCCCAGCCCTGCATATGACGGTCCGTTCAGCGACCTCTCGCAGCAGGTGTGGGTTGAGCAGTTCAAGTGGGTGCAGCTGATCCTGGGCAAGGATTTCTTCTACGAGAATGAAAGCCCGAAGATCAGGGGCACGCACGGAATGGTCTATTACAGGGAGATGTATATTGACGAGTTCCTGCAGCATGCCCGCGAGCTTGAGAAGAGCGTTGAGGGTGAGGCAGTAAAGTAAGATGCCAGCCTGATCGCAGAGGAAATATTTCGTTGCCCTCTCTCTGTACCTGGCGCAACTGATCGCCTAATCGTAGAGGAAATATGTCGCTGCCGTCTTCCTGAATGCCGGTATATCATTGGTCCAGAGACCCATGATATCGCTTACCTTGAATGATTTCGTGAATGCCTCTCTCACTTCGTCGGTACCGCATACCTTATCGAACATGGAGAGCCTGGAGGGTTCACACATCTCAAAGAGATTCTTTTCCGGCCACAGGATGTGTGTCTCCTGCATGATGTAGAACTGCAGCAGTGAGAGCGGGGCGACGGAGGGGTCAGTAAGATGTATCTGCACACCGTGCACCAGCTTGCCCTGCAGGGTGCTGTAATAGGGTTTGTAATGAGTCGGTCTGAAGATCACTCCAGGCAGCTCCAGTCTGTTAAGGCTCGAAGCCAGGGAGTCAGCATTAATCCAGGGAGCTGCGAAGGTCTGGAACGGTATGGTGTAGCCCACACCGATGCTGACTGCATAAAGCTCGCCGGCAATGCCTGTTGCAGGGTAAAAGAGCGGAGAGTCTTTGTGAGGCACGTGAGGTGAGGGGAGTACCCAGGGCAGACCGGTCTCCTCAAAATACATTTTCCTTGACCATCCGCTCATCTTAACCACCTGAAGGTCACACCTGGCACCTTTTGCCAGCATTCCCTCACCGTTGAGCAGCATGGCAAGCTCACCTACCGTGAGGCCATGTATATAAGGTATTGCGAACTGGCTGACGAATGAAAAGAAGCCCTGGCGGGTCAGTACACCCTCCATGCGGATACCGCCAAGAGGATTTGGCCTGTCGAGCACCACAACGGGGATGTTGTTCTCTGCTGCGGCCTCCATCAGCAGTCCGAGGGTGCTGATAAATGTGTATGACCTGGAGCCGATATCCTGGATGTCATATACCAGTATATCAATACCTTTCAGCATCTCAGGCGATGGTTTGCGCGTCTTGCCGTAGAGGCTGTAAACCGGAAGTCCTGTTGACGGATCTTTCTCCGAATCAACGTATTCACCCGCGGTGAACTCGCCCCTGACACCGTGTTCAGGACCGTACAGTGCCACGAGTTTCACATCCGGGGCATTATGAAGAATGTCAACTGTGGATCTGAGATTGCGGTCCACCCCTGTCGGGTTGGTGACCAGGCCGACTCTTTTTCCTTTGAGGATGTCAAAATTGTTTTTTACGAGAGTCTCGAGGCCCGTCTCTACTGCCTGCCCGCTCATCTCTCCTGTAACTGCAGCCGTCAGGATAACTGCCATCCCGATCCCTGCTACTCTTTGGCTGATTGTATTCATCTCCTGTCAATTTATATTTCTGTTAAAATTAAGTACATTATTCACTTTCGCCCGCTCCGGCTCACTTTAGTTCACTTCGAACTTAAAAAAAATGTACGACAAGTTAACCTTGACATTGAAAACCATTTAATTAATTTTATTCAATTTTGTATAATCCTGATTTTCAATCGTCAACACTGCGTGTGGAAAAATCCATGAATTTTTCAGGTTAAATATTTTCATTTTTCTATTGACTTGAATATTATAAATATTTACATTTGGATTTGTAAGATGTAATACAACTTTCATGAAACAATTAAGCTACCTTATCTTCTTAGTATGTGTGATTCAGCTTGCCGGATGTCAGGTCAAAGAGGTTCCTGCCGGTCTGCAGGAACAGCTTGATTCGATCGCAGCTGTCATGGTGCCACAGCACGCCGAAGCCCTTTGTGACATAAATATGGTCATGGGGGAGGGCGGAACCATCATCGTCAAAGGTGAAACCAACCTGCCACAGGCGAAGGAAGAGATCCTTGCAATGCTTGGCAGGTCAGGATACAGTTACACTGACAGTATAACCGTTTTGCCTGATCCGGCGGTTGTTGAAAAGCCATGGGGGCTGGTATCGGTCAGCGTATGCAATATACGGACAAGGCCTTCTCACGCTGCAGAGATGGCTACCCAGGCTCTTATGGGCACGCCGGTAAAAATCCTGAACAAGAGAAGAGGCTGGCACCTGGTCCAGATGCCTGACTCGTATATCGGGTGGGTCAGAAATACAGTAATTGAATTGACTGATGATGAGATGGCTGCGTGGAAGGGTAG
This sequence comes from Rikenella microfusus, assembly GCA_022736275.1. GTDB lineage: Bacteria > Bacteroidota > Bacteroidia > Bacteroidales > VadinHA17 > SR-FBR-E99. The sequence continues at coordinate 9,755 of DZBJ01000020.1, read as the reverse complement.
TGACAGGGTGATATATCTCGGGCATACAGGGGTAATAACCGACAGCAGGGGTGAGACTGTGTCGGATGTTACCTTCGGGGCGATTATGTTCACAAACGGTACACGTGGTGACAAATGGACCGTCGTCCTGCCTGACGGAAGGAGCGGCGAGGTTAAGAAGAGTGAGGCGGCTGAATTAAAAACATGGGCTGAGAGCGCCGATATTGAACCACAGATGCTGATAAGTTTTGCCAGGTCATTTATGGGCACACCTTATCTATGGGGAGGGACCTCTACCAAGGGGGTTGATTGCAGCGGTTACACAAAGACGATATATTATTACGGCGGTGTTATTATGACCCGCGACGCATCATCCCAGTTCAGGTACGGTGATGAGGTAAGCATAGAAAAGCCGTTGGAATCACTTGCACCAGGTGACCTTCTCTATTTTGGCAGCGACAGGGACGGAAGGATAAATATCACCCACACGGGGATGTTTATCGGAGACACTGAATTCATCCACGCATCAGGGTCAGGTATGGTGATAATCAACAGTTTCGACTCGACCAGGACAAACTACAGCGCCAATCTGCTTCAGATACTTCAGGGCGCCAGGCGGGTGACAACGTTCACCGAGGGCAAGGGTCTGGAGCGTGTTTCACAGCACAGCTGGTATTTTTAAGCCGTATGAAGAAAAGAGATTTCATTAAAATCGGAGGGCTCGCAGCCGGAGCTGTGCTGGCAGGCTGCACAACCTCAACCTCGGAAGGGTCAACTGCAAAAGGCCTCGTCAGGAAAAAGGGCAGCGGAGTGCTTAAACTCAGCTACCGCCCCTATGAGCTGCAGCTGAAGCATGTCTTCACGGTGGCAACGAACTCCAGGACCACCACTCCCGTGGTTCTTGCCACTATCGAGTATGATGGCGTCACCGGTTTCGGCGAGGCCTCAATGCCTCCCTACCTGGGCGAGAGTCATGAATCTGTCTTGAACTTCCTTTCAAAGGTGAACCTGGAGCAGTTCAGTGACCCGTTCCTGATGGAAGATATCCTTGCATATATAGAAGGCGTGATGCCTGGCAACTATGCTGCGAAGGCATCGCTTGACATCGCCCTCCATGACCTTACCGGCAAGCTCCTCGGACAGCCATGGTTCAGGCTGTGGGGACTGAATCCGGCAAAGACACCACTGACCAGTTTTACGATAGGTATCGACACAGCTGATGTTGTACGCGAGAAGACCCTTGAAGCCGGCGCATTTAAGATACTGAAGATCAAGCTTGGGCGCGACAATGACAGGGAGATGATAGAGACGGTGAGGTCAGTGACTGATGTGCCGATATTCGTCGACGTGAACCAGGGTTGGAAGGACAGGGTCTATGCCCTGGAGATGGCACATTTTCTGAATGAGAACAACTGCCTCTTCATAGAGCAGCCAATGCACAAGGAGCAGAAGGATGACATTGCCTGGCTGACAGCCGGAAGCCCGCTGCCAATAATTGCCGACGAGGCGCTCCAGACAGTAGGTGACATGCTGGGAATGAAAGGGATCTACTCCGGCATAAACATCAAGCTGATGAAATGCGGCGGGATGCATGCGGCATACAAGATGGTAACCATGGCAAGACAGATGGGAATGAAGATTTTGATAGGATGTATGACAGAAACTTCATGTGCTGTCTCCGCCGCCGCTCAGCTTTCACCTCTGGTCGACTGGGCAGATCTCGATGGCAACCTGCTGATAAGCAATGATGTATATGACGGGATGACTGTAGTTGACGGAAGGGTCAGCATTCCTCACAGGCCCGGTATAGGAATCATAGAGAAAAAATAATTTTCAGGTTTCACAAAGAGCTATTGCATTCAGGAAACCGATTGCTGGTTAATTAAACCAAAGGAGATCAATTCATGCAAAATAAAGCACACCAGGAGGCTGAACACTTCCTGAATAACGAGACGCAGTTTCATCTTGGTATGCTGCCTACGGAGCAGGCAAATCCCAAGACCCGTAACCTTGACAAAATATTTGCTGAAAATACCGGGGCAGGAGTGAAAACCCTGCTGTCAGTTGACATGGATATATATTCCATGGCTCAGAGAATATTCAGGGGAAAGGAGTATGACGGGCTCGTCAGGGCAGGAGTAAAGGCAGTTTCAGAGGGGAAGAAGATCATCTTTTCGGGATGCGGCGCAACCGGCCGATTAAGCATTCTGCTGGAATCATTCTGGAGATGCTTTTTCAGGGATCTGCGGCAGGAACATCCGGATATCTATGAAAAGGTAAAACAGGTTGAGGACTCCGTTTTCAGCATAATGACGGGTGGAGATTATGCACTGATTCGTGCTGTGGAGTATTTTGAAGACTACCAGGAATTTGGCAGGCAGCAGGTCAGGGAGTTGAATGTCAGTACTGGAGACATTCTTGTAGCTATAACGGAAGGTGGAGAGACCTCCTCCGTTCTGGGTACCCTGGCTGAGGCTGCCGATCGCGGTGCTGAAGTATTTCTGTTATTCAATAACCCTGCCGATATTCTGTGTAAATATATCGAGCGCTCAAGAAAAGCCATAGAAGACCCCAGGGTTACGGTGCTTGACCTCTACTGCGGTCCCATGGGTATCGCCGGTTCGACCAGAATGCAGGCAACTACTTCTGAGCAGCTCATTGCGGGTGCAGCGCTTGAGTCAATCCTGGGCGGATACTTCAGGGGCTTGCTCTCCGCGGAAGAACTGGAATTGCTGAATATCAGGGATACGGACTATGCTGAGGCCTATAATGAGATGCTTGGTGAGCTGCTTTCCGGAAGGAATCCTGAGATCATCGGAGAGTATACCATGATGGAGTATAACACCTACATGGAAAAAGGGCTGGTCACATACTATGGCAATTCTCTGATGCTTGACATTTTTACTGACACCACCGAACGTTCTCCGACATTCATGCTGCCGCCATTCAGGAAATATGACGACACATTGTCTCCGCCCTCCTGGGCTTTTGTCAGGAACCCTCTTCTGCCAACAACTGAAGCCTGGGCAAATGTTCTGGGTAGGCCCCCGAGATGCCTTGAGTGGGATGCGGAACTTTACATGAAGTTGAACGCCCCGCAGGCTCTCATATCGAACCCGCCTCTTCTTGATATTTCTCAAATCCTCAAATTTCAGATCGGTAATGAGGAGGACATTTCGCGAACGTCAAAAACCCCAAATGTTGCAGTTAATGTGATCAGCCGCAATGAAATATCAGGGCCGGAATATGCCAGTTATGCGGAGGCCTTCAAAACGGCTGCGGAGAAGTTTCAGCGCAGGTCAGCCATGATAATAGGAACGTGTGATGAGGTTGCCGATTATAAGATCTTATGCTCGCCACAAAAGTCAGTGTTCAATCTTACCGACCGGCTCGCAGTCAAGATTGTCCTTAATACGGTTTCTACCGGAACCATGGTACTGATGGGAAGAGTCCTGGGCAACTGGATGAGCTGGGTTGATGTAACCAACAAGAAATTGAAAGACAGGGGAATAAGGCTTATTTCCGACATGTGTGGAATAAACTACAAGGATGCCTGCTATGCCCTTCATGAATCATTGGAGGAACTTAAATCATTTGATGTTTCTGCCGGCGAAAAGCCTTCACCCGTGCAGTATACAATAAGGAGAATAAATCTTCGTGGAATGCCCTTAAGCGGGATTGTCGATAAAAATGGTAACTTGTAATACAACTTTAAGATAAATTAGTATCTTGGCTCAAAGAATGGGAACATTTTATTCTACCATATATATAACCCAATCAATACTATTTAACCCTAAATCCAATCACATGAGAACAAAACTATTAATGTTGTTTGCGGTTTTGGGACTGATGCTTTCGCAAAGCATTTATGCTCAGTCTAAAATCGTGACAGGGACTGTCACAGACGCCTCGACGGGAGAAACGTTGCCAGGCGTCAACGTGATAATCAAGAACACAACCACAGGTACGAGTACCGACCCGTTCGGAGCTTACTCCATCACTGCAGCTCCCGGTCAGGTGTTGGTATTCAGCTCTCTGGGATACGCCAACTATGAAGTGACAGTAGGGGCGGGGAACAGGATAAGCGTGGGACTTACCCCGGATGTTACGATGATAGAGGATGTGATAATCACCTCCGAATTCGGTATGAAGCGCGTCTCGCGTTCCGTTGGTTCCTCCGTTCAGAATGTCAAGGCTTCCGATATAATGGAATCGGGGCGTGACAACTTCATCACAGCACTCCAGGGACGTGTTGCAGGTATGACGGTGGGAACGACCAGCGGCGCACCCGGTTCATCCACATCTGTTGTACTCAGAACCGTAACCTCGATATCGGGAAACAACCAGCCTCTGTATGTCATTGACGGTATTCCGATGAACAACTCAACATTCAACCCGCTGTCGATGGCTGACAACGGGGCAAACTACTCTGTCCGTACCCTTGACTTTTCATCCAGAGGTAACGACTTCAACCCGGATGACATTGAGTCAATGACCGTTCTCAAGGGCGCTGCCGCTGCAGCTCTCTACGGCTCGGATGCATCTAACGGCGCCATCATCATTACCACCAAGAAGGGAGCTCCCGGCAGGGGCAAGGTCTCCTACAGCAACTCATTCAGGTGGGATGAGGCTTATGGTTATCCCGAACTTCAGGACAAATATACCAACGGATACTATGGGACAACCAATTACTTTTACATTACGCGTTTCGGTGGCGAATACGTGCCGGGAATGACCCTTTATGACAATATTGATGCCATCATGCAGACCGGTTTCACAATGAGGCACAACGTCTCCGTTGAAGGCGGCTCAGACAAGGTCACTCTCCGTGCAGCAGCTTCAACCCTTGATCAGCAGGGTGTCGTCAAGACCTCTGACTTTTCACGGTTCAACCTCTCGCTGTCAGGCAGGGCTGAAGTCACCAAGTGGTTGACGGTTGAATCCACAATGCAGTATGTCGGAACTGAGAACAACAAGGTTCCGCTGGGAACTGACGGACCCCTCTACAGGGCTGTGCGCTGGCCCATGGTTGATGACATGTCTGTATGGCTCGATCCGGATGGCTCACACATGAGCACTCCTGATTATTACCTTGACGGAGACCTGATCAATCCGCTGTTCGGCCTGTACAGGAATAAACTGTATGACGAATCTGACCGTTTCATATCGAACGTATCCGCCACCCTGGTGCCGATTGAGCACACTTTCGTCCGTGCACAGATTGGCTGGGATACAGGTACTCAGACCTTCATTGCAACCCGCCACCCCTATTATGACACCTATCAGGACGGTACCGGGGTTTACAATATCTCAAAATCAAATTTCTTCGATCCTTCGCTGAACGTTCTGGCAGGGTACACCAATGACTTCCTTGATGACAAGCTTTCGGTATCTGCACAGGTTGGTTATCACCAGCTGGAGAACGGGGTTACCCGTCTCAGTTCGTACGGATCAAAATTTGCCGTTGTAGATTTCCAGTCGATCAACAACTGCGACCCGCTTTCGATAAGCTCATCACAGCGCCATACCAAGAGAAGGATACAGGCTATATCCGGCCAGGTTGAGCTGGGGTACAACCAGATGGTCTACCTGACTATGCGGGCACGAAACGACTGGTCATCAACACTTCCTGTTGAGAACAACCAGTATTTTTATCCTGCAGCAGAGGGCTCATTCATTTTTACCGAACTGCCTTTCATCAAGGGTAACAAATACCTTAACTACTTCAAAATCCGCGGTTCCATTGCACAGGTCGGAAAGGATGCCGGTCCGCTTGAGATTGATCCGCAGCTTGAAGCCACACTCCTTACAGGAGGCGGGTATAAATATGGTTTTACAGGCCCGAACAAGAACCTGAGGCCTGAGATCACAACATCACAGGAAATAGGTTTTGAAGGACGGTTCCTGGATGACAGGATCACCGCTGACTTCACCTATTTCTGGACCCATTGCGATGACCAGATCGTAAAGGGCTTCCGTCTCAGCTACGGAACCGGATTTGTGCTCAACAACATGAACGTAGGTACCTTCGAGACATGGGGTTGGGAAGGACTTCTGGCAGCTGATGTGGTACGCCTGGGTAACGGTCTTCGCTGGAACGTCGGGTTCACAGCATCGCAGACTGACTCCGAGGTTATTTACCTGCCTGCAAACGTGACGGAGTATTACAACGCATACACCTGGAACTCCGGCAACATCCGCAACGGTATCATGGTGGGCTATCCTGTTACAACCATTACAGGCAGGGCATTCCTCCGCAATGATGCGGGTGACGTGCTTATCAGCCCCACAACAGGTCTGCCGGTTGTCAGCAGCACATGGAGTGTGCTCGGTAACCGCGAACCGAAACTGCGTTACGGCATAACCACCGCGCTCAGCTACAAGGGTATTCGTCTCTCAGCAATGCTGTCCGGTCGCTACAAGGCGACAGTTGTAAACGGAACCAAGCGCTACATGATGCAGGAGGGCCTTAGCTGGGAGTCTGTTGATCTTCGTGAAAGCCGGCCGCAGGTATTTGACGGTGTACTGCAGGATGGTAATGAAAACACGGCAAATCCCACAAAGAACAATATTGCTGTTGACTATAACCTGTACAGCACAACCTATACAGGAAATGATGAGGACTGGATTGAAGAGGATGTCAACTACCTGCGCCTGCAGGAGCTTCGCCTCTCTTACAACCTGCCTTCAAAGTGGCTTGCAAAGACCGCTATTCTTTCCCAGGCCAATGTCTTCATGACAGGTAATGACCTGGCAGTATGGACGAATTACTCGGGTATTGATGCCGTTGGAAATACAGTATCTGCAGCCGCCGGCGGTACCGGTGGTGAGGGTATCGATGTCTGGTCACTCCCCAACCCGAGAGGTTACTCTATCGGACTGAGCGTGACGTTCAAATAACTGATAACACAAAAAAAACGAAACAATGATAAAAAAGATATCAATTTCCGTTCTTTTGCTGGCATCATTCATGTTCATAACTACAAGTTGTGAAGACTACCTCGATGTCAACAAAAACGTAGATGCTCCCGATTATGTGGAAGCCTACCTGTACCTTGCAGGTATCACTCAGCAATATCAGGGCATGTACTGGGATATCCGGGCCACCGGACCTCTTACCCAGATGATGGGTACCTCTTCATACACGACCTTTGCCACTCACTATTACTCCTCTGGAAGTGATGCAGGAGGTGAGATATGGCGTGTTGTTTACTGGCTGCAGGGCATGAACCTGGAGAACCTGATAAACCAGTCTGTTGAAGCCGAAAACTGGACGCTGGCCGGCATAGGTTACGCCATGAAGGCATATTCGTGGGATCAGATAACAAAGTATCATGGCGAGCTGATCCTTAAGGATGCATTTGTCCCGGGACTGCTTTCGCACAAGTATGACTACCAGGATACAATCTACAAAGCCGTACGTGACTGGGCAAACCTTGCCATTGAATATCTCAGTAAGCCGGATGCCACAGTCTATGGCACCAAGCTCAGCGCCAACGATTATATCTACGGAGGTGATCCGGAGAAGTGGAAGAAGTTTGCATACGGTGTAATAGTGCGCAACCTTGCGTCACTGACGAACAAGACCGATTTCAGCACCGAATATGCAACAGAACTTCTTGATGCAGCCTCCAAGACTTTTACCTCCAACGCTGACAATGCAACCGTCAGAGTTGCCGGTGGAAGCGCTGCTGCGGCCCAGAGCGGATACAACAACTTCTGGGGCGTCAGCAGAGCGAACCTTTCACGCGTCTACTGGCAGCATGAGTATGCAGTACAGGTATTTACGGGGACTGTACCGACCTATGACCCGGCAACGGGGAACAAGACAACGGTTACAGGCAACACTTATTATCCCTACCAGCTGGCTGCGACACAGATTGTCTGTGACACGATCATTACAGTACCAGGGCACTATGATCCCCGCGTTGCTGTCAAACTTGCCACAACGGATGATGCAGCCTACACTAATCTTGACAACGCTTATGCAATCAAGAAGCGCAGGTACTACGGCGGAAGCTTTACCGGCCTGACAGGCCCGATAGGAACAGCACCTTCATACTACGGACGCAACTCGAGCTCGGCAGCCACCAGCACCAATGATGCAGCTCATGACGGTATCGGCCGGTGGATATACCGTGATGATGCTCCGTATATCCTGATGACATATGCCGAAATGAAGTTCTGTCTCTCCGAGGCACTCTGGAAGCTGAACCGCATGGGTGAAGCACTGCAGGCTTTCAAAGATGGTGTAATGGCAGACCTTGATTTCACTGGTAATTATATCTTAACCGGGAAACAGGGTAAGATTGTTAACGGTGTCCAGACTACCCTGGGCGTAACCGGAGGAGACAAGCTTACCAAGGCTGTATTCACAACCATGGCTGGCGAGTATGCGTCCGGACCCTATGTTGACGGACTCACAGAGGCAAACTTCACACTTTCTCATATCATGATGCAGAAATGGGTTGCCCTCTATCCATGGGGCGCTACCGAAGCATGGGTTGACATGAGGAAGTATCATTATGACATTGCCTACACCGGTGACTATCCTGCGAGCGGTAACGGATGGGATCTCTCAATCGTGACCCAGAAATGGGACACTGACCCCTCCAAGGTTTACAAGGGTCTCTATCTGTCACCTGCCCAGGTGCAGAGCCGCAAAGTCGCTTACAATACTTTCAATGAAGGTTCACCCTGCTACAGGATCCGCCCACGCTACAACTCAGAGTACATGTGGAACAAACCGTCTCTTGAAGGTTTGAAACCGATCTCCGGAATGGCGCCTAACTACCAGTGCTCAATTCCGTGGTTTGCTTATCCGGGTAATATGCCTACCAACTAATGGACCAATAATAAATCAATAATTATGAAAATAATAAAATATTTAAGTCTGATCCTGGCTGTGACTCTGATGGCTTCATGCGAGAAGAATGTGATCGAGTACGACGCCACAACCATAGGGGAGGTGGCCGAGTTCCAGCTGCACTACATTGTGCCTGTTACTGCCGTGGCTGCCAACAACATTACGAAGGTTGATATCAACAACCAGAACTATGCCAACTCCAAGGCTCCTCTTAACACGTATAATGCAATTCCAAACGGTGCGGTCGGGAGGTTCTATACGGTGAATCCGGGTAATGCCAATATCAAGATGTACCAGGGTGCAAACATGGATGTCCTTGTTTATGACCAGAATGTGGCACTTACTGCGAAGAAGCAGAACCTTTTCGTTCACGACTTCAACCAGCCCCCGGTGGTCATTGACAACGAGTTCCCTTACATTCGCAGGGAGGTTGTTGAAACTGACACAACAACATGGGTCAAGTTTTACAACTTCCTCTATGAAACTGCCGGTGTGCCAACCACTCTGAAGCTGCAGTACCAGTACATCAGTCACCGTACCGGTCAGCTTGTGAACATTGGCGCTCCCGTTGCTTTTGGCGAGACCACGGGATGGCAGCAGGTTCTTCTGCTCAAGCTTCCGAATGAGATAGTCACCGCAGGCTCACGCCGTATAGACTACCGGATAAAGGTGGTCGATGATGCCGGTATTATCATCGGAGACCTGCAGATACGCAATTCCAGCGGCGCATATGTGAGTTACGCTGATTTCTGGACCGGCACTATCGGCAGAAGGGTTCACCATATCTTCTGCGGATTCCGGGCTGCTACGCCGACAAGCGCAGTAAGACTTTTCACTGCCTTGTAATATAGACATTTAAAGATTTTGCCCCTCAGGGTAGAATTAGGTTTGGTTATGGCAGAGACGCTGA
>DZBJ01000042.1 GCA_022736275.1 Rikenella microfusus | reverse complement strand
TTGCCTTTAATTGATTATATATTAATAATTTACAAAGGTTTTGTAAAGTTTTTTTGGACACTAGTGAAAATTACTCACCAATAAGTATTGTTAATGGTGTCAGATGATATAATTTTATAGCAGGATTATTCACCATACTTTATTCGTTTTTACCCTGCCTGCAAAAGAGCTCTGAAAATGCAAATGAACAACAAAAATCACCGCTTTGTTTGAAGAAAAGCAATATCTGAAGTCGGCAGATGTAAATGGCTCTGCGCTGGATGGCGGCAGGAATTATAAGCTGCACCTGCCTGCGATTATCCCGGTCTGTAATTTCTGGTCGGTGATTGTATATGATAACGAGACCGGTTTAATCATCCATACCGATCAGTTATGGCCGTCTGTGCACAGCCAGAGCAGGAGTCTCAAAATCAACGATGACGGTTCCGTGGATGTATGGTTTGGGCCCGTCCCTCCTTACAATGAGGGGAGAAACTGGGTGAAGACAATCCCCGGTAAAGGATGGCATATGATCCTTCGCCTGTATGACCCGCGGGATCCGGAGTTTGGAAAGAGATGGAATCCGGATGAAATCGTACCGATAATATAATCAGGTAACAGAAACCAGCAAAATATAAAGATCACATCGAATAACAACTAAATATTACAAAAATGAAAACGCAGAATTATTTCAGGACAATGGTCCGGTTCGTTTTGCCGGCCCTTTTGCTTTTCATCGGTCAAACACTTCTTGCCCAGACAGTCCCCACAACACAACAGTTGCCTGACACCGCAAAAATGACATATAATCAGATCTCGCAGCAGATGAAGCTCTATGTCTTTCCCGCAAAGGAACAAAGCCAGCAGCAGCAGAAGGAGGACGAGTTTGCATGTTATTTATGGGCTGTGGAACAATCGGGAATTGATCCGCTGAACCTGCCGAAGGTAGAGGCTGCCCCTGTTCAGTCAGGTCCTACAGGGGGGGCTGTTAAAGGCGCAGCTAAAGGTGCAGCAGCAGGTGCGGCCATAGGAGCTATTACAGGTGATGCCGGACAGGGTGCAGCCGTTGGTGCTGCAGCAGGCGCCATGGCCGGCAGAAGAGCAGGGAAACAGGCGCAGGCTCAGCAGAACCAGCAGGCCCAGGCGAATGCTTCAGCTTCGGAACAGGCCATGAAAGACAGCTATGTAAAAGCCTTTACCGTCTGCATGGAGGGAAAGGGTTACACTATAAAATAACCAGAGCAGTAATGTCCGGGGGAGGACAAATGAGATGACGCCATCGTCAGTATTGGTAATTATTTAATATACTCATGAATCAGTAATCGCCTGACATCCGGAATGAAATATTTTACGCTTAATTGGAACGATGCATTAATATTACAAATCTAATCTGAATCAAAATGGGAAAAAAACTATTGATTTTGGTGTTTTTCGTTGGTCTTATGCTTTCAGGGTGCGCACCGAAAGGAGATCAGCCGGCTGTTTCAGCTGCAGGTGACGGCATAGACCGGACGGTGCTGCCGGTAAAAGCACCCGACCGGCCAACTTTCACTGAGCTGGATATCCGTAATGTAACCCAACCGGAACGCTTCGAGGTTAAGGCTCCGGAGGGAGCTCCAAACGTTATACTGGTGCTCGTTGACGACCTTGGCTTTGCCGGAACCAGTGCCTTTGGCGGTCCTGTAAGCACACCCACATTTGACCGTATTGCCAGCGAAGGGATTTATTACAATAACTTTCATACCACCGCACTGTGCTCTCCCACACGCGCTGCAATTAAAAGCGGTCGTAACCACCACGTGAACAACATGGGATTCATTACCGAGATGGCTACAGGAATGCCAGGAGCCACAGGTGAGATTCCGAATACCGTGGTTCCCGTTGCCGAAATACTTCGCCTGAACGGCTATAGTACAGGAGCCTTCGGCAAGTGGCACGAAACCGCAACATGGGAAACCAGTATTTCCGGTCCGTTCGACCGCTGGCCTATGCATCAGGGTTTTGATAAGTTTTATGGATTCTTCGGGGGTGAAACCAACCAGTGGGCGCCGTTTGTATATGACGGAACGCATGTGGTTGAATTACCGGAAGATCCGAACTATCACTTCATGAACGATATGACCAACCAGGCTGTAGCATGGATGAAATATCAGAAGGCACTGACGCCCGACAGACCGTTTTTCATGTATTTCGCCCCGGGCGCTACACATGCCCCGCACCATGTACCTCAGCAATACATAGACAAGTGGAAAGGCAAATTCGATGGCGGTTGGGATGCCATTCGTGAACAGATTCTGGCCCGTCAGATTGAAATGGGCATTGTTCCTGCAACCACAAAGCTTGCTCCGAAACCCGAAGCCATTCAAAACTGGGAGAGTCTGACCCCGGATCAGAAAAAACTGTTTACCAGACAGGCTGAAGTGTTTGCCGGATTCCTTGACATGACCGATCATGAAATTGGCCGATTGCTGACCGCCGTGGAAGAGACCGGACAGGCTGACAACACCCTTATCATTTTTGTCTATGGCGACAATGGCACCAGCGCTGAAGGTGGCGCCAATGGTATGTTCAGCGAAATGACCTACTTCAACGGGGTACAGGAAACGGTAGAGGAGATGCTCAAAAAATATGACAATTGGGGCGGCCCGGAGACCTATCCGCATATGGCAGCCGGTTGGGCAGTCATGTTCGATACGCCATTCCAGTGGACAAAGCAAATCCCATCTGATCATGGTGGCACCAAAGTGGGCATGGCTATCCGCTGGCCCAAAACAATTAAAGCCAATGGAGGACTTCGTCCCCAGTTTAGCCATGTGATTGATATAGCGCCTACCATACTGGAAGCAGTCGGCCTGCCGGAACCCAAAATAGTAAACGGAGTTCCACAAATCCCGATGGACGGAAAAAGCCTCGTTTATTCATTTAATGACCCCAATGCCAAGGAAACACACACCACCCAATATTTTGAGGTGGCCGGTAACAGGGCTATTTACAATGATGGCTGGTATGCGCGCACAATTCACAAGGCACCCTGGGAAAGGGAACCAAGAAGACCTTTAACTGAAGATATCTGGGAACTTTTCTATACACCTGATGATTTCAGCCTTGCAAACGACCTCGCGGCTCAGTACCCTGAAAAACTGAAAGAGCTGCAGGACCTGTTTATGAAAGAAGCGGAAAAGAACCATGTTTTACCCATTGATGACCGGGTGTTTGAACGTATGATCGCTGCCAATGTTGGTCGTCCGGATATCATGGGCGATCGTAAATCGCTGACACTTGCAGAAGGTATGGTAGGCATGTCTGAAAATGTGTTCATCAACATTAAAAACAGACCTATTACCCTTACAGCTGAAGTGGAAATACCTGCAGGAAAACCAGCCAACGGTATTCTTATTGCACAGGGTGGCCGGTTTGGCGGATGGGCATTCTATGTAAAAGACGGAGTAGCAGCATACGACTATAACTTCCTGGGAATGCAAAGCTTTACTGTGGCTGCCAGCCAGAAACTGACGCCCGGCAAGCACACCATTGTATTTGACTTTGCATACGATGGCGGAGGCCCTGGAAAAGGCGGATTGGGCACCCTTTCAATTGATGGGACAAAAGTAGGCGAGGGAAGGATAGAACGTACCCAGGCAGGTATCTTCTCGGCTGATGAAACTGCCGATGTGGGTATAGATCTTGCAACACCTGTTGTGGAAAGAGTTGGAGCCGAAGCCAAATCGAAATTCAATGGCAGAATACCAAAACTGGTGGTGGAAGTGAAATAGTAAAACAACTGATTTTACCGAAACCTCTTACAATAAAAAACCCGGGAAACCGGTATGACAGAAAGCGGTAGCATAAAGACCTTACAAGGGTGCTAATACCGCTTTCTGTTTGCCGGGTTCCTTAGGGCAAAACAAAAATGTGTCACTTAAATCAATAATGCTATGAAACGCAATCTCTTAATTGTTACTATGGTTCTTTGTTCCCTGAGTGCACTGGGACAGGAAAATATGTTCACCCTCAGCGGCGGCTATGTCTTTACAAATATTGAAGATGTAGACCAGAACGCAACCGGCTTCAGAATAAACGGACTTTATGAGTTCAACCCCAACGCCAGCATGGTTGCCCATGGTTTTTCATTTGGCTGGTTACAGACAAAAGCATCATCTTCGGGGGCAGACTACACGCTGTCAAGCATTCCGTTCTATTATGCCCCGAAGTTATTACTGGGCCAGGGATCCCTTAAGGCCTTCCTGAAGGGCGCACTGGGCGGGCATTACTCGAACTACAAGAGAACCGGATCACTTGGAGACATTGACACATGGGACTTCGGCTTCTATGGCGGTGCATCACTGGGAGCGATGAAATCATTCAATGACAAAGTGTTCATCAACGTGGAATATGAGTGGGCTTACCTGTCCAACAGCGCCTTCCGCGATGGATTTGTCAATTCAATTATGGGAGGCATCGGAATGCGCTTCTGAGAACCTGATCCTAAACACCTCTTGTTCAATTTATTTTTTACCTTGTGGTTATTATTATCATGGGGTGAAAATCCTGCTTAAACTAAACTGATAATAAAAATGTTTGAGAAACTGCTTCGCTTCCGGTACATTATGATTATTGTCGTAATCACAATGCTTGTCAGCTCTCTTTTCTTCCTGATAGGCGGTACGGTAATGTCTGTCAAAGCATATATTTATTTTATCCAGATGGGACTTACGCCCACCCAGGAATTCAAAGCGGGATTCAGTGTAATGACAGGCCTTGATGCATTTATGCTTGCAATCATTTTTATGATTTTCGGGCTGGGCATCGCACGCTTGTTCCTTTTTGACAGCACCCCCGATGAGAAGGTCCCGACGTGGCTGCGCTTTCATGATCTGAAAGGGCTTAAAGTACTTATCTGGGAAGCGATACTGGTTACCCTGGTTATTTTCAGCCTCCATGTTTTGCTTACACCTGAAGGTCATTCACTGAAAACACTTATATTACCGGGTGCGATATTAATTCTCACACTTTCACTCTTCCTGATGCGCGGGAAAGAAAAAGAGTGAGATAGTAAGATAGTCAGGCAGGTGCAGGGTGTGGCCGGAAGTCATTATATTGAATTCCGGCCATTCCTGTTACCTGTTAGCCGCCTCCATCAATTGTTTTCCTGCCTGATTTTCAGGAAATTTTTCAGCCAGCTGCCTTGCATAAGGCATTGCTTTGCTGTTTTGTTTATGCTCAAGATAGAAGGTGGTGAGGGCATACAGGAAGTCAATATTATCAGGGTCGCGGCTCAGCGCTTTCAGCAGGTTTTCCTCAGCTGCCGCCTGGTTCCCCAGGGAATTCTCCAGTAATCCCAGGTTATATAATATCCGGGGCTGTTGCGGTAACATCTCTGCTGCCTTAAGGAAAAACTTCCTGCTTTCGTCATACCTGCCCGCCTCGGCCATCAGAAGTGCGAGGGAATAGTTTATCTCTGCTATCTCCGGATTTTCAGTCAGCACTTCACGCAACAGTCTTTCTGCTTCAGCATTCTTTCCCTGCTGCGTGTATACCATGGCAAGGTTGACCTTCGCCATATAGAAAAGGCCGTCCGTCTTCAGCGCCTCCTGGTACGACTGAGCCGCCTTGTCCAACTCTCCGGCATTGGCATACATAATTCCAAGATTGTAACGCCCTCCGGGAAAATCGGAAGTATACAGGTGAATATTCCTGTACTCCTCCAGTGCCGCTTTTCTGGCTTTCCTCGCGGGTTCACTCAGCTGGTTATCAGGCACCTCTGAGAGCCTTATCCCGGCTTCGGCCCGTATGGCCCTGACGGGATCGTTCAGCAGGGGCATCATCAGCCTTTCATAAGTCAGGGCATCGGTAGGGTTATAGCTCATGATAGCCGTGTGCCTTACAAGGGAGGCAGGGTCACTGAGCGCCCTCTCCACGCCCATGTTGCTTTCTGCAGTATTTAAATTGCCGAGGAAATGCACCGCAGTAGCCCTTACCATAAGCGGGAACAGTTCGTTGCCGGCATAAAGGATTAGGTCAGGTATCACGCTTCTGTCTCCATTAGCTGCTGCTGCAAAGGTCTCACCGTAATGTGGCCGCGTCTTTTCACCGTACCATTGCTTCATGTATTTCTGCGACCAGGCTGCCGTTTTATCCTTATGGCAGTCGTTGCAGGCATTGGGCGTGCCGATGCTCAGCGTCAGGGCAGGACTGGGTATCCTGAAGCTGTGATCACGCCTGTAATCGTTACCCATATAGTACCTTCCGACCATGTGGCAGTTGACGCACTGGGCTCCTGAGCCCTCAACATACTCAGGCTCTCCGCGGTTTATCAGCCGCTCCTCCCCTTTCCCGGGATCAGGCTTATGAAAATGATGACGGGGCGTATCATAGATATCCGGGCGATGGCACTGAAGACAGAGCTGGTTATCAGGTTCCTTTGTCCTGACTGAATGGGAGTCATGGCAGTCACTGCATTTGATCTCTTTTTCGAACATCCTGCTTTGGGTGAACGAACCATATTCATAGTCCTCGTCGAGTATCTGCCCGTCGGCATGATAGATCGGCTGAGTGATCAGCTGGGGGATCATATAGTTCAGCAGATCGCTGTTGTCATTCTCGTAATCACCCAGTATCGACCTGCGTGAGTGGCAGCGGGCACATACATCCAGTAATTCTTTGTGATTAAGATCCCTGGTTCTGACTATGAGCCCCGTATTCACGTCCGTCGGCCTCGATCCCTCGGGCAGGTTCGCCCAGGTGATATGGTTCGAGGCAGGACCGTGACAGGCCTCGCAGCTGACATCGATCTCCGACCAGGTGGTGTTGAAGGTTTTAGTTTCAGGATCGTAATTCTTCTTCAGGTTCGTGGAGTGACAGTCAGCGCACATGCCGTTCCAGTTCTGAGCCTGGTTGGTCCAGTAGAGCCAGTTGTCAGGTCTTATATCCTGCCCTGCATAAACGGTATCACCAAGGTGAAACCATTTTTCACGTTCTGTATCCCAGGCTATCGGAAGACATTGCATTCGTCCGCCCTCAAAAGGCACGAGGTACTGTTGCAGTGGAGTGTAACCGAAGGTGTGGGTGACCTGGAAATCTTCGAACGCACCGGTGGGGCCCTCCGTGTTAATATAAAACCCGCCATCCTTCCTGAACATGCGGTGCGTCTTGCCTTTGTGCCTGAACTCGTGGTTGTTGAAGTCGCCCAGAACGGTGGTGTCATTGGCAACATCCATCGCCAGGTCGTGATGCGAACCGAGCCACAGATCGTGTTCCTTCTTATGACATTCAATGCATGTGTTCCTCCCTACAAACTGAGCTCCCTCTTCGACCAGCGCCTTTGATTTGTCAAGAGCCATGCGGGCGATATATACCGGAAACGCCGCCACAAAAATGACTGTGGCAGTGAACCCTGCGATCTTCCAGTATCTCATACTATCGTTACCTTCATTAAATGGCATAGGTCATCTGGCTGGTCTCGAATTTCCTGCGTTTTGCTTTCTGGCTGACATCCACCTTTACTTTTCCTTCTTCAAGAATAACCGGGAAATAATCGAGAGGCCTCGGGGCGGGAGAACTGAGAACAACCCCGTAACTGTCAAATGCCGATGAATGGCACGGACAGTCAAACTGCTTTTTCGTTTCATCCCATAGAACCGAGCAACCGAGGTGAGGACAGATCAGTGACAGGGCCAGGAAACCGCCCTCACTGTCGCGGAGAATATAAAGCTTATTGATCCTGTCAGGTGTGACAGTCCCGGGGAGGAACTCCTCAATATTGCCAATGATCCGAACCGTGGAGCCGGGCTTGCTTTTTTTCAGTTCTTTGGACGGTTTGAGCAGACTAACAAAGAAAAATACAAATTCAGCTACAGCCACAACACCGAGTATCTTCCATGCTTTCTTAAGGAATTCCCGCCTCCCCTTTTCCCTGGTTGCACCACTATTTTCTGTTGTGTTCTTCATCTTCCTGGATATCTTTATCGGGTCACACCTTCCACGGCCACATCAGGTTCATTCCCTCTCCCCTGAAAAATATCCCGGTCAGGGTAAGAACGGTGTATGACACGATCATTACGATAATGACCGACTGAATAATCTCCGATCTGTTCAATGAGAACTTCCTCTGGATCTGTTTCAGGAAGAAGTAGAGAGCCCCGGCCAGTATTGCGAAGGGGATTAGCCCTGTGGTCACCAGTGACGGAACAGATGAAAGGAGCAGTTCGGGATCAGGCAGCAGCTCACTTAACCCGATGAAAAGAACCGTTAAGACAAATCCCGATGCAAGTGCCACTTTTGCAGACTTTACACCCTTATCTGACAGAAACCATATGCCCTGGTTTCTGTCCTCCAGTTTAATGTATGGCAGCCAGCATGCAGCTGCCAGCACGGTCACCGGGAAGACCACGATCGCAAAGAAAGGGTGGAAGTGTATCAGAAGCTCCTGAAGGCCCATGAAGTACCAGGGGGCCTTGGCGGGGTTAGGACTGAATGACGGGTTGGCTCTCTCACGGAGCGGTGCATCAAAAAGACTGCTTAATATGACCAGGAAGGCAAGGAGGGCCATGGCCACCACAAACTCCCTGTTGAGAAGATAAGGCCTGGTATCCACCATGGGGCCATCTTTATCCTTCTCTGCCACGATCACTCCTCCCGCCTTGCGGATACGCCAGAAGTGGTATGCCATCAGCACCACCATAAGCAGGGGTATAACACCTGTATGGAGGTTAAAGAAGTTGGTCAGGGTGGCCTGCCCGACCTCCTTCCCGCCGAGGAGAGCCTCCATTATTGAATTCCCGATAAGTGGCACGTATGCCAGCAGGTTGGTGCTTATAGTGACCGCCCAGTATGAGAGCTGATCCCATGGCAGGAGATAACCTGTGAAATTCGACAATACAACGAGTAATAACAGGGCCAGCCCGAAGATCCACGAGGCATGCCTCGGTTTGCGGTAAGCCCCTGTGAAAGCGACGCGCAGCATGTGCAGCAAGACAACCCAGAGCAGTACTATTGAGCTCCAGTGATGCATGTTGCGCAGCATCTGGCCGAACAGCAGGCTCTCCTGAAGGTTCAGTATTGAATTATATGCATTTTCAGGAGAAGGTTCATAATGGAACTTCAACAGCAGCCCGGTGAATACCTGTATTACCACAAGAAGGGCAGCCATGCCCCCAAGCCCGAAGGTGAGGTTAAACCGCAACGTCGATTCCTTCACCTTGCGGGGATGAAGATGGAGGATCAGGCCAAACCCGGGCTTTCTGCCTTTTTCGCTATCAGGATTCTGGTTCAAAAAGTATGAAGGTTATAGCAAAGGGATAAAGTTACCCTAATCGTACATATATATCTCTGTGTTCCTGAATATCATCATATTAAGGGAAAAGTAGAACACCTGTGAATTAAGTCCCTCATAAGGTTTGTGGCCGGCTCCGTCAACAAAATCCTGGTTGTGAAAATCACTGAGATAATACTTGAATTTCAGGTTAGCTCCCTTGGGAAGCTGTACGCCAACCAGGAAGCCGTGCTGGAATATATCCTGCCTGTCGCTGAACCACCCCGTAATCTTATCGATTTTGTCACCCCCTTCAAAGGTCTTCTCCTTATAAAGAAAAGCAATCTCAGCCTCATACCCTGCATAAATGAACATCCTGTCGAGATCTCCTATCTTGATTCCCACCGGAACCCCCAGGTTATAGGAGCGGAATTTCTTTTTATAGGTTGCATCCTCGGCAAAATCATTGTAGTTGTCAAAGATATAGCCAACGTTCCTTAAGGCCAGCCCGGTAAACAACCCGAACCTGTCACTGACATCCATGTTGAGATTCGATGACAGGTTAAAGACCGGTGCAAACCTCAGCGTTGAGCTCTGGCTTGCCCCTCCCTGTTCGATATCAGCAAATGAAAAGATCACCTCGAGACCGGATGTGGTGTATGTTTTCGATTGGCCAAATGCTGTCATTGACATTATCACCAGTGACACCAGAAGAATTGAGTAGCGTTTCATTGATGTAGTTTTTTGGTTAATCAGGTCAAATATACAAATTAGCCTCAAACAGAATATCAGTATGATCAAACGGAGTTAATGGCGAAGAGATGTTTTTTATTTATCTTTGCCGGCCCGGGACGTTAGCTCAGTCGGTTTAGCGTGTCCGCCCACTGGCGGATCCGCCAGCCGGCGGATCACACGCAAGAGGTCACTGGTTCGAATCCAGTACGTCCCACTCAGAAAAATGAGAAAGCTAATTATCAATATGTTATAACACAGTTATCCGGATAGTTTGTAGTCCCGGATTAATAAGCCAGGTGACAGATTTAACCTTTTGGTCAGATTACGAATCATCTCAACGGTGAGTTTTCGTTTACGATTTAGTATTTCTGAAACTCTGTTTGTACCACCAATTACATCTGCAAGATCAACCTGTTTGAGTTGCAATTCCTCCATACGGATTTTAATTGCCTCAATCGGGTCCGGGGCATCTATGTGGTAGTGCTTCTTTTCGTATTCATCTATAAGTAAGCCAAGAATATCAGCCTCATCACTTTCTATGGTACCAATTTTTGAATCAAAGATTTCCTCGAGTCTCTTAAGAGCTTTTTGGTAATCTGCCTCCGTTTTTATCAGTTTAATATTCATAGTTTCTTTTCTTAAATCAAGTTAGCATCAATTTTCTCATATTCAGTATGAGTCCCAATAAACCTAATGAAGATCCATTGTTTCTCAAAGTTGAATTTTGCTACCAGCCTGTATGAATTGCCTTTAATGTTGAAAACAATTCTGCTGTTTTTTAAAATACTTGAATTTGCATAAGTCTTCCTGACATCATTTGGAGTTTTCCAATCTGAACTCATGGCTGTATCATACCATGTTTTCAAGTACTGTTCTGAATCAGAGTGTTTTTCCCAAAACTGTCTTAGAGTACTTTTTGCAAAAATTCGCTCCATTATATATTAATCTGAGGCAAAGGTAGTGCTAATTCCCAATTTGGGAACTATTTGTTGAATTATTTTCAATGAATTTTAAAAGAACTGTTTTTTTCAGGCCTTAGTACACATGAATTTGTCAAAGCAGGAGGCCCCCAGATGGTTTAAACATAATGTCAGCGGTACGTGCAGTTGGCGCACCGCGGGCTCGGGACGGCGGTGCGCCTGTCCTGACCGAAGCGTCAGTGGAGGCCTGTCCCGCTGTCCACAAAACAGTCCTCTTTAGTCAGGAAATTCTCGCGGCACAGTAGCCAATGACATATACCGACCTGTTGGCAATAGTTGATTTATTTTATTTTCAAGTCGTTGGGATTCTGGTTACAATCCCAGATTGAATGGATTAATATCTTATCTGGAAAATTCTCGTAAAAGACTATATACGATTTGATTATAAGGCCACGAACAGACTCAAAATCTGATTTATGCCCAATCTCCGGATGCTTTTCCAGTAGTTTTACTGCTCTGGAAATTTGAGCATATAGTTTCACCGAATAGGACTTACTTCCATTTCTTTCAGTGTAGAAGTGAAGAATACTTGATAGCTTTATTTGGGCTTTTCCAGACCAGACTATCTTGCGTTTAGCCATGCCTTGATTTCTTTGTCCAGCAGTGCGTTATCAATTACCAGTCCTTTTTTAACATCTTCTCGAGATGCAATTATTTCATCTTGTTGTTCAGCTGTCAGATTTAATATTCCCTCATTAAACTTTGAATCCAGAATGGTTTTCAAAGCCTTCAGGAAATTGGCATCCTCAATTTCTGATATTCTATGGATGAGTTGTTTCTTTAATTCAATTGTTGTCATGACGATACATGCTTTTTACAAAGATAATCAATATTGTCCTTATACCAGATTGATAACAATTATTGCCAAGTTGTTTATCTGTATACTAAAGGTGAATATAATTTGCCAAAAAGCAGGTGTTGTCAACTTCTGTCTGCAGTCTTTTGGTTGTAGCCTTTTCTGATAGTTACAGGTTAAACAAAATGTGTAACCGGTATTGACTGCGCACCAAAAAATGCAGATATTGCAGTAGGCAATAATAACCAGTAAGATGCAACCGAATTATCCATCGCTCTATCAGATCAACACAAGGGTATGGCTCACGGAGCTGTCAGCGGATCTGGGCCGGCGGGCTACCCTTGATGATATTCCTGACGCTGAACTCGACCGGCTGGCAGAGACAGGTTTTGACTGGATATGGTTACTTAGTGTCTGGTGCACTGGTGAACTGGGCCGGCAGGTCTCACGTGAGAATGCTGAGTTCAGGCGTGATTTCGAAGAGACGTTAGCGGACCTGCAGGAGCAGGACATCGCCGGGTCAGGATTTGCCATCACCGGTTACAGTGTACATCCTGATCTTGGAGGTGAGGATGCGCTGAAACGTCTCCGGACCAGGTTGAGTGACCGCGGTCTGAAGCTGATGCTCGATTTTGTTCCGAATCACATGGGGCCCGATCATCCGTGGGTTGAAGAACATCCTGATTATTTTGTAGCAGGTACAGAGAGTGACCTTGAAAAATACCCCCAGAATTACATCCGGGTCAAACGTTCGGAAGGCGACATGATAGTGGCATACGGACGGGATCCTTTCTTTGCCGGATGGCCTGACACCGTCCAGCTCGATTACAGTAATCCTGCAACCGTTGAGGCCATGACTGCAGAGCTTATGCATATCTCCGGCCAGTGCGACGGGGTAAGATGCGATATGGCAATGCTTGTCCTGCCTGAGGTATTTGAAAGGACATGGGGCCGCAGGGCCCAATCGTTCTGGCCGGATGCGATCAGGTCCGTCCGTGAGAAAGTTCCCGGTTTCTGCTTTATGGCCGAAGTTTATTGGGATATGGAATGGACCATGCAGCAGCTGGGCTTTGATTATGCATATGACAAGAGGCTTTATGACCGTCTGTGCGAGGGTCATGCCAGACCCGTACGTGAGCATTTTTATGCAGAACATGAATACCAGAACAAACTTGCCCGTTTCCTTGAGAACCATGACGAACCGCGCGCTGCGGCAACATTTGAACAAAAAACCCATGAAGCTGCAGCAGTGATAACGTTTTTTTCTCCCGGCTTAAGGTTTTTTCACCAGGGACAATTTGAAGGAAGACTGAAGCGCATATCTCCTCACCTGGTACGTGCCCCCCGGGAACAGGTCAATGAATCCGTTCAGAAGTTTTATTCCGGGTTACTGTCAACCCTTAAGAACC
Organism: Rikenella microfusus; assembly: GCA_022736275.1. Lineage (GTDB taxonomy): Bacteria > Bacteroidota > Bacteroidia > Bacteroidales > VadinHA17 > SR-FBR-E99. The sequence goes on along the minus strand of DZBJ01000042.1, from coordinate 6,513 downwards.
CTGTCTTCCGTTATGGCAGGTGGCGCCTGCTTGATTGTATTCCTGCCTGGGAGGGAAATGAAAGCTGGGATTCTTTCCTGACGTTTGCCTGGGAGGGGACTGATGGGGTGCTCGCACTTGTAACAGTCAACTACTCACCTCATGACAGCCAGTGTTTCGTGCGTCTGCCCTTTGCTGATCTTGCAGAACGATCGGCCCGGCTGGCTGATCTGATGAGTTCGGCTCTTTATGACCGCAATGGCGACGAGATCATATCCAGAGGCCTCTTTCTGAATCTGCCGCCATGGGGATACCACGTCTTTAAAGTCAAAAGTTAAAAGTCTGAAAATCTGAAAGCGGAATGTTTGAACGACGTTGGTCCTCAGACCCTCAGATCACTCCCCAGCCCCGTTTCGATCAGCTTTATAATCTCAAATTCTCGATCGGATAAGAGATTCCCAATATGCAGCAGTTTATCATCTGGAAACCTGAAATTGGAAAAGTCATTCCCCACATAGTAATGATAGCCGTGCTTCCTTTTCATGAAAGACTCTATATTGGTATGAACCTGCAGGAGAAACACCGTCCTGTAAGGCACGGTGGTATAAAAAAATTATAACTGGAAGAGAAGGTCAGGGTATTCTCCCAGTTCATTGCGTATTCTCAAATTGATTGACAAAAAGGCTTTCCCCTTTTCTGCCTTGTAAAGATCGTTTGCCATGCGGATCACAATAGCCAAACTGTATCATTTCAACAGTGAAAGCAAAGGTGATGCATTACTTAGACAAAAGCCACTGTAATCATCGGCATTTTTCGTAACTTTGAGGTCAGTTTATTTACATTTATTCCATAAGATCATGAAAAACAGCTTCCTGCTATTTTCAATACTCATTATGAGTTTGTTGAGCGTCACTGTCTCATCCCAGAAAGGGGCCCCGGATTCGCAGGACACTACCCTGCTTGGTTTGCCCGGAGATAATCTCGATCTCTATGCCGCACTGGATCTTTTTCAGAAATCAAAGACCATCGAGGATTTTGAAAAAAGCCTTAATCTGAAGGAGACAGGGATCAACAATCTCGACCTGGACCTTAATGACACCGTTGATTTTATCAAGGTGCAAACCAAGCAGAAAGACTCTGATTTTACATTTGTACTTCAGGTTGACGTCAGCAAAACGGAGGTACAGGATGTGGCAGTGATCCTTCTGTCAAAGGACAAAGAGGGAAAAGTTACCCTGCAGATTGTCGGAGACAAAGACCTATATGGGAAAAATTATGTTATTGAACCTGCGCCTCCGGCACCTGCCGTCACACCTAATCCTGCGTATGCCGGTCCCGAGCCTGTTCCTGCAGCCGCTCCGGCAACGACAGAAGTAATTGTGGTTGAATCAGCACCGATAGTTCAGTATGTCTATTCTCCCGTATATGTTCCCTACTATCCGCCCTATTATTACGGTTATTATCCTCCATATCATGCAGCTTTTACAGTAATAGCTATAGGTATTTATCATAGCAATCATTATTACCACGGCGGTTATCATGGCGGCGGTTATGGCAACACAGTGGTGATCCATAATGAAAATAATTATAACAATTACAATAATTCGAGAAACAGTTCCAACACTGTGAACCATAATAATGCCAGCGGCAACTACAATCGCAACAATGCCTCTGCACGGCCTTCGACAGGGGCATCAGCCTCAACGCGTCCCTCGACGGGTGCCTCTGGTTCAACCCGGCCCTCAACCGGAACTTCTGCATCCACGAGACCATCTTCAGGTACGTCTGCATCAACAAGGCCATCATCAGGCACATCTGCATCCTCCCGGCCCTCAACAGGCTCTTCTGCGTCCACCCGGCCCTCAACGGGCAGTTCTGCCTCAACCAGGCCCTCAACATCTGCTTCAAATTATGGCGGAAGCAGCAGTTACAGCGGAGCTTCAAGGGGAAGTTCAGGTTACAGCGGAGCTTCCAGGAGCACAAGTAGTTACGGCGGTGCCTCAAGAGGCGGCGGTTACTCAAGGGGTGGCGGCGGAAGAAGATGATTCCGGGGTAAACACCGGGCTACACTGCTACAATACCATAACCGCTACGCGGTAAAGGGGGTGGGGTTCGCGACATCTGATCTACAACACTCTAACCGCTACGCGGTAATATTGGCCGTAGAGCCTGCCCCGATAGCCGCAAGGCGTATCCGGGACATTCAGTATTGCAGATTCCAGATCAGGAGTTATCCATGCTCCTCGCAGAGGATATAGGGTAGCACAAACTATTCCAGGGGCAGATCAGAGGTGCTCATGTCCCTTATGGAGACATATTTGCCATCTCTCTTCTCGAATAAACTCATATAATTCCCTGAATTGACAAGGTTGCCAGCAGGATCCACAACCTTGTAATAGCCAATTTCAACTACCAGGCTCCCGTCATTCGGTACGAAAACCTCATTGGTTGTAAATGTAATTGTATTGTTTTTGGAAATAGAATCCATATTGGCCTGATAGTACTCTACTATTGCTGCCCTGCCAACCAGTGCCGGTCTGTTTTGAGCAAATGACATTGCATCCTCTGCATAATAGCCGATTGCTCTTATTTCTCCGGAATTGAAAACCGAAGCAAATTCATCTTCTTTGGCCTGTATCTCCTTCTTTATCTGTTCTTTGTCAACAAACGGTGATACCTTTGCGGTCTTATCTGTCTGACATCCGGCCATCGCTGACAAAACGATGAGGAACAGCAGCCCTTTTAAATCCCTGATTTTCATAGTTATCTTGTTTTATATTGTATTCTGTTCATTGCCTTAATACAAAGATAGGATTATTTTGAAGAACAATTTTGTCTGCATGGAACAAAAACAGTCTGAATCCGGCCGGTCTGATGATAATAACCGAAGATCTCCTGACCGGTTTATGCAGTTTTTACAAATACTTACTGATAGGTATTTACAATTGCCCGGAAAAAGGCTAAGTTTGATATTGAATAACGAGAACTGACAGTAACCATGTTTTTTGAGAACTACTCTAACAATAATTTGCTTGCAAGAATGGGTATTACAGGCGACAAACCATACGATAATATCCTTAAGGTGCTCATACCTCTTGCAATATGCTGGTTGCCGCTGGCAGTAATTACACTGATCAACGGCACCTTCTGGACAGGTGACAGCAGGACCTCTTTTATTTCCAATCTTGATACACAAACCCGCGTCCTGATTTCAGTGCCTATTATGATCCTTGCCGAAAGTATCATCATGCCGAAACTGGGTAATATACTGGCCCAGTTGGTTAAGTCCGGAATTGTCAGAGCTGTTGACCGCGACAGGTTTAATCATATTGTAAAGCAAAAAGCCCGTTTTCTGAATTCCCCATGGACTGATCTGACAATCCTTGCTGTCAGTTTTGCTCATGTGCTGCTTGCCGGCTTCGTTGAAAGTCCTGATGATGCCCTCCTCTCCTGGCAGTTCGTCAATGCAGGCATGGGAACACATCTCAGCCTTGCCGGATGGTGGAGCCTGCTCCTGACCAGACCTGTGGTGCTTTTCCTCTTTTACAGATGGTTCATCCGTATTTTCGTCTGGGCCATCCTGTTGCGTGAAATCTCAAAACTCAAGCTGAATATTTATCCTGTTCACCCTGACCTATCAGGAGGTCTGGGATTCCTGGGCTACTCCATCCGCTATTTTACACCTGTAGCATTTGCAATCTCAGCCAGTGTGGCAGGAAGAATGATCGAGTCAATCCTTATAGGCGGGTCTCATCTTGATGAGCTGAGAGTTTATGCCTTCCTGTTTTTACTTTTAATAACCCTGCTCTTTACCATGCCCCTGATGTCATTTACCTCAGCACTGATGAGAGCAAGAGACAGGGCCATATATGAAAACAATGTTTTTGCCAACGGCCTCTTCAGGGAATTGCAGGTAAAGATGTCAAAGGATTTTGACAAAGTAGATGCCGAAGACCTTAAAGCCCCGGATTATTCAGCGTCCACTGATCTGAGCAGCGTAATAGGCAATGCTTTAAGAATGAGGTTTATGCCGTTTGACCTGAAGGATCTCATCCCTCTTTGGCTTGCGACGGCGGCACCGTTTGTCTTTGTGGCAGCAGCCGAAGTGCCCGTCGCTGACCTGTTCAAAAAACTGCTGAATTTAATCGTATAACCCCATAAGGGAAAATTGCAATTTTGCCAGTCTCAATGACTCAGTGTAATTTGATATCAACCCGCATGATGGGCTACCTGAGACTCATGATGTGGATGCGTCCCTCAATAATTTTTATCGACTATCAGCGCAAAGGAGGCTTTCACGATCTCACTGCAGTAATCAAAATTGCCCGCTGAAACCCGGTCGCCGGATGTGTGATAGGTGGTCTCGATGTCACTCTGATGAAAGAAAAGAGCCTTGAAGCCGCTCATGTAATATGGGTAGCTGTCGCTTCGGTTCATGCTTGTGTTGTCCGAATAGGGCGTCAGGGTGCTGTTGACCGGACACAACTCCGCCGCTTCGTTCCTGAGAGCCAATGAATTGTCATAGTGTATTATATTGACAAGCCATGGGGTTGATGACGGATCTGCAATATAGGATATCATGTCATAATTGATCATCATCGCTATCTTGTTGCCGGCAGCCGCCTCCTTGCCGGCCTGATACAGGCTGCCATGAAGCCCCAGTTCCTCTGCTGCAAATGCAACAAACCTGATCGTATGCTCAGGTCGAAACCTCTCTTTCCTGATGATACGGGCAATCTCCAGTACTGCAGCCACCCCTGAGGCATTGTCATTGGCCCCCGGTGCAAGGGTAAGGGGATCACTGTCTGCCGCATAACTGTCATAATGAGCGCCCACAATGATGAAGCTGTCATGCTCCCTTCCCTCCAGGGATGCAACCACATTGTATTGCCATAGTGAATAGGTTATCTCCCGGAATGTTCTTGTCAGATAGAATGAATCAAGCCTGGCAGAAGGGTACCCAAACGCAATGAACCGGTTTCTGATCCGCACGGCTACCTCCCTCCGGTTATCTGCCAGGGCAAACCGTGTTCCCATTCCCTCCATCCATCTGACATACGACTCAAGACTGTCAGTCCTCACCTGCTCAACGATATGCTGAACATACTCTTCCTTTGTCAGCGTAAACTCTTTCTGACAGGCTGTGAAAACAACAAGCATGAGAAAAGCCGGGAGCAGACAGATATATTTCTTCGACTTTGTTTGCATATATAGCCCTGAGTGGGATTGTCCTGTAAAAGTACCTCTTTTTGCCTTTTAATGATACTACCCTATATTGGTCCGGGTGTAATTGCACATCGCACTTCGCGATAAATTTCATTACTTTACGGTAGCAACACCCTGCAAACCTGGCATGAATATACTAATCAAAAACGGCATAGTTGTCAATTCTGCTGGTACCATACCGGCAGATCTGCTGACCGATGAGGGCAGTATCTCCCTTATCGGACATGTCAACGGAGATACATGGGCAGACAAGGTGATTGACGCAACAGGGATGTATATCCTTCCCGGCGGCGTTGACCCGCATGTGCACATGCACCTTCCTTCCGCCGCCGCCGGTTACTCCTCGGACGACTTCCTTACCGGGAGCCGTGCAGCTCTCTTCGGCGGAACAACCACCATCACCGATTTTGTTACACCCGACCGGGGGGAATCCATACATCACGCACTGGAGAAGAGAATGCGCGAGGCTGAAAACTCAATGACAGATTATGCGTTCCACGTCTCACCTGTAGAATGGAGAAACAGTACTGCTGAGGAGATTAATGAATGCATCAGAATGGGTGTTACATCTTTCAAGGTGTATATGGCCTATAAAAAGACAATTGGCCTTAATAATAAGGACCTTCTGAAGGTAATGAGGGCTGTGGGCGGCGCCGGTGGCATTGTCACCGTACACTGCGAGGAGGGAGATGCGATTGAAACACTCAGGGACAGGTTTTATCAGGACAATCATACCGGTACTCTTTATCATGCCCTTTCGAGGCCGGCACACCTTGAAGCAGCAGCGGTGAAGCGGGCTATCGAACTGGCCGCCAGGGCAGGCTGCCCCCTCTATATTGTTCACGTCTCAACTAAAGCATCACTGCAGCATATCAGAAAGGCCCGTTCAAAAGGAGAGCCCGTTTATGCAGAGACCTGTCCCCAATACCTCCTTCTGAATGACTCAAAGTACAGAGGAACATTCGAAGAGACCGCTCCGTACGTAATTAGTCCTCCCCTCAGAACTGCCGAAGACAATAAGGCACTGTGGGAGGCTCTGGCCGACGGTACCCTGAGCACCATCGGCACTGATCACTGCCCCTACACTCTGGACCAGAAAAAGGCAGGCATCAATGACTTTCGGCAGATCCCGGGAGGTGCAGGCGGAGTGGAACACCGCCTTGCATTGCTGTATACTTTTGGAGTCTTAACCAAACTGTTAAATTTTAACCAGCTGGTTAATATATTCTCTTCTGCACCCTCCGGAATATTCGGAATATCGCCTCGCAAAGGCATTTTAGCAGAAGGATCAGATGCTGACATTCTAGT
>DZBJ01000041.1:2508-19703 GCA_022736275.1 Rikenella microfusus | reverse complement strand
GTTATCTGGTCAACGTTGGTGTTGGCGTACATGATCTTCAGTGCACTCGCGCGCCGCAGCGCCTGTTTCACGTCAGTGACAACACCCATACGGGTATCCCTGTCGATCTTGAGCACCACGAGCATCTTTGTCTTGTCTGCCTCATTCAGCTGTTCACGCTCCTGCGCTATGAAGTCCTGTATGTCATTGATCTCCCTGAAGGTGTCGTTGAGCTGGATCTTGGGCTCGGAACCGTACAGCGCCTGGAAGGCCTCGAGCGGCTCGCCGATATATATGAAGCTGGCGAGAGATTTTTTCTCAAGTATCTTGCCTTCGGTGGCATCGGGGATACGGACGGTGACCATGACGTCTGTCTCGCGCATGGTGGTGACCGCCATGAAGAAGAACAGTATCATGAAGACGATGTCAGGCAATGATGATGTGCTGATTGCCTTGACTGATTTCTTACCTGTCTTGACGAACCTTGCCATGCTAGTTTTCTCCTATTCTTTTAGGTTCAGCCTCCGAGATGGGCACCTGGAAAAAGTCGTCAATGGCTCCCTTGCGGTCCTCATCAAGTCTTTCGTAAGGCATGCCAAACTCCTGCCTGGCCAGGTCGTCACGCAGCTTGGCCCTTGCCGCTATCAGCTCATTCTGCACCGCGATATAGACACCGTATTTTGTGCCGATGTCATTCTGCAGTGAGATGACTGCCTTTGTAACGGCCACATCTCCGAAATAGGGCAGATTGACAACCTCTTTCTCAGGCATGTTGGGCGAGTCATTGGCGTTCAGGATGAAGTTGTGGGCAATCTCCCTCAGCTGGCTGAACTCTGTCAGCTGACCTTCAACCAGCAGGAGGTTGTCCTTGTTAACCTTCACCTCGAGGATGTTTCTGTCGTTTATCTTATTAATATCCTGCGGGACGTTGGGGTCGGGTATTGCGGGCAACTGACGCATCAGTCCCGTATCCGAGTCCATCGTGGTGGCAGCCAGGAAGAAAATAAGAAGGAGGAATGCAATGTCAGCCATTGAGCCTGCATTTATTTCCGGTACTTGCCTTCTTGCCATTTGGTGAATATTTATCTCCGCCGATTGCGGAAGGTTCTGTTATTTTCTGAAGTACTTCGATATGACTGAATAGATGATGGCCAGGAATGCACCCGCGAGGAGGAAATAGGAAACATAGAGGCCCACGTCAGTCCAGAAGAGTGTTCTGGGTATATTGTCGCCACCCTTGTAATGCGGGAGGTCCAGTACGGTATTGTCAGCAAGCAGGGCTGCCAGTCCGACCAGCACGACGCCCAGTCCAAGAGCGACAAGCGCCAGTTTCAGTCCTTTAGGGTTGAGAACTACGTTTCTCAGAGAGAAGAAGATCATTGTCAGTACGGTAATAACCAGAAGGATATAAGCAAATGCGATGAAAGAGTTGGTTATCGTCGGCTCCTCATATCTGGTCCCGTCTGTGCCCGGTACCACACCGCCCACGTAGAACAGTATGGCGAAGAGCACTGTGAGGCCCATCAGCACCCACAGCAGGATCGATGTCAGCTTTGTGATTTTTTCGGACATAACCGGTTATTTTTGATTGTATTTAGCCAGCATGTCGATGAGTGCGATGGATGAATCTTCCATCTGGTTTGAAATGCTGTCAATTTTTGAGAGCAGGTAGTTGTAGAAGACCTGCAGGATGATTGCCACGACGAGGCCGAATACGGTGGTGATAAGTGCGACCTTGATACCGCCGGCAACGATTGTTGCAGACACTGTTCCTGCCTGTTCGATGGCATCAAAGGCAGCGATCATGCCGATTACCGTTCCGAGGAACCCGAGCATGGGTGCCAGTGCGATGAAGAGGGAGATCCAGGAGAGGTTTTTCTCAAGGAGGCCGGTCTGCACGCCACCGTAGGCAACGACTGATTTCTCAGCCATTTCAACACCTTCGTGGGCTCTGTCGAGGCCCTGGTAGAAGATGCTGGCCACAGGTCCGCGCGTGTTGCGGCAGATCTCCTTGGCAGCGTCAATACCTTCATCCTTAAGGGCTTTGTCAAGTTTTGCCAGCAGTTTTTCGGTGTTGGTCGTAGCCAGGTTGAGGTAGATGATCCTCTCAATGGCTATGGCGAGACCCAGGATGAGACAGAGGAGGATGACACCCATGAATCCTGCACCGCCCTCGATGAAGAGACGCTTGATCTCTTTGTGGAGTACCTTTTCTGCCTGAACCGGGGTAGTTCCGACTGTCTGCTCTGAAAGTTGCTGTGTTGTTGTTGTTGCTGCAGCCTGGTCTGTCTGTGCCTGTGAAGTCAGTGCTGTGCCAATAAGGAGCAGAGCTGCAAATGCCATAAATACAAGAACTCTTTTCATCATGTTAGATTATTATTGGAATGTTCTGACAAAAATAAAAAAAAATGGAAAGCGAACAACGGGGGGAGGTATTTTATAAATATGAAGGAAAGGGAAGGGGATTACCGGCTTCGCTCAGAGAATGGGGTGTCTATTGTTTTTGACCGGCAACAGCTTTTTTTGTATCTTCCAGGCGCTTGAATGCCTGGTGATCATACTGGGCCTTTGCTCTTCTCAGATCCCACGATCTCTGGAGGATATCGAGAGCTTCGCTGTACCTGCCCTTTTTATATAGTCCCCAGCCTTTACAATCAAGAAAGATCCATTCATCAGCACCCTGGCTTAGTTCCAGGGCTTTATCTGCCAGTTTTATTCCCTCATCTATATTCCTGTCGTGTTCAATAAGGAAGTATGCGAGATAATAAGTCCACCAAGGAGATTTATTATCAAGACTTGCCGATTTCCGGAATGCCGCTTCCGCCTGGTCGGGCATTTTTGCCTGGGTGTAGGCCCATCCGAGGTTGCGCTCCAGAGCTGCTTCGGACCAGGCATTTTCCCTGTAGATTTTTCTGTATTGCCTCAGCAGGTCATTAGCTTTTGTTGTATCACTAGTTGTCAGATAAAGGATTGCTTTTCTCCACAGCAGGGAGGTTTCATTGGGGAAGTCGGCATCGGCTTTTGCATATAGTTTTTCCTCCTTCTTGTACTGGCCAAGCTGATGATATGCATATCCCAGCTGGATATAATTATGAATCCACCATGGCTTCAAATCCATTTCATCGAACAGCTCGAGTGATTTTTCATAAAGAGGGATGGCTTTTTCATATTGAAGCATACCCGAGTAATCGAGCGCCATATCATAATAGGTGCCAGGGAATTTGTCATCAATCTCCAGGTATTGTTCAAGATATGCAATTTCCTCGGCAGGTGTTTCATGGAAGAAGGCATGATTGGAGTTTGTGAGTATTTTCAGGAGCACCGGCATCTGGTCTATTTTCTCATAAGCCATGTCGCTCCATTTTCTTGCCTCCTCATAATTGCCGTCGTTTATAAAAGCGGCAGACATGAGCAGTTTTACATGATGATAATTCGAGTCGATGGCGAGTGCCTGCGCGTACATTTCCCTTGCAAGTTTATAATCCCGTTTGCTCCGGGCTGATTCCCCCCTGAGATAGTAACTGTATGCATCAGGTGATGTTGTCAGTGGAGGGTATCGCTTGTAAAGAGGCTGATCATCAACCATTTTGGCGATGACCAGGTAGTCCATTACCATGGAAGAAAGGGAATCTACAGCAAAGAACATTTTATCAGGTGATTCGTCAATCTGGAAGGATTTATAAACTTCATCTGTTTCTGAGTCAATAAGCTGAGCATTTATCCGGGTTATCGGGCCAGCCTGGCTTATGCTCCCGGAGATTAAAATATCGACTTCAAGTTTCTGGGAGATAATCTTTGTAAACGGAGGAATTACGGATGCATAATTTGCAGGTGATTCGTTCTGAAGCAGCCGGTTAACTGTTTCCTTATGCCTGACCTTGAGATCGGGAGAGTTTGAAAGAGAGGTAATAAGGTTATCCTGTATGCCTCCCTGCCAGACATCCCAGACTGAATCATTGGTCATGTTCTGAAATGGCATCACGGCAACAGAGATTCTGTCACCGGAAAATATTGGTCTGCCCGGGGTATCTCGCCTGAATATTTTCGGATAGAGAAGAATTGCCGCTACTGCCAGCAGCACCAGGACAACAGCCGTCGAGAGCCAATTGTGTTTTATTGAATTGTGGCCTGTCTCAGGTGCTTTATTCTTTTCGTCTTCTATGGCTGAGCCGAACGGCATTTCGGGATGAACCTTTTCCCTCGCGACTGCTGCCGGGTCTGCTTTCAGTCCCGATATAATCTCTTTAATGGCATTGGCTACTTTGTTGACCTGAATTTTGTACTTTGTGTTGTTTAAATTCCTCTTTTCATCATCATCGGCTACCAGCGGTTTATTTACTCCGGGTTCCTTGTAAATGAATTCGACGCCGCGCAGCACATTCCCCAGTACGGATTCACACTCTTTGATATCACCGATGTCAAGATCATGTATGCGAACCGGCAGCACTCTGCCTGAAACATTCCCGTTGGGCAGTTTGACCTTAAGTCCAAACTGATCGCCGGAGGCCATCTCCACAAATACCTTGAATTCATGTTCCCAGGCAAATGACTTTGGATCACAGTATGTTCGGGAAATAATTGGAATAAATATCAGGCACTTCAGCTTCTCTTTCAGGGAGGCATCAACATCATCTGTTTCGCGGAGTCCGTCATGGGGATTGATGTCAAAGTAGACACTGATTTCCTCCTTGAAGGTGGATTCGAGTTCAGTCTTCAGGGCATCAACAAACTCACTCACCCACCTGTCACCTTTGTTGTCTTTCTGTCGGTAGGAGATGAAGATATCGTAATTGTAACCTTCGACAATGCTTGGCATCCGGAAATTGTTTGTTTGATAGTAAAGTTAAATCTTAATTGAACCAAAGTCAATTTTTATTCTGAAGTTGCAGGCTAAAATTAGAGATCGATATCAGTAGTACTGCAGGGTAACTGAAGATAATCATTTATTTATCTAAAGTATTGGAGGGAGTGGGGATTAGCTGCGGTGGTTGATTGTATGGAAACCTTTTACAGGTATGAATGCTTGCGAATGATGGCAGTGGGGATTACCGGCTTCGCCGGAGATCCCCAGAGGGGGAACCAACAAAATGCATGAATGCCTGCACTGGAAGTGCAGTTTTCTGTTTTATGTCCTACTCCTCACAAGCAAGCTTGCTCGGCGTATTCCACAAAACAAAAACCAGCCCCGACACGTCGGGGCTGGCATTCATGCATTTTGCGGAGAGAGGGGGATTACCGGCTTCGCCGGAGATCCCCTGAGGGGGATCCTGCAACAATTAAATGAACCCTCCGGGTCTTCATTTAATTTCCCTCAGACCCTTCTGAGTGCAAGCCCTCATCGGGCCTTCGGTAAAATAAATGATCCCGCCGTGGGCGGGATTCATTTAATCGTTGCGGAGAGAGGGGGATTACCTTCGGTGATCCCCTGTTGGGGACCCTGCAGACCATATCACTCCTGATGAGCCGAAGCTCATCAGGTCTTTGTATTTTACGTCATCGCTCGCTCCGGCAAGCCGGGCTCGCTCTGCCATAAAACACAAAACCCTTCCGCCTTGAGGCGGAAGGGAGTGATATGGTCTGCGGAGAGAGGGGGATTCGAACCCCCGATACCCTTTAGAGGTATACTAGCTTTCCAGGCGAGCCAGTTCAACCACTCCTGCATCTCTCCAAAAACGGCGCAATTTACAAAAAATTTCCTCCCGGCAACTGCCTCAGCTCATTTCTCCGCAGAGAGGCTGTGCAAGCAACGCGCTGATCTTATCAGCCGGGATCCCGCTGCCAAAAAGGATCATCATCTTCGTCAGCGCAGCCTCCGTCGTGATATCCCTGCCGCTGATGACTCCGGCGTTCCGCAGACCTGCAGAGGTCTCGTACAACCCCATCTCAACACTGCCGGCAAGGCATTGCGTCACATTCAGGACTATGCCGCCATTCTTCATGAATGCGCGCAATTCAGACAGGAACCAGTCAAGGGTCGGAGCATTGCCGGTTCCGTACGTTTCGAGAATGATGCCACGAAGTCCGGCCGTGTTCAGGATCGAATGCACTGTCTCCCTCATGATACCGGGGAAAAGGCTCAGGATGGCCACACGCGTGTCGAATTTTCCGGTGATACCCAGCGGACGCCTGACCGTAGGATACCTTATGATATTCCTGTTGTACCGTATCTGCAGTCCTGCCTCAGCCAGCGGCGGCAGGTTGGGAGAGGCGAAGGCGTTGAAGTGCTCGGCGCTGTACTTGATGGTACGGTTGCCGCGCAAAAGCCTGTTTTCGAAATAGATACACACCTCCGGCACCACAGGTAACCCGTTCTCATGTGCTGCGGCTATCTCTATGGCGGTGATGAGATTCTCCTTGCCATCGGTACGCAGAACGCCAATGGGCAGCTGAGCCCCGGTGAAGATCACCGGTTTCTCCAGCCCTGACAGCATGAAGCTGAGCGCCGAGGCCGAATATGCCATGGTGTCAGTGCCGTGCAGCACAACAAAACCGTCAAAATGTTTGTACCCATCGGCAATGGTCTCCGCTATCCTGACCCAGGTAGCGGGACTGACATCCGAGGAGTCAATGACGGGGTCGAAGGTGACAGACTCAAGGGTGAAGCCGAACCGGCGCAGCTCCGGCACCTGGTCTGAGATGTGCCTGAAGTTGATGGGTACGAGGCTTCCCGTTACGGGATCATTGACCATGCCAATGGTTCCCCCGGTATATATGATCAGTATCGAAGTGCTCTCCTTCATCCTCTATATTTTAAAGAGTCTCTTTGCATTGGCAGTGGTCCGGTCAGCAACCTCTGGAGGGGAAATTGCCAGTGCCTCTGACAGTTTCTCAATCACCAGCGGAAGGTAACTGCTCTCGTTACGCTTGCCGCGGTGAGGTACAGGTGCAAGATATGGTGCATCAGTCTCAAGAACGATGTTGTTTATGCCGGCCTCAGTGGCAGCCTCATGCTGTCGTCCGTTGCGGAAGGTGACCACGCCGCCGATGCCAATCATGAATCCCATTTCCATCACCTTCCGGGCATCGGCAGCACTGCCGGGAAAGGCATGAAAGATGCCGGTTACGCGTCCCGGACCGAAAGCCTCGATCTCCGAAAGAATGACCTCAAGCGACTCCCTCGCGTGAATGACCACCGGAAGTCCGTAATCTTCGGCAAGCTCGAGATGACGCCTGAATGATACAATCTGTTCCCTGATGAAGGTCTTGTCCCAGTAGAGGTCGATGCCCGTCTCTCCAATTCCGTAGTATTTATGTTCTCTGAGGTGTATCTCAACAAGCTCCAGCTCATCGCGGTAGTTTTCTTTAACCGAGGTGGGATGGAGCCCCATCATCGGGAGGCAGATACCCGGGTATTGTTCTTCGGCAGCGAGCATGGGAGCCACTGATGCCGAGTCTATATTAGGCATCATGACCGTCCGCACTCCCGCACTGAGTGATCTCTTTACCACCTCATCGCGGTCCGCGTCAAACTCCTGCAGGTAAATGTGGTTGTGGGTATCAATGATATGCATGGCACAAAATTAGTTCATTTTTTCTGGCTATGTGCTTTTTTCAGTCCACAGTCTCCACTCTTCAGCCGGCAGTCAGAAGCCAGTCAACAATCCCCGGTCTCCAGTCAACAGTCATCCTCGGTCTCCGGTTAATCAGTAATAAAGACTGCCGATTGCCGACTGAGTTTTGGACCTTCAGACATCAGACCTTGAGACTTTCGACTTTATGGACTTTAAGGACTTTCAGACTACTTGCATTTATCCTCAAATAGTTATACATTTACTTTGTCTCGCAAACGCTATTTTAAAATGTCAGCAACACAACTTGTGCACAAGCTCGCCCTTGGCATGATCCCGGGTGTGGGCGACATCACAGCCCGCAGGCTTGTGTCGTACACCGGCAGCCCTGAGGCTCTCTTCAGCGAATCATACCGCAACCTGACAAAGATCCCCGGGATAGGAGAGACCCTGGCAAGGGCTGTGGCCGGGCATGAATACCTCGAGGCAGCCGCCAGGGAGGCGGAGTTTGTGGTGAAGCACGGTATCAGGGTCTTCTTCTACCAGGATGACGACTACCCCGTCCGCCTCCGCCAGTGCGAAGACTCGCCTGTGACCTTCTACCTCAGGGGCAACGCCGACCTCAGTGCTCCGATGATACTGAGCATTGTAGGCACGCGTCACGCCACCCAGCACGGCCGCGAGCTCTGCCAGAAGATCGTGGCAGAGCTCGCGCATAACTTCCCGCAGCTGCTGATAGTGAGCGGACTGGCGTACGGGATAGATATTGCCGCACACAAGGCGGCGATTGCGGCCGGACTGCCGACGGTGGCCGTCCTGGGCCACGGACTGAAGACCATCTACCCGTCAGTTCATGCCGGCGTGGCAAAAACGATGCTGCAGAACGGCGGCCATGTCACCGATTTTTCATCAACGACGCTGCCGGAGAGAAACAACTTCATCAGGCGTAACCGCATCATCGCCGGTATCTCGGATGCCACACTGATCATTGAGTCAGGCATCAGGGGCGGCGCACTCATCACTGCAGATATCGCTGCTTCTTACAATCGCGACGTCATGGCTGTCCCGGGCCGTCCGGGCGACGAGTGGTCGGCAGGCTGCAATGCGCTCATCAGATGCAACAAGGCGGCCCTGGTGGAGAAGAGCGGGGATATCGAATACCTCCTGGGATGGAAGCCGGCCGCACTGGCTGTACCGGTACAGACGGTGCTCTTCACGGCAATGACCGACAATGAAAGGAAAATATATGATGCACTGAAGAGTGAGGGCGAACTGACCATGGATGTTCTGGCAAGAATACTTGAACTGCCGGTTTACAAGCTGTCAACGGTCCTGCTCCAGATGGAACTGGCGGGCATGATCACACCGTGTCCGGGGAGTGTATACCGGATAAGGGGATAGAAGCAGAAGGAGACGTACAATCCGCACGTCTCCTCCATTAAAAATATTTCGGGTTCGGAATTAAACCACTCCAAGATCAAGCATTGCGTTGGCAACCTTCAGGAAGCCTGCAATGTTTGCTCCTTTTACATAATCAACATAGCCGTCCTTGCCAGTGCCGTGCTTGACACATGCATTGTGAATGTTGATCATGATCGAATGGAGCCTCTCATCAACCTCTTCCCTGTTCCAGTTGAGCTTCATCGAGTTCTGTGTCATCTCGAGACCTGATGTTGCTACACCGCCTGCATTGGCAGCCTTGCCGGGTGCGAAGAGCAGTTTTGCCTTCTGGATGACCTCAACAGCCTCCGGAGTACAAGGCATGTTGGCTCCTTCACATATACAAATTGCACCGTTTGCAACCAGGTGCCCGGCATCTTCATTACCAAGCTCATTCTGGGTTGCGCATGGCAGTGCGATATCAACCTTGGCTTCCCATGGCCTTTTGCCTTTGTGGAATGTAGCCTCCTTATATTCGGCTGCATAAGGCTCAACAATATCCTGGTTCGATGCGCGCAGGGAAAGCAGGAAGTTGATCTTCTCGCCGCTGATGCCCTTGGGATCAAAGATGTAACCGTCAGGACCTGAGATGGTCACAACTGTTGCACCCAGCTCGGTTGCCTTGATAACGGCGCCCCATGCCACGTTGCCGAAGCCGGAGACTGCCACCTTTTTGCCCATGAACGATTCCTTGCGGGTTTTGAGCATCTCATTGGCAAAGTAAACGCATCCGAAACCGGTTGCTTCCGGGCGGACGAGTGAACCGCCCCAGTTGAGGCCCTTGCCAGTGAGAACACCTGTGTGCTCCTGTGCAAGCTTCTTGTACATCCCGTAAAGGAAACCAATCTCGCGGCCGCCAACACCTATGTCGCCTGCAGGTACGTCTGTCTCAGGACCTATCAGTCGCCACAGTTCAAGCATAAACGACTGGCAGAAGCGCATCACCTCGTTGTCTGACTTGCCCTTGGGGTCGAAGTCTGAACCGCCCTTGCCGCCACCCATGGGAAGGGTGGTAAGAGCGTTCTTGAAGATCTGTTCGAACCCCAGGAACTTAAGGATGGAGAGGTTGACAGTCGGGTGAAAACGGAGGCCGCCTTTATACGGACCGATGGCATTGTTGTACTGCACCCTGTAGCCGAGGTTGACCTGTACATTGCCCTGGTCGTCAACCCATGGTACCTTAAACGTTAAAATGCGGTCAGGCTCAATTATCCTTTGCAGGATGCCTGCCTTTGCAAACCTTGGGTTCTCGTTGTAGACATCCTCAATCGATTCGAGGACCTCTTTGACAGCCTGATGATACTCGACTTCACCCGGGTGTTTCTTCTCGAGCTCAGCCAGAATCGTTTTTACTTTCATTTCAGTTATTGTTTGAGTTTTGTGAATTAATTTAAAATCAAAATATTTCCAAAGGTCATCTAACCTTCAGTCATGAAAAATGACTTTGCTCATGTTTTGTCCGGTAAGGGCTAAACAGCTGATTTGTAAATACTAAGAGCTTCGGCAATCCGGGCTCTCTGCTTCTTCGAGAGAGCCGTGATGCTGACCGGATTGTATGCCGCCCTCTTTCCCTGTATTCTCTGGAAGAGGGTAAGGTAATGATACAGTCCCATGACTTTGGATGTGATCTCAAAGCCGGCAAATTTATCGGAGGGGATCTCGATGCTGCTGCTCTCTCCGGGCATAAGTCCGGTTTTGTACCACCTGAGGGTTATGTTCCGTTCGTCTGATGAGAAGTAGATATACCTGTATTTCATCAGGGCCGGCCAGAACAGATCAGTGAGGTAGGCAACTGTTACGACTGCGGTCATGATATTGACACCGGCCTCGTTCATCGAATGCCTGAAAACCTTTTCGAAATAGGCCAGGAAGACGTAGAGTACATATACCAGCGTCGAGATGAACCCGATAAGTCTCAGGAGCACTATTTTCTTTCCGTTGTCTATAGTCATGAGAGTACTGTTTTAAACAAACCTAAGAATTTTTTTCGAATTGACCGACAGTAATGATTCTGTTGATTATCAGTTAAGAATGGGCTCACTGCCTCTTTTTTGCAGCGAACTTTTCATCTGGCTATCAGGAAGGAAAACGCTCACTGCCTCTTTTTTGCAGCGAACTTTTCATCTGGCTATCAGGAAGGAAAACGCTCACTGCCTCTTCTTTGCAAAGAACTTTTTCATCAGCACGGAGCACTCATCTGACAGCACTCCGCTGCGCACCTCCGTTTTTGGATGGAGTATCTCAGCCCCGGTGGTTGTATAGCCTTTTTTAGGGTCCGGGGCACCATAGACCACTACTGATATCTGGCTCCATGCCAGTGCCCCGGCGCACATGACGCATGGCTCAACCGTCACGTAAAGGGTGCAGTCGGTAAGGTACTTGCCCCCGAGGTACGATGTGGCTGCCGTGATAGCCTGCATCTCGGCATGGGCCGTGGGGTCATTGAGCGTCTCGGTGAGATTGTGTGCGCGGGCAATGATGCTCTTTCCCGCCACAATGACTGCACCCACAGGCACCTCATCGCGCTCGGCGGCCCTGGCTGCCTCGGCTATGGCCATCCTCATGTAGTATTCGTCAGTTTCTGGTTCCATTATTACGGTTTTGATAACTCATGGTCCGTGACATCGCTTTCCGTCACAGGGTTCCGATTTTATATTCTTTTATTCCTGCTCATTCGGACCTTCGTGCTTCGGCTCCGGGTGAATTACCACGCTTATATCCCTGAATTCGTTCTCGAGCCTCTCTTCGATGAGGTCACACTGCCGGTGAATGGTCTCGATGGTCTCCCAGGCCGGCACATCAAGATGGAATTCCACGAACCGCTGGTGACCTGCAGCCCTGGTACGCAACCCGTGGTAATTCACCTCCATCTCCCCGAGGATGCCTTCCAGTTTGGCCAGCTCCACGGGAGAGAGGGCGGTGTCAAGCAGCGGCGAGAATGCCTTCCTGAGAAGCATCCATGATTCGTATATTATAAGGAATGCAACAAGCACCGCAATGATCGGGTCAAGGATGTGCCATCCCGTCAGCCACATGAGCGCCAGTCCAAGCGCCACTCCGGCAGAGGTTATGACATCGGTCTTCAGGTGAAGCGCATCAGCCTCGAGGGCGACGGAGTCAGTCTCTCTGGCGACCCTGTAAAGCTTTCGCGAAACGTAAGTATTTACCACCGCGGAGATTGCCATGACGAGGATGCCAAGGCCAAGCACTCCGGGTTCCTCGGGATGGATGAACTTTTTGACAGCTTCAGTAATGATCCACACTGAGGCGGCAAAGATGAGGACCGCCTCAATGACCCCCGAGACATTCTCGACCTTCCCGTGACCGAAGGGGTGCCGCTCATCTGCCGGATTCCCCGAGACCTTCACCGCGAAGAATGCAATGACAGCCGCAACCAGGTCAAGCGCGGAGTGAATGGCTTCGGATAGGATACTGACGGAGTTGGTTACCAGTCCGACCGCCAGCTTGAGGACGATCAGCAGGGTGTTGGACATGACCGAAAGCCTCGCTGTCTTCTTCTTGAGCAGGGTTGACTTACTGTGCTTGTTAATGGCGGCTGACATGCTCTCTGAGGGGCCTTGATTTTCTGCAATTTTATGAAAAAGAGGCGAAAAACCGGTGCAAAGTTATTACCATTTATTACCGGGAATAATCTTATTTTTGTCTCCTCAATAAAATCGAAATGTACAGGACACACACATGCGGAGAGCTGTCGCTAAGCAATAAGGGAGAAAGGGTTACACTGTCAGGATGGGTTCAGCGCTCGAGGGATCTCGGAGGGATGACCTTCATCGACCTGCGCGACCGTTACGGCATCACCCAGCTGGTCTTTAACATGGAGACCGATGCTTCGCTCTGCGATAAGGCACGGAAGATTGGACGCGAGTTTGTGGTGCAGGTCACCGGAACCGTGACCGAGAGGAGCAACAATAATCCAAAAATGGCCACCGGTGACATCGAGATCACCGCAGAAAGCATTGATATACTGAACGTTTCAGATATTCCTCCATTTACTATCGAAGAGAACACTGACGGTGGCGATGAGCTTCGCATGAAATACCGTTACCTCGACCTTCGCCGTCAGAACGTGCGCTCGAACATTATCCTGAGACACAGGATGGCGCAGGAGGTGAGACGCTACCTCGACGGAGAGGGTTTCCTGGAGGTGGAGACGCCGGTGCTCATTAAGTCGACTCCCGAGGGAGCGCGCGACTTCGTTGTGCCGTCAAGGCTGCATCACGGCGAGTTCTACGCCCTGCCACAGAGCCCGCAGACCTTCAAGCAGCTGCTGATGGTGGCGGGGTTCGACAAGTACTTCCAGATTGTGAAGTGCTTCCGTGATGAGGACCTGCGTGCTGACCGCCAGCCGGAGTTCACACAGATCGACTGCGAGATGTCGTTTGTTCACCAGGATGACATCCTGGATACCTTCGAGGGACTGGCCAGGCATCTCTTCCGCGAGATTAAGGGAGTGGAATTCAGTGAGAAGTTTCCGCGCATGCCCTATGAAGAGGCGATGTGCCGATACGGCTCTGACAAGCCTGACATCAGGTTCGGGATGTGCATCGAGGATGTCACCGAGGCCGTCAAGGGCAGAAATTTCCCGCCTTTCGAGCTTGTGCCGTATGTGGGTGCCATCTCCGCTCCGGGATGCGCCGGGTGGTCGCGCAAGCAGCTTGAGGAGATTACGGAGTATGTTAAACGTCCGCAGATAGGGGCGAAGGGACTCGTCTGGGCCAGGGTCGAGGCCGACGGCACCGTCAGATCATCGGCTGATAAGTTCTACAGTCCTGATGACCTCGCGAACCTCGCCCTCATGACAGGGTCTGATGCTGGAGATCTTATTCTTATGCTGGCCGGGCCGCGGGAGAAGACCCTCACTGCCCTGGGCGAGCTGCGCCTGGAGCTGGGCAGGCGCCTGGGACTGCGCGATGCCTCTGTTTATGCACCGCTGTGGGTAGTCGATTTCCCGCTTTTTGAGTGGGATGATGAGACCGGACGCTTTTATGCAAAGCACCATCCCTTCACCGCCCCGAAACCGGAGGATCTTCAGTATATGGAGACAGACCCGGGCAGGGTGCATGCCAACGCCTATGACCTGGTGATCAACGGCACCGAGATAGGAGGAGGGTCAATTCGTATCCATGATTCGCAGACTCAGTCGCTGATGTTCAGAACCCTGGGGTTCACGGAGGAGGAGGCGCAGAAACAGTTCGGCTTCCTGCTCAACGCATTCCGGTACGGTGCGCCGCCTCACGGGGGGATAGCCTTCGGGTTTGACAGGTGGACTGCCATAATGGGCGGATCGGATACCATCCGTGACTACATCGCCTTCCCGAAAAACAACCAGGCGCGCGACGTGATGATCGAAACGCCATCAACAATAAGCCGGGAGCAGCTTAAAGAGCTTGGGATAGAGGGAAGGAAGGAAGGGAACTGATTCTGGCTGTCAAATTAGTGCTCTCCCCGGAAATTTGGGAGGAGGTCTGTGCAGGAGACTTCACTCTTTGCCTTTCGGCGAGACCTGTTTTGTGGTTTTACTCCTTGTTTTTCAGAGAAGCTTTTTTCGCGGCGGTCCTGAGATCCGAAGGTTTCTGCCATGGGATCGAGAAACAGAAGAGCGATCCTTCGCCGGGTGTTGACCTGACCCATATCGTTCCCCCAAGGAGTTCGGTGTAAGCCTTCGATATTGACAATCCGAGCCCTGTGCCACTGTACTGTTTCGAGCTCGGGCCTTCCACCTGGAAGAACCTCTCGAATATCTTCTGGTGATTTTCGGGTGCAATGCCGATGCCGGTATCAGAGACGAAGAATTCGACCATTTCACCTCTGACCACGTATCCCAGTTCAATACGTCCCTCGCGCGTGAACCGCAAAGCATTGTTAAGCAGGTTGGAGAATATCTGTATGATCTTGGCCTCGTCAGTAAGCACCACTGTATCCTTGTCATCGAGGTGGGTTGTGCAGTTGATCATCAGCCCCTGTTGCTGAGCTCTTACCCGGTACTGGTCGTGAAGGTGCCTGATCATGGTGTTCAGGTTGACGCTGGCGCGGCTGACCTTGACCTGCCCTGTCTCTATATTTGATATGTCGACGATATCTGTTATGATTGAGAGGAGCTGGTTGCTCGACTGGTATATTATATCTATGTATTGACGTCGGCTCTCCTCAGTTATGTCCGGTGAGTCGAGAAGGGTTGTGAATCCTACGATTGCGTTCATCGGGGTGCGGATCTCGTGCGAGATGTTATGCAGGAAGGCGGTTTTAAGCCTGTCGCTCTGTTCGGCCTTGTCCCTTGCCCTGATCAGTTCCTCCTCGATCTTCTTTCGCTCGGTTATATCTGAGATGAATCCCTCAAGGGCCACCAGTTTGTCGCTCTCATAGTATCCCCGTCCTCTTTCCCAGACCCACTTTTTGTTTCCCGATGAGGTGATGATGCGATATTCAATGGTATAGAGGTAACCGGTTTCAAGTGAGGTGTGTATTTTTTCCCAGACCATCTGGACATCCTCCGGATCGATTATCGACTTATATGAACGTATCTTACTGCCTATGAACTCATTGGGAAGATAACCGGCCAGCTCGTAGATGCCGTCGCTTATATAATGCATGGTCCAGTCCTCGTCGTCGTTGCAGCGGAAGACCACTCCCCGGAGGTTGTTGATGATGGTGCTCAGTTTCCTGTTGTTATCCTTCATCTCCTCTTCGGTGCGTTTGCGTTCCGATATGTCGCGGCCGATATTCTGGTAGAAACGCACCCCTTCCACCTCCACTGTATAGGCGCTGATCTCTATGGGGAAAGTGGTGCCATCACTTCGTTCATGAACCGTCTCGATATATGAGGAACCCTTCTCGTTCAGCTCCCTGACGTGATTCTCCATCTGTTGAACTTCATGCGGAGGGCGGATCGCAGATATATTCATTCCGATGAGTTTCTCGCGCGTAAAACCGTATGTTACGACGGCTCGCTCATTAGCCTCAACGATATTCATATTGCTGTCAAGGAGCAGAATGATATCATTCCCGTGTTTCATCACGAAGTCGACGTGCTTCATGATTGCCTGCCGGTTCAGTTCCTCCTTCTGTTTTTCGCGGAGGTAGCGTGTGCGTGTCGATTTGACAATCAGGTAGGCAATTATTGCCAGTGCCAGGTAGACGAGGCCCATGCTGCCCCATAGCACGGGTATCTCGCGCATGAATCTTTCAAGTATCTCCTCTGTATCTTTTTTGGCGATAAGGTACCACTCCGTGCCGGGCACTTTTTTGACCGAAGCCACCACCTGGGTTCCGGTGTAGTCAGTATAGGTCCGGGCTGCATTATCTTCTGCGGGCGGGAGGGTGGTGCTGAGCTCGATATCCCCGGTGGCGAAGGTTACAGGCCTGTCATATCCTGCCAGGCGTGAGCCGTTGAGGTAGTTGACGGAGTCACCTTCGAACCTGAAGAGGATGCATTCAGATGTTCTTCCGGGGGTGGGCCAGGTGGAGAGCATGGGGAAGAGTTCCTTCTCCGGATCGATCCTTATCACCAGCACACCGGCCATCACCGTGTCTCCCTCGAGAGGCATCCGCATCGGTATCAGCATGTCCAGATGGAGGTATGAGACCACGGTTGCCGTGTGGAATTCGGTCATGAAGATGACCGGGTTGGAGATAGATGCGGTGATATTTCGTCTGAGGTACTCCCCTGCTGCCGATTCTGACTCGGGTACGGCAAGTCCGGGATTTCCTCCGGCATCCACAAGCACGACTCCGCCGAAATCGTAGTTTTCAATAAGTGTTTTAAGGAATTGTTCAAGTCTCGACTTCTCCCACTGGGGCTTCTCTTTGATGAACATGGCATCGATATGCTCGACAAGTGTGACATTTTCATGGATCAACCTGGCATCATTGAGTTTTTCACTTCTCCATTTGGCAACCTGGTCGGCCTTGAGGCGGGCGACGGCCTCCATCTCAGTGGCGGCATCGCGCAATATTCTCTCTTTCTGTCCGGATGAATATACCAGGATCACGGCTGTGAGCAAGGCTGCGGTGAACAGCAGCACACTGACTGAGCTCCAGGGGAAGGGAGACTGTTTGCTCTTGTTTTTCATCTGGTCCGGCGGAATCTTTTCCGGCCGTGGCATGAAGATACTAAAATGACAAAGATACAACCGGGGTAAGTTGCAAATTATTGTGTTCCGGCGGGAAATAAGATAGTAATTCCCGCCCACGGCCGGGACGTGGAAGCTACAATTGCACCCTTGTGTGAGGGGGCAGGATGGATGGGGA
>DZBJ01000041.1:0-2408 GCA_022736275.1 Rikenella microfusus | reverse complement strand
GAGGGGGCAGGATGGATGGGGATAAAGAGACTGGTATATGTATCCGGGATCAACCCGGGTGGGGGAATTCTATTTTGCGCTTTTCTTTTCTTTTTTCTCCTTGCGCTTTTCCTTC
The DNA here is from genome assembly GCA_022736275.1 of Rikenella microfusus. Taxonomy (GTDB): domain Bacteria; phylum Bacteroidota; class Bacteroidia; order Bacteroidales; family VadinHA17; genus SR-FBR-E99. The sequence continues at coordinate 2,293 of DZBJ01000041.1, read as the reverse complement.
AGGCTCTTTGTCGGTTCCTTTTTTGAGCTTTTCTTTGTTACGAGTCCTTTTGTCATGACTTTAAAATTATGATTATCAATAAAATGCGCTTGCGGTTCTCATGCCGCCACTATTTACTCAAAAATAAGTTCAAAGAATTGAAAATGCAATCGTTGTTAATTAAAAACTGATAAAAAAGGTGTGGGTTGATTTGAGGTTTTGGGTAGGCCGGGAGGCCGTCCGGAGGCAGGCAGTTGCGCCATCGGCAGACAATCCGGAAGAAGACCGGAAGGTCGTCCGGAGGAAGGCGGTTGCGCCACCGGAAGGCAATCCGGAAGCGGACCTGGAGGCTTGCGGACGGTAGTCCGGAAGTATACGTGGAGGCAGTCCGGAGTCGACCCGTTTGCCATCCGGAGGCTTGGTCGCAGTGTGGGTACTTTTTACGGATTATAATTGCGGATTGGTCAAATAAAATCTTTTTTATGTTTCAATTAGTTTAAATTTAAACTCGATTTTAAGGCTGAGCATATTTTTATTCTTCATGACCCGCTGTCATCTTTACGGCGGTTTGAATCTGTCACGATTATGAATATTGTGTGCCCAGCTCTTCACCGGGAGTCTGGTATATTTTTTTCAGGCTCATTCCAGGAAAAGTGTCAGTGTGACTGACGGAACGAAGGTTTATGATAACCGCATCCGTTAAAAAGCATAACACTAAGAATAGCAACTACTTAAAATTTATAAAAAGGACCGGATTGACATCTGAATGTTTGACTTTTGCATCCCTGTGCCGGGGAATCAAGTGTACGACATCAGGCTTATTTATTTTGATTTTACGTATTCCATGAAAATGTGAATGTTATGAAAAAGATTGGTCATTTATCCGGTTCAATATTTAAGAGAAGGTTGGCGAGGATCATGATTCTTGCCGGATTGTTTTCACTTGTGTGTCATGGTGTTTCCGCCCAGTTGACTGCGGATTTCTTTGCCAGCCCAATTACGGTTTGCATCGGAGCACCAGTGACATTCACTGACAATACTTCCAACATAACTGGATCAGCAGAATATAGCTGGAATTTTGGTAACGGCGCTTCACCTGCAACAGCAACAGGTGCCGGTCCTCATTCAGTGATCTACTCAGTTGAGGGATCTGTTACGGTTACACTTTCCGTAACGGATGCCAACGGTACAGATGAGGAGATTAAAACCGATTACATTACAGTAAGTGGAGTAACTCCATCATTTACATTATGTCCCGGGTTCATGATCATCCAGGATGCTGATCCTGGTTTATGCACGGCCATAGTAGACTATGTATCACTTGTTGTAGCATCGGGTTCGCCTGAACCTGTACTGTCATATACCTTCAGTGGTGCCTCCACCGGAAGCGGCAGCGGTACAGGTAGCGGATCATCCTTCAATATCGGTACTACGCTGGTGGAAATTACGGCAACCAATTCCTGCTCAGTGACCGCAACATGCAGCTTTTCTGTCTTTGTCAATACCTCACCCGTTGCTGATGCCGGAGGGCCTTATGAAAGCTGTCAAGGTAGTTCAGTGACCTTGAATGGTAGTAGTTCTTTTGACCCTGATGGCGGATGTGGAGATATTATTTCCATTTACGGATGGGACATAAACAATGACGGGATAGATGATTTATCAGGGGCAGTACAAACATTGCCACATGTGACACTTGTTGGTTACGGGTTAGGGGTAGGTGTCCATACAATCAGATTGACTCTGGAGGACAGCTACGGTGTCAGCCACTCTGATTACACCACCCTTACCATCAATTCATTGCCTTCAGCCACAGCTACGAATAATAGCCCTGTCTGTGAAGGAGGTTTATTAACCTTAACCGGTGGACCTGATGTGATGTCAACCTATGCCTGGACCGGGCCAAACGGGTTCACATCCAATGAGCAGAACCCGGAAGTTTCAACTGCAGCAACACTGCTGATGGCGGGTATGTATTCCCTTACGGTTACTGATGCCTCTGGTTGCACTGGCTCATCAAGCACTATTGTAACTGTTAATGCGTCCTTACCAGTAAGTGTAAGTATCAGTGCCTCACCGTCAGGAGCTATCTGTTCGGGTACGTCAGTAACGTTTACGGCAGTTGCGGTCAACGGCGGTACTAGCCCACAATACCAATGGCAGCTAGGAGGGTTAGATATCCCAGGCGAGACAGGGTCGACGTACACAACAACGACGCTTGCGAATAATGATGCGATCACAGTAGAAGTGACCTCAGATGCGACGTGTGCGACGGGTAGTCCGGCAACGTCGGAAGCTATAGTAATGGCAGTTAATG
>DZBJ01000019.1:25150-57278 GCA_022736275.1 Rikenella microfusus | reverse complement strand
AAGTCTGAAGGTCTATATTTAAAAGGTCGGGGCGGTCATGTCGTAGCGAAGCGGAGATCCCGACCGAAGCGTCGGGGCGGTCATGTCGTAGCGAAGCGGAGATCCCGACCGAAGCGTCGGGGCGGTCATTCGGTTTGATTCTTCATTCTTAATTTCCACTACTGCCTATTGACTCGCTCTTGTTTTTTGCATAACTTGCCCTGTCTCTTGCTGTAACAGATGTGAATTCCATCAGGAAGTTCGCTGCCGGGTTATTCGGTTTTGACCGCCGGGAGAGGCGGGGTACGTACCTGCTGTCGGTGATGCTCATCATACTTATTATGGTGCGGTTCACCGCGTTCAGGACGGACAGGGTGCCACCTGAGGATCTCCCGGCCATGACGGAACCGTCAACCGGCTCACAGGGGAGCTCTGCAGATGAAGTCCCGCACCCGGTGCTCTTCACCTTTGATCCCAACACTGTTACGTTCAACGACCTGCTGAGGCTGGGGCTCACCGAAAGGCAGGCCGGCACCCTGATAAACTACCGGAGCAGCGGTGCACGGTTCCGCCGGCCTGAGGATCTGGCCAGGGTGTATGGCATTGACTCATCATACGCCGCACGTCTTGAACCATATGTTATTATTGCCGATGACCGCTTTGAAATGAGAACGAATGGCTCAGCGACTTCCTCTTTAAAAGGCGGGAGGGAGCGAGTCTCCGGGAGCTCTTCTGCCTGCGGGCAGGAAGAGAGGAACGCCGTACGGAACTCACAGGCCCCGGGGCCCGGGGCGCATGATGTTATCAGTCCCGGGCTGTTAATCGATCTTAACATCTGCAGCGCGGTGGAGTTGGAGAGGCTGCCGGGCATCGGACCTGTGCTCTCCGGGCGCATTGTCAGGTATCGCACCCTGCTCGGAGGTTTTGTCAGTACAGGTCAGCTCAGGGAGGTATACGGTATTGACAGCGCTGTAGTAACCCTCATAGCCCCGATGGTGACACTGACCCTTGATTCCGTGGCTCCGCTGATCCTCGACTCTGTTTCATTCGGCGATCTTGCGCGTCATCCATATGTCGGTTATGAGACCGCAAGGCTGATAACCAGCTACAGGAGGCTCTCGGAGACTCCTCTGACGCTGGGATCAATGGTAGATGCCGGGATACTCAGTCCTCAACAGGCTGAGCGTATGGCTCCTTATGTAAGGCCTTCTTCCGGTGCTGCGGGCAGCGATTATGAATTTATTTCATCAAAAGTTTTGAAATGAATCAGAGAGATATTAATTTTGCGGCTCGTTTTAACACAAAGTAATAATATGATCATTGTACCGGTAAAAGAAGGCGAGAACATTGACAGGGCACTCAAGAAATTCAAGAGGAAATTCGAGAAGACGGGTGTCATCCGTGAGTTAAGGTCACGTCAGGCTTTTGTCAAACCCTCGGTCCGCCGCAGGGAAGAGGTTAAGAAAGCCATCTATGTTCAGCAGTTGCAGCAGGAAGAGGAATAGGTCCGCTGCTGGCTGCCTTTTTCAAACAATATAAACCAAGCGGTTCCTTTTATGGAGAGAAAGGAATCATTTCTGCAATACATCCGTACCGAGAAGCGCTATTCACGGCACACGGTCATTTCCTACAAGAACGATCTTGATCAGTTTTCCATATGGCTCTGGGATAATTATCCCGGAGTGACTGCTGATTCAGTGACACCAGCCGGTGTGAGGGGGTGGATGGTGTCTCTGCTTGAGGGAGGGGCTGCCACAGGCACCGTCCACAGGAAGATGTCGGCTCTCAGGGCATTCTTCCGTTATCTGAGAAGACACGGCATGAGCAGCGCCGATCCGATGTCGGGAGTGAAGCTTCCGAAGAAGGCCAGGCAGCTGCCGGTTTTTGTTGCAGAAGAGTCACTTGACAGGCTGCTTGACGATTTTAAGTTCGGTGATGATTTTTCTGGCCTTCGCGACAGAACTATTGTGGAATTTTTGTATCTTACAGGCATGAGGAGGTCGGAACTGATCAACCTGCGCGATGAGGATGTGGATCTCTCCTCAGGGCAGGTAAGGGTGACGGGTAAACGAGGAAAGCAGAGAGTGATACCTCTCAGTGCCGGCTTCATGAAATCACTTCAGTCATATCTGTCAGCACGCAGCGGTGAGGGTCTCCGGGGCGATTGGTTTTTTGTCACTGCCAGGGGGAACAAAATGTATGACAAGAGTGTTTATAACACAGTAACGAGATATCTCTCGATGGTCACAACGGTTGAGAAAAAAAGCCCGCATGTGCTGAGACACACATTCGCCACCCACATGCTCAATCACGGGGCTGACCTCAACTCCATCAAGGAGCTGCTGGGACATGCCAGCCTGTCGGCCACACAGGTGTATACCCACAACACATTTGAACAGTTAAAGAAAGTATATAACCAGGCTCATCCAAGAGCGTAATTAAACAATAACAGGAGGTACTGCCATGAACATTCAGATCCATTCAATCAGGTTTGATGCTGACAAGAAGTTACTTGATTTTGTTACATCGAAAATGAACAAACTGTCACTGTTAAGTGATGACATTGTCAATGCAGAGGTGTTCCTGAAGTTAGACCATGATGAGGAGAGGGAGAACAAGATCACTGAGATCAAGGTAGAGTATCCGGGCGGGCCGCTTTTCGCGCGCAAGCAGAGTAAAACTTTTGAAGAAGCAACGGACATGGTTGTGGCGGCACTTAAGCGGCAGATAGTCAGACAGAAGGCTAAGATGCGCGGGGAGTAGTCTTCCCCCGTCAAAAAAACTTCAGATTATTTTTGAGATTTGAATTTTTAATTCCTACATTTGCAAACCGATTTTTGAGGGTAATTTCTCAGAAATCGGTCGTTCTTTCAAATGCCGATGTAGCTCAGTTGGCCAGAGCAGCTGATTTGTAATCTGCAGGTCGGGGGTTCGAATCCCTTCATCGGCTCATTATGTGATGAGTATGTGTATGTCAAACCAGGCATACTCTGTTAAGAAGGGGAGATACCAAAGTGGCCAACTGGGGCAGACTGTAAATCTGTTGTCTGATGACTTCGTAGGTTCGAATCCTGCTCTCCCCACTTCTTAACGGTGTAAGCATCAATGCACTCTTTCCCTGCAAGGGGGTGCCTGGGTGCCGGTTAAAGATATAAGCGGGAGTAGCTCAGTTGGTAGAGCATTAGCCTTCCAAGCTAAGGGCCGCGGATTCGAATTCCGTCTCCCGCTCATTATGCCGATGTAGCTCAGGGGTAGAGCACTTCCTTGGTAAGGAAGGGGTCATGAGTTCAATTCTCATCATCGGCTCAAACGATTTTGGATGTAAATTTAATTTAATAAGCTTTTAGTTATGGCAAAAGAAAAATTTGACAGGTCGAAGCCACACGTAAATATCGGTACGATCGGTCACGTCGACCACGGCAAGACCACCCTGACAGCCGCTATTACGATGGTTCTCGCTAAGAAAGGTCTCTCAGAAGTAAGGGACTTTGATTCAATCGACAATGCTCCCGAGGAAAAGGAAAGGGGTATTACGATCAATACGGCTCACGTCGAGTATTCAACGGCGAACCGTCACTATGCGCATGTTGACTGTCCGGGTCACGCTGACTATGTTAAAAACATGGTTACAGGTGCTGCCCAGATGGACGGCGCTATCATTGTGGTTGCAGCCACTGACGGTCCCATGCCTCAGACACGCGAACATATCCTTCTCGCCCGCCAGGTTAACGTTCCGAAAATTGTGGTCTTCCTCAATAAAGTTGACCTCGTCGATGATGAAGAGCTTATTGACCTTGTTGAGATGGAAATACGTGACCTTCTTAACTTCTATAAGTATGATGGTGACGGAGCTCCCGTTATCCGCGGATCAGCACTCGGTGCAATGAACCACGAACCCAAATGGGAAGAGAAGGTCATGGAACTGATGGATGCAGTGGACTCATTTATTCCCATTCCTCCGCGCGAGAACGAAAAACCGTTCCTCATGCCGGTTGAAGACGTCTTCTCGATCACCGGACGCGGTACAGTTGCTACCGGCCGTATTGAGACAGGTATAGTTCACACTGGTGACGAACTTGAGATAGTGGGCCTCGGCGCCGAGAAACGCAAATCAATATGTACCGGAGTTGAGATGTTCCGCAAGATCCTCGATCAGGGCGAAGCAGGTGATAACGTCGGTCTGCTCCTTCGCGGTGTTGACAAGAAAGAGATCAAGAGAGGTCATGTGCTTGCCAAGCCGGGTTCAATCACACCCCATACCAAGTTCAAGGCTGAGGTCTATGTGCTTAAGAAAGAGGAAGGCGGACGTCACACTCCGTTCCACAACAATTACCGCCCGCAGTTCTATCTCCGTACCCTTGATATCACTGGCGAGATTCAGCTCCCCGAAGGAACAGAGATGGTTATGCCCGGTGACAACATCACAATAACCGTTGAGCTCATCTACCCGGTTGCAATCAACAAGGGTCTTCGCTTCGCAATCCGCGAAGGCGGCCGTACAGTTGGTGCAGGCGCAGTTGTTGAGATCATCAACTAAGGCCTATTAAATACATATATATATGGTAACCGTTCGCGCAGGCGAACGGTTACCATCAAAATTTACACGGGTGTAGCTCAGTTGGTAGAGCACTGGTCTCCAAAACCAGGTGTCGGGAGTTCGAGTCTCTCCTCCCGTGCTAAATCGGAGTTTTATTATGAAGATAGCAACTTATTTTAAAGAATCTTACAACGAACTCATGCACAAGGTGACATGGCCAACCTGGGGCGAACTCCAGGGAAGCGCTACCCTTGTGCTTGTCACTTCCGTTATCCTGGCCATTGTAATCTGGGCTATGGATTTCATCTTTGACAAGGTCATGGATCTGATATATAGTTTGTTATATTAAAATCAGAACGGTCACAGATGAGTGAAAACGTTAAGAAGTGGTATGTGCTCAGGGCTATTGGCGGCAAGGAGAAGAAGGTGAAGGAGTATCTTGAGAATGAGATTATACGCCTTAAACTGCAGGATTTCATCACCCAGGTGCTGATACCTACGGAGAAGGTCTACCAGATCCGTGCAGGCAAGAAGGTGAGCAAAGAGCGCACATTCTTTCCGGGTTACGTCATCGTTGAGGCCGCCCTGGTGGGTGAGGTTCCTCATGTCCTTCGCAACATACCAAATGTGCTCGGGTTTCTCGGGACACAGTCGGGCGAACCGACACCGATACGGAAGGCAGAGATCAACCGTATCCTCGGCAAAGTAGATGAACTGGCAGCCAGCGAAGAGGAACTCAATGTTCCGTTCGTTGTCGGCGAGACGGTAAAAGTAATAGACGGCCCCTTCAACAGCTTCTCAGGAGTGATTGAAGAGGTCAATGAAGAGAAGCGCAAGCTGAAAGTGATGGTCAAGATCTTCGGACGCAAGACCCCGCTCGAGCTGAGCTTCATGCAGGTAGAGAAAGAAAATTAGGGAATTAAGGAAATTGACAGCCGTGAATTATAATGCTTCCTTAAACGGTCGTCATGCTCTCGCTATAAACAATGCAAATTTTTAATTATGGCAAAAGAAGTTGCTGGATTAATCAAATTACAGATTAAAGGCGGAGCAGCCAATCCATCTCCACCCGTAGGACCCGCATTGGGTTCCAAAGGTGTGAATATCATGGAGTTTTGCAAACAGTTCAATGCCCGGACACAGGACAAGGCAGGAAAGGTCATACCGGTGATCATCACCGTATACAGTGACAAGTCATTTGATTTTGTCACCAAGACCCCTCCCGTTGCAGTTCAGATTATTGAGGCTACCAAAGTGAAAAAAGGCTCAGCAGAGCCCAACCGCGCAAAGGTGGCATCATTATCATGGAACCAGGTAAAGACTATTGCAGAGGATAAGATGCAGGATTTAAACTGCTTTACCCTCGAATCCGCGATGAAGATGGTGGCTGGAACGGCCAGAAGTATGGGTATCACCGTCACAGGTGCATTCCCCGGTAAATAACTAATTAAGTGAATAGAAATGGCTAAGCTTACCAAGAATCAGAAGTTTGCCCTCGAGAAAATCGAGCATGGCAAGCTCTATACTTTGTCAGAAGCAGCAGCATTGGTAAAAGATATCACAAAAGTGAAGTTCGACGCCTCGGTTGATATTGACGTAAGGCTGGGAATTGATCCGCGCAAATCGAACCAGATGGTTCGCGGTGTCGTCTCCCTTCCTCACGGCACAGGCAAGGAGGTCAGGGTTCTGGCCCTGGTCACCCCTGACAAGGAGACCGAAGCAAAAGAGGCCGGAGCCGATCACGTGGGGCTGGATGAGTGGGTTGAGAAGATCAAAGGCGGCTGGACGGATATCGATGTTATTATTACCATGCCCTCAGTGATGGGTAAGATAGGTCAGTTGGGACGAATACTCGGTCCCCGTGGTCTTATGCCGAACCCCAAAAGCGGAACGGTGACCATGGAGATAAGTAAGGCTGTCAAGGAGGTTAAGCAGGGCAAGATCGACTTTAAAGTAGATAAAGCCGGTATAGTCCATGCTTCCATCGGAAAAGTATCCTTTGAACCTCATAAGATCATGGAAAACGCAAGGGAATTTCTCTTCATGGTCAACAAACTCAAACCCGCCTCGGCGAAAGGAACATACATAAGAAGTATATTCCTTTCAAGCACCATGAGCCCGGGACTGAAAGTTGATCCAAAGAGCCTTGATGTTTAACTGAAAGAAATAATTCAGAGAGATTATGAGAAGAGACGAGAAAACCGATATCATAAACAGTCTGGCTGATACTCTTAAGGAGTACAGTCACTTTTACCTGACTGACACTGCACAGCTCAACGCTGCTGACACCAGTGACCTCAGAAGGAAGTGTTTCGAAAACCAGATCAGACTGGTTGTCGTTAAAAACACCCTCCTGAAAAGAGCACTGGAGCAGGCGGGACTTGATTGCGGAGAACTATTCCCCGTGCTTAAGGGCTCAACTGCTGTTATGTTCTCGAATAAAGGAAACACCCCTGCCAAAATGATCAGGGACTTCCGTAAATCGCATCCTAAACCCCTGATAAAAGGCGCTTATATTGAAGAGTCGGTATATGTCGGTGACAACCTCCTTGAGACCCTCGTGGCTCTCAAGTCAAGAGAGGAACTTATCGGCGATATCATCATGCTTCTGCAGTCGCCCGCGAAGAATGTTGTCTCCGCACTGCAGTCAGGTGGTTCAAAAATTCATGGTGTTCTGGAAACACTGTCAAAGAAGTAATAATCATTAGTTAATCAATTTAAAAATTCCTATAAAAATGGCAGATCTTAAGAAATTTGCAGAAGAGTTGGTGAACTTAACCGTGAAAGAGGTTAATGAGCTTGCAAAAATATTGAAAGACGAGTATGGCATTGAGCCAGCAGCAGCAGCAGTTGCTATAGCAGCTCCCGCTGCCGGCGCAGATGCTCCGGCAGCAGCCGAGAAGACATCATTTGATGTTATACTCAAGAGTGCAGGCGGCCAGAAGCTTCAGATCGTCAAGCTGGTGAAAGATCTTACCGGCCTTGGCCTGAAAGAGGCAAAAGCTGTGGTTGATGCCGCTCCCGGAGCCGTCAAAGAAGGCGTATCAAAGGAAGAGGCAGAGAACATTAAGAAAACATTGGAAGAATCAGGAGCTGAAGTTGAACTTAAATAAGTTATACCTGATTACCGGGTTTACAGGTTTAGTTCCGCCACCAGGCGGAGCTAAGCCTTTTTGTCATTTTTCATAAGTTCACTTAATCCAACCATAATGTCCTCAAATAATAACGAACGCATAAGTTTCGCATCCAAGAAGGATCAGCTTGAATACCCTGACTTTCTTGAGATTCAGTTAAAATCATTCGCCGAGTTTTTCCAGCTCGGTACAACACCCGAGAACAGGAGGAAAGAGGGCCTTTACCAGGTCTTCATGGAGAACTTCCCCATCACCGACACCAGGAACAACTTCGTGCTGGAGTTCCTGGATTATTCAATTGATCCTCCCCGTTACACCATTGATGAGTGTATTGAGAGAGGCCTGACCTTCAGCGTACCACTGAAGGCAAAACTGAAACTTTACTGCACTGACCCCGAGCATGAGGATTTTGACACGGTCATCCAGGATGTATACCTGGGTGTAATTCCCTACATGACCGAGCGTGGCACCTTCGTCATCAACGGCGCAGAGAGGGTTGTTGTCTCCCAGCTCCACAGGTCACCGGGGGTTTTCTTCGGGCAGAGCGTACATGCCAACGGCACCAAACTCTATTCAGCACGAATCATCCCCTTCAAGGGATCATGGATCGAGTTTGCCACCGACATCAACAACGTGATGTACGCTTACATCGACAGGAAGAAGAAGCTGCCTGTCACCACCCTTCTCAGGGCTATCGGCTTTGAGGGCGACAAGGATATCCTTGAGATCTTCAACCTGGCAGAGGAACACAAGGTCTCCAAGGTAAGCATCAAGAAACTCGTGGGCCGCAAGCTGGCAGCCAGGGTGCTGCGCACATGGGTTGAGGATTTCGTTGACGAGGACACCGGTGAGGTTGTTTCCATTGAGCGTAACGAAGTTGTGCTTGACAGGGAGACAGTAATTGAGAATGAACATGTTGACCTGATAGTTGACTCAGGGGCAAAGGCAATCCTGCTTCACCGCGAGGATATGAGCCTCTCTGACTTCGCCATCATCTACAATACTTTGCAGAAAGACCCCTGTAACTCCGAGAAGGAAGCCGTACTTTACATCTACAGGCAGCTGCGCAATGCCGAGCCGCCTGATGAGGCTACCGCCCGTGATGTGATCGACAAGCTCTTCTTCTCAGACAAACGATATGACCTTGGTGAGGTGGGTCGCTTCCGCATCAACCGCAAGCTGAACCTGGAGATCCCCATGGACACCAAGATCCTCACAAGGGAAGATATCATCGCCATCATCCGTTACCTCATCGAGCTCATCAACTCGAAGACCGATGTTGACGATATTGACCACCTGAGCAACAGGAGGGTACGCACCGTGGGTGAACAGCTCTCGGCACAGTTCAGTGTCGGGCTGGCCCGCATGTCCCGTACCATACGTGAACGAATGAACGTAAGAGACAATGAGGTCTTCACCCCAGTTGATCTGATCAACTCCAAGACACTCTCATCTGTAATCAACTCATTCTTCGGTACTAACCAGTTGTCGCAGTTCATGGACCAGACCAACCCGCTGGCAGAGATGACGCACAAGCGCCGGCTCTCAGCCCTGGGCCCCGGCGGTCTGTCACGCGAACGTGCCGGATTCGAGGTGCGCGACGTGCATTACACGCACTACGGACGTCTCTGTCCCATAGAGACACCTGAAGGTCCGAACATCGGTCTTATCTCGTCGCTCTGCGTCTATGCCAAGATCAATCCGCTAGGCTTCATTGAGACACCGTACCGTGATGTGGTTGAAGGCAAGGTCGACCTGAGCAACGAAAACGTCAAATGGCTCACTGCCGAGGACGAGGAGTATCTGACAGTGGCGCAGGCCAACGCGCCGCTGTATGATGACGGCACCTTTACCAACCCGAGGGCCAAGTCCAGGCTCGGAGCAGACTATCCCTACGAGGAGATTAAAAAGGTTCAGTTGATGGACGTGGCTCCAAACCAGATAGCCTCCATAGCAGCATCACTGATCCCCTTCCTTGAGCATGACGATGCCAACCGCGCGCTCATGGGATCGAACATGATGCGCCAGGCTGTCCCGCTGGTGAGGCCGGAGGCTCCCATAGTGGGTACCGGCCTTGAGGCACAGGTGATACAGGACTCACGGATACTGATAGTGGCCGAAGGAGACGGCGTGGTGGAGTTTGTTGACGCAGATGAGATCGTCATAAGATACATCAGGACGGACGAAGAGAAGTTCGTGAGCTTTGACGACGACGTCAGACGCTACACACTGCCCAAATACCATAAGACGAACCAGAACACCACCATAAACCTGATCCCGATAGTGAAGAAGGGTGAGAAAGTTGTGAAGGGACAGGTGCTGACCGAAGGGTACGGCACCAAGAACGGCGAACTGGCTCTCGGGCGTAACCTCAAGGTGGCCTTCATGCCCTGGAAAGGTTACAATTTCGAGGACGCCATCGTTTTGAGCGAGAGAGTGGTTCAGGAAGACGTCTTCACCTCTGTGCACATTGACGAGTATCTTCTCGAGGTGCGTGACACCAAGCGCGGTATGGAGGAGCTTACCTCCGATATCCCGAACGTAAGTGAAGAGGCCACGAAGAACCTTGACGAGAACGGACTTATCCGTATCGGGGCACAGATCAGGCCTGGAGACATACTCATAGGCAAGATAACACCCAAGGGCGAATCAGACCCCTCACCGGAAGAGAAGCTGCTGAGGGCCATCTTTGGGGACAAGGCCGGTGACGTTAAGGACGCCTCACTCAAGGCCGGACCGTCACTCGAAGGAGTAGTCATTGACAAGAAACTGTTTACCAGGGCTATCAAGGACCGCAAGGCCAAGACTGCCGAGAAGCCTCTGCTCGACAAGATAGACGCCGACTTCAACAGATCGGCAGATGATCTTAAGGCAAGACTGATTGACAAGCTCTTCATACTGGTTAACGGCAAGACTTCACAGGGGGTCAGGGATTACCTCAACGTGGATGTCATACCCAAGGGAGCGAAGTTCACGCTGAAGCAGCTTCAGGAGATTGACTTCCTGAATATCAACCCCAACAAATGGACCACTGACAAGAAGAAGAACGACAGCATCAAGCAGCTCCTTCACAACTATATCATAAAGTACAAGGAGGTTGACGGCGTCTACAAGAGGAAGAGGTACAACATAACCATCGGTGATGAGCTGCCCGCAGGGATCGTCAGGCTGGCCAAGGTCTATATAGCCAAGAAGCGTAAGATCAGGGTAGGTGACAAGATGGCCGGACGCCACGGTAACAAGGGTATCGTTGCCAAGATAGTACGTGCCGAAGACATGCCTTTCCTGGCTGACGGAACGCCTGTGGATATCGTTCTGAACCCGCTGGGTGTGCCTTCCAGGATGAACCTGGGACAGATTTACGAGACGGTACTGGGCTGGGCCGGCAAGGAGATGGGGATGCAGTTCTCAACCCCGATCTTTGACGGCGCGAGGCAGGAGCAGATAAATGACCTGACGGAAAAGGCAGGCATACCGCGCAACGGCACCACATATCTCTATGACGGCGGTACCGGCGAACGGTTTGACCAGCCGGCCACCGTGGGGATGATATATATGCTTAAGCTGGGCCATATGGTTGATGACAAGATGCACGCCCGTTCAATAGGGCCCTACTCGCTCATCACCCAGCAGCCTCTCGGAGGTAAGGCACAGTTCGGAGGCCAGAGGTTCGGGGAGATGGAGGTATGGGCGCTGGAAGCATTCGGTGCTGCACACATCCTCCAGGAAATACTCACCATCAAGTCTGATGACGTGATAGGTAGAGCCAAGGCATACGAGGCTATTGTCAAGGGAGAACCAATGCCCCTTCCGGGCATACCTGAGTCGCTCAACGTGCTCCTGCATGAACTGCGCGGGCTGGGACTGAGCATCAACCTTGAGTAATTAAGCCGGGTATCTAACTAGTGTAAAAAGAAAAAATATATGTCATTCAGAAGGGATAACAAACAGAAGACCAGTTACACGAAGATATCGATAGGGCTGGCATCTCCCGAAGAGATACTTGACAAGTCAAGCGGCGAGGTCCTGAAGCCTGAAACGATCAACTACCGTACCTATAAGCCTGAGCGTGACGGCCTCTTCTGCGAGAGGATCTTCGGCCCGGTCAAGGATTATGAATGCCATTGCGGAAAGTACAAGAGGATACGCTACAAGGGTATCGTCTGCGACCGCTGCGGTGTGGAGGTTACGGAGAAGAAGGTCAGGCGCGAGCGCATGGGACACATCTCACTGGTGGTCCCGGTTGCACACATATGGTACTTCAGGTCGCTGCCGAACAAGATCGGCTACCTGCTGGGACTGCCGACGAAAAAGCTTGACAGCATTATCTATTATGAGAGATATGTTGTCATTAACCCGGGAGTGAAGGCCGTTGACGGAGTCAAATACCTCGATTTCCTCTCCGAAGAGGAGTATATGGAGATCGTTGAGACCCTGCCCAAGGAGAACCAGTATCTTGATGATGACCATCCTGACAAGTTTGTTGCGGAGATGGGAGCCGAGGCTCTCTACAAGCTCCTGAACAAGCTTGACCTCGATGAGCTTTCGTATTCGCTGCGTCACCGCGCAAATTCGGAGACATCGCAGCAGCGAAAGAGCGAGGCTCTCAAGAGACTGCAGGTGGTTGAAGCCTTCAGGGAGTCAAAGAATATCAACAGGCCTGAATGGATGATCGTGAAGATCGTCCCGGTCATACCCCCCGAGCTGAGGCCCCTTGTGCCGCTTGATGGCGGCCGTTTTGCCACCAGCGACCTCAATGACCTCTACCGCAGGGTGATAATACGCAATAACCGTCTCAAGAGACTTATCGAGATCAAGGCTCCCGAGGTGATCCTACGCAATGAGAAGAGGATGCTTCAGGAAGCTGTCGACTCACTCTTTGACAACTCGCGCAAGGCCAATGCCGTCAAGACTGATGCCAACAGGCCGCTCAAGTCACTTTCCGACAGCCTCAAGGGCAAGCAGGGACGCTTCCGTCAGAACCTCCTTGGTAAGAGAGTTGACTATTCGGCCCGCTCGGTCATCGTCGTCGGTCCGGAACTAAAGCTTCATGAGACAGGTATCCCCAAAGACATGGCGGCAGAACTCTACAAGCCTTTTGTGATTCGTAAGCTTATCGAGCGCGGTATCGTCAAGACCGTCAAGAGCGCAAAGAAGATTGTTGACCGGAAGGATCCTGTTGTATGGGACATCCTCGAGAATATTCTCAAGGGTCATCCTGTCATGCTCAACCGTGCACCAACCCTTCACAGGCTTGGTATACAAGCCTTCCAACCCAAGCTCATTGAAGGCAAGGCAATCCAGCTTCATCCGCTTGTCTGTACTGCATTCAATGCTGACTTTGACGGTGACCAGATGGCTGTGCACCTGCCGCTTGGCAATGCTGCCGTTCTGGAGGCCCAGATGCTGATGCTGGCATCACATAACATCCTTAACCCCGCCAATGGCGCACCGATAACCGTGCCTTCGCAGGACATGGTCCTTGGACTTTATTATATCACCAAAGCTCGCAAGAGCACTGATTTAATCAAAGTCAAGGGCGAAGGAACGACATTCTACTCCCATGAGGAGGTGCACATAGCCTATAATGAGAACAAGGTAGACCTGCATGCCATTATCAAGGTAAAGGTTAATGATGTTGTTGACGGTAAGAAGGTCAATCATATAATTGAGACAACCGTTGGCCGTGTTCTCTTTAATGAGTTCGTGCCGGAGGAGGTTGGGTTCATCAACGAACTCCTGACCAAGAAGTCACTGAGGGATATCATCGGTAAGGTGATGAAGAAGGCCGGTACGGCCAAGACGGCTGACTTCCTTGATGACATCAAGGACCTTGGATTCCGCATGGCATTCACTGGCGGCCTCTCATTCAACCTTGATGACGTCATCATTCCGCAGGAGAAGGAGATGTTCGTCCATGAGGGTTACGAGCAGGTTGACGAGGTGCTCTCAAACTACAGCCTGGGCTTCATAACCAACAATGAGCGTTACAACCAGATCATTGATATATGGACACATGTCAACGCCCGTCTGACTCAGAGCCTCATGAAGCAGCTTTCAACAGACAAGCAGGGCTTCAACTCTGTTTACATGATGCTTGACTCAGGTGCAAGGGGCTCGAAGGAACAGATCCGTCAGCTCTCAGGCATGAGGGGCCTTATGGCCAAACCTCAGAAGTCCGGCTCATCAGGATCAGAGATCATCGAGAACCCCATCCTGTCAAACTTCAAGGAGGGTCTCTCCGTACTGGAGTACTTCATCTCAACCCACGGTGCCCGCAAAGGTCTTGCCGACACCGCACTCAAGACTGCCGACGCAGGATATCTTACCCGTCGACTGGTGGATGTGTCACAGGATGTGATCATTACCGAGGAGGATTGTGGTACGCTGCGCGGACTGGTGGCTACAGCCATCAAGAACAACGAGGAGGTTGTTGAATCACTTTATGAGAGGATACTTGGACGCACAACCGTCCATAACATCTATAATCCGCTTACCGGCGAGCTCCTCAGCGCCGCCGGTGAGGAGATAACCGAGGAGGTGGCCAACCGCATTGATCAGTCGCCTATTGAACAGGTGGAGATCCGTTCCGTTCTTACATGCGAATCGAAGAAAGGTGTCTGCGCCAAATGTTACGGACGTAACCTGGCGACCGGCCGCATGGTTCAGAAGGGAGAGGCTACCGGTGTTATAGCCGCACAGAGTATCGGTGAGCCCGGTACACAGCTTACCCTCCGTACATTCCACGTCGGTGGTACTGCTTCGAACATCACCACCGAATCAAGCCTCATTGCAAGATACGGCGGAATAGCCGTTATCGAGGAGGTGAGGACCGTCGTGAAAAAAGATCCGGAAAAGGGCAAACTGGATATCGTCATCGGACGTCTGGGTGAACTCAGGATCGTTGACAAGAAGACAGGCATCGCCCTGACCACTCATACAATACCTTACGGCAGCAGGCTTTACATCAAGCCCAACCAGGAGGTGCAGAAGGGTGAACTCATCTGCGAGTGGGATCCGTTCAATGCCGTCATCATCTCTGAAGTGGCCGGTAAAGTGGCATTTGATTACCTCATTGAAGGGGTGACCTTCCGTGAAGAGTCAGATGAGCAGACAGGCTTCAAGGAGAAGGTGATCATTGAGAGCAGGGACAAGACCAAGAACCCCGCTATTAAGATCACGAGTGCCGAAGGGGTGGAGATCAAGTCATACAACCTGCCTGTGGGCGCACATCTTGTCACTGACCTCAACAAGCTCGTCGAGGCCGGAGACACAGTAGTGAAGATACCGAGGGCAGTGGGTAAGTCAGGTGACATCACCGGAGGTCTGCCTCGCGTGACAGAACTCTTCGAAGCCCGTAACCCGTCAAACCCGGCCATCGTCACCGAGATAGACGGAGAGGTGACCTACGGCAAGATCAAGAGAGGAAACAGGGAGATAACCATCACCTCCAAATCTGGTGAGACGAAGAAGTACCTTGTTCCCCTTTCAAAACAGATACTTGTACAGGAGAATGACTACGTCAGGGCAGGCATACCTCTGTCCGACGGCGCCATTACACCTTCGGACATCCTGGCCATCAAGGGCCCGACAAAAGTACAGGAGTACATTGTCAACGAGATTCAGGAGGTCTACCGGCTCCAGGGCGTGAAGATCAACGACAAGCACTTTGAGATCATCGTGAGACAGATGATGCGCAAGGTGGAGATCATCGATCCGGGTGACACCAAGTTCCTTGAGCGTCAGGTTGTTGACAAGCTTGAGTTCATGGATGAGAACGACTGGGTTTACGGTAAGAAGATAGTACTTGATGCCGGTGACAGCCAGAACCTGAGGCCGGGACAGGTTATTACGGCCCGCAAACTCAGGGATGAGAACTCACTGCTCAAACGCCGTGACCTCAAGCTGATAGAGGCAAGGGACGCCATACCGGCAACCTCGCAGCAGGTGCTGCAGGGTATAACCCGCGCCGCTCTCCAGACAAACAGCTTCTTCTCCGCAGCTTCATTCCAGGAGACTACAAAGGTACTGAACGAAGCAGCAATACTGGGCAAGATCGACTTTCTTGAAGGTCTGAAGGAGAATGTTATCGTCGGACATCTTATCCCGGCCGGAACAGGTCTCAGGGAGTACAATAACGTCATCGTCGGTTCTCTTGACGACTTTGAGTCACTTGTCCATGCCGGGCAGAGCACCAGCGATGTTGAACAGGATTAAACATCACGGTCATGTCAGATAACAAGAACCCTGGACAGTTTAATATTGAACTCAGTGAAGAGATCGCGGAAGGGGTATATTCGAACCTTGCCGTGATTACCCACTCCCCGGCTGAATTTGTCATTGATTTCATAAGGATAATGCCCGGCGTACCCAAATCAAAGGTAAAATCGAGGATCATCCTTACCCCCGAGCACGCCAAGCGTTTAGTGGCAGCTCTCAGTGACAATATCTCGAAGTATGAGGCCGTTCATGGTCCCATACGCGAGGTGAAGGGTTCCGGGCCGGTGCTGCCAGTCACTTTTGGCGGCCCCACAGCCCAGGCATGAAATGTGAACATATTCAAAATGAGCCGGTTGACCTTTCAGCCGGCTTTCTTTTTTGCTTAGACGGAAAATATACGTTACTTTGTGCAATGATAAACGGAGAAGTGATGACAAGAAATCGGATACTGGCTAACATGGCAATTGCTGTGATGCTGATTGCCGTAGTTGCCCTGACGGGAGCCTGCAAGAAGCAACCGAAGTGCGGTTGTGACGGAGATGCACTTGATACCCTGGAGATGATGCATGTTTATATCTCATATGATGCAGAAACGAAAACTGCACGTTTCTCACCTAAATATGATGCATATTCGGTATACTACTTCTGCAACCCTTCAGATTGGATGAGTGAGCTGAGCAAGTTCAACCAGGGTGACGAGATACTTATTTCCGGCCCCTACTTTTATGAGTGCAACTACCTGATGAACGCCGGTAACTCTTACCAGACAAGTTACATGAAGGTCTATCAGATCGATGTGAGCTATGTAGGAGCCTACGAATACGGTAAGTGACCTTGCCGGCTGAAACGGTCAAGCCTCCAGTAAAGTGGCCATCTATAACATATCCTTCATCGGCGCCGGCAATGTTGCGGAGTCACTGTCTGCCGGACTGAAGGCTGCCGGGCACAGGATATTGTCAATTGCATCACGGAGCGGTGACAGCGCAAGGGTCCTGGCTGAGGCAACGGGGGCGGAATGGCGGCGAGATCTTTCGGTACCGCCGGCCTGTGACATCCTGATTATTGCCGTCACTGACACGGCAGTGGCCAGGCTAGCATCGGAAGCAGTCATCCCCGGCCATACTGTTATTGCACACACTGCAGGCAGCGTTTCCCTGGAAGCCCTGGGCCGAGAGAGAGGTGCAGGAGTGTTGTATCCTCTGCAGACCTTTACCAAAGGCTTTTCTCCTGATCTCAGGAAGGTGCCCTTCTTTATTGAGGCCACCGACAACCACACACTGGCAACGCTGAGAGATCTTGGCAACGTCATTGGAGCAGGCGCTTGGGACTGTGACTCCGTGCAGAGAAGACACCTTCATGTGGCGGCAGTCTTCACCAATAACTTTTCGAATTTCATGATGACAACAGGCGAAGCCATTGCTGCTGAAGCAGGTTTTGACCCCGGGGTGCTTCACCCCCTTATGGAAGAGACCATCCGCAAGGCGCTACGCACCGGGCCAGCTGCCGCACAGACCGGACCTGCTGTGAGACATGACGGTGACACCATAAAAAGTCATCTTGAATTATTATCTTTCTCTCCTGATTACCAAAAACTGTACCGGCTTGTCAGTAAAATGATTGCCGGCCATCATATGAAGAACGGCAGATGACAAACTTTAAGGAAGAGCTCCGGGGTTTGAAGGCATTCGTGTTTGATATTGACGGTGTCATGTCAACCCAGACAATAGCCCTGTCGGTATGGGGAGTACCGCTGCATACCGTAAACCTGAGAGATGGCTATGCCATACAGCTGGCAGTGATAAAGGGATATCATGTGGGAGTGATCTCGGGAGCCAGTTCAAAGGAGTACATTAAACGCCTCAGGACACTCGGCGTAACTGACATTTTCCTCAACTCAAGAATAAAGACCGAGAGCATGAAGGAGCTTGCGGCCAAATGGAATGTCGATCTGAAGAATGTCCTGTACATGGGAGACGACATCCCTGACTTCAATGTCATGAAGATGGTTGGCCTGCCGGCCTGTCCTGCTGATGCTGACAGCGAGATCAAACAGGTAGCCCTCTATATATCAGACAAGCGAGGAGGGGAAGGATGTGTACGTGATGTGATTGAACAGGCACTGAGACTCCATAACAACTGGATGGATCATGAAGCTTTCTCGTGGTGATAAGCTAAAAGACCTGATGGCAATTGTCAGGCTGCCAAACCTCCTGGTGGTGGCAATGACAATGATGCTCATGAGGTATGCGGTCATGAGGCCCCTTCTGAGTGCCATGCCGGTAACCATGGCTGATGACCCTCTCACCCTTGCAGCGATGTCATTCCGGCTGGGATGGTTTGATTTCCTGATACTGGTTATCTCAACATGCCTGATCACCGCTGCAGGCTATGTCATCAACGATTATTTCGATATCCGCGCCGACCTTATCAACCGCGGATCGATCATTGTGGGAAATACCATCACCAGGCGCATGGCCATGATGTACCACAACGTAATGAACATTCTCGGAGTGATAGGCGGCACCTATGTGTCGGCCCGCATTGGTTACATATGGCTCGGAATCATCTTTGTACTGACCTCCGGCCTTCTCTATTTCTACTCCGCTGTCTATAAGAGACAACTCCTGGTTGGCAACATCGTCGTTTCACTGCTCGTGGCAATGGTACCGATGCTTGTAGTCATATATGATGCTGCCCCGATCTATGCCTGGTATTCACAAACCACCGTGAATTTCACCGGGGTGGCCATACTCTTTTACTGGATAGCCGGCTTTGCACTCTTCGCCTTTCTGACAACCCTCATCCGCGAGATAATAAAAGACATGGAAGACTGCGAAGGCGACAGGGAGACGGGAAGAAAGACACTGCCGGTGACAGTTGGACTGAATACATGCAAGACTGTTGTTGCAATACTTTCACTGTTTACGGTGGCTATGCTTTTCATTGTCTGGTACAGGTACCTGAATGACAAAATAACACTCGTCTATATTTCACTTTTACTGGTTGTTCCGTTTGCCCTGGTGATATACAGGATTCTTACAGGAAGGGAGAAGCATCATTTCCATTTGGCCAGCAGGCTTATGAAGCTGATTATGTTTTTTGGCATTCTCTATTCCCTGGTTGCAGGTGCGATCATCACTTCGGGAAAAGTCATGTAGGATGATTGCTGACGGATTACAGGAATATAATTTCATTCTGGCTTCCGCATCACCTAGGCGAAGAGAGCTTATGGAGAAGGCCGGCTTCAGGTTCCGTGCGGTTACGATTGACTATGATGAGCGCTGGCCTGATCATCTCAGGGGAAAAGAAATAGCCGAGTTCCTCGCTGCCGCCAAGTCGCGGGCCTGGAGCACAGTCATTGACCCGGGTCAGATAATCATTACTGCAGATACGGTTGTCTGGTGCCATGATACTTTGCTGGGGAAGCCGCGCGATGATGAAGAGGCGATGCATTTCCTGAGGCTTCTGTCGGGATGCAGGCATGATGTGATCACGGCGATATGCCTCAGAGACCGTCAGAGGAGCCATATCTTCTCGATCACAACTGCCGTTACATTCAGGAAGCTTAAGGAGGAAGAGATATCATACTACGTAAAGACCTGCCGGCCTCATGACAAGGCTGGCGCATACGGCATCCAGGAGTGGATCGGGCTGAGAGGCATAACCCGCATCGAAGGATCATATTACAATGTGGTGGGTATGCCCGTCAGCGACCTGTATGCCGAACTGCTTGATTTTACAGGAAACAAACCAAAAGAGATATGAAAAAACAAATTGGCATTATTGCCCTTCTGTTGGTGTTTTTAGCACCGGAAGCTGTTGCTGATGAGGGTATGTGGATACCTGTCCTTATTGAGAAATACAATATCAAAGTGATGCAGGAGAACGGCTTCAGGCTCACCGCTGAAGATATCTACAGCATCAACAAGGCTTCAATGAAGGATGCCGTTGTACTCTTCGGAGGCGGCTGCACGGGCGAGTTCATCTCAGACAAGGGACTGATAATCACCAATCACCACTGCGGTTACGGGTCAATACAAAATCACTCCACCCTTGAGCATGATTACCTGGCTGACGGCTTCTGGGCAGCCTCGCATGAAGAGGAGCTGTCAAATCCCGGCCTGACGGTCACCATTCTCAAGTATATGGAAGATGTCACCGGCAAAGTGCTCGAAGGTGTCACTGATGGCATGGATAAGGAGAAACGTGATGCGGTAATAAATGCAAATGTCACAGCCATCGCTGCCGAAGCAACAAAAGGCACCCATTATCTGGCAGCGGTAAGGCCCTTCTTCCTGGGCAACCAGTATTTTCTGATCGTGAACGAGGTCTTCCGTGACGTCAGGCTTGTGGGAGCTCCTCCTTCTGCCATTGGTAAATTCGGCGGCGACACTGACAACTGGGTCTGGCCCCGTCATACCGGCGACTTCTCTCTCTTCAGGGTCTATGCTGACAGCGAAAACAAGCCTGCAGCATATTCGGCAGAAAATGTGCCTTACAGACCCGCTTACCACTTCCCCATTTCACTTGCAGGTGTAAATGAGGGCGACTTTACCATGGTTTTCGGGTATCCCGGAAGGACCCAGCAGTACGCACCGTCAGATCATATCAGGATGCTGAAGGATGTCATCTATCCCAATCAGGTGGAGATACGCGGTAAAAAGATATCAATCATGGAACAGGCCATGACCGGTAATCCCCTCGTCAGGATAAAGTACTCGGGAAAGTCCTTCGGGCTGGCCAACGGGTGGAAGAAATGGATCGGAGAGATACAGAGCCTCGACAACATGAACGGTGTTGAACGCAAGGAGGTGTTTGAGAAGGAGTTTACAGCATGGGTTCAGGCTGATGCGGAGCGCATCCGGAGATACGGTAACATTCTGGACCAGTATGACGAAATTTATAAGAGTTACGTGGATTATTACCTCGTAAGTGTCTACACCTCCGAGGTCTTCGGATCGTCGGGCGTTGAGCCTGCATCACTGGCCGGAGCCTTCAGTAGGGCTGTGGAGATGGCGTCACAGAAGAGCCCGGAGCTGGAGAAGGAGCTTCAGCGGCTGAAGGAATATGCAGCCGGCTTTTTTAGCAGTTATGACCAGGAGGTCTCCAAAAAACTGTTCGTGGCAGTGATGGACCTTTACGGAAAGAATATCGGCCCTGACTGGCAGACACCGGCATACCGTGAACTGTTCGCATCATGCAATGGAGATTTCGGTTCTGTTGCTGAAAGACTTTTCTCCAGGTCCCTGTTCACTGATGAGAAGAGGCTGAATGCGTTTCTTGAGAGTTTTGATGCTAAAAAGGTTGTGAAGGATCCTTTCTACATACTTGCCGGCTCTGCTGCTGAGCTGATTGAGACGAGGGTCAGGCCTGAGCTCGGTTCCCGTGACGCCCGTCTTGCGGATCTCAATAAGCTTTACTTGGCAGCTCAGATGGAACAGGGCAGTGACAGGGTCTTTTACCCTGATGCCAACTCCACCCTGAGGCTGGCCTATGGAAAGGTGATGGGTTACGACTCGCGCGATGCGGTCTACTATAAGCATTTTACCACTCTGACAGGGGTATTGGAGAAGGATAACCCCGAAATTTATGATTATGATGTACCCGACAGGCTCAGGGAACTGTGCCTGGCAAAGGATTTCGGGAGGTATGCCGTCAACGGTGACGTACCGGTCTGTTTCATCGCCAACAACCACACTACCGGCGGGAACTCCGGAAGCCCGGTGCTCAACGCCGAGGGTCACCTGGTAGGTGTCAACTTTGACCGCGCATGGGAAGGCGTTGCCTCAGACATCATGTTCAACCCGAAGCAGAGCCGGAACATCAGTCTTGACATCAGGTATGTCCTCTTTATCATTGACAGGTTTGCCGGTGCAGGCTACCTCATTAATGAGATGACACTGGTTGGCGAGTCTCAGAATACTCCCTGACCTGGAACATGAAGGCCTGCAACCGGGTCTCAAGTGACACGGTATCCTGCCCGTCATAGGGGATATTGATAAAGGGAATATTGTTGTTGTCTTTCCGGAATGAGTCGCTCACAGAGGCGACCAGTGTGCCGGGCATACAGGTGAACGGGAGGATGGCGGCAATACCGGATACACCCCTCTGTGCGAGGGCAGCTGATGTGCCCATGGCTATCGGCGGATCACCGTCATAGAACTCGCTTACGTACCTGTTGCTCAGTTTCAGTATCTCATGGAGAGAGACATCCTTTGTGGTGTCGGTGAGTTTGTTGATGCCCCTGAGAAGATAATCAACGATCACCTCCTGTCCGATACCCTGTATTTTTGATTTTATCAGACCCATGGTGTCATTCTTCCACCTGCTGTCTCGGCTGAAACGGTGTGTTGAGTAGGTGATCCATTCGGAGAATGGTCCTATAACGACTTCCGCACCGAGCGCTTCAAGCCTGTTGGCTATGTTGCCGTTGCATCCGGCATTGTCACGCATATATATCTCTCCGAGTACCGCAACCACCGGCCTGCGCAGGCTCCTGTCAACCCTGATCGCCATGAAGTCATTGGCTATGCTGACGAGCAGAGGGCGAAGTCCCCTGCTGTTATTCTCGATGCATTTCTCCACCTTCTTCATAGCGGTCTGATAGACCGCTTCGGTATCACCCTGGTTCAGCTCGTAGGGGCGTATCTCACGGTACATTTTCCTGATGAAGTCAAATGAGACAAAGCCTTTCCACGCGTTTATCCTGAACTTCTTGCTTTTGTTGCCAGCCAGGTCAGCATATGCGGTGTCATTTGAAGGTGTCACCAGCTCTGCATCCCTGAAACCCAGTCTGTCAAACAAGATCCTCTGGAACTGGTTGTACTGTCCGAAGCGGCACGGGCCGTTATGGTCAGGCATGAAGAAGCTCATCTTCGAAGGATCGGCACCAGGCTCCATCAGCTTCTTGAGGAAGCTGCCCGTGGTGCATATCATCGGGAAGCACTCCTTCGAAGATGTGTATTTCCTCCCCAGTTCAATATCTTCATTGGTCTGTTTTGGGAGCACCTCCGAGGGTATGCCAATGCTGCGCGCAGCGGCCGCCACAAAAGCGGCGCCGTCATGCATGTAGGGGAAGTAGAGGGTTCTGTCAACATGAGGCTCTGACGGGCTGGGACGCGGACGTATGATGGCAGACTCCTTCTTCTCATTCTGCTCAGCACCCTTAAGGCTGTCAAGGAATGCCTCGATACGGGTCACCATACCGGCGTCGGCAGAGTGCTCGTCAACCTCCAGGTGAAGGAAGGGCTTGCCCTTCAGCTCCTCGGTGACATAGTGCCAGATGAAAGAGTCTGGTCCGCACCTGAAGTTGCTGATATAGACTGCATACAGACCATCGGTTTTGGCGACATACTGAGCTGCTGCAATCATCTTCTGCCCGTTGGGCCAGTACATGTTACGGTAGTTGCCATAGATAAGTGACAGCGAGAGATCAAGCATGTCAAGGGGAATAGGCATGACATCCTGCGCCAGCAGCTTCTCGGTTAGATTGAGGTTAAGATGGGGGTCAGCACTGTTATAAGGCCTGCCCAGAATTATCACCGGCTTGCATCCGGATGGTATGTTGGCCAACACCTCACGACCGTATCCCACAAGTGCCTTCTCAAATGAGACCTGCACGCCATCAGCCTTGTAGATGGCTTTCCTGATCCTGTCACCGTTGAGGCCGAACCTGTCACCGAAGAAGGCAGTCAGCTCCTTTACCAGCGCACGCTCAAAATACCTGAAGTGCAGAGTGGGGGTGAGGAACTTCGAATCATCAACCTTGCCCCGGAGGGCAGCCTTCACCATGAAGGGGTATGATTGTATCCAGGGACAGTTGGAGTTGGAGGTTTTATCTCCCTCCTTGTATTTGCCGCTGACTATGAACGGAAGAAAGACATAATCGACTCCCCTGTCAAGCAGGTCAATGACATGCCCGTGCATCAGCTCCACCGGAAGACAGGTCTCGGAGGTAATGGTCTCAATGGACTGTGTTATCAGTTTCTTGTCTGACTCCCTCGAGATGACCACATTGAATCCCAGCTCTTCAAAGAAGGTCCTCCAGAAGGGAAACTGCTGGTAGTAGACCATCAGCGCCCTGGGGATGCCTACGACAGGCTTGCCCTCCGGCTCCGTCTCACGGTAATCTCCCATGAGCATCTCGATCCTCTTTTTGAAGAGGTTAGGGATGTGGCCGGTGTTCTTCTTACGGCCGTCGGTCTCGTATTTTTCGCAGCGTCCGCCGTAGAATAGCGCCTTATCCTCTCCTTCAATCTTTACCCTGCTTATCTCGCAGTGATTAACGCAGCTGTTACAGACGAACCTGCTGATCTCGTACGTGGCATTGCGTATGCCGAAGCCTTTGAATGTTGTCTTCTGTCCTTCGGTCATGGATCTCTGTGCCAGGATAGCGGCGCCGATAGCCCCTGTAACGTCAAAGTGAGGAGGTATGATGATCTTTTTACCAAGAACCTGCTCGAAGGCAGCTACCACCGCCTTGTTGTTGGTCACTCCTCCCTGGAAGAATACCTTGTCGCCGACCCTGCGGTCAGCCACCACCTTCTGGAGGTAGTTATAGACTATCGAATAGGCGAGGCCGCCAACAAGATTGTCATTCCTGGCGCCCTTCTGCATGAAGGAGTTAAGGTCAGACTCCATGAATACGGTACAGCGGTCGCCGAGTTTGACGGGAGACTCTGACTTCAGGGCCATGCATCCGAACTCATCTATTATCTTGATGTTCAGTTTCTCAGCCTGCTCCTCCAGGAATGAACCCGTACCTGCGGCGCATACCTTATTCATCTCAAAGTCGGTTACCACGCCGTTCTCAATGCTGATGTACTTGGAATCCTGTCCGCCGATCTCAAAGATAGTGTCAACGGTAGGGTCATAGTCAATTGCGGCTGTAGCCTGCGCCGTTATCTCATTCCTTATCGCATCGGCGCCGATGAAGTCACCGGTAAGATAACGTCCTGAACCGGTTGTTCCTGCCCCGATTACCTCTACAGCTTCTCCCACCTCGTCATATATCTCCGTCATTCCCTTCTGTATGGCTTCAAGAGGTTTGCCCGCAGTAGGCAGGTATCGCCTTGCAACCACGTTATGGTCGGGATCTATCAGAACGACGTTTGTACTGAGCGAGCCAACATCGATGCCCAGGTAGACCGGTATTTTCTCAGTGCCGTTCTTTCTGAACTTCACCTCCTTGTTGTAGGTGGCGCCTGATTCCTGCAACTGTGGCAGGCTGCTGAAATCCGAACTGTTGCCTGCCAGGTATTCCTCCAGGTTTGCCAGCCCGGCAAAACGACCTGCCTGCAAACCGTTGGAATAAGCATACATCACGGCGCCGATAGCGCCCATTGAGGCGTGATGTTCAGGTATGATCAGCTCATCGCCGGTGAGGTCGAGTACCTCCCTGAATGCCCTTACCATTCCTATGTTTGCGGCAACGCCGCCTGAGAAGATAACCGGTTTTTTTATCTCCTTGCTGCGTGCCACCGTGCTCCGGAAGTTCCTTGCGAGGGCAAAACAGAGTCCTGCCACGATATCATGCAGAGGGGTAGCCAACTGCTGATGGTGTATCATGTCGCTCTTGGCAAAGACGCTGCAGCGCCCGGCTATACGTGGCGGATTGACGGAACGCATGGCCATCTCACCGAACTCCTTCTCGATGGGTACACCTATGCGCTTCGCCTGCTGGTCGAGAAATGACCCCGTACCCGCGGCACAGATGCTGTTCATCTCAAAATCAACCAGCCTTGCATAATCATCGGAAGGTTGCCTCTCAAGAACTATCAGCTTGGAATCTTCGCCTCCTATCTCAATGACAGTGCGGGCCTCAGGGAAAATCCTGCCGGCTGATGTGGCCTGGGCTATAATCTCATTAACGAAGACTCCGCCTATGTGTCGGGTTGCGAGTTTGCCCCCGGTGCCTGTCAGTGCAACGCCTTTTATTGTCTCAGCGGGATGTTCCTGCAAAAGCCCGGAGAGGCGCCTGTGCAGCACATCAAAAGGCTTGCCGTGAACATAGTCGTAATAATCTTCAATAATGTTATAATGTTCATCCAGCAGGACGGTGTTCAGCGAAACGGACCCGATGTCAAGCCCGAGATAAAACTGCCCGCCATTAGTTGTGGTCAAAGGTTTTTTACTCATTTTGATCAGGATGTGTCCGGCTGTTCCCAGGAGGGTTCAGACCACTAATTTAGCCAAAGATGCTCATAATTAACATAACTGTGCAGAAAATGATGTTTATTACTGCCAGGCCTATACAAAAAAAGGGAGTCTCTTCCGGAACTCCCTTTGAAAGCTGTCTGAATTAATTAGTTCAGAAGGATCTTCATATCCTCGTCAGGCGTGGTGATGCCTGTGATTCCGAATTTTTCAACCAGCACATTTACCACGTTTGGTGAAAGAAAGCCGGGGAGTGTCGGCCCCAGGTAAATATTCTTAACTCCAAGGGCCAGGAGTGCCAGCAGTACTATGACTGCCTTCTGCTCATACCATGCTATATTATATGCAATAGGGAGCTCGTTGATGTCATTCTTGCCAAAAACATCCTTGAGTGTCAGGGCAATCACGGCAAGTGAATAGGAGTCATTGCACTGTCCGGCGTCAAGTACACGCGGTATGCCGTTGATGTCGCCCAGCTTCAGCTTGTTGTACCTGTACTTGGCGCAACCTGCTGTAAGGATCACGGTATCTTTCGGCAGTTTCTGCGCGAACTCGGTATAATAGTTGCGGCTCTTCATGCGTCCGTCACATCCGCCCATGACAAAGAATTTGCGTATTGCACCGCTTTTAACTGCCTCAACAACCTTGTCGGCCAGCTGAAGCAACTGGTTATGGGCGAAGCCTCCGATCATTGTCCCTGATTCAATCTCTGTCGGGGGTGAACATCTTTTTGCATGCTCAATTATGACTGAGAAGTCTTTTTCACTTCCCGGTGTCCTGTCCGGAATGTGGGTGCAGCCCTCATATCCTGAGGCTCCGGTAGTATAGATTCGGTCTTTATAACTCGCGCGCGGGGGAACAATACAGTTCGTGGTAAAGAGCACCGGACCGTTGAAGGTCTCGAACTCAGTGGTCTGCTTCCACCATGAGTTGCCGTAGTTTCCTACGAAATGTTTGTATTTCTTAAATGCCGGGTAGTAGTTTGCAGGGAGCATTTCACTGTGCGTATAGACGTCAACCCCAGTGCCCTCGGTCTGCCTGAGCAACTCCTCCATGTCTTTCATGTCATGACCGCTTATAAGGATGGCAGGGTTGTTCTTTACTCCGATATTGACTTCGGTGATCTCAGGGTTTCCGTACGTTGTGGTGTTTGCCTTGTCAAGCAATGCCATCACATCCACGCCGTGTTTTCCGGTCTCAAGAACCAGGGCCACAAGCTGATCTGCAGTAAGAGTATCATCGGTTGTGGCGGCAAGAGCCCGCTGCATGAATGCGTCAACCACATCGCTGTTGTAACCGAGGTTGCCGGCGTGCTCAGCATAGGCTGCCATCCCCTTGACACCGTAGACCACCAGCTCCCGCATTGACCTGACATCCTCATTCTCAGTGATGAGTACGCCAACCTTTGCGGCGGTCTCTGCAAGATCCTGTTCACTTGCGGGTTTCCATGAGGTGCAGGGGTGCAGGTTTCCGGGGATTGTTATCCCGTGACCTTTCATTTCAGTGATGAATTTGTCTCTCAGCGCAATTCCCTCATGAATCCGTTCAATGATCCTTGCCCTGTCAAAGTTGGCATTGGTGATGGTTGTGAAAAGTGCTTCCTGCACGAACCTGTCAACCTTTGCACTTGAATAGTGGTTTCCGCGGGCAATGGTACCCAGGATAGAGATACCCTTTGCAACCCATACAAGGAGATCCTGCACCTGTGCTACATCATCCGTCTTGCCGCATACACCTCTCACGACGCATCCGGTTCCTTGTGCCGTTTCCTGACACTGATAACAAAACATGCTCATTTTTTAAGTTTTTTATTATGGTATATTTTTATAAGTTCGATTTAAATTCAATCATCGCTGAGGATCTTCCCGTCAATGCTTACAATCATAGCCTTCACCGGGACTTTCCTTGCTGCCCTGGCCAGTGCTGCGCGCACCATTTGGATCAGTCCCCCGCAGCATGGCACCTCCATCATCATTACTGTTATAGTATTAACCTTTGCGGTGTCAATCATGACAGTCAGCTTGTCAATGTACGTTTCGGTACCGTGATCAAGTTTCGGGCAGGCTATTGCAAGCGACTTGCCCTTCAGGAAGCTGTTGTGAAATGACCCGAGCGAGAATGCCACGCAGTCTGCAGCAAGAAGCAGGTCGGCTCCCCTGTATACCGGAGAGTTCGGGTTTACCAGGTGCATCTGGACAGGCCAGTGTGTCAGCTGTGACGGTATCTCCCCCGGCACCGGGGCAAGTACTGCTGCGGGAGCCATCACTCTCTCCCTGCTGCCGGGACAGCTGCCTCCGTTGTGACCGTGAGCCCCATGCTGACCATGTTCACCGTGCCCGTGGACACCTCGCTGACCCTGTTCGCCATGAGCAGCATGCCCTCCGTGTGGAGCCTTTACCTTGCCGCCATCACCGTTGACAGCAGCCAGAACCTCATCAATGCTGAAGGAGAGCTCTTTGCTGTGAACCTCAAGCCATGTTGTTCCCTCTTCAAGATATCCGTACTCATGATGGTCCTTAAGGTGCCGGAGGTGGGCCGTTACCGTGTTTGCACCCTTGCCAGCCATTTCGCTCATGACGGCTATCTCATCATACGGTTCGGCCTCACGCTTCTCGATGGTTATTGCACCCTCCGGACAATGCCCTATGCATGCACCCAGACCGTCACACATGAGTTCAGAGACAAGCCTTACCTTTCCGTCAATTACCTGGAGGGCTCCCTCATGGCAGTTGGGCACGCAAAGCCCGCAACCGTTGCACTTCTCCTCATCTATCCTGATTATATCTCTCAGCATCCTGCTTAATTCTTTGTTTACAGTGCAAAGGTATCCCCACTAAAAGACCCGATATGTAACATATGTTACAAACCCGATTATTTTTTAACTTTAAACAAAAAAATGAAGTTTCCCGTGCTGAACAGGTCGCCTCTCTTCAGCGGCCTCGATGAATCTGAAATTGAAAGCCTTCTCGAGAGCGTCAACTACCGGGTAAGGTTCTATCATGCGGGTGCTGTTGCCGCGCTTTCCGGCGAGGAGATTTTGTCTGTAATGATTGTGATCTCCGGCAGCATAAAGGGGGAGATGACTGACCTGGCAGGGCGGACCATCAAGATTGAGGACGTGAATCCGCCGCAGGCACTAGCCTCGGCTTTTATCTTCGGGACCGGGGCAAAATACCCGGTCAATGTAATAGCCAACGTCGATTCAGAGCTGCTGATAATAGGCAAAGCCGACTATCTTAAGCTTATGAGAAATGACGGCCGCATCCTGTCAAATTATCTGACCGTTGTCTGTAACAAGGCGTTGTTTCTTTCAGGCAGACTCAGGTTCCTCTCATTCCATACAATCAAGGGAAAGCTTGCCCACTACCTCTCATCACTACCCGGGGCTGCATCAGGCAGAGTGATGATTGACCGGACGCAGCAGGAGTTATCCGAGTTCTTCGGTGTGACGCGACCCTCCCTCGCCAGGGCCTTGGGCGAGATGGAAAAGGAGGGGCTCATAGCCGTTGAAAGACCTGAGGTCAGGCTTCTGGATCCGAAAGGTCTTTCTGGGCTCTCGAACGTGTAAAGTCAGATGACCAGGTCCCTGCTCTTTCTTCCCTGTGACGGTCCGGGCAGAATTACTGTGAAACTGCTGCCGCTGCCCGGTGTGCTCTCAACGGTGATGGTGCCTTTGCTGATGGTGACCAGCTCATACACCAGCTTAAGTCCTATCCCTGTGCCTTTCTCAGAGTCAGTGCCCTGAGTAGTGTCAATCTCTTTGCCGGTAAATAGTATTTTCTGCCTCTCCTCACTGATGCCGACGCCGTTATCGCATATCCTGATTACCACCAGGTCGGCAGCCTCTTCGCGTTCCTTTACATGGACCGTCACCCTGCCTCCGCGGTTGGTGTACTTGATGGCATTGGAGAGCAGGTTCCTTATTATGATGTCAACGAGGTCCCTGTCAAACCATCCTTTTGATCTGCCTACCTGCGTGAAATTAATCGATATATCTTTCCTGTCAGCGCTGTCCTTCAAAATACTTATGTTGGTCAGGATGATGTCTGACAGATCGTTTTCTGCAGGAGCATACCGGATCATGTCTTCCTGGCCTCTTCCCCATACAAGCATATTTTCAAGAAGGGTTATAAGCATCTGAGAATACTGGATACACGAATCGGCAAGAGATTCGGTCTTGTCGCGGGATTCCTCCTCCTTGAGCAGATAAAGGGAGTAGAGGATGTTTACCACAGGGCTGCGCAGGTCATGTGATATGACTGAGAAGATCTTGTTCTTGAGGCTGATGGTCTCGGAGAGCTTCCTGTTCTGTTGTGCTATCTGCTCATTGCGGGCATTCAGCTCGTCACTCTTTTCAGTCAGTTCCCTGGTTCTCTCCCTGACCCGGTCCTCGAGGTTCCGGTTCAGCTCCTCAAGCTCCGCCGAGAGCTGCTCTCTCTCCTTTCCCCGCCGGATCCATTCACGTATCAGCAGGGTAGCCTGGATCACAACAAAGATCAGCATCAGGAATGGGAGAATATAAAGCTGCTGATTCTCCTCGAGAGCGTTGGCAAACAAAATGTCTGAAACTATCCCTGATCCTACGGCAGAGAACCCGATCAGGTAGAACAGATCACGCCATTCTCTGTTGATCACTCCCCTGAGGCTCATTACTATTGCATAAAGCAGAGTTAACAGGGCTGTTGACTGGATGACCCATACCGTGTATGAGAACAGGTATACAGGCAGAAACAGCAGGCTGGCAGTACCTCCAAGGAATATTGCATTCACAGCAAGCGCAAATCTCCTGAAACCCTGGGTGGGGTATATCATGTATGCCAGCCATGCGCCGGAGGCTATCATTGTATAAAGGATCAGGTACTCACCCCTGACGATCATATCCCAGTTCCTCATATCTGTAATTGATATCAGGTACGGCGCAGAGAGAAATGGTCTGAGAGCCATACAGAGCACCAGGAGAGAGAACATCAGCAATTTCCTGTCGCGCCTGTCGAGCATGTAGAATATAAAAAAGAAGAGGAATGAGGCGAACAGCATTCCGGAGGCTGCTATTGATACGAACCACTGGTTTGTGAAATTGGTCTGAATGGTATGGAAGGTGCCTGCCATGAGGGGCATCCAGAAGCCTCCTCTGCGGTGCTCATAGTTTGACACCCGTACCAGGAGCTCGAGCGTATCTTTTTGCGGAGTGTAGCTGAAGAAGAGAGGTTCATATGCCGGTATCGATTCGTCCCTGCTGCGTGCCGGCGTTCCGTTCCTTGCCATGGTGACGCCGTTTATGGCTATCTCGTATGACGTATCAAAGACAGGCATGTCAAAGCCCATGCGGTCACGGTATCCCGAGGGCAGAAGGATAATGGTCCTGTAGGTTCCGTAGCCGAACCTCGGCAGCCGTATACCGTCAACAGTATATTCATTCCAGTAGCCCGGCACCTTGCCGTAACAGTCAGGGTGCAGGGTGTCTGTAATCTCTCCCGGAGTGCCATAGATGAATGTGCTGAAATAGAACTCCCAGTCGCCGTTCATTCTGACGGTGAACTCATCGGCCTGCTGTATATGCCTCAGGTCAAGCACACCCCCGGTCACCCTGGGGGTGACGGCGGAAGCATGGCCTGAGATGAAAACAAGGCAAAGGAGCGTGATCGTGAGCTTTTTCAGCACACTCACCTGTAAAATCATCCGTTACTCTTTAATCAGTCCGCGGTTTTCAAGCAGAGCCTCAATGCCCGGCTCGCGTCCCCTGAAAGCGATCCACATCTCAAGCTCATCCTTTGATCCCTTGCGGGCCAGGATCTCCTTCTCGAAACGTGTTGCAACCTCTCTGTTGAAGATGTCACCTGTCTCCTTGAAGGCCTTGAAACCATCGGCATCGAGCTGTTCACACCAGATGTAACTGTAGTACCCTGCCGAATAGCCACCTATAATATGGTTGAAGTAGGTCGACCTGTAACGGGGAATGATTTCCTTTATCAGGCCGTACTTTTCCATGGCTTGATTTTCGAACTCACCGATATTGATCTCAACCGGTTCTGTCAGCGAATGGTATTCCATGTCAAGAGACGATGCTGCCAGGTACTCCACGGTGATAAAGCCCTGGTTGAAC
>DZBJ01000019.1:0-25050 GCA_022736275.1 Rikenella microfusus | reverse complement strand
GGTTGAACCTGCCGCCTTCCCTGTCAATCAGCTCCTGCCGGGCTGCAGCCTCGGCCTTTGCCACCGGCAGTGCTGCCTCCCATATCTGGGCAAGGAAATTAAGTACTGTCTCGGGCTCCTTGGCCATGTTGCGCTCAAGCACATAATCGGCATGACTCTCGTATCCGAGAAGCCTGGCTTTTTCCACGCGAAGCCTGATGATATCGGCCAGGATCTGGTTGTTGTCACGCTCATTGCCGTTGTTGCCGCGCATCATATAGCCCCTGAACATTTTTTCCCTCAGAGCCCTGTTATCAGCATAGGTCATAAAGGGAAAATAGCTGGGGGCCTGAAGCGTAAAGAGCCATTTCCCTTCCATGCCCTTAGCCTTTGCGGCATCGGCAGCCTGGGCCCTGATACCCTCTGGAAGCCCTGAGAGATCCTGCTCATTGTCAATGACGAGGGTGAAGCCGTTGGTCTCTGCCAGCAGGTTCTCACCGAATTTAACTCCGAGGAGCGACAGGTCGCTGTTTAGCTTGCGAAGCTTATCCTTGTCTTCCGGGGAGAGACCGATTCCGTTGCGGATGAAACCGAGGTACTGGTCTTCGAGAAGCTTACTCTCTTCGGGGGTGAGATTGAATTTGTCGCGGTTTTCGTATACGGATTTTACCCTTTCAAAGAGTTTTTCATTCAGGGCTATATCATCCCTGTGCTTTGAGAAGAGGGGAGACATTTCCCTCTGCAGCGCCTGGATGGAGTCATTGGTATTGGCTCTGCTGAGGGGACCCATGGCGCGCTGAACTTTCTCCAGCAGCTTTCCCGTGAATTGCATGGCCCCAACAGTATTGTCAAATGTGGGCTCGTCAGTATTGCTGATGATGGCATTGACCTCTGCCATCTCCTCCTCCATGCCTTTCAGAAAGGCCGGCTTGAAATGTTCAAATTTGATGATGTCAAACGGGGGAACCTCAAAAGGGGTGTCCCAGTCACAGTAAAACGGGTTCTCGCAACTCTCCTTCTTACAGGATACGGCCCCGACTGAAGCAATCAAAAGCATAATCAAGAGTTTTTTCATGGTGGTAAGCTTTGGGTTTAGGCGGTTAAAAATATGTATAAATGGCAACAAATCAAAAAGTCGTAACCAAATGATGCTCTCCGCTGCCGTAAAAGCCGGACCGCAAGGCTACCGGTATTCAATCAGCGGATCGCCCTTTTTTACCTTGTTGCCGTTCTTAACCAATAATTTGTTTACTGTTCCGTCACGGTCAGAGCACACCTCCCTGATGCTCTTGCCGATCATCAGGTATAATATGATTTCCCCCTTTTTGACCTCTTCACCCGTGATCAGGAGTTCCTCCTCAGGCCAGTAGGTGGATGTCGCTCCGGAATAGATCAGCACAGTGCCGTCCTCCGGGGCAAAGAGCAGGTTTTTACGAGATATCTTCGGGGTGCCGCCCTGCATCATCTCGGCCTTTTTGTCTTCCACCTCCTTGAGGAACCGTGTTTTGGCCACACCCGATTTGTAATCCCTGTATTGCCTGTCGTGCATCGCCAGTTCGAACAGCTCCTCGTCATCATCGCCGAGTGGCCATTTGTTCTCTTCCATCTCCCTGCGATAGGTGTCGAGTGCATCAGGATAGTTATCCTGCGGATTACCTTCGTAGAATTCTTTTCCTTCTTTCTTCGCAAGCTCGA
This sequence comes from Rikenella microfusus, assembly GCA_022736275.1. Classification (GTDB taxonomy): domain Bacteria; phylum Bacteroidota; class Bacteroidia; order Bacteroidales; family VadinHA17; genus SR-FBR-E99. The sequence goes on along the minus strand of DZBJ01000019.1, from coordinate 23,376 downwards.
TAAGCTCAGGGGCCAGCGGACCGGGTAAGGTGCCCGCACGGCCAAGAAGCATATCCCAGCTGTTCGGGTCTATCATTGCAAAGCGCTCTTTGCCGTTTACCAGGGAGACAATGTTCATCAGTGCCACGTTCTTTACGTACTGGCTGAAGGGTGTCACCAACGGCGGATATCCCATCATGGGCCAGATGTGCTCCACCTCCCTGAAGAGCCATACAACAAGCTCGTCTTCTGTCAGTTCAGGTTTGTTTTTCGCCTTCAGGGCCGCATTGATCCCCTGGTGCACACCCTTGAGGTCAGCCATCATGCTTCCCATCATCCCTCCCGGAAGCCCCGATCCGATGAGCAATGAGGTCATCTGCCTGTTACGCGGGTCAATGAAATAGCCGAGGAAATCGTCAATGAACTCCTGGGTGAGTGACCTGACCTTCATGTACTCATCCATGTTTATTTCCGGAACATCGAACCCCGCATCCTGCATTACCGCATGTACAGCTATCAGGTCGGGGTGCACCATCCCCCAGCTCAGGGGCTCCATCGCAACATCGAGATAGTCTGCGCCGGCCCGCGCAACCTCCAGCATTGATGCCACTGACATTCCCGGACCGCTGTGGCCGTGATACTGCACCAGAATACCGGGGTATTTTTTCTTGATCCTTTTTACCAGTTCACCCAGCGAGGCAGGCCTGCCGACACCGGCCATGTCTTTAAGGCAGATCTCGTCAGCCCCGTAATCCACAACACGGTCAACAACACCCATGAAGTAGTCTACGGTATGCACCGGAGAGTGGGTGATGGAAAGTGCAGCCTGGGAAATCATTCCCGCTTCACGGGCGTACTTTACCGAAAGCTCAAGGTTACGGTGGTCATTCAGTCCGCAGAATGACCGGGCAATATCCACTCCCTGCGCTTTTTTGACCTTATACATCAGGCGCCTTACGTCAGCCGGCACCGGGTACATCCTTATGCCGTTGAGGGCACGCTCAAGCATGTGGGTCTGAATGCCAGCCTTGTTGAACGGTTTAAGCCACTCCCTGACTGCAGTGTTCGGGTTTTCTCCGTAAAGGAGCTGCACCTGCTCAAAAGCACCGCCATTGGTCTCAATGCGGTCAAAACAACCCATGTTGACGATGTGTGGTGCCACAGCCTCCAACTGGTCAACCCGTGGCTGGTATTTTCCAGACGATTGCCACATATCGCGGTAAAGGAGACTGAATTTTATCTTCTGTTTCATAGCATGTAAAAGTTCGGGGATTTAATAAAATATTCCGCTGGCCTTTTCAGCTCAAAGATAATTCAGTTAACGGTCTGATAAGTGACAATTGTCAATATGTATGAGTGATAATATTCTGCAAAAGAGAGAGGCTGCCTTTTGCAGACAGCCTCGAATTAACCTAAACCTGATCGTAGACAGGCCGGACGGCCTGATTAAGGAAGGAAAAAGTCTTTCTTCCGGCTCTATTTGATGAGCTCGGGGAAATAAGATGCAATGAGCACCGTGGCATCATAATCGGTTGTTTGTCCCTGGGCAATGACCTTCTGATGGAAGTAGTCGCCCCTGTCAAGCCTGCTGTCATCCGTACTTATGCCGACAGCCTTGTACTCCTTGTCAACCTTGTTGACGCCGAAGTAACTGCCGTTGCAGGTGTACATCACTGCCAGGTCATCTGAGACCACCACATAGTTTTTACATTTTTTGTCTTTGTCAACAAAGACTCTAACTGTCAGCGGAGAATTGTCATAGCTGATAAGATAGCATTTCAACTCTTCGCCTGCAAGCATCATTGGCTGATCACAGACCTCGATGGTATAGCTGCCGAAGGAGGTGTGTGATTCCCCCCGAACAATGATTTTGCCGTAAGACATTCCTGTCATGCAGGCAAACACTACAAGAGCAAACAAAATTCTTTTCATGACTGACCCGTTTTTTTGTTAAACACCTAAACTGTCCTGCGAGAAAAAGCGGAACTGTCCTTTTCCATCTTCTTTTCATAACAAAGACCGGTAACCCCTGTCAATGTTGCACATTATTTCCGTTAATCTTTTGTTAATCAATCACAGAGCTACGTAAGTAGCATATGTTCAATGACTTATAGCTAAGGGTGGAATCCACCGCAGCAGGTTAGCGGTAAATGGTTGTTATTTTCCGAAATTTTTACGTAATTTTGTGCGTTATATTGACATGATTCAGCGACTTGAACACAGGTTTATGATGAACCGCCTCGGAAGGAGGCTGTATCACTGCCTCATGTTCTATAACAGATAGCCTTTCATCGCGGGGGCAGCCCTGCCTTCCCCTCCTCCCTTTTCCGTTTCATTTACGGTCTCAGTAAAATCATTATGAAAGGCTTGATATTCAATATAAAGAGATATGCAATTCATGACGGCCCCGGCATCAGGGTCACCATCTTCATGAAGGGATGCCCTCTCGACTGCTGGTGGTGTCATAACCCGGAAGGAAAGTCGTCAGGCCGTGTGACGGTTGGGCGTATTGACCGAATAGGGGAAAGGGAATTCAGGTCGGAGGAGCAGGTAGGAATGGAGTATTCTCCGGAGGAGCTGGTTGAGAAGGCAGAGCGCGACAGGGTCTTTATGGAACATTCCGGCGGAGGTGTCACCTTCTCAGGCGGAGAGCCGCTTATGCAGCCGGAGTTCCTGACTGAGACACTGGCTCTCATGCAACAATCAGGATTTCACACCACCGTTGACACATCGGGGTATGCCAGAAAAGAGACGCTGAAGCAGGTCATGCAGTACACCGACCTCTTCCTTTATGACCTGAAGCATACCGATCCGGATATGCACAGGAAGTACACCGGGGTGAGCAACGACCTCGTCATCTCAAACCTCGACATGCTCCTGGCGGAAGGAAAGGATGTGTGGATCCGTATTCCGGTCATCCCCGGGGTGTCGGCTGACGCTGCCCATATGGATAACCTCCGGGTTTTCCTGGAGAGCCGCAACAACGGCCACATAAAAGAGATAAACCTGCTGCCCTATCACAAGACAGGCAGCTCAAAGTACCGCCGTTTCGGATTGGATGACCGGATGGCATCAGTAAGCCAGGTGTCCAACGGTCATCTGGACGACTACATTGAAAGACTGAAGCCGCTGGGAATACACCTTAAGAAGGGCGGGTGAAAACAATCAAACCATAAGACAAGAATCAGGAACCGACAGCAATATGAAAATGACAGACAGAGTGACAAGGCTCAGGGAACAGAGCCTGAACGCAACAGAAACCATTACTGCCGAGAGGGCACAGCTGATAACACAGTTTTACTCCGGTGGAGAGGCCCGTGGCCTGTCAGCACCGGTGCTCAGGGCGAAGGCCTTTGAATACCTGCTCAGGCACAAGACCATCTGCATCAATGACGGAGAACTTATAGTGGGCGAGAGAGGGCCGGCATCCAAGGCAACCCCCACCTATCCTGAGATTAGCCTTCATTCGGTTGAGGACCTTGACATCCTCAACAGCCGTGAGAAGGTCTTTTTCAGGGTTAGTGACGAGGTCAGGAAGATCTACCGCGAGGAGATCATTCCCTTCTGGAAGGGCCGCAGTAACCGTGATCGCATCATGGAGCGCATGACTCCGGAGTGGCTTGCAGCATATAAGGCAGGTATCTTCACCGAGTTTCAGGAGCAAAGAGCTCCCGGTCACACCGTACTGGGCTACAAAATGTTTCATACCGGTTTTCTGGACCTTAAAAAGGAGATTGCAGATGCAACCTCACACCTCGATTTCTGCAATGATCCTGAGGCCTATGAACGTGCTGAGGAGCTGAAGGCAATGGATATAGCCTGTGATGCCATAATCATGTATGCAGGCAGGCATGCTGACGCCCTTGATACACTGGCAGCCGTTGAACAGGATGAAAAACGCCGCCATGAACTGGCAGGGATGGCGGATCTATGCCGCCGGGTACCGGCAAACGCTCCGCAGACATTCCACGAGATGCTGCAGCACTACTGGTTCATACACCTGGGGGTGGTGACTGAGCTCAACCCGTGGGACTCATTCAATCCGGGCCGGCTCGACCAGCATCTGTGGCCTGTCTATAAGAAGGAGACCGATGCCGGCACTATCACTGCCGATGAGGCTTATGAGCTTCTTGGCTGTTTCTGGGTGAAGTTCAACAACCATCCTTCACCTCCGAAGATCGGTATTACAGCCCAGGAGAGTAATACCTACACCGACTTCTGTCTTATAAACCTGGGAGGTGTGAAGCCTGACGGCAGTGATGCTGTGAATGAGATGTCATATATACTGCTTGATGTCATCAGGGAGATGCGTATTGTACAGCCCAGCTCAATGATTCAGGTGAGCGTCAGTAATCCCGATTCATTCATTCACAAGGCCCTTGACATTGTGAAGACCGGCTTCGGCCAGCCGTCAGTGTTCAACACTGATGTGATCATCCAGGAGCTTGTGAGACAGGGAAAGAGCATCGTTGATGCACGCAACGGTGGAGCTTCGGGGTGCGTTGAGACCGGTGCATTCGGGACCGAATGCTACTGGCTGACAGGTTATTTCAACCTTGTGAAGATACTTGAGGTGACACTGAATAACGGATTTGATCCGCGTACCGGAGTGCAGATGGGACCAAAGACGGGGGATCCCCGACTGTTTTCCTCATTTGACGAGTTCATGCTGGCCTACAGGCAGCAGATAAATCATTTTGCCCACATCAAGGTCAGGGGAAATAACGTAATTGAAAAGACTTTCGCCATTCATCTGCCGGTACCGTTCCTGTCACTGCTGCTCGAGGACTGCATTGCAAGGGGCAAGGATTACAATGCCGGCGGCGCACGTTATAACACTACCTACATACAGGGGGTGGGGCTGGGAAGCATAACCGATATACTCACCTCAGTCAGATTCAATATTTATGACAGGCGCAGGTTCAGCTGGGATGAGATGCTTACGGCCCTGCACAACAACTTTGAAGGTGCCGAAGAGATGCAGTACGAACTGATATACCACACTCCGAAGTACGGTAACGATGATGATTATGCTGATGCGCAGGCGGTTGCGGTCTTTGAGATGTTCCATGATGCGGTCACAGGCAGGCCTACGCCCAGGGGAGGGATACACCGCATAAATATGCTCCCCACCACATCTCACGTGTATTTCGGAAATGTCACCGGCGCCACTCCCGACGGACGCAAAGCCTCCGTACCCCTGTCGGAAGGGATATCACCCTTCCAGGGTGTCGATAGCCAGAGTCCGACCGCTGTGCTCAAGTCAGCCTCAAAGATTGACCACCTCCGCACAGGCGGTACACTCCTTAACCAGAAGTTTTCACCGGAGTTTTTTGAAGACGAGGGGAGCTATCAGAAACTGACGGCTCTCATAAGAAGCTATTTCAGCCTTAACGGTCACCACATGCAGTTCAACGTTGTCAGCGCCGATACACTCCGTAATGCGCAGAAGCACCCTGAACAGTACCGTGATCTTATTGTTCGTGTAGCAGGATACAGCGACTACTTCAATGACCTTGGAGAGGACCTTCAGAATGAGATAATCAGGCGAACCGAACACGGAGATTATTAACTGAAGACTGAGATTGACCAAACCGGCAGATGAGAGTGCTTTTCTGCCGGTTTTTCTTGCTTTGTGCTCAAAAATGTACTATATTTTGTAAATAATTGAAATCAATGCGACAGATTAGGTATTGAGCCTTGGATGTTGCATTTAATGTCTTGATCGTGAAGAAGATATTTGATTATTTCGATGCGCGTTACAGGGCTGAGATGCTTAAAAGTCCCGTTGACCGGACAGGTCCTGTCATAACCATATCACGCCTGACCGGGTGTGACGGGAGGGAGGTAGCCGCGGAGCTCGTGGCAATGCTTAATCTGAGGTATAATACAAACAGATGGAGGTGGGTTGACAAGGATATCATCTATCATGCAGCCAGTGAGCTGAAGACTGACACCCACCGTGTCGAGACCTATTACCAGGGTCTTGGCATGACGGATATCTCACAGATGATCATGGCCTTCTCGGGAACCTACGTGACTGACAGCTCGGTTAAGAAGGCAATCAGGGAGGTGGTGCTCTCAATAGCCCGTGACGGTTACGCAGTCATCATCGGACGCGGCGGCGTGGCAATAACCAGGGACATAGCCAATGCGCTTCATGTAAGGCTTATGGCTCCCATATACTGGAGGGTCCAGAATGTGATGAAGAAGAAGGGCATGATCACTGAAAAGGCTGAGGAGTATGTAATTCAAACCGACGAGACGCGCAACAAGCTGATTGTCGATTTCCTGGACAAGAAACCTGTCTCAATTGATCATCTTTTTGATGTTTCAATAAACAGGAGCAGTTTCACCATAGACCAGATCTCGTCCGCCATACTTTCACTGTACGAATCGAAGCTGGGGACAAAACCAAAATGATTAAACCATGCTTTGTCTTAGTGCGGGCAGGGTGCGGATACTGATCGGGCATGAGGATAATGAAAGGGCCGGTAAGCATTTGCTTCCGGCCCTCTGTATCAGCTGTGTTTCAGACAGCATATTTCCGAGATACTGTTGATGTGATCCGAGGTGCGCTTGTCAAGCGACTTCATATAGGCATCCCAGTCGTCAATTTTCAATCTCGCCACCCCTGTCTCTATTGCAGCCCTGGCAACAGCTGAGGCAACCATAGATATAAGTCGTGGATCAAGCGGTTTCGGGATTATATATTCCCTGCCGAACTCAATTTTCTCCATGCCGTAAGCCTTGAGCACCACCTCGGGTACAGGTTCCTTGGCCAGCGCCGCAAGAGCCCTGGTTGCTGCGAGCTTCATCTCTTCGTTGATTGTTCTGGCCCTTACGTCAAGAGCACCCCTGAAGATGAAGGGGAAGCCGAGAACATTGTTGATCTGGTTCGGATAATCAGATCTGCCCGTTGCAAAGATCAGATCATCACGTGTTGCCATGGCATCTTCATAGCTTATCTCAGGATTGGGATTGGCCATTGCAAAGACTATCGGATCGGGTGCCATTGTGCTGAGCATCTCCTTCGTCAGCATATTGGCGACCGAGAGGCCGAGGAACAGGTCGGCCCCCTTCACTGCGTCGGCAAGGGTGTCTATGTCACGGTGGGTGATCCACTCTTTCTTGTATTTGTTGAGGTCGGTTCTCCTTGCATTTATCACTCCCTTGCTGTCAACCATCACAACATTCTCCTTCCTTACGCCGAGGGCCACGTAGAGGCGCGTGCAGGAGTTTGCGGCAGCACCTGCACCGCAAACAACAACCTTCATGTCGGAAAACCTCTTGCCGCTTATCTCGATGGCACTCAGCAGTCCGGCTGCCGAAATAATTGCCGTACCGTGCTGATCGTCATGAAAGACCGGTATGTCAAGCATCTCCTTAAGCCTGGTCTCCACCTCAAAACACTCAGGAGCCTTAATGTCCTCAAGGTTGATCCCTCCGAAGGTGGGCGCTATCTTTGCACATATCTCAATCAGCTTCTCAGGATCCTTTTCGTCAACCTCAATATCAAAAACATCAACGTCGGCAAAAACCTTGAAAAGCAGTCCCTTGCCCTCCATTACCGGCTTGCCGGCAAGAGCCCCTATGTCGCCCAGCCCGAGAACGGCTGTTCCGTTGGAAATTACTGCCACAAGGTTACCCTTCGCGGTATACTCGTAGGCATCTTCCGGGTTCTTCTCGATCTCGAGGCAGGGATACGCAACTCCTGGTGTATAAGCTAGGCTCAGGTCAGACTGAGTGCAGTATGGTTTGGTTGGAATTACTTCCACCTTGCCCTTGCGTCCGCTGCTGTGATAAAGCAGCGCATCCTCTTTTGTGGCTTTTGACATGACAAATGGTTTTTGTGTTTAGGGTTTTTGTTTGTGAATAGATTAACAGGACGAATTTAAAACAATTCTCAGACTGCTCCTACTTTTTTGAGAACAATCAACTGATTTCATTTTGCACTCTTTTGGAAAATGGATATTTTCATTGCCTCAAAATTATAACTTACAGAAAAATTCAGATGGATACTTCACTACAGAACATCGCAATAGGTGTCGATATAGGCGGTAGTCACATTACTGCCGTGGCCGTGGAGATGGCCAGCCATAAGATAATCAGCAGCTCACGCGCGGAAACTCCTGTTGACAACAAGGCCGAAGCAGATGAGATCCTGACTGTCTGGACAGATACCCTCAGGAGGGTCCTGAGAGGCATACAGATTTTCAATCTTCGCGGTATAGGTTTCGCCATGCCCGGCCCGTTTGATTATGTTAAGGGTATATGTCTCATCAGGGGGGTGCCCAAGTACGAAAAACTCTACGGCATCAATGTCGGCAAGGCTGTTGCCTCAAGGCTCGGATTGCCGTGCGACTGCAGGGTGAGGTTCATGAATGATGCAAGCTCATTCGCCGTTGGCGAGGCGTGGGCCGGCAAAGCGGCAGGCTATAAAAAGATGATGGCGATAACCCTCGGCACCGGCTTCGGATCAGCCTTCATTGATGACCGGATTCCGGTGGTTGACGGTGACAGAGTACCAAAAATGGGCTGCGTTTATCACCTTCCGGTGGGCACAGGCATAGCTGATGACTATTTCTCAACACGCTGGTTTACCTCGAGGTTCAGAGAGGTTACCGGAAGGGAAGCGGCCGGGGTGAAGGAGGTGGCCATGGAGGCAGAGCGACTGCCTGAGGTGCGTGACCTGTTCACTGAGTTCGGAACCAGCCTGGGGACTTTCCTGGCACCATGGCTCAACAGATTTGAAGCAGAGATACTGGTTATCGGGGGCAATATTTCCCATGCATGGGAGCTATTCGGACCTGCCTTTGAAAATATACTGAAGCAATCGGGCTGCCATACTGAGGTTGCCATTTCAGAACTCAGGGAGGATGCAGCACTGCTCGGCAGTGCCTATCTTCTTGATGAAGGTTTCTGGAAGGCTGTGCAGCCTGCCCTTCCTCTTATGTAAGACTTATCAACCAAACAGATATGAATGAGAAAAAAATAGAGATGAGACTGGTGGTGCCGGTGCTTCTCTCTTTCTTCGTTATGAGCTTTGTCGACCTCGTCGGCATTGGCAAGGACCGCGTCGCAGGCGATCTTGGATTGAGTGACTTTATCCTGGGTTTGATACCTTTTGCGGCATTCATGTGGTTTTTCTTCCTTTCAGTGCCGGTTGGCATTCTCCAGGCCCGGGTAGGGAAGAAGGTGATGCTCAACGCCGGCATGGCCATAACCGGCATAGGACTTTTTATACCATATTTCTTTTACAACTTCGCAACGGTCATCGCAGGTTTTGCATTGCTCGGCGTTGGTAACACCATTGTTCAGGTCTCTGCCAACCCGCTGCTGGTTGATGTGGTGCCGGGGCGAAGAGCCTCCAGCTTTCTCAGTTTCTCACAGTTCATAAAAGCAATCGGATCGATGATTGCCGCGCCGCTGGCAGCATTGTTCGCCAGTCGCTTTGGCGACTGGAAGGTGCTGTTCCTGGTCTATGGCATCATCTCCTTCCTCAGCGTACTGTGGCTCAGCACGGTAAAAGTGGAAGAGACGGCCGTGACAGGGGAAAAGGCTTCGATGGCATCAGCTTTCCGGCTCCTCGGCAACTCATATATCCTGATGATGGTTGTCTCTATCTTTCTTGTGGTGGGCATTGACGTGGGTTTCAACTATTTCTCCGGCAAATTCCTTACAACGAGGTTCGGCATTGAGGAGGTTACTGCCCAGTCAGGGCGCAGCGTCTACTTCTTCGGACGCATGCTGGGCACATTCATGGGTGCGCTGCTACTTACCAGGCTGGCATCTACAAAAGGGCTGCTCTACAGTGCCATCCTCTCGATTATTTCAATTCTTCTCATACTGATTGTACCTTCAAAGGCTGCAGCCTGGGCCCTTGTGTTCATCATCGGTCTCGGGGTTGCCAACATATTCCCGCTGGTCTTCTCGCTGACGGTTCAGAGATACCCCGAGAGAAGCAATGAGATCTCGGGCCTCATGATGATGGCAATCTCTGGCGGAGCGCTGATTCCCCCTCTGATGGGACTGGTGAGCGACGCAATGGGAGTGGTGCCCGGGATGGCCGTGCTGCTGCTCTGCTCAGCTTACCTGCTGATAGTTGCATGGATCATAATCAGGAAAAAGATTGTTACCATCTGACAGAACCCGGGGGCAAGTGCCTTCCGGTCACAGTAGACAGCAACCAGTAAACCAATTAGTAATATAAGAATGAGGCAAGTTTTTATTCCGTTGTTGCTCCTGGCTCTCTGGTCATGCACCGGGGAGGAGCCGGTAAGGCCGAATATCATCTTCATCATGACCGATGACCATGCTTACCAGGCAGTAGGGGCCTATGGCAGTGAGATCAATGCCACACCTAACCTCGACCGAATCGCCGATGAAGGAATTATCTTCCGCAACAGCTTCGTCTGCAACTCCATCTGTGCCCCGAGCAGGGCTGCATTGCTTACGGGAAAACACAGCCATGCCAACGGCCATCTTGACAACCGGCACAGGTTTGACAGTTCCCAGGTGACTTTCCCCAAACTGCTACAGGAAGCAGGCTACCAGACTGCCCTGATAGGCAAATGGCATCTCAAGAGCGAACCCACCGGATTTGACTACTGGAATATCCTTCCGGGCCAGGGGAGCTACTACAACCCTGATTTCATTGAGATGGGGCGCACCTACAGGGAGACCGGATATGCCACCACCATAATAACCGACATGGCCATCGGGTGGCTGCAGAAGAGAGATGAAGGCAAGCCATTCTGCCTGCTGGTTCACCATAAGGCTCCCCATCGCAACTGGATGCCCGACACAATGGACCTGGACCTGTTCGACGGCACCCTGTTTCCGGTGCCGGAGACCTTCTTCGACACCTATGAAGGGAGACAGGCTGCAGCAGAGCAGGAGATGAGTGTCATGAAAGACATGCGCATGTCTTATGACCTGAAGATCACCGGCGCCGACGGTGACTCGCTGTCGCAGTCTGAGAAAGACTATCTCTGGTACGTGAACCACCGCCTCACACCAGAGCAGCGAAAGGCATGGTTGAGAGAGTATGACAGCATCAGCAGCGCCTACAATGCCAATCCTCCCACGGGAGATTCGCTTGCGCTCTACAAACTGAACAGGTACCTGACCGACTATCTCAGGACGATACAATCGGTTGACCGGAATACAGGCAGGCTTCTCGACTACCTCGCCGCCTCCGGACTGCTCGAGAACACGCTGGTTGTTTATACTTCCGACCAGGGCTTTTATCTCGGTGAACACGGCTGGTTTGACAAGAGGTTCATGTACGAGGAGTCATTCAGGACACCCCTGATGATGCGGCTGCCCGACTCATTCACGGCACGGGGTGACGTTACGGAGATGGTTCAGAACATTGACTTTGCACCCACTTTCCTGGAACTGGCCGGTGTGGAGCCGCCCTCAGACATGCAGGGAGTCTCACTGGTGCCGCTGCTGAAGGGATCAACTCCGAAAAAATGGAGAGATGCCCTCTACTATCACTACTACGAATATCCGGCCGAGCATGCCGTGAAGAGACATTACGGAATAAGAACTGACAGGTACAAGCTCATTCATTTCTATAATGACATTGACAGATGGGAGCTTTATGATCTGAGCAACGACCGTCATGAGATGAATAACCTCATTGAAGACCCTTCGTATGACAGTGTGGAGAAGGAGCTCAGGAAGCGCCTTGAGGAGCTGAGAGAGGAATACGGTGTCACCGGAGATAATCAGGGCCTTTAGTTCTGACTTGTTGCCTGCAGTTCCTTCAGCAGAAGGGCGGAGGATATCTGTAGCACTCCTCACATTCCTCACGGGGGCATCATTAAATCAAATTATTTATATTTACCGGTAATCAATTCTAACCACCATTGATATGGAAAAGACAGGTAGACGCAAGTTCATCATCAGGAGTACGGCAGCAGGCCTCGGCCTGACCATCATTCCCCGCCATGTGCTCGGAGGCAGGGGTTACCTGGCCCCCAGTGACCAGTTAACCAAGGGAATAATTGGCATCGGAGGAATGGGGCTCGGCCATTTCGGGTACGAGAATACCCGACTCATGGCCGTATGTGATGTTGATGCTTCGCACCTCAAACGGGCACTTGACAGGGCCGGAAACGGGGTGACAGGATATCATGATTTCCGTGAACTGATAGCCAGGCCTGACATCGACATAGTACACATTGCCACACCACCGCACTGGCACGGCATCATTGCGAAGATGGCTGCGGAGGCAGGCAAGGACATATGGTGCGAGAAACCCATGACGCGCACCATAGGAGAGGGGAAGAGGCTGGTGGAAGCCGTGAAGGCAACCGGAAGGATGTTCCGGCTCAATACCTGGTTCAGGTTTACCGGCCAGTTCTACGGTCTGGGAACCACCGTTCAGCCACTGAAAAAAATGGTCAGCAGCGGAGTGCTGGGATGGCCCCTGAAGGTGACCATAAGTGGCATCACCGGATACGACTGGAAGTTCTACTGGAGCGGACTGACTGACCTGGTCTCCGAGCCGGTGCCTGCCGGTCTTGATTATGACCTTTGGCTCGGACCGGCGCCCTTCAAGCCTTACAATAAGCTCAGGGTACATGAAAACTTCCGGGGATACTGGGATTATGACGGCGGTGGCCTTGGCGACATGGGACAACACTATATTGATCCAGTCCAGTATCTGCTGGGCAAGGATGACACCAGCCCCGTGTCAGTAGAGATTGATGCCCCTCAGCAGCATTATGATGCCGTAGGTTCATGGAGAAGGATCACCTATACCTATGATGATGGCTGTCAGATAATACTTGACGGTGAGAACCGTGACAGGGATGCAGCTTATATTGAAGGTCCCTCGGGAAAAATATTCAAGGGTTTTGTCTCCGATATACCCAATCTTGATAAGCTTATCCTAAGCCTGCCCGACCCTGAACCGCAGATAACACAGTTTACTGAATCGGTGAAGACAAGGAGACCATTTGCACTGAATGAGATGAACGGGCACAGATCATGCACCATTGTAAATATGGGTGTGGTGGCGTTGCGTCTTGGCAGAGACCTCAGGTTCGACCCTGTAAAACAGCTTTTTATCGGTGACGATGCGGCGAATGCCCTGATTGATCAGCCGATGAGAGGTGCATGGCATATGTAAAACACTTAGAAAAAAATAATCATGAACAGATTCAGAACGCTTTTGACTGTCTCGGCAGTGCTGCTCATCAATGCAGCCCTGAGTGCGCAGGATGTCAGAACCCTTGAGACCAGGGTGGCCGATCTGCTTGCCAGACTGCCTGCTGCCAGCAGGGAACTGACCGTCCGCCTCATGGAGGAGATGTATTCGCTGGGAGACGAAGGAACAGCAATCATTTGCGGACAGGTGATGCCTGCCGGCACAGGTGATGACACCAGGGCACGCTACGCTGTCTCATCACTCACGGCACACCTCTCCGGCGACAGTCTGGAGAGCAGAAAGAGAGTCTGGGAGAAGCAATGCATAAAATTTATGAAGGCTGCCACTGACAGGGAGGTGCGCTCGTTTTTCATGAGGCAGCTGAACCTGGTGGGATCTGATGCTGCCGTAGAGGCGCTGAGAAACTATGCCAGCAGTCAGGAGACCTGTGATGATGCTGTAATGGCATTGCAGTCGATAGGCAGTGATGCAGCGGTTGAACTCCTATCAACGGTTCTCAGGGCCGGAACATCTCCCTGTGCCGCTCAGATTATGGTTGCACTCGCGGAGAAGGGTAGTGCCGGTGCACTTGACAGTTATATTGAATGGAGCCGGAAAGGTACCGAAGCAGAGCGGGCGGCAGCTCTTTACGCCATGGCAACAACCGGCGACCCGAAGGCCGGGCAACTTCTCATGCAGGCTGCAGCAGATGCGTCGTGGCAGCGTGATCCTCTGGAGGCTGTGCAGTCATTGCTGATCTATGCCCGGATTACTGGCCTTGCCGGTAATGTCAGGGAGATGGAGAAAATAACCGACCTGATAATTGAGCACAGCAATACTCCGGGGCTGTCAGCTCAGCGCCTTGCTGCAATGAGTGTAATAACCGCGGTAAAGGGAAACGACGCGCTGAACATGCTTCTTGAAGCTGCTGATGACCCTGACATTGCCATACGCGGAGGCGCACTCCGGCTTGCATCTGCAATGCCGGGCAGTGACGTCACGAAGAAATGGATAAACAGGTATGCGAAGGTCAGGTCTGAAGTAAAACCGGAGATACTGTTCATGCTGGGCGAACGCGGCGATCCCCTTGCCGTGCCCCTGATGACTAAGGAGATGAACGAACCGGACCAGGATATAGCCGGAGAGGCTGTCAGGGCCCTGGCCAGACTCCAGGGTGAGAAAGCTGTTGATCTGCTGCTTGCATGGATACTTAAAAATGATAATGAGGAGGGCCACCGCGCCGCTGCCAACGCCCTGACAACTATACTTGACAGTGCCGGCATGATCAGAGTGGCAGACAACCTTCCTGCCTCCCGCGGTCACGCTACCGTCACCCTGCTATGGCTCCTGTCATGGTCAGGTGACAGTGATTATTTCAAGACAGTCTATCCCTTTACAGGATCAGCAGACATGGCTGTCCGTGCCGCTGCCCTGACCTCACTTGCCCCTCTGGCTTCATATGAAGACCAGCCGCAGATAATCTCGCTGCTCGAACAGACCGGTGAAAAGGCTGAAATAGCCGTGCTGCAGGGTTCACTGGTAAGCGCTGCGATGCGCAGTGATGACCCCGCAAAAAGATCTGATATGATCCTCGGTGCACTCGCCAAGAGCCGTGACAAGCTCAGGCTGATACCGCTCCTGGCCCGCACTGGAGGAGCAGAAGCACTTAAGAGAGTAGCATACGAGTTCGAGAACGGCAATGCTGAGACACGCGATGTATGCTTTGACGCGCTGTCACACTGGTCAGATCATTCGGCTGTTACAGCTCTTTATGATATCTCCGCATCTGGAAACAAGACCTTTGGCAGGCCGGCCTTTGACGCCTACCTGAGAATGGTCTCACTCGCCTCCATCACTCCGGAGCGAAAGCTGCTCCTGATAAGAGACATAGCCCAGCAGGCAATGGCCCCCGATGCGAGGACCGAAATGATCGAACTCGCCTCTTCACTGAACATCCGCCCAGCAGATTTCTTTATCAGTGAATACCTCTCTGATCCGTCAGAAGAGGTGAGAAGGGCAGCTGAAGAGGCGAAAGCCTCTTTGAAAATCCCTGCAGATGAGGAGTTTGAATCGATGTTCAATGGCAGGGATCTCACCGGATGGAAAGGCCTGGTGGGCAATCCTCTGACCAGGGCATCAATGAAGCCGAAGGAACTGGCCGGAAGACAGAAGGAGGCTGACCTGAAGATGCTCGAAAACTGGAGTGTCAGGGACGGCATGATATGGTTCAGCGGCAAGGGAGACAATCTCTGCAGCGTAAAGGATTACGGCGATTTCGAGATGTATGTCGACTGGCGCATAACGAAGGAGGGTGACAGCGGAATATACCTTCGCGGATCACCGCAGGTGCAGATATGGGATACCTCACGCACTGACGACGGAGCCCAGGTGGGTTCCGGAGGACTGTATAACAATCAGAAAAACCCCTCCTCACCCCTGAAGGTGTCTGATAATCCAATCGGGGAATGGAATACCTTCCGGATATTGATGAAAGGTGAAAGGGTCTCAGTCTGGCTGAACGGAGAGCTGGTGACAGGTAATGTGATCATGGAGAATTACTGGGACAGAAGCATCCCAATATTCGAAAATGGCGCAGTGGAGCTTCAGGCTCATGGCACAGATCTGGCATTCAGGAACATATATATACGTGAGATCAGGTATCCCGAATATAACCTTACACCCGCAGAGAAAGAGGAGGGATTCGTGTCACTGTTCAACGGACGCAGTCTTGACACATGGACAGGCAACAAGACTTCATACACGGTTGAGGAGGGAATGATTGTCATTAAACCGGGCGATGACAGCGGAGGAAACCTCTACACAGTGAAGGAGTACTCTGATTTTATCTTCCGGTTTGAGTTCCAGCTTACCCCTGGTGCCAATAACGGGCTGGGCATCCGCACACCTATGGAGGGTGATGCTGCCTATACCGGGATGGAACTGCAGATACTTGACAACACCGCAGCTATCTACGCTGACCTCGAGCCCTACCAGTACCACGGCTCGGTATATGGCGTAATTCCTGCCAGAAGGGGATTCCTCAGACCTGTGGGCGAATGGAATTACCAGGAGGTGAGAGTCCGGGGAACGAAGATCAGGGTGGTGCTTAACGGTGCGACCATTGTTGACGGAGACATTGCCGAAGCGACCGGGAAGGGAACGATTGACGGCAAGGACCATCCGGGACTGAAGAACAGCAAGGGCCATATCGCCTTCCTGGGCCATGGATCAGTGGTCAGGTTCAGAAATATCAGGATAAAGGAGCTCTGAATTATTGATCACGGTCCGCCGGCAGGTTATCAACGAAATATCAACACAGGTCAAATTGGCTGTTTCTTTTCTTTGCAGGAAGGAGAAAAAGAGCCATTTTTGGCGTGCTTATGTATGAAAAGATATATTGCTGCGTTTATAACCTGAACGGGGGGCAGGAATTGGTACAATAATGAAGATACTCATATGCGAAGACAATCAACTGGCGTTGAGAGCTATGTCAGTAGTTCTCGAAAGGGAGGGTTATGATCCGGTAACGGTAAGTGATGGCCACAAGGCTATCGAAATGCTTCGCAAGACCGGTTTCGATATTGTGATTGTCGATATTCACCTTCCGTACCACAGCGGCCTGGAGGTTATCAGGTTTCTCCGGACCGAGCTGAAGAAGCAGACTCCGGTGCTGATCGTCTCCGCCTTCAGTGACCCCCAGGTGCAGCGCCAGGCAGGTGAGATGAAGGTCAGCGGTTATATCACAAAACCATTTGATCCGGCTGACCTGATAAGTAAGATAAGGGCTGCGGTAACTGTTATATAGCGTATGCATCAAAAAAGTTACAGATCATTGCTCGTTACAATTCTGATCGCGGTCATCACCGCAGGCAGTATCTTTTCGCAGGGTATCACTGACCCCGAGGAAGAGTATTCAAGGGTCAGATCGCTTGCGCTGACAGGCAGTTACATCGAGGCTGAGCCTGCAGCCCGCGAACTTGTCAGGCAATACCCCGATTATGGCGATGCGCGGGTTCTTCTCGGCAGAATACTGGCCTGGCAGGGCCGGTATGAAGAGGGTGCAGCAGTGATAGACACACTGCTCGCCACTGACCCCGGTAATATCGATGCGATTGAGGCATCACGTGACATAAGAAGGTGGTCACGCGACAGATCGCAACAGGTTACTCCTCCGACCGACATCAGGGCGGGATGGATGTTCGATACCTACAATGAACCCTACGAAAGGTTCTGGCAGGTATACACTCTTGGAGCAGGGCATCGCTTTTCATGGGGACAGGCCGTGGCCTCAGTGAACTATGGCCATATAAACATCGGAGAACCGGACAATACTACAGGTAATGATATCCAGTTCGCTGCCGAAGCCTGGCCTGAACTGACAAAATCCAATTACGCTTATCTTGCCTATGCCTTCAGCCCCGGTCCCTGGTTCCCCCGTCACAGGGCAGCCCTCGAACTCTGGCAGACACTCCCCAAAGGATGGGCGGTATCAGCAGGAGGCAACTATTACTATTTTGACCAGAGCATTTACATCGGCACTCTCTCCGTTGAAAAATACACCGGAAGCTGGTGGTTTTCAGGAAGGGGCTATTTTCACTTCAAGGATATAGGCATTACAACATCGTTCTTCGGTAACGCAAGGAGGTACTTCGGTACAACCGACTATCTTCAGCTGACCCTTGGAGCCGGGACAGCTCCGGATGAGCCCTATGACATCATGACGGACCTGGAACGGCAGCAAGCAGCAAGCGTAAGACTGACCTACTTCAATCAGATAAACTCTTATTGGTCAGTCAGATTAGGCGCAGGCTATTCGTATGAGAAGTACACGGAATCAGACTATCGCAGCAGGTTCGAAGGTAGTGTTGGCGTAATCAGAGGTATAGGGAAAGTGAGATGAGGATGACACTGACCATATTGCTGGCCATTGCCATGACTCATACACCTCTTCCGGGTACAAATCAGATGGATACTTCGGACTATGGTGATGATCCGAAACCCAGCGACATGGCCGAGATGTCCGTACCGGTCCTCTCTTCATTCCCCTCAGAGCTGACCGTTGACGGACTGGCCTCGCTGGCACGAGGCAACTTTGCCATCCAGATGGGCGCCTTCAACCGGCGTGCCAACGCCGAATTGCTTCAGCACAGGCTGGAGCAGATGCTTAATCTGACCGTTGATGTGATTGAGGAGGGGAATATGTTCAAGGTCATTATCAACAGCTCCCTGTTAGGGACCGCTCCTTGTCTGTTTATTCCGGTTTCGTTCCCTGCACCTGTCCGTGAGAGAACATCAATAGCCCGCATTGCTGATAAACCCGCAGAACAGATCTCCGTGGAGCCCACCGCGACGATGCAGGACACAGTCCCTGAAACCCCTGCTGCAGAGCCTGCCCCTGCGGAGGCCAGGCCGGCTGAAGAGCCTGAACCGGCACCCGCCGCCACTGAGATCGAACCGCAAAGGCGTAATGTCAGAAATTTCTTCTTACTCTGGGGAGACAACCCCTGGCTGAAGCGATACAACTATTTCGGTAAACCGGTGGCGCTGGTGAATGCCCTTATAATTACTATTATAGGTTCTTTCTTTTCAATGCTGGTACTGCTTGTGGTCATCCTTCTCAACAGGAACAGGATGGAGAAGGAGGTCAGACTGAGGCAGTATCTTCTCGAGCAGTACCAGTCGCTTATTATCGATTACCTCTTCGGTAATACCGGTTCCGAGGCATTCAGGAAAATAGCATCGGATGACTATCGCAGACAGGTTCTCATTGACCAGATGATAGACGTCAGCGTCAATCTCAAGGGTGACTCCGAAGAGAAACTGATGAAGCTTTACATGGAACTGAACCTCGATGATGACTCCATTGCACGGGCCCGCAGCCGCAAATGGCATAAGAAGATAAAGGGTTTCAGGGAACTGGCCTTCATGGGAATCAGGGACGGTAACAGCGAGATGTACAAAGCTCTTAACTCCAGGAATGAGATACTCAGGATGGAGGCACAGATAGCCCTCGTGCGGCTGAGCGACGAGAACCATTTCGATTTCCTGTCACAGCTGAAGAGACCCTTCTCACTGTGGGAACAGATCACCCTTCATGATCTGATCATTCAGCATGAGATCCCTGTTCCCGATTTCCAGAAATGGCTCAGCTCAACCAACCCGACGGTGGTTATGTTCGCTCTCAGGATGATCAGGGAATTCAGACAGACGAACGCCGAACCGGAGATCAGGAAAGCCCTTCTTCACCGTGACCCGCGGGTCAGCCGGCTTGCAGTGGAGGTCTCAGGTGACCTCGACCTGAGAACCACCCTTGATACCATGAAGCGCATGTACAAGTTCCAGGAATACAACAACTGCCTCGAGATAGTCAAATCGATGGGCAAGATGCCGGAACAGTCGATGCTTGGTTTCCTCAGGCTGGTGCTTGACAAGGAAGATGACGTGCAACTGCAAATTGAGGCTGTCAAAGCCATTGAGAATATGGGTGAGGTGGGTGTGCAGGCTCTTGTCAAGGTTATGAAATCGGAGTATAAGAACTATAATATTATTGTCAGGCACGTGCTTGACCGCAGGATATACTGAATACCATGGGATTTATCTTCGCACATCTGATATTCTACCTGACCCTGATACTTTTCGGGAGTTACCTGCTTCTTGGTATTCATTCCGCCCTTGCACTCAGAAAATACCTGCGCAAGAACAGTTATGTCAACTACAACTCGCTGGTTCTCTCCCCGCTGAGTCCGAGAATTACGATCATTGCTCCCGCTTTCAACGAGAGCAAGACCATAATAGACAATATTCGTACGCTGCTCTCTCTTTATTACAACAACTTTGAGGTTATAATCGTCAATGACGGATCAACCGACAACACTTTTGAAAAGATCAGGGAGTCATACGAGCTTGTCAGGGTTAACTATTATTTTGACTACCGCATACCCTGCGAGAGGATCAGAGGCGTTTACAAATCAAAGGATCCGGCGTACAACCGTC
This sequence comes from Rikenella microfusus, assembly GCA_022736275.1. Lineage (GTDB taxonomy): Bacteria > Bacteroidota > Bacteroidia > Bacteroidales > VadinHA17 > SR-FBR-E99. Next base: position 3,239 of record DZBJ01000019.1, on the reverse strand, counting down.
TCACCGTCATCGACAAGAACAACGGAGGCAAGGCTGACTCGCTCAATGCGGGCATCAACATCAGCCGCAGTAACCTCATTGTGACCATTGATGCTGATTCGATAATTGAATCGGACTCCATACTGAAGCTTGTCAAGCCCTTCCTCGAAGAGAAGGAAAAGAAAGTCATCGGCACCGGTGGAGTTATCCGCATTGTCAACTCCTGCGACATTGAGCGCGGCCATATTCAGCAGATCAACCTCCCGAAGAAATTCCTCCCGAGGCTCCAGGTATTGGATTATACCCGTGCGTTTCTTCTCGGCCGCATGGCATGGAGCCATCTCGACGGACTGATGCTTATCTCAGGCGCCATGGGCATGTTCGACCGTGAGACGGTCATCAGGGCCGGCGGTTACAATGTAAAGACGGTGGGTGAGGACATGGAACTGGTGCTGAGGATGAGGCGCTACATGGCGGAACACAGGGAGAACTACGAAGTAACATATATTCCTGATCCTCTTTGCTGGACGGAGGTGCCGGCCGACCTCAGGTCGATGCGCAAGCAGCGTACCAGGTGGACCAGGGGTCTGATTGAATCACTGTGGTCGCATCGCAAGATGATGCTAAACACCAATTACGGCCGCCTGGGCCTGCTCGGGTACCCTTACTGGCTCATTTTTGAGTGGGCTGCACCGCTGATTGCATTCATGGGTATGATTTATACCGCTTACCTGACCATAACCGGATCTCTCAATCTCCCCTTCTTCCTGTTGCTGTTCCTCTTTGTTTACAGCTTTGCCGTCAGCCTCACCACCTGGGCCGTCCTCTTTGAGGAGATAACCTTCCACAAGTATCGGAGGAAGCGTGATGTTCTCAGGCTGATAGGGACCGCAATGCTCGAACCGTTCTTCTACCCGGTGCATACATATTTTGCTGTACGTGGCAACCTTGAAGCGATGCGCGGAAAGAAGGGATGGGGCAAGGCTGAGAGAAGCGGCTTCCAGGGAAAGAAAAAGAAGGGTGAAGCCGCCAGGGCCTGACCTAATCGATGTAATCAGGGATTCCCTTTAAGCCTTCTTCAATCACCTGAAGCGAGGCTTTTTCTCTTTCTGATGTCGGAGGAACAAGCAGCCACTTCGGCCAGCTGTACCTGTTGATGGAATTGGTTACCGTGCCATTGTGGAAGACTGAGACTGCGATGCCTTCTGATGTAGCCGGGATTATCTCGAAGTTATACCCACCGTCATATGAGACTGCTCCGTCATTGACCAGCATCTGCGTGGGGTCAAAGAAATGAAGCATGGTCCACGGCAGCCTTATATTGATCTTTCTTCCGTTCCATGTCACGGCAGCCCTGTTGCCGTCGGTGAATGATGCCGCATGCTCAAGGGGCACCTTGCCTATATCCTGATAAGTGAGTTCAAAGCCGTCATTGGTCCACCTCATCACATTCCACGGATCTGAGTCAGTGCTGGTGCTGCGATATTTCTGCAATGCAGGGTCGGTGAGGTTGAAACGCACTGTCAGTCCGTTCATGTCATATGCCTGCGTCACATGATGCAGTGCCGTATCATCATCAAGGCTGAAGGTGAGAAGAAACTCAGCCCTGTTGGCCATCGTCATGCCTCCGGGCAGGGTCGACTCGCCGGTGTTGCCGAGATATGTGTCAAAAGCTACCATGAACTCATCAGCAGGGGTGAGGTCAGCAGCCGTGGTTATCTCCAGAAAGAGAAAGCTCTCATCATGCGTTGCCCTGATGGAACTGACAGAACCCGATGGCGAATCAGTATTGTAGGATGCAAAAGCCGGAACATCCTTCTGGTCAAAGCCAAGCAGTCCGAAACACTGTTCGGGAGAGGTCTCGTTGTGCCAGAGCTGCCTTGTGGGTATGGTCTCTGATCCTCCTTCCAGTCCGTATGCCTCAAGGTAAAGCACTATCCAGGTACGCTTGAACCACTCATCCATCCATGCGAACATAAAGCCGCCGGCACAACCTGCGTCGACCATGTTGTTCATCATGCGCATGTTTTTCTCGCCCTGCTGTCTCTCAGAGTATCCGCCGTGATGCATATCGCTGTACGACTGATGGGCGCTGCCCCAGCTGGATGGTACTCCGAACTCTGCTATCACCAGGGGCATGCTGCCATAGTGTCCCTTCATGTCATTGAGATAACCCAGGTAACTGTTGGGCCCCTCACTGTCACTGTAGCTCAGGTAGGAGGGTTGCTGGCTGATGAAGTTAGGATAGTAAGGATACGCATGGTAGCTGGCGAAGAGCCCCGGAGGGTTGCCGGCCCCGCTTATCTTTGTTATGTCGAATGAAGCCACATCTTCGTTGGTGTAAATCTCAGTGGGGTGATCAAGCGGGTCAAGTGTGGGCCAGCTTGAGAAGCTGACCGGCCTGCTGACCGAGTATTCCGACTCCTCAACCACAACCACCCTGTCAAGCATCTCTGCCACAAAGGCTTCGGTGGCGCTGCCTACGGATATGCTGAAATGGGTCCCCGAATAGGAACTGACCCCCTGATGGAACTTATTGGTTGAATCAACCTCCTGCGGTGCAACCTCCCTGCCTATGATGTAACCCGCAGTCCATCGCGATACATCTGTCTTGTAGATGCCGTATGACTTACCGTACCGGAAGGGAATGTCACCGTTGCCGTTGATGCAGTGAATAACCTCGGCTATCTCCCTGCTGAAGGCTGACCGCCGGTTGATGAGATCATAAGCAGAGGGGTCTGAGGCGTCTTCAATCTCCTCGAGCCATATGCCCTGAAACAGCAGCAGGGGTCTCTCAGGGTGCCGCTGATTGTATTCGGCAAGTTTCTCGTAAAAGACCGGCGGATGGAGGGTATAAACCCTCAGCGAGTTGAAACCGGCTTCAGCCATGCGATTGACCCACCTCTCATACATCTCAGGGGTGATGGCATAGGCAATCTCGCCCGGGAAGTATCCGGGAGGTGATGACCCCAGGTTTATACCCTTGAGCAACATCGATTTATAATTGCCGGTGACATATCTTGCAATATGGTCTCCATCTACTTTAAACGGCATTGCACTCCTCGATGCGAGGATGAAATCAATGATGGTATCACGGGTCAGGATGATGTCGGTAAGTCTTACAGGGTAGTAGCCTGAGCCGGTTACCTCAGCTGTTGCAGGGAAACGGCATGATTTTACGGGCGGCTCTGCATAGGGGGGCATCATCACAGGCTCGAGCCCGCTGCCTGATGAGGGTGAAGAGCCTCCTGTTGCCTTCA
>DZBJ01000018.1 GCA_022736275.1 Rikenella microfusus | reverse complement strand
TGTGTGGTGCTGACAGGAATACCGAAAGCCTCTGTGCCAAAAAGCAGTACGGCACCGGCTGTCTCCGCAGCCACACCCTCAAACGGGGTAAGCTTGGTGATCTTAGAACCCATTGTCTTGACTATTCTCCATCCTCCTATGAGGGTACCGAGGGCAATGGCCGTATAACAGCCCAGGACTATCCAGTGAGGTATATCATGAACCTTTCCGTTCACCATCTCAATATGTGCCCAGTGCGGTACTTCCTGTGCACCATTGAAATATACCATCAGTGCTGCCGCAATGATACCCATTACCTTCTGGGCATCATTGCCTCCATGCCCCAGGCTGAACAGGGCGGACGAAAGAAGCTGGAACCCCTTGAACCGCTTCTCGAGACGGAATGGATTGCCCCTGCGACTGATCCAGATCAACGCGATTGACAGAAGATACGACATGAACATGCCCAGCAGCGGTGCCAGGAAAATGAAAGCGGCAATCATTGCGATCTTGCCGGTGTGAACAACGCCCCACCCGGTGTAAGCTATTGCCGCACCGGCAAATCCTCCTACCAGCGTATGTGACGAACTCGACGGAATCCCCAGGTACCATGTCAGAAGGTTCCAGATAATGGCGGCAATTATCCCGGCCAGAATGACCATAAGGGTAATGGCGGAGGTGTCAACGATCTTGGCAATGGTGTCAACGATATTCAGCTCAAAAACGAGGTAGGCCAGCCAGTTGAACGATGCCGCCCAGAGAACCGCCTGAAAAGGAGTCAGAACCTTGGTGGAGACCACCGTGGCTATGGAATTGGCGGCGTCATGAAAACCGTTGATCAGGTCAAATCCAAATGCCAGGATTATTATAACAATCAGGATTGTGAAGTCCATCTGTAGAATGTTATGAGATTTTGATAATAACGGAGGAGAGAATGTCAGCCACATCATCACACCGGTCAACGGCCTTTTCAAGAGCTGCGAGCACGTCCTTCTTCTTGATCAGCTCAATAGCGTCTGTCTCCTCATGGAACAGTTTCGCAAGATATCTGTGGTTGATGTCATCGGCATGTTCCTCGATCTCCCCGATCCTCTGACAGTTCTCCTTGTACTTTGACAGGTTAAGCACATCACGCAGGCCGTTGAAGGCAGTGTTTATTTCAATCGATGCACTCCTGATTAACCCGGCCATCTCACGGAACTCCACGGGTATCTCCTTAACCTTGTAGAGATGCGCCTGTTTAGCCGCACCGTGCATCAGGTCAAGGACGGAATCGGTGGCATGAATAAGTTCAAAAATATCCTCCCTGTCAAAAGGTGTAATAAAAGTGGCACTCAGAGCCTTGTAGAGGTTTCTTGCAATCGTATCGCCTACAAGCTCAGCCTCCTTGATCTTTTGCCCGAGCAGTTCACGCTTTTCAGGTGAAGGTTCATTCATGAATTCCACAAGCAGTTCCGACCCTACAATGAGATTGGCCGAAGCATCTTTGAACAATGGGTAAAACTTGCCCTCCTTCGGGGCCAGGTAGGAAAAAATCTTATCGAGTTTCATCAGGAAAAAGGAATTGGTTTGACAACCGCCAAATTTAAACTAATGCAATCAGTCCGTAAAGGAGATTTGCAGGAATGTTCAACAAATGTTAATTAATAATCTGCCAGTATTCTTGGCTGCTTTAGCTATATTAGCAGGGCAAAAACAGATGATCCAGGCATGAAACTAACATTCTACGGGGCTGCCCGCGAGGTGACAGGCAGCAAGGTGCTTGTTGAAACAGAACATGGCAAAAAAATCCTTATTGACTGCGGACAGTTCCAGGGGAAGGGACTGGAGACCGACGGGCAGAACAGGGCCCTGCCCTTCTCCCCTGCCTCGATTGACCATATAATACTTTCACATGCTCACATTGACCATTCGGGATTGATCCCTTTCCTGCACCGTCACGGTTTCTCCGGGTCAGTGATCTGCACCAATGCTACGCGTGACCTCTGTTCAATAATGCTGGCTGACTCCGGCAAGATACAGGAGCATGATACATTCACCTTTAATAAAAAGAGAGCGAAGAAAGGTCTGCCTCCGGTTGCACCTCTTTACACCCAGGCTGACGCAATCTCCTCATTGAAGCTTTTCATATCAGTCGCATATGACAGGAAGTTCAGGATAGATGATCATACCACGGTCAGGTTCACCAATACCGGCCACATGCTTGGCAGCGGCGTGGTCAGCCTCGAACTGAAGGAGAAGGATGGCATCAAACATCTTGCCTATACCGGTGATATTGGCAGGCCTGTCAACAGGATCCTCAGAAGCCCCGATCCCTTCCCGCAGGCTGACTTCCTGATTACCGAATCAACCTACGGTGACCGGCTTCATCCGGGCCTGAAGGAATCCGACGAGGAGCTCTTCAGGGTTGTTAACAGGACCTGTGTCGAGAAGAGAGGCAAGCTTATTATTCCGGCCTTCAGTGTGGGACGTACACAGGAGATAGTATACTCGCTCAACACCCTCTATAATGACAACAGGCTGCCCAGGGTAGATATCTATGTTGACAGCCCGCTCTCAGTCAACGCGACCAATATTTTCAGGATGCACCCCGACTGCTTCAATGATGACCTGAGAGAGGTGATGCTCACCGACCCGGATCCGTTCGGTTTCAATTCACTCTTCTATATAACCTCTGTTGAACAGTCGAAGAGCCTGAATGAGATCAAACAACCGGTGATCATCATCTCATCGTCTGGAATGATGGAGGCCGGGCGCGTGAAGCATCACCTGGCAAACAGCATAAGCAATCCAGCAAATACCGTTCTTGCGGTAGGCTACTGCGCACCCTCAACCCTCGGGGCAAGGCTGCTCAGGGGAGAGAAGGAGGTCTCCATTCACGGAACCAAATACCCTGTAAAGGCTGACATTGAGAGAATCGAATCCTATTCCGGCCACGGCGACTACAGGGAGATGGGTGATTATCTTTCGTGCCAGGACCCTGACAGGCTGAAAAAGACATTCCTGGTGCACGGTGATTATGAAACACAGGTCACCTACAGGTCATATCTTGAGACAAGGGGCATAGGCAACATTGAGATCCCGGTCTTCGGGAAAACTTTTCTCCTATGATTTTTATGATAATTCTTTCACAGTCGAACTGAATACCTAATTTTGCACAAAAATTTCTGAGCTATGTTCATTTTAATGGTTGTCCTCTTTTTCCTGGGTTATCTGGCAATAGCCCTGGAGCACCCTCTTAAAATCGAGAAAGCTGCCAGTGCACTCCTGCTTGGGTCCATCCTCTGGGCTCTCTATGCTCTCTTCAGCGAACAGGTCCTTGCCCTCGGATTCTCTCCCTCATGGGCAGAGATGAAAATGATGGCACAGGAGATCATAAATGATATCGTACCTGTGATGAACCCTGATCTTTTCTCCACGACACCATTTCGTGAGACTGTGGAACTTGCCGGCCATCCAAACGATTTTGTAAAGCATGAACTGGCTCATCACCTGGTTGACATAGCCGAGATACTCTTCTTCCTCTTCGGCGCCATGACAATAGTGGAGGTTGTTGACCAGCACCAGGGCTTCAAGGTGGTCACAGACAAGATCAACACAAAAAGCAAGGTGAAGCTGCTCTGGGTGATCGGGTTCATAACATTCTTCATGTCAGCCGTCCTCGACAACCTGACGACAACCATCGTAATGATTGCTCTTCTCAGGAAACTCGTTTCGGATAAGCCTACGCGATGGATCTTTGCCAGCTTAATTGTGATTGCTGCCAATGCCGGCGGTGCATGGTCTCCGATTGGTGACGTCACCACAATCATGCTCTGGATAGGAGGACAGATAACCACGGTAAATATTATCCTGAAGGTCTTCCTGCCAAGCCTTGTCAATATAATCGTGCCGCTTGCGATACTTTCCTTTATGGTCTCGGGAGAGATTAACAGGCCGGAGAAGGCTCACAGTTCAGCAGACATTACCACTCCCTTCGAAAAAACCTTCATGCTTATCCTGGGAGTATCACTGCTTCTCTTTGTCCCGGTCTTCAAGACTCTCACTCATCTTCCTCCTTATGTAGGTATGCTTTTCGGCCTCGGAGTGCTCTGGATGGTATCTGAGATAATGCACCGCAACAAGGCAGAAGAGCTTAAAAAGAAACTTACTATATATAATATACTGAAGAGAGTAGACACTCCTACCATATTTTTCTTCCTTGGTATCCTCTCTGCCGTCGCCGCCCTTCAGAGTGCGGGACACCTCAGCCTCCTGGCCGGCTGGCTTGACGATAAACTTGGTAACATCTACCTGATCAACGTGGCTATCGGAGCGATATCAGCAGTAGTTGACAATGTCCCCCTGGTTGCAGGAGCAATGGGTATGTATGACATTGTCACACCTGACATGCTGCGCCTGGCAGCAGACCCGGCTTATGCAAGCTTCTTCGTCCAGAACGGATTGTTCTGGGAACTACTTGCCTATTGCGCAGGAACGGGAGGTAGCATGCTGATCATAGGCTCTGCTGCGGGTGTGGCTGCAATGGGACTTGAGAGGATAGACTTCATCTGGTACATGAAGAAGATATCATTACTGGCACTGGCAGGTTACCTGTCCGGAGCCGCAGTCTACTGGGCCCAGGCACAGATCCTTCACGGATAACATAAAACTGATTTATCGCAAAAAAAGAAGAGGCCGGAATTCCGGCCTCTCTCGTTAATTCATCATCCTAATATCTCGGTTCACGATCTTTGTCGCGAAAATCGCGGCGCGGTCTGAAAGGCTTTTTCTCTGCCTTGGGCTCAGATCTCTTGACGATGATCTCGCTACCGTCAAGCTCTGAGTTGTTGAGTTTTTCGATAGCCTCATAACCGGCACGGTCATCAGCCATCTCTACGAAACCATAACGCTTTGAAAAGCCGGTCTCACGGTCCATAATAACTTTTGCGGAGATCACCTCTCCAAATTTGCTGAAAAGTTCCTGAAGGTCTTCTGCTTTGGTTACAGAGCTCAGCTTGGCTACAAAAATGTTCATCTGAAAATTAAATTAAATGTTAATAAAAATATTTAAAAAGGCCTGCGGAGCACCATGTAGGATTAAGTTATACAGAATGCCCTGCAGCACCAATTATTACAAAGGTATTTAATTATTTTTAACATTTCCAAATTTATTTAAATATTTGAAAATGACGCCTTGAGAGGTGACCATGCCGGCATCTACAAATCCACGGGAGTTACCTCAAGCCACTTCTCGAGCTTTGAAAAAACAAGTTCCTTCTGCTCGTCCGGGAGGTTATTTATCCTGGTGCTGTGAGAGCCCTCCGGCCTGACAATTTTCACGACACTTTTGTTTTTGCCCCTCTCCTCCGCCAGTGATAGAAGCCTGGGGAACAGGCTGTCAAACCTCTCCAGCGCCAGCTTCTGAAAGTCAAAAACCCTCTGCCGGCACTCCGGGGTCCCAACATTCTCAAGAAAAGGTTTGAACCGCGCATCCTCAGGCCCGAAATTGAGCGGAGCAACATACGGAACCCGTGCGTCGACATCGTCAGGGTAGTAGTAGCTGTGGAACATCACCGTCTGTCCTCCCTTGCTGACGCCGGTGGTGAGCCATTTAGCCGGGAAAACCGGTTTGAAAAGCTCTATTATCCTGTGCTGGTCGGTTGCAGCCTGCCAGGTGGTGAGATACTGCCACTGCATGGAGTCAGGCTGTGAATCTTCAAAATACCTGTGCTCAATGATGATCTGGTTGCACTGAAGCATTCTTGTCAGCTCGCTCTTCCGGAACCTGGCTGAATAGCCTTCCGTCTCTACAACCACAGACCTGTCAGCTCCGGCATAACCCAGGAATACCTGCTGCGTGAAACCCGGACCATCAGGATTATTATGGTCGAGGGGCTGGAAGATATTGATCTCGTATGCCTCATTGAAAAGAGTATCGTTTTCGATCTTTGTGACAGTGGCTCCTGGAAGGGTCGCAAGCCTCTCCTCGAGGGTCATTGGATTGCTGCTGCATGATGCCAGCATTGCGGCTGACACTGAAATGACTAAAAGTAAAGTCTTCATCATTGATCTGTTGTTAATTTTGTTCATCTTATTTTTTTATCGGAAGCGTCTTTTCCCTGAGCCACTTCCGCTCATCAGCCCCCAGCCTGGGGGATAGTTCCGACCAGACTTTATCATGATAGCTGTTCAGCCATTCGATTTCCCGGGCATCAAGGAGAGCTGCTTCTGTCAGAGACGTGTCGATATAGCATAGTGTCACAGTCTCGAATTTAAGGAACCTGCCGTGATCAGTTTCGGAGTCATCAACGCAGAGAACAAGATTTTCGGTTCTGAAGCCGTACCTTCCCTCCCTGTATATGGCAGGCTCATCAGATATGACCATTCCCGGTTCCAGCACCGTCTTCAGGTCGCCTGTTGCGACTGACCCTATTGTCTGTGGGCCCTCATGCACGTTGAGGAAGCTGCCGACACCGTGACCTGTCCCGTGCCCGTAATTCAGCCCGTTGTCCCACAGTGCCTTCCTGGCAAGAACCTCAATCTGGTATCCCCTTGTCCCATATGGAAATTTAACCATGGCAAGGCCTAATGTACCCTTCAGGGCGAGAGTAAAGTCCCTCTTCATGTCACCGTCAGGCTTGCCCAGGGCAATGGTTCTCGTTGTGTCTGTCGTTCCCCCGTAATACTGTCCTCCGGAGTCGAGCAAAAAGATGCCTTTCGATCCGAGGACTGCATCCGTTGCAGGTGATGGTACATAATGGGGCAGAGCAGCATGACCGTTCCAGGCGGCAATGGTGGAGAAGGAGGGGCCGGTACAGCCCTCCTGCTCCAGTCTCAGTTCTTCCAGGCGGGCTGCTGCTGAGAGTTCAGTCACCTCCCTTCTGCCGATGGTCTGCTCAAGCCAGTAAAAAAAGCGCGTGAGGGCAACTCCGTCACGGATCATAACCTCGCGTAGATTTCTGATCTCAGTCTCATTCTTTATTGCCTTAAACCGGGTGGGAATAGTCACCTCCCCGGTGACCCCGGAACCACGTGGCAACGAAGCATAGAGCGCTGCAGAGGTAGTTGCAGGGTTAAGAAGGATGGAGGATTTTTCCGGCAGTGAACCGAGAACAGGTTCGGTCATTTCATAGGGCAGAAGTATCACCCCGTCTTTATCAAACTCGGCTTTCATGGCTGTGGGTATCTTATCCTCATCGGCAAAAAGCATCACCTGCCTGTCGCTGACAATGGCAAAGGAGAGAAGAAGCGGACTGTAAGCTATGTCATCCCCCCGGATATTGAGAAGCCACATAATGTCATCACAGGAGGTGAGCAGATGGTAATCAATCTCCATCTCCGCCATTCTTTTTCTCACCCGAGCAATCTTGTCACGACGGCTCTCGCCCGCGTACTCCTGAGGATGTGCAAAGGCCATCTTCAGGGGCAGAGGAGGCCTCTCTCTCCACAGCCGGCTCACCAGATCTCCCTTAAGTGTCAGCTTCACCCCCTTTTCCCTGAGAGCTGTCTTGAGGAGCGTAACCTGTCCGGCTGAGATCAGCCTGCCGTCAACGGCTACTGTGCTTCCCTTCTTCATTCTGCCTGCCAGCCAATCAATATACTCAGGTGTGTGAGGGATCTTCAGCCTCACCAGCCCATAGCCTGAATCCTGCAGCTGCTCCTCGGCCTGAATGAAATACCGGCTGTCTGTCCAGAGACCTGCAAATGACTTCGTGATCACCACGGTTCCGGCAGAACCGGTGAACCCGGTAAGCCACCTTATAACCTTCCAGTGGTCAGGAACATACTCTCCGAGATGAGGATCGGATGAGGGTATTACAAGAGCGTCAAGCCCCCTCTTCTTCATAAGCTCACGCATTGAGGAGAGCTGTTTTTTATATTCTGTTGCAGCCATTGCCTACCTGTTTAGTTATCTTCCCTGCCGAAGAAATGCTTCAGCCAGAATTTGTTAGACTCATTGGTCATAAACACTCTTTTGGGTCCGCCCCAGCCGTGTCGCTCACCCGGATAGATCATCATTTCAAATGGTTTGTTGAGGTCCTGGAGAGTTGTAACAAGCCATATCGTGTTCTGCATATGGACATTGTCGTCCATGTCACCGTGACGTATAAGCAACTTTCCCTTCAGGTCAGCGGCATAAGTGAGGGTTGAGCCAGCCTTATAGCCCTCGGGATTCTGTTCAGGAGTGTCCATGAACCTTTCAGTATAGACATTGTCATAAAGCTTCCAGTCAGTCACTGAATAATCAGCTATGCCGTGGGTCCAGTATCCGGAACCTGCGGTGAGTGCCATGCAGGTTACGTAGCCTCCGTATGATCCGCCGGTTATGCCCATGCGCGATGAGTCAACCCAGGGCTGGGTCCTGAGCCATTTCACCGCATCTGAATAATCGGATATCTCCCATTTGCCAAGTGACCGGTACATGTAATCGAGCCCCTTCTTCCCAAAGGTGCCTGAGCCGCGGTGATCAACATTTATGGTTACTATACCGTTCTCTGCGTACCACCGGGGCTGGAGACCCTGCCACCTGTTACGGATGCTTCCCGCATCAGGGCCGCCGTAAATGGTGAATATGACCGGATATTTCTTCGTTGCATCAAAACCTGTCGGGTAGGTTATCAGGGCCGGCATATCGAAAAGACCATCAGTGGTCTTTATTCTAACCAGGTCAACCCGCTGATGCTTCTGAGGATCAAACTCAGGTTCCTCCTGGCGGTATATCGTTCGTACCATCTTCCCTCCCTTGTTTATCAGATCAATCGCTCCGGGGTTGGCAAGACTGCTCCAGTTGTCGACAACCCATGAGCCTCCGGGTGATACCGAAGCAGTATGGTACCCTTCGCCTGATGTCATCCGGAGCAGCCGGGTACCGTCGAGCCGCACCCTGAACAGATTATTATCAAGTGCCTCCGGACCCGATCCTGTGAAATAAACCTCTTTCCTGGCCTCGTCAACCCTGACAATCTCATTGACTTTCCATCTGAAGTTTGTCACCTGCGACTTCAGTGTGCCGTCCCAGCCGTAGAAGTACAGATTGTGCCAATCGTTCCGGCAGCTCCTCACCAGGAACCCGCTGCCGTCATTCATTACATAAATGTCTTCGAAGAAATCAACCCACGTTGGCCGCGTCTCCCTGTATATTTCCGTGTTTTCTCCCGTGGCTGCATCAGCCAGAATGAACCGCATGTCATTCTGGTCACGGTTCAGTATCTGTATCATCAGTTTTTTTCCGTCCGGTGTCCATGATGGCCAGGCGGTGTATTGATCTTTCTCCTCATCGCTCTTTACCCAGGTGGTCTTACCCGTCGCCAGGTCGGCGATGCCCATTTTCACCTTCGGGTTCGGGTCACCCGGTTTGGGATAGGGTGTTATCTCAAGCTGGCCACGCGGTCCGTCAGTATCTTCCAGCCTGTTGAGGTGAAACAGCGGAACCGGATTGTCATCAGTATGCAGGTAGGCAATCCGTTCAGCATCGGGTGACCACCAGAATGCAGCATACCTTGAGGCCCGTCCGAGTATCTCTTCGAAATAGACCCACGATGCCCATCCGTTGTAGATTTTATTCGTGGCATCGAAAGTAAGGCGGGTCTCACTCCTGAGGTCAAGATCATAGTAGTATAGATCTTTATTCTTTGTATATGCTATTCGCCTGTCTCCGGGAGCAAACCTCATGTTCACCTCTTTGCCCGGGTCACCGGTCAGCTTAATGCCTTCAGGGTTACCGGCCGCATAGTACCAGAGGTCATCGTCGCGGAGCAATACAACAGCCTGCATGTCAGATGTGGCAGCCATGTCAGGTCCGGGTGTGACACCCTCGGGGAGCAGGTCCATCAACTTCTGCATTTCGGTCCGGTAGTCATCCACCTTTACTGATTGACCCGTTCTGCAGTCATATTCCTTTATAATGAGATTCTCCTCCGTACTGATTCCGGGCTTCGTTTCATCATATAACCTTACCAGAATGCGGTTATCATCTATCCACTTTATGAATCCCGGCCGGATATCAGGTCCCGGCCTCTGTCCTGAAAGGGTTACAGGTGAAATCAGCAGCAATGAGAGCTGAAGAATCCTGAACATCTTTTTCATCATGATATTTTTGAGGTTAAGTGCGGTTTTATGCAAACAAATATAACAAAGTTACCCTTGGCTCCTCAGGAATATGTCCGGCAACACATCACCGAAAGCCGATAGTTATGCTTACTTTTGCATTATCATAAGTGGTGAATGGGGAGAGAACGGGAAATTCATCCACCCCTTGAATGGATGAAACTTGACAACGCGGCTAAAATTTATCCAGCCATAACCGGGTCAGAGCTTACGGGAGTTTTCCGCATATCCATCTTCCTCACCTCACCCGTTGTTCTTCCTGCCCTGGTAAAAGCATCAGAGGAGACAGCCTTACTTTTCCCCTTCTTCAGTGTTGAACTGTGCAAGGGATTCTTCTGGTATTACCTCGAGTATAACGGGAATCCGCCAAGGATTCTGGCCGACAGCGGACCGAGATGCCTGCCCTTTCCGCGGACAATAAAAGGTGAGCTGGTATACAGGATCCTTGTCCGCGGCAACAGTATCTCCGTCGAATTTTTCCACATACTTACAGATGGCGGCGGTGCAATATTCTTCCTCAAAACCCTCCTGAACCACTATTTTCATAACGCATGCGGTATCACTGATGTGCCGTTCCCTGAGGTTGTGGATGGACCAATGCCCGGCTCCACAGATGATCTCTTCACCCGGCACTATGAAAAGGGTATTCCTCATCCTGCCACGCTTGCCGGTGCATGGCATCTGCCGTATTCACTGCGTCCGGTTCCCCGCTTCAGGGTGACGGAGTTTGAAATCCCGGCCGAAAACCTGGCAGCAACGTCCAGGGCAGCAGGCTGCACCATAACAGAATACCTGGCATCCACCCTGCTTTTTCTGCTGCAGGAGATAAGACTCGAAAAGGGAAAGGGATCACCTCACATAAGGGTCCAGGTGCCGTTCGACCTTCGGAAAAGATATGAAGCAACCACCCTGCGTAACTTCTCTCTCTTCGCAATGCCCGCCCTGGATATCCGGATGGGTCATTACTCGTTTGAAGAGGTGATCAGGGAGGTGAAGCTCACCATTCAGATGATGACTGATGAGAAAAGGATCAGACAGGTCATCAGCCGGAATGTGTCAGGTGAGAAGAATGCCCTTATACGCATTATACCCCTCTTCATCAAAAGCCCGGTCATGCGCTTTCTCTATAACAGATTCGGCCCTACACAGTTTACGAGCACGATCACCAACATGGGAAGGGTGGTTCCGTCAGGCCCGGCTGCAGAAATGATGGAGGCAATGTCTGTCACTCCCCCACCTCCGCACAGCGATATCAAGATCACCGGCGGGCTGATCACGCTGGGAAAGAATACAATAATTACATTCGGGTCACTCACTGACAACCCTGAACTGGAAAGTAAGTTCGTTAAGCAACTGACAGCAGCAGGACTGCCTGTCAAACTTCGTGGAAATGCATAAATACATACGGAATGTCAATCTGTAAAAACTGTGGCGTTGATCTCGGCGAGGGGAACGATAAATGTCCCCTCTGTGAGCCTTCAGATGGGATAAGGAACAGGGTAGCCTCTCCGGCTGACATCTTCAGGGTATCAAGGATAGAAAACTCAAGGAACATATATGAGATATTCATGCTGATACTTGTATCAGGCGTGACAATCACCATCGCCATTGATGCCGTATTCGGCAAGGGGATGAGTTGGTCTCTTATCACAACCACCTGCATAGGGTATCTCATTGCAATGGTATCAGGCATATACCTGCTGAGAGGAAAACAATACCTGGTGATCAGTGTCACAGCCACGGCAACAATCCTGTTTCTGTGGCTCCTTGATAATTTTACAGGTCACCACGGATGGTCACGAACCGTCGGACTCCCGATGGCCCTGTCAGCAGCACTTCTTACAGCCGCGGTGATTTTTCTCAACTCCCTGTCAAGGTACCGGGGACTTAACCTGCTGGCTACCATCATGGTCGCCCTGGCACTCTTTACCGTCATCGTCGAATACCTCATTGACAGACTGTTAATGTCGGCCTTCAAACTTCAGTGGTCAGTTGTCACGGCAGCGTCACTCCTGATTATTGCAATGATATTCATCTTCATACACTACAGGCTGAAAAGGGGACGAAGCCTGGGCAGACTGTTCCATATCTGACTTTGAAAAGTCAAAAGTCCCGATACACTTCGTTATCGGGATTTCGTCTCCGCCAAAGGCGGATACTCAATCTGTAAAGTCAGAAAGATTGGCGATTTGCGAATTGTTATCTGCTTCGCGACACCTCGTGTACGGGATTGATCCTGCGCCTGCGTCGCCGGCTCAAATTTAGGATTTGCGAGTTTTGATTTAATCGACAATCTGATATCGAAAATGTATATTTACATCTGCTA
Source organism: Rikenella microfusus (assembly GCA_022736275.1). GTDB lineage: Bacteria > Bacteroidota > Bacteroidia > Bacteroidales > VadinHA17 > SR-FBR-E99. The sequence continues at coordinate 44,995 of DZBJ01000018.1, read as the reverse complement.
AACTTATCCAATGAAAAGATACATTCTCACATGCATCATTGCTGCTGCTGTTTCGGCATCTCTGTCATCACAGGAACTCAAGACTCCCGAACAATTCCTTGGGTACCAACCCGGTGAACAGTTCACTTTCCAGCACTCTGTAACCGAGTATTTCAGGCATGTAGCCGATGTCAGTCCCCGGGCTGTGTACCTTCAGTACGGAGAGACCTGGGAAGGCAGGTCGCTGAGCGTGTGCATCGTCTCCTCGCCTGAAAACCTGGAGAAGCTGGAGCAGATAAGGCTCTCCAACCTTCAGCGCACGGGACTGGCTTCAGGCAGCCCGGAGAGAGAATCGTTACCCATTGTATGGCTTGCCTACAGTGTTCACGGATCTGAACCTGCAGGAGCCGAGGCTTCCATGAAGGTGCTCCATACCCTGGTCACGGAGTCATGGGACGGTTCAGGCGATTGGCTGAAGAACATGATCATCATCATTGATCCGTGCCAGAACCCTGACGGACGCGATCTCTTTACCTCCAGGTACAGGAGAGCCCAGGGATGGCCGCCAAACAGCGATCCCAATGCCTGGGAACATAACCAGGGATGGCCCTCTGCAAGGCTGAACCATTATATGTTTGACCTCAACCGCGACTGGAGCTGGCATGTGCAGAAGGAGACGCAGGCCCGCATGAAGTTGTATAACAGTTATATGCCTCATGTGCATGCCGACTTCCACGAGATGGGCTCAGGCAGCACCTATTTCTTCCCTCCCGCTGCAGAACCGTGGCATGAAGTCATCACCCCGTGGCAGAAAGAATACCACGCCCTTACCGGCCAGAAGGCTTCTGAGCTGTTCGACGCCTCTTTCCGCCTTTATTACACCAAAGATAATTTTGACCTCTTCTGCCCCAGCTTCGGTGACACATGGCCACTCTTCAACGGCGCAATGGGCTATACACTTGAGCAGGGCGGCGGTGCCCGTGCCGGACTCTCGCTGGAACGCGATGAGATTGATACCCTGACCCTGACGCAACGTGTTGAAGGTCACTTCCTGGCCTCCATGGCAATACTTTCCGCCGCAGAAGACAACCGTGAGAGACTGCTGAAGGAGTTTTACGCTTTCTTTAAAAGCAATGCGGAAAAACCGGTATTCAAATACAAAACGATAATTATCAAGGGAAATGCAGACGCCGCTTCCCTGAAATCACTGAAACAGCTGCTTGAAAGCAACCAGATAAGGTATGACAGCGCCCGTGCAACAGGAAAGAAAATCACTGCCTTCGACTACCGTACCGGAAGTCAGGTAAGCCTTACTGTTGAGAAGAATGACATCCTGGTAAGTGCCTATCAGCCTCAGTCGCGACTGATGCAGGTACTGTTCGAACCTGAGTCGAGGTCAACCGACTCCATCAGCTATGACCTGACGGCATGGGCACTTCCGTATGTATACAATATTGAGGCCTACGCTTCAGAAGAGAGACTGCCTGTTGCTGATGCCGGAGCAGAGGCAGACACTGCGGCGGAGATGCCTTCCGATACCGTAATGCCTTACGCATATGCTGCCAGCATGACCGGCTTCAATGAGCTTAAGTTCATGGCACAGCTTTACAAGGCAGGATTGAATGTACGCTACTCGGTCAAGCCCTTCGTGGCGGCCGGAACCTCTTTCAGCCGCGGATCAGTGATAGTGGCACGTGGGGACAACAGACACAATCAGCAGTTTGACGCAAAAGTCCTTGAGGCCGTGGCCGCCAGCGGAGTGACGCTGGTAAAACTCGCCGGAGGCATGGTGACATCGGGCAAGGATATGGGATCAGACTACTCACCGGTTAACAACAGACCGGTGGTTGCCCTGGTCGGAGGAGAGGGTACATCACAGTCATTCGGAGAGATATGGTTCTTCATGGAGAGAGAGCTCGAATACCCGGTGACGGTGATTGACTGCTCAAACCTCAAAGAGGCAGACTTATCCGACTATGATGTTGTCATACTTCCCGGAGGAACCTTAACCGATTCGAAGGACAAGATAATGGCGTATCTCTCAGGCGGAGGGAGGGTGATTGCAATGGACAATGCACTGGCTCTGTTTAAAGCAGAAAAGACAACAGGACTGGCAAAGGCTTACGAAGCAAAGGAGGCAGAGGAAAAGAAAATCGTTAAGGCAACCGGCTCTGATACGACACTGCTTAAAAGGTATGAAGACCAGCGCCGTCTGTCTGCAACAGAGAGATCTGCAGGTGCAATATTCAGGGTAAATATTGATGATACCCATCCGTTTGCATCCGGAATGGGCAATGAGTGGTTCATGATGAAGAGGAACGAAGGACTACCGTTCCTGGAGAAGGGCAGCAACATTGGATATATAACAGACAATAAGCCGGTTTCAGGATTTGCGGGATACAAGTTCAGGCAAAAGGTGAAGAATACCGGCGTCATAATCTCAGAGACTATCGGAAAGGGCACTGTTGTTTACCTTTCAGATAACCCCTACTTCAGGGCCTACTGGAAGAGCGGAAGGGTACTTCTTGGAAACCTTATCCTGAGATAATATAGCTGTCCGGAAACAGATATAAATGCTGTCCTGGCCGCAGATGTTACCATACTTAACCAATTAATTAAAATATCACGGATGCAAAATCTTCTGAAAAGGTTTCTTGAATATGTCCGTATAGACACCAGTCCTGACGAAGCCAATTCACTCTCTCCCTCTTCCGACAGGCAGAGAGTGTTTGCCGGGCGACTGGCAGAGGAGCTTGCTGCGATCGGAATGGCTGATGTGACCCTTGACGGCAACGGGTATGTAATGGCAACACTGCCGGCAAACACCGCAACTGAACGTCCCGTTGTGGGATTTATCGCACATATGGACACCAGCCCGGAATCACCGTCGGAAAACGTCAATCCTCTTGTGCACCTTAACTATGACGGCGGGGATATTATCCTCAATCCCCGACACGGTTTCATTTTGTCACCAAAGGATTTCCCGGAACTTTCCAGATACATCGGGCAGACCATCATTACCTCTGACGGAACAACGCTGCTGGGGGCTGACGACAAGGCAGGAGTTGCTGAGATAGTCACTGCAATGGAATATCTTCTGGCACACCCGGAGCTGAAGCGCGGCATGGTAAGGATCGCTTTCACCCCTGATGAGGAGATCGGCAGAGGCGCTGATCACTTTGACATATCCTCCTTCGGAGCCTCCTATGCCTATACCCTTGACGGAGGCGGAATCGGCGAGCTGGAATATGAGAACTTCAATGCCGCTGCCGCCACGGTCACTGTAAGGGGCCGCAGCGTACACCCGGGAACGGCAAAGGATACAATGATCAATTCAATTATGCTCGCCCGTGAACTTGATTCCCTGCTCCCGAACCGGGAGAGACCTGAGCACACATCGGACTATGAGGGCTTCTTCCACCTTTATGATATAAAAGGGTCTGTGGAAGAGAGCGTTATGAAGTATATCATAAGAGATCATGACCCGGTGAAATTCAGTGACAGAAAAAAGATACTGGATGAAGCAGCCTCGGAAATCAGAAAGAGGTACAAGGGAGCCTCAGTAACCGTAGTGTTGAAGGACCAGTACTTCAATATGAAGGAGATTATTGAAGCGAACTATCATATTGTTGAAGAGGCAGTTAAATCATACCGGAAGGCCGGTGTTGAACCGGTTATAAAACCTGTAAGGGGCGGCACCGACGGTGCCAGGCTCTCATTCATGGGTCTCCCCTGCCCGAACCTCTTTACCGGCGGACACAATTATCACGGCCGCCATGAATACATCCCCCTCCAGTCAATGGAGAAGGCGGTTGAAGTAATTGTAAACCTGTGTATTATAGCTTAAACATACTAAAAATGAAGACTTGCATTATTCCACTCATCGCCGTGACCCTGCTTGCCGCATCCTGTTCAGGCGGTGATGCCCTCAGGAGAGCTTCGGCCACAATCACCGCCGATGAAATGCGCGAATATACAAGAACGATTGGCGCTGACAGTTTCATGGGTCGCAAGCCGTTCACCCCCGGGGAGACCATTACTGCGGCATACCTGTCGGGCGAACTTGAGAAGATCGGCTTCAGCCCGGCATTCGGAGAGAGCTGGTTCCAGGAGGTCCCGATGGTGGAGATCACAACCATGGTTGACGGTAAGGTGCTTATTACCGCCGGAGAGGAGAAGCTGGAACTGTCGGCTCCCGATGATATCGCTGTGGAGTCCCCTTCAATGAAACAGATTGTGGTGCTTGATGATATCCCGATGGTCTTCTGCGGCTTCGGCATCGTTGCCCCAGAATACGGCTGGAACGACTATGAAGGCCTCGATGTGAAAGGCAAATGCGCCGTGGTGCTTGTCAATGACCCCGGACTCTATACCGGCGACTCTAACCTGTTCAAGGGCCGTGAGATGACCTACTACGGCCGCTGGACGTACAAGTATGATGAGGCAGCAAGACAGGGGGCCGCGGCAATAATAATTGTACACGAGACTGTGGGAGCGGGTTACGATTACTCCATACCGAGGAAGAGCTCCATCTCGCCGGGACTCTATATGGAGCAGACCGGGGAAGAAGTACCCCCATGTGCCGTCACGGGCTGGTTCAGCGCCGGAGCTGCCTCACGGATCTTCGCAGCAAGGGGACTTGATGTGGACATATTGAGGAGTGAAGCGTGCAGGGCAGGTTATAAAGGCTTTGATATCGGAGCCTCCATCTCGATGAAGCTTATAAACAGCCATATAGCCAATAGCTCGGTGAATGTGGCAGGCATACTCCCGGGAAGCGTGCACCCGGAAGAATGTATTGTTGTCTCAGCACACTGGGATCACTTCGGAATCGGCGAAGCTGAAAACGGCGATTCAATATATAACGGAGCCGTCGATAACGGTACATCAATGGCCTGGGCCTTCGAAATCGGAGAGGCATTCGCCTCTATGAAAAAGCGGCCGGAACGGTCAGTCATATTGCTCTTCCCCACCGCCGAGGAACAGGGACTGCTCGGATCATCATGGTTCGCAGCCAATCCCCCGGTCGACCCGGACAAAATAATCGCCTGCTTCAACAATGACCTGCTCCTGCCCATCGGAAGGATGAAAGACATAATGGTCACCGGCTACGGACAGTCGGAACTGGATGATCTGCTGGCTGAGGCAGCAAAGGCACAGGAAAGGTACATACTTCCTGACCCCAATCCTGAGACAGGAATGTACTTCCGGTCAGACCATTTTCCCTTTGCACGTATCGGAGTGCCTTCACTGTTCGCCAGAGGCAACTGCGACAGCAGGGAGTTTGGAAAAGAGTGGGCAGCAGAAAAAGAGAGGGAATACCTCACAAAAATGTACCACAAACCTGCTGACAACTACTACCCTGAAATGAACTTCGAGGGTGTAGAGGAAGATGCCAAAGCGATTTTTGAAGTAGCCTTCAGGATAGTGACTGGTGATATCAGACCAGCCTGGAAACCCGGTTCTGAGTTCGCAAATATCAGATAAATAGCATATTAATCTTTATCCACTCAATTTAATATCGTCATAACTGTGCTTGTTTGTTATTTTTATAACAGTGTTATTATAATAACATTATTTATTATTTTTGTGCGCGAATAAATGTTACGACTAAGGTGAAAACGAGGAGTGCGATAACAAAATGCAAGGCCCGTAATGACAAATATTAGGAATTTAATAACTTATATCGGGTAGTTTTGCAGATCAAATTGCAGGCAAAAAACATCGGATGATAAACATCAGTTGATATGGGAAAACTTAAAACACTGGCAGACTTAAAAAGAATTCGGGAAGAGACACAGGCGAAACTCGATCTGAGGATCAAGGGTGACAGCCCTGAAGGACTCGTTCAGGTCAAGGTTGCCATGGCAACATGCGGCATTGCGTCCGGGGCCAGGCCGATCATGGATTTCTTCATCGATGAGCTTGACAAGAGAGGCATCGGGGCCGTGGTGACCCAGACAGGATGCATGGGCTACTGTTATGCTGAGCCGACCATTGAAATTCAGCTCCCGGGCAAGGAACCCGTAGTTTACGGGTTTGTTGACAGGAAGAGGGCCGATGAGATAATTGAAAAATACATCAAGAACGGTGAGCTGGTTGAAGGGATCATACCGGTAAACTATGAAAAAATAGACTAATAGCAGGGAGGAAACTTATTATGACAAAATTCAGAATGCACCTTCTTGTCTGCGGCGGTACCGGATGCCGAGCCTCAGAAAGCAGTCTCATTGTTGAGAACCTGAAGAGGGAACTTGAAGAGAAGGGCCTCGCCGGCGAGGTACAGGTAATAATGACCGGATGCTTCGGCTTCTGCGAGAAAGGCCCTGTTGTAAAGGTTATGCCTGACAACACCTTCTACGTTCAGGTCAAACCGGAAGACGCCCCTGTCATCGTGGCCGGGCATGTGATCAAGGGCAGACCAGTCCAGAGGCTGCTCTACGTTGATCCGAAGAGCAGGGAGCATATTGCCGACTCGAAGCATATGGGCTTCTACCGCAAGCAGATACGTATCGCCCTGCGCAACTGCGGGTTCATTAACCCTGAAAACATTGACGAATACATAGCCCGTGATGGTTATGCAGCTTTGGGCAAATGTCTCTCGGAGCTCAAACCTTCTGATGTCGTTGACATTGTTAAGAAATCAGGACTTCGCGGACGCGGCGGCGCAGGTTTCCCCACGGGACTCAAGTGGGAGATAGCATCAAAGAACCAGGCTGATCAGAAATATGTTGTATGTAACGCTGACGAAGGAGACCCGGGAGCCTTTATGGACCGCTCGGTGCTTGAGGGTGACCCTCACTCCGTTCTTGAAGCAATGGCCATTTGCGGATATGCCATAGGAGCGTCCAAAGGACTCATTTACATCAGGGCTGAATATCCCCTGGCCATCCAGCGCCTTAAGGTGGCCATCGGACAGGCACGTGAATATGGCCTGCTTGGAAACAATATTTTCGAAACCGACTTCAGCTTCGACATAGAGATGAGATACGGAGCGGGAGCATTTGTTTGCGGTGAGGAGACGGCGCTTATTCATTCCATGGAGGGAGCCCGCGGTGAACCCACAAACAAACCCCCTTTCCCGGCTGAGAGCGGCTTCATGGGCAAACCTTCAAACGTGAATAATGTTGAGACATTTGCCAGCGTGCCCGTGATCATTACAAAGGGCTGGGAGTGGTTCTCAGCAATCGGGACGGAGAAATCAAAAGGCACAAAGGTATTTGCACTGGCAGGCAAGATCAACAACGTAGGACTCATCGAAGTCCCCATGGGAACCACCCTGAGGGAGATCATCTTTGAAATCGGCGGCGGCATAAAGAACGGTAAGAAGTTCAAGGCCGTGCAGACCGGCGGACCGTCAGGAGGATGTCTGACTGAACAGCACCTCGATACTCCGATCGATTTTGACAACCTCGTGGCTGTCGGATCAATGATGGGATCGGGAGGCATGATCGTCATGGACGAAGACGACTGTATGGTTTCAATAGCAAAGTTCTTCCTTGAATTCACCGTTGAAGAATCATGCGGAAAATGCGCACCGTGCCGCATCGGAAACAAGAGGATCCATGAACTCCTCACCCACATCACAAAGGGCAACGGCACCATGGCAGACCTCGACCGGCTGAAGAACATGTGCAACGTCATCAAGGACACATCGCTCTGCGGACTTGGACAGACGTCGCCAAACCCTGTCCTCTCGACAATGGCCAACTTCATGGATGAGTATGTTGCCCACGTAACAGACAAGAGATGCCCGGCAGGATCATGCCGTGACCTGATGAAATACTCGATCATTCTCGATAAGTGCGTCGGATGTACCGCCTGTGCAAGAGGATGTCCTGTAAACGCCATCACCGGCGAACGCAAGGGACCGCACTTCATTGACCAGGAAAAATGCATCAAATGCGGAGCCTGCTTCGAGAAATGCAAATTTGGTGCTGTGTTAATCAACTAATGAGAGCCAGACTGAAGATGGAAACAATAAAACTGACAATAGACAACAAACAGGTTGAAGTTGAGAAGGGTACTACCATACTCAATGCTGCACGAAAAATGGGTATCGACATTCCCACCCTGTGCCACATGCACCTTCATGACCTTAATATCGAAAACAAGCCCGGCGGCTGCAGGATATGCGTCGTCGAGGTGCATGGACGCAGGAACCTCTCTCCGGCCTGCATTACCAAATGTGATGACGGGGCGGTTATCCGCACCCACACTCCCAGGGTACTGAATGCCCGCAGGACAGTAATGGAGTTCATCCTCTCTGACCACCCGAAAGACTGCCTCATCTGCCCCAAGTCGGGTCACTGCGACCTTCAGGACATGGCAAACAGACTTGGCATCAGGGAGATACCCGGACAGGAGATAGCTGAGATGTCGACCTACAGGAAAGACACCTCACCATCTATTATCCGTGAGCTTGACAAATGCATCATGTGTCGCCGCTGCGAGATGATGTGCAACGAGGTACAGACTGTCGGAGCCCTCTCGGCTGTCAACAGGGGCTTCATGGCTGTCGTTGCTCCGGCATTTGAGCAGAACCTGGAATACTCACCCTGCACATACTGCGGTCAGTGTGTTGCCGTCTGCCCGACCGGCGCCCTGACAGAGGTAGACCATACCCGCGAAGTACTGCGGGCTATCGTTGACCCAACCAAGACCGTGGTTGTTCAGACTGCTCCCGCGGTGCGCGCAGCCCTCGGAGAGGAGTTCGGCATGAAACCCGGGACGCTGGTGACCGGAAAGCTTGTCGCCGCACTTAAGGAGCTCGGGTTCGACTTTGTATTCGATACCGACTTCGCAGCCGACCTGACAATCATGGAAGAGGGCACAGAGCTGCTCACCAGGGTTGGGAAGTTCCTCAAGGGCGATAAGGATGCAAATATCCCGATACTGACCTCATGCTGCCCGGGCTGGGTCAACTTCTTTGAACACAATTTTCCCGACCTGAAGGATGTTCCTTCAACAGCCAAATCACCCCAGCAGATGTTCGGAGCAATAGCAAAAACCTATTTCGCCGATAAAATCAATGTCAGGCGACAGGATATGGTGGTTGTCTCCATCATGCCCTGCCTTGCCAAGAAATATGAGAGCCAGAGACCGGAATTCGCCGTCGACGGCAATCCCGATGTCGACTTCTCAATCTCAACCCGTGAACTGGCTCATTTCATCAGACAGGCAAACATCGACTTCAATAACCTGCCTGATATGGACTTTGACAGGCCACTGGGTGAGTCATCGGGCGCAGGAGTCATCTTCGGAAACACAGGCGGTGTTATTGAGGCTGCCGTGCGTACTGCATATGAACTCCACACCGGCAAGAAGCTCAGCCGCCTTGATTTCGATGAGCTGCGAGGGATGGAAGGTGTCAGGCAGGCAACAATTGATTTCGGCGGTTTCCCTCTTAACATCGGAATAGCCCACGGCCTGGGCAATGCCCGCAAGCTGCTTGACGAGGTGAGAGCAGGAAGGTCAAAGTTCCACGCCATAGAGGTCATGGCATGCCCGGGAGGATGTATCGGCGGCGGCGGACAACCGTTGCACCACGGCGACTCGTCAATACTTAAGGCCAGGGCCAAAGCCATTTATGAAGAGGATAAGAACAAACCCATCAGGGTATCACATGAGAACCCATATATAATCCAGCTCTACAAGGAGTTCCTTGGGGAGCCCAACAGTGAAAAGGCGCATCACCTGCTCCACACGCACTATTTCGACAGAAAGGCAAAGATCATCATCAAGCAGTGAGATCTGAATTATTAACATAAAAATCAAAGAGATGTCAAGTATAAAGATAGAACTGAGACAACAGGATGTTGATAAGATCAACGAGATATGTGATTCATTCAATAATGACCCCGTGGAGCTGATAAACGTACTTCACAAAACGCAGGAGCACTTCGGCTATCTTCCGGCAGAGGTGCAGGAGGTAATTGCAGACAAGATGAATATTGCTACTGCCAGGGTGTACGGTGTGGTTACATTCTACTCATTTTTCACCATGACTCCCAAGGGCAAGCATCCTATCAGCATATGCATGGGTACTGCCTGCTACGTCAGGGGAGCCGAGAAGGTGCTTGATGAATTCAAAAAGGAGCTTGCCATTCAGGTGGGACAGACGACAGGCGACGGCAAGTTCTCTCTCTCCAGCCTTCGCTGCGTAGGAGCCTGCGGTCTCGCACCCGTTGTCCTCGTAGGTGATAAAACCTACGGAAGGGTAGCCCCCGATGATGTCAAGGCCATACTCAAAGAGTACGAATAGGCAAAAAAAGAGGCCGGTTTCACCGGCCTCTTTTTTTTAGCCGGCAGTCGCCAGTCCACAGTCAACCCTCCCGACTGCTGACTGCTGACTGCCGACTTATTTAGACTGCCGGTTACCCCTCTTCCTGAAAAAGTAATCCTTCTGCCTCCGCTTCTCCGCCAGGTCACGGGCGACATATACCTTCTTCCCTGTGTAAGGGTCGAAACCAAGATAATAGATCGCCGTGGCCAGTGTCATGGGTGTGGGGGTGAAGTCCTGAACCTGCTCGGGATGCATGCCAAGCTCCTGCAGCTCGCGCGCGAGGGCACCCATCTTCTGCTCAGTGGTTCCGGGATGGGCGGAAATGAAATACGGCACCAGCTCATACTTAAGTCCGCTCCGGCGGATGATCTCCGCAAACTTATCCCTCAGCTTCCTGAAGTGCCTGAAGGAGCTCTTCCTCATCAGGTACAGCACCTCATCGTCGGTATGCTCCGGTGCCACCTTGAGCCTGCCGCTGGTGTGATTGACTATCAGTTCCCTGAGGTATTGCTCCTCTGCCTCTCCGGCCGATCTGTTATACTCCTTCATAAGGAGGTCATACCTGACGCCGCTGCCCACGAATGCCTTTTTGATATAGGGAAGACTGCTGACCTTGCGGTACATGGCCGTCAGAGCCTGATGAGAGGTATCAAGATTATCACATACACTTGGCCATATGCATGACGGACGCCCGCATTTCATGCACCTCTCCTTATCCTTTCCCGCCATCCTGTACATGTTTGCCGACGGCCCTCCGAGGTCAGAGAGATATCCCTTGAAACCTTCCATTCTGCTCATGCGTTCAACCTCTCTCATCACTGAGGCTTCGCTGCGGCTGCTGATGAACTTGCCCTGGTGGGCAGCTATGGCACAGAAACTGCATCCCCCGAAACAACCACGGTGGATGGTGACAGAGAACCTGATCATCTCCCATGCGGGGATAGGGCCTTTCTTTGAGTACCGCGGGTGAGGAGCGTAGTTGAAGGGCAGGTCATAAATGGCGTCAATCTCTTTCTCACTGGCTGCCGGAAACGGGGGGTTGACCACAACCACCCTTTCACCGCACTGCTCAGTGAGCCTTACCGGCTTCTGGCTGTTGCTTGTCTTCTCAAACAATACAAAGTTTTCGGCATAGGCCTTTTTTGATGCCACGGCCTTCTCGCACGGATGCATTTTCATATCCTTCACACCGGGGAGAGGTTGGAGGGACTCTCCGGCAGGTAAAAGAAAGGCCGACTGCTGAAGATCGAAGATGCGGCCCGCCTTCTCTCCTTTTCTGACGCGCACAGCCAGCTCGGTCACGGCCTTCTCCGCCATTCCGTAAATGAGCAGGACAGCACCGCTGGATATGAGTATGGAAGGCTCAAGCGCATCCTTCCAGTAATCGTAGTGCATAAGTCTCCTCATTGATGCCTCTATGCCTCCGATCACAACAGGAGTCGTCGGGAAAAGCTTCTTAAGGGCCTTCGTATAAACTATTGTTGCGTAGTCGGGTCTGAAGCCTGCCGCCCCTCCCGTTGTGTAGGCATCATCTGATCTGAGCCTGCGCGTGGCGGTGTAGTGGTTGACCATGGAATCCATGTTGCCTGCGGTGACGGCGAAGAAATAACGCGGAGCCCCAAGCTTGCTGAAGTCTCGCAGATCATCGCGCCAGTTGGGCTGCGGCACTACCGCCACGCGCATGCCTGCCGACTCCAGGGTGCGGGTGATGACTGCAGTCCCGAAAGAGGGATGATCAATATAGGCATCGCCTGAAAAGATGATTACATCGGGTCGCTCCCACCCCAGTGCCTCCATCTCCTTCCGCGAAGAAGGCGGCCATTTCATCTCATTTTTTTCAGCGGTTTTCACCTCGCCAATTTACAAAATATGCCTAACTTGCTTATAGAAGTTCAAAAAAAGAGTTGACACCGCAAACACATTGCAATGACCTGTTCGTTGTACATATGGTCCATCCGTAAGGCAGGCAATTTACTGATCCTGTTGCTGATAATGTCCAATACAGCCATGACACAACCACGTCAGCACCCTCAGGATACTCTTTCAAGGCCGAAGCTCGGTCTGGCTCTCAGCGGCGGGGGAGCCAAGGGGCTGGCACATATCGGGGTGATCAAAGTAATGGAAGAGGCAGGACTGAAACCTGACTACATCACCGGGGTCAGCATGGGAAGTCTTGTCGGCGGATTCTATGCGGTAGGTTATTCCGCTGACAGCATTGCCACAATATTCAGGACGTACAACCTGGAAGCCGCCCTGTCTGACAGGATTCCGGAAAACAAAGTCATCTTCCCTGAAAAGCGCCATTACCGTAACAGCATCATCTCACTCCCTGTCACCCGGAATGCGATCAAAATACCGGCCGGACTCATCATCGGGCAACAGATAGAGAGCGGACTAAACCATTATTTCTGGCCTGCCGCAGGCATCTCTGATTTTGCGGAGCTGCCAGTTCCGTACCTTTGCCTTGCAACTGACATGATTACAAACAAAAAGGTGATATTCACCCATGGCTACCTCCCTGACGCCATAAGGGCAAGCATTGCGATCCCAACAGTCTTTACACCCGTAAAAACCGATACGGCTGTGCTGGTCGACGGCGGAGTGTTAAGAAATTATGCAGTCACTGAACTCCGTGATATGGGAGCCGATATTGTAATCGGATCATATGTAAGCTACAGGGGAGCCTCGGAGAAGGATCTTGAATCGGTTTACGGCATCATAAAACAGGTTGGCTTCCTGACCAGTCTCGCAGATTCTGAGGAACAAAAAGGCCTGACTGACATCCTGGTCGAGCCTGACATGAAGGGTTTCTCCACCATGTCATTCAGGAATATCGATTCAATAATTGACAGGGGCTACCGTAAAGCTCTTGAATACAAGGACCGGTTCATACGCCTTGCCGACTCGCTTGATGCCCTGGGACCGGCGAAACAGGTGACACCGCTGCCTGATGTACGGTACTACGCGTTTGACAGCATAAGGGTGACCGGAAACAGTCTGATCAGCGATGCACAGATACTGGGAGTCCTTGATATCGTTCCGGGACAGAAGGTCGACAGGGATTTTCTGGCTGAGAGGGTAGAACTGCTGTACGGTAAAGCATGGTTTGAAAAGGTTAAATACCGGATCCTCCCCGGCAGTGAGTCACTTATCCTTGAGATTGATTGCCTTGAACGTCCACAGGCAATACTTTACGGCTCGCTTCACTATGACCCAGCCATCAGTTTCGGCGTGGTGCTGAGCCTGTCAGTCAGAGATCTCATAACCCCCAGGTCCGTGATAAATGTCGAGTCCTTTATCGGACAGTACTACAGGTTCAGGTTCAGTGCCATGCAGTATATAGACTGGGGACAGAAGTTCGGGGCTGAACCGTTTTTCTATTCTGACTATACCCGTTTGCCTCTTGTACCGCTTAAGGAGGAGACGGGTCCGATGATAAGTCAGAATTTCATCACCGGCCTCATATTGAGCAAAAGACTGAGCCTTAACCATCTTATGAATCTTACCGCCACATATGAGACTCAGCATCTTGTTCCGGATTACATAGTCGCATCCGGAATTGACAAACTCTCTTATGAATACCTGAAGCTCGCCTACAGCTATCAGGCCAATACCCTTGATTACAAACACTTTCCTGACAATGGTGTCAATTACTGCCTTTCGGCTTCCACATCCAAACTCATAAGGGGAACAATTAAAACCGATACAGGGAAGGATGTCTACCTTCCGGGGGATGAATCGGATTTCTCCTTCGAACGCTTCTTTGATGCAAGAGCCTGGTTCAGAAGTTACACCTCCCCCTCAGATAAGATAACACTCAACTTCGGATGGGAGCTGCTATTGGTTACGGCCGCTGACTCTATAACCACGAACAATAACTTCTGCTATCTCGGTGGTATTGAGGCAGTAACCGAACGCTCAATCACTGGAATAGGCTTTCATCCAAACCAAATCCCGGTAAAAGCACTCGCCGGTGTCAGAATTGGCGCTGATCTGGAGATAGCAACTGACCTCCATCTGAGCCTTGAAGGTGACATCTTCGGCATTCAGGAACCTGACCGTCTGAACGGGGCATCGATCCTGGGCGGTTATAGTATCGGACTTGGTTACCTGAGCATAGCAGGCCCCATAAGGGTTGGCGTGATGCACGGGATATACAACAGGGAGCTGTTATACAAACCGGTAAAGGGTTACGTTAGCATCGGCTTCACCTTCTGAACCACGACGGTGGCCTGATTGTTGCAATTATTCCACGGGGGCTATTAACTCCCGTTAAAAGATGAATACCAGCACCGTCATACTGCAGCATAAGAGAGTCTGCAATCTGATCGTCCGCCGCAAGATCAAGCAGAGCTTTGACATAATGACTGATATGCTTGATAATGTATCTGTTGGAGGAATCAAAGACGAGTTCGATGAACTCCGGATGACATATCTGAATATTCTCAAATACACAGTTGAGGGAATAAACGATCCGGAACGCCAGAAGATATACCTGAAACTTCTTCAGAATATACTGAAGCTGAATGACAGAATAAAACAGGACATTTTGGCATGTCATTCCGGATGGTACACATATTCTGTCAGAGCGAGGGAACAGAGAGAGGACAGAACCAGGGGCGGCAACATCATTCAGAGCGTTGATGACCTTGTATTTAAGTCGCGACTCGACGACCTCCTATCGTCGGCGGAAATAGAAAAAACTGATCCTGAAGGTGAGAGAGCCGCAGAGATGGAGCGACTCTCCGGTATTATCTTTAATCATTTTTGGCTATCCGACTTCTACGGTGAGGCCGAAGAGAGCCTGATGGAAATCCTTCTCCGTTCAGGAAGATTTCCGTGGCATGATCTCGCATCATTTGTGAGTGCCATCACCCTCAGCAGCCTGCGTATCTGGGATCCGGCCAAAATACGACTCCTCTCCAAACTGGTCACTGACACCACACCGCATGTCGCCGAGCGTGCCCTGACAGGACTGGTATTCAGCCTTTACTATTACGATGACCGACTCAGCCTTTATCCTGAAGTCATGCAAAAAGTCAGGGAACTCTCGGTGCATGGCAACTTCAGGGAGAGGTGCCGGATTGTGGTGCTGCAGGCCATAAAATCACGCGATACTGAGAGACTGAGCAAAAGGATGAATGAGGAGATCCTCCCGAAAGTCGTGAAGCTCAGGCCACGGATTGAGGAGAAGCTTGACCTTGACAAAATACTCGGAGAGAACACTGAAGAGGGCCAAAACCCAGACTGGTCTGCAATGTTCAGCGGATCCGAGGAGATGTTCAAAACCATGGAAGAGCTTACCAATCTCCAGATGGAAGGGTCAGATGTCTACATGTCGGCATTCTCAGGGCTGAAGAGATTCGATTTCTTCAGGGAGCTGCGCAACTGGTTCGTCCCTTTTTACCCTGACCATGTTGCCGTCGACGCCATCTTCAGGGATGATATACTCGGGCCCGCTATAAATGAGCTGGCTGAGGCACTCTTTAAAACCCCGTTCATATGCAACTCTGACAAGTTCTCGCTCATTCTTAACATGAAATTCCTCCCTGCCGAACAGAAGAGCATGATGCTTAAGGTCTTCAGGATGGAGCTGGAAGGGCTGGAACAGATGAAATATGACAATGAACTGACTGACCCGGCTGCCATTTTCAGGACTACGGTGACTCAGTATGTACATGATCTTTACAGGTTCTATAAACTGTCTTATTTCAAAAATGAGTTTGACGACCTCTTTACCAGCAGGCTTGATATATACAATTCATTGTTTTTCAGGGAAATATGCGGATCAACCGCCGATGACCGGTCGCTTGCCGATTATTTCTTCAGCAAGGAATACTATGATGATGCCCTTGCACTTTACCTCACCCTAATCAGGAGTGTCAGCGATGACGCAGAGCTCTATGAGAAAGCGGGTTACTGTTACCAGATAGCGAAGGAATATGAAAAGGCACTTGAGAACTATTCGATGGCAGCTCTCATTGACCCCAAGACCTGGACTCTGCGCAAGACCGGATTATGTCTCAGGAAGCTGGGCAGGTCCGAGGAGGCGCTGACCGCTTACCAGCGAGCCCTGCAGTCCGAGCCTGAGGATCTTACCACCATTCTTATGACAGCCCACTGCTGCCTTGACACAGGCAGGTACGAGGAGGCCCTGAAGCACTACTTCAGGGTTGAATATGAGAGCCCGGGAAATGTGAAGGTTCTCAGGCCTATAGCTTGGTGTTACCTAATGACCGGCAGGTACAGTGAGGCAGAACGCTATTTTGAGAGACTGGCCGATACGGGTCTTTCACCTTTTGACATGATCAACATGGGTCACCTGGCACTATGCCAGGGAGATACCCGGAAAGCTTCAGAACACTATATCAGTGCACTTTCCGGAGGGGAAATGACCCCGGAGGCATTCATGAACATATTCAATGACGACGCCTCGCTGCTGATATCCAAAGGAGTGAATGCCGACGACCTCCCTATCGTGCTGGATTTTGTCTTAATGAATCTGAAGAAGGATTTTTGACCGGTAGTTGCACGTTCGCTTCAGCTGTCTCCTGATCTGACCACGGTCTCACAACCTCAATGGTCATATCCTTCCTGTAATTAAGAACAAACATTCCCCTGTTTTCATATCCGTTCAGTTTGCTTTCACGCCTGAAATCGGGTTCCAGTGAAAGCAGCGCAGGAT
Source organism: Rikenella microfusus (assembly GCA_022736275.1). Taxonomy (GTDB): domain Bacteria; phylum Bacteroidota; class Bacteroidia; order Bacteroidales; family VadinHA17; genus SR-FBR-E99. The sequence continues at coordinate 28,046 of DZBJ01000018.1, read as the reverse complement.
TGAAGAGGCCGGGATCTTTCAGGAAGTCCTTGCCGGCGGTGGCAATTCCTCCTATAAAATACCATGCAATATCAAACCCCCGCCATGCAAAGCTCTCAGCAATAGGCTCAGTCCTGAACTTCTTCCGGAAAGTGGCTGTAAAGGCCTGTACGGAGGGTGAGCTGAAATCAATATAGCTTTCCGCAGGGACAGTGAGCCCCAGGTCATAGTAGTATCTCAGGTCAACGGTCTCAAGCCCCCGTATCTCGGGGTAACCGATGACTTTAATATTATACTTGCGTGACAGGCTGTGAAGGGTTGAAAAGGTTGAACTGACGACCGGGGTGTTGGTGGATGCAAGGATTATTACATTCTCCCTGCCGGCATCAAGAAGGTTATCCAGAGAGGTGACGCCGCTGTATGCATTGCTCCTCGCTGTCAGACCGGTGAAATAGTTCGGGGTCAGGCTCGTGCTGTCGACTCTGCCGTCCTCTGCCATGACATTCCTGACCTTTTCCCATAAGTCTGCCGTAACCGGATCACCCATGGCACTGTCAGCATAAAGGAACAGCACATTGCTATCCCTGTGTCTCCTGAGCTCTCCGGCCATGATATCCTGGGCAACATTCTCTGACGGAAAGACCCGGTAAAGGGTTGGCTTGTTCTCCAGAATATTACGGTCACGAAGGCCCACCGGTGACACTACCGGTATGTCGTGTTCAGCTGCCCACGATGAAATTTTCTCAACATTTTGTGAAAAAACCGGCCCAATTATCAGATCGGTTTCCTTAAGCGCATCAGACCATAGCAGCCGGTCAATCTGCCCGGGGTCCGCGCCTGTATCAAAGACATCGAGCTCCACAACCAGTCCCAGGGTGCGCAGGCTGTCAACAGCAATCAGAATGCCTTCATAAGCCTCCAGAAATGGCAGGCTGCCTTCATAGATCCACCCCTCCGGTTTCACCACCTCTTTGTAGATCTTGTTACCCTGTGCATCCCTTTTGGTGGAGTCAATATATGACCGGACATTGTTCTCTGCAGTGAAAAAAGGAAGCAGAACCGCCACCCTCATGGTACCGTTCAGCCTGCTGATCACCGTCTTCTCACCGCGAACAGTAAATGCCTCGGGGAGTTCAGCCAGCGCAGCAGTATCCTGCTGAAGGCTGTCTGGCACAGCGGTGTTTGCTGCAGGCATGCTGATCCTCTCCTGCGACTCTTCGGACATCTTCTTCCGGGGTATCAGCAGAAAGTCTCCCTCACGGGGAAAGAGCAGCCCTTTGTTGGCCCTCTTCAGGTCCCTTACAGATATTCCGTACTCATCGGCAATTGTTGAGAGCGTCTCTCCTCTTCTGACCTTATGGTATATATATCTTTCATCCTGTGACTGAGGATTGGCAGCAACCGTGGCCCCTGCTGCAGCCGCCCCGGTGTTCCTGCTGACCTGGGTCTGATTTCCCGGCTGTTGACCTGGCTGCGTCGCAGCTGTTCCTGAAACGTTTGAAGCCGGAATCCTTAAAACCTGTCCCTCCCTGATCCCATTCTCCTGTAAAGCATTTACACGGGAAACCTGATCAACAGTGACATTGTATGCCTTCGATATCGAATAGAGGGTTTGTCCCTTCAGAACCTCATGAATGTAGTATACCTTTCCATCAGATACTATCTTCTGTTTCGAAACCTCCACCGGAACCGGCACCTGGGCATTGATCATGATCGGAAACGACACAGTAATCATGAGCATAATAACCGGCACGATCCGGCAGAAAGAAAATATGTTATTCCTGGTCATCATCAAGTTGACATTCAGTTATATTAAACAGTCCCTCCCGGTTCTGCTAAAGTTCAGCAAGGAAGCTTCTGATATTCCTCTCTATTCTCCGGATGGGGTCTTCAGTATCAGCCTTAACAAATTCCCTGCCGGTAATTTTTTCGTACAGTTCGATGTAGCGTTCGGATATCTCCGTCACAAACTCACTGGTCATCTCCGGCACCATCTCCCCGCTCCTTCCCTGGAAGCCGTTAGCCATAAGCCACTCACGCACAAACTCCTTCGAAAGCTGCCTCTGTTGTTCCCCCCTGGCGAACCTCTCCTCGTACCCATCGGCGTAGAAGTACCTCGAGCTGTCGGGTGTATGTATCTCATCAATCAGGCAGATATTGCCGTCATGTTTCCCGAACTCATATTTAGTGTCCACAAGTATCAGGCCTTGCCTGGCCGCTATCTCAGAACCCCTGATAAAGAGCTTCATGGAGTAGTCCTCAAGCATACTGTATTCTTCCTCATCAACCAGGCCCGTACTGATAATCTCATCACGTGAAATATCCTCGTCGTGCAGTCCGTGTTCAGCCTTGGTGGTCGGCGTTATCAGGGGCTTCTCAAATCGCTGGTGTTCCCTCATGCCTTCAGGGAGGGGTATCCCGCAGATATGCCTGCCGCCTGATTTGTACAGTCTCCATGAGCTGCCTGTAAGGTAGCCCCTGACGATCATCTCCACGGGAAAGGTTTGGCACCTTACTCCGACTGTAACGTTGGGGTCAGGAGAGGCAATATTCCATGTCGGTACGATATCACGCACAATATCGAGGAACATGGCAGCTATCTGATTCAGCACCTGCCCCTTGTAGGGTATGCCTTCAGGAAGTACAACATCGAACGCCGAGATGCGGTCAGAAGCTATCATCAACAGGTACCTGTCATCAATAGTGTAAACATCGCGGACTTTGCCCCTGTAGATGCCCTTCTGCCCGGGGAAACTAAAATCTGTTCTGGTAATAGCCTGTGCCATAGTAATTAATATCGGTTATTTATTGTCGCCGTTTTTGGTCTTCTCCTCTTCATCATAAGCTCTTACGATATGTTTCACGAGCCTGTGCCTTACGATATCGCGTTCATCAAACCGGATCACCGCAATTCCCTCAATTCCGGTCAGCAACCTCATTGCCTGCAGTAATCCGGATTCACTTCTCCGGGGCAGATCAATTTGTGTGGTATCACCTGTGAGAATGAACTTGGAGCTTGCGCCCATCCGTGTAAGGAACATCTTAAGCTGGCTGATTGTTGCATTCTGTGCCTCATCGAGGATAACAAAACTGCTCTCAAGTGTCCGGCCTCTCATGAAAGCCAGCGGTGCTATCTGTATTGTTCCGTCTTCTATCCACTGCTCCAGCTTGCGGAAAGGGATCATGTCATTCAGTGCATCATACAGAGGCTGAAGGTAAGGATCAAGCTTCTCTCTCATGTCACCCGGCAGGAACCCCAGTCTCTCCCCGGCCTCCACGGCCGGTCTTGTAAGGACTATCTTCTTAACCTCATGGTTCTTCAGCGCCCTCACCGCAAGAGCAATTGCAGTATAGGTCTTTCCCGTCCCTGCAGGCCCCTCGGCAATGATCAGGTCACTCGTTCCATATTCCTTTACAAGCTGCAGTTGATTAACCGTGCGGGCTCTGACAGGCTTGCCCCCTGTACCGAAGACCAGTGCATCCTCAAACTCGCCTCCGGAGGCGGAGCGCATATGGTCATCATCGAGCATAAGCCTCCCGAGATCCTCCTCATCGAGCCTGTTGTAATGCCTGTAGTATTCGATCAGGTCTGTCATCTTCCCCGCAAAAAGGGATACCTCTTCCGCCTCCCCGATGCATTTGATCTCATTCCCCCTGGCTATAATCTTTACTTTGGGAAAATAACCCTGTATCTGATCAAGCAGCCTGTTGTTTGGTCCCAGCATGACCACAGGATCTATCCCGTCAAGCATTATCACTCTCTCTGTCATCAGCCTTGTTAACCTCTTTCTTTCTTTCGACTGTTTATCAGTACTTTACGGTCAGGGTCTTTTTTCATATCTGCCTCTCCGCAAAGTAAGTTTATTTTTTTCAGAAGATTATCTTTGCTGTAACAAATTTGGGATGGCACTGATCACGCTGACAACCGAGTGGAGGGAGGATGATTTCTTTCAAGGGATACTCAGGGGAAAACTTTCAACAAGTTGTCCCGGGGCTGTTGTGGTGAATAATGCCGGGGCGATCCCGCCACTGAATATCATGCATGGTGCATTTGTCATCAGGAACACTTTCAGCCATTATCCTGAAGGAACGATCCACCTTGTTTTTGTGAGCAGTGAAGGCTCCGGCATTCAGCCGCATCTGATCGTGAAGGCACGCGGACACTGGTTTATCGGAGCTGACAACGGCATTTTCAACCTTATACTGAATTCTGATCCTGAACTTATAATCAGCCTTGATAACGCAGATAAGGCCGACGAGATAACGCTGTTCGTCAAAGCCGCTGCCGCCATCGCCGGCGGCCGGAATCCGGGAGATCTGGGGAAGGTGGTCTCCGGGCTGGCGGAAAAAGTGCCTCTCAGGGCAACCATAGACCGGAATATTGTAATCGGCAGCGTCATCTTCATTGACTCATACGGCAACGCTATAACAAATATCACCCGCGAGATATTTGGAAGGGTCTTTGAGGGCAGAGACTTCAGGATACTGATAAAAAGCAACAAGTACTACACCGAAAAGATAAGCAGGCTTTACTGTGATGAGCCTGTCGGGGAGATAGTCACCCTCTTCAACATGCTTGATCTGCTTGAGGTATCCATTAACGGGGCAAACCTCTGTCAGTTGTTTGGCGTCGAAACGGGAGATTCGGTGCGGGTGGAGGCAAGAGATGAGGGCCGGGATGGAAACGGGCTGTTTAAGAATTGAACTCCGGATGAATTATCAATGTTTACCAAAACACCGGCACACAGGCCGCAGAAACAATAACAGGCGTGTTCCGTCACACCAACATATATAAATAACATTCTGATGACAGAAAAAACGATCAGTGAATTTTCCAGGCTTCTCTCGATAATGGATGAGCTGAGGGAGAAATGCCCGTGGGACCAGAAGCAGACCAACCAGTCACTGAGAAAACTGACGATAGAGGAGACTTATGAGCTGGCCGACGCCATCCTGAAGGATGATAACGATGCAATCCGCAAGGAACTGGGCGACCTGATGCTGCATATCGTCTTCTATGCGAAGATAGGCTCGGAGAAGGGATTATTTGACATGGGCGATGTGCTTGAGAGCATCAACACCAAGCTTGTCTACAGGCATCCCCATGTGTTCGGCGATGTAAGCGTCACAAGGGGCGCCCGCGAAGTGGAGGAGAATTGGGAGAAACTCAAGATGAATGAACACAGTGAATATAAGCCCGTCCTTTCGGGTGTGCCCGCCTCACTCCCGGCAACCGTCAAGGCAAACAGGATCCAGGAGAAGGTCAGGGGTGTGGGCTTCGACTGGGATTCACGCGAACAGATATGGGACAAGGTGACCGAGGAGCTTGATGAACTGAAAAAGGAGGTGGCAGCGGGCAGCAAGATTGATATGGAGGCTGAACTGGGCGATCTCTTCTTCTCGGTTATAAATGCGGCACGCCTGTATGAGATCGACCCCGAGGCGGCACTCGAAAAAACCAACAGGAAATTTATCCGCAGGTTCAACTACCTTGAGAAGCAGACACTGGCAAAAGGACTTTCATTGCGTGACATGACGCTTGATGAGATGAATATCATCTGGGAGGAGGCGAAACAGTTTGACAGGGATTAGTGAACCGTCACTATGAAAATCTGTAACTGAGCATCTGGTAAATGACCTTTGCCGCCATAAAATCAGGGGCTTTGTTCGTCCCGGAGGGGCACAGTTCAACGACATCAAAACCAACTACATTCCGCTCTCTCATCACGTTGCGGAGAAAGGCCATCAGCTCATGGTAATCAGGGCCTCCCGGTTCAGGTGTGCCGGTCGATGGCATTACCGATGGATCGAACACATCAAGGTCAACCGTGATATATACATTTTCTGTCAGCAGGCTCAGGACCTTTCCGTATAGTGATTTATCGGCCCACAATTCATGAGCGTAAAAGATCCTCTCCCTGTCAACATAAGGAAGTTCCTCGGCTGCCATGCTTCGTATGCCTACCTGCACCAGCGGAGCATGCTCCCGTGCCCTCGCTGCGGCGCATGCATGGTTAAGATGCGATCCCTCATACGCGGGACGAAGATCGGAATGTGCGTCAAGCTGAAGAATGGTGAGCCTGTCAAATGCCTCTGAAGCAGCCCGGAAGGCTCCTATGCTCACAGTATGGTTGCCTCCTATGACAACGGGGAATCGCTTATCCGCGAAGATTCCTGAGACGGCTTTGTATACTGCATCTGTGAGCACTGCCGGGTCATCTCCGGCCTCCAGCGGCGGCAGGGTGTGGATACCCCTCTTATGTACTTCGGAGCCTGTCTCGATATCATAGAACTCCAGGGCAGGCGAAGCATCCAGGATTGCGGCAGGACCCCTGTCAGCTCCCCGGATATAGGTGCTGGTGGCATCATAAGGAACGGGCAAAATGATTATCTGTGATTCATCATAACTGTAAACCACCTCGTCACCGCCGAAATTAGCGACTCTCATGCTACTTTTCGTCCGCAGGTTTGATCTTCCTGCTCTTCGGGGCCTGGGCCTTTCTGATTTTTTCTCCGGTCTCACTCCCGGTCTCAGTCTTTGCTTTTGCCTTCGCCTGGGACTCTGCCTTTCCTTTTGCCTTACCCTTGGCCGCAGCCTTGCTGGCTCCCTTTTCGCCGCTCGCAGTCTCATTGCCTGAACCGGATCCGGGCTCCGGCTCCATGAATTTCTCCTCCTCCTTCACCAGGAGGTTCAGTTTATGCAGGATGTTGTACCAGTGCAGGACCTTTTTAATGTCAGAGGTGTAAACCCTGTCACGGTCATAATCAGGCAGGACCCCGGCAAAATATTCCCTGAGTTCAGCATCGGGCAGCCGGTGTGACAGAGTCTCCCCTCCGTTCTCCTTCTCCCAGATCTTGTCCATCACCTTGCCCAGCGGCATATCCTCACCTGAGGTGAATATTGCAATCTCGTCAAGAGCACTTACCCTGGCTGTGGCTCCTGCACTGTAACGCCTTCCGGTTTCAAGGTTCTCAACTATGACGGCATTTTTACCCTGGGCAATAAACTTGAAGAGTGTGCCTTCGCCGGCAATTGCCAGAATATCTTTAAGGTTCATATCAATGGAAGTTAATTGTTAGCAAATGTATACCAGAATTTATCAGTTTATGTTGCGTTCTTTCTTGATTTTTTCCCAGGCTTCATTGACAGCCTTGAACTTCTCCTCAGCCGATTTGCGGAAGTCTTCACCCAGGTGGCTTACTTTGTCAGGGTGATATTTCAGGGCCATCTTTCTGTATGCAGCCTTGAGCTCCTCGTCTGTTGCCGTCCGCTCAGCCTCAAGTATCCTATAAGCTGCATCGGTGGCGGGTATGAACATGTTCCGTATCGAATCATAATCGGTTGAAGATATGCCGAGCATGTCCGATATTGACTTGATGACGTTGGTCTCTACCTGTTCGAACCGGCGATCTGCGGCAGAGATATTATACAGTATATGAATGAGTTGCAGTCTTGAGGAATAATCCATATTGCCCCTTATCTGCATGCATACATCGCGCAGGGGTATATCCTTCTGCAGGAGTTCTTTCAGCATCTGCAGGGCTTCGCCGGCAGTTTCGGGCCCGAACTGTGAGACGAAGAACTTCTTTACAAAGTCGAGCTCTGACCTCAGCACCTTTCCGTCGGCCTTCATCACTGCGGCGATCAATACAATGAGACTCATCCCGAAGTCGCCCGGGGTTGTGCGGTAAGCTCTCCCCTGACTGCCGGTTTGCTGCCATGTTACAGAGGTACCGTCAACAAATGATCCGATAAAGAAACCCAGCAGACCTCCAATAGGTCCGCCCACCACGAATCCCAGTCCCCCTCCTATCCACTTGCCGAACTTACCCATCATCTGTCCTTTTCTGCAAGGCGAAGCATATCATTGTGGATCTTCAGAATCTCCGGTATAATCATCTCATTGTCAGCATTATTTATAACATAATAAGACTGTTCATCTCTCTCCTCATCTTCCATCTGGTTGTTTATCCGCTCCATCACCTCTTCACGGCTGAGATCATTACGGCCCATAACGCGGGCGATGCGCTCTTCAACAGGGGCTGATATGGATGCAACCCTGTCAACCAGTGTATCCGCCCGGGCCTCAAAGAGTATTGCTGCCTCCATGATTACATAAGGGGCTTCTGATTTTGCGGCCCACTCATCAAACATCCGGAGAACGGCAGGATGCACAACCGCGTTGACACGGCGAAGCAGCTCAGGCCTGTTAAAGATAAGCCGGGCAAGCTCCTTGCGGTCAAGTTCATCCGTGCTGTACAGATCTTTACCGGCTATGGCATTTATCTCCTTACGGATGGCAGGGTCTCTGTTCATAATCTGTCGGGCTGCCACATCTGCAACAAAAACAGGTACTCCGAGAACCCTGAAGATCCTGCAGACGGTTGTCTTTCCGCTGCCTATTCCGCCGGTGACGCCGAGTCTCCTTACCATTGATGAACCGTCTATTTCGCTTTCCCCTGCTTCAGACCGAAGTATGATGAGGGTTTGCCGGTGATTGTCACCTCTACTGTAACCCTTTTCTGCGTTGTCTGCAGATAGCCGGGATATTCGAGGGGCACTCTCGACTTGAAGTTCTCGTCCATGCGCTTGAAACTGCGATGCTTCGTGGCAATGGCGTCAAGAGTATCAAGTATGTGTGCCGGACCGGTAACTGTCACGCTGTCAGGGTCAGGAACAATTATCACCTTTCGTCCTTCAGGCAGCTCCACCTTGAAGTCGGGTCTCACCCGCACACGACGTGTAACCAGCCTGTCATAGCCGAAAAAGAGAGTATCGGGATGTATTGACAGAATCTCAAAATCAGCATGCAACTGCTTTGAGAAATTATTTATCAGTCCTGATGTTACAAGGTAATAATGAGGCATGGCTCCCGGCATCCGCCTGGGAGTAAGCCTGGAAAAGTCTATTACCACCGGTGCCCTGCTCCCTGAAAGCTTCACCTTGAGAATAGAATAGCCGGGGCCGCGAAGCTCCATCTCGAGCTTATCGGGGAGATCACCCGTCACTATACGGTCCTTGGGCGGATTAATGTATCTGACAGGATAGTTTATTGTACCCTGCAGATTCTTGCTAAGCTCGTTGAGATACCAGAAGACGAACGACAGAAGCAGAAAGAAGGCAAAGACAGGGAGCTCCCTGTTGAGAAATTTTCTTTTCCGTTTCTGTTCGTCAGTCATGATGGTATCGTGCCTGAGCAGGATTATTGCCTGGTTCCTACGTCTGTTGGATCCTTGAGGATGGCGTTCTTGTCAACCCTGATCTTAACATCATTGGCAATCTCAATTGTGATGACATTATCGCTGACGTCAACAACTTTGCCGTAAATGCCACCTGTGGTAATGACCTTATCGCCCTTGGCAATGGCATTGCGGTAGGTGTTCAGTTCCTTCTGTTTTTTCATCTGCGGCCTGATCATAAAGAAATAGAAGACCACAAAAACGAGAAGCAGCGGAAGAAGGCCTGTAAGCATGTTCGGACTTCCCTGTCCTGCCGGTGCGGCCTGTAAATAAATGAGTGAAAGTGTTGTCATGATTGTAATTATTATTTATTGTTATTTATTGTTTCTTATTCTTAATTCTTATTTCTTAATTTTTAATTCTTCTGAACCTCCGCAATTATACGCAAAATAACCATATTATTCTCTGCATTTGATTGAACTACAACTGTTTTTGTCTGTGTCCCCTCTCTTCCCGAGGTATCAAAGACCACCTCAAAGGTGCCTGTGCCACCCGGGGGTATCGGTTTACGGTCATATTTGGGCACCGTGCAGCCGCAGCTGGCAGAAGCCGCTGTGATTACAAGGTCAGCATTACCGGTATTGGTATAGGTGAAGATGCAGCCGACCTTCTCGCCCTCCCTGACCTTTCCGAAATCATGATCGAGCTTCTGAAATGTCAGGATGGCTGTGCCGGTGGTGTCCGTGGGAATCCCCCTGGCTGCAGCTGATTGACTCCTTCCGCATGATGCAGAAAATATTCCCGCAACCGCCAGAAATGCCAAAATGTATGTCACTCTCCCATTCATGTTCTCTTCCGCTTTTTTACCTCCGGAGCCACTGCAGGACCTGACTGTTTCATTCTCTCCTGCTTCCTGTCCATTGCAGCTTTCTCACGGTTCCCTGCCCTTTGCTCACTGCTGCCGGTCTCCTGCCCATGGTTTTCACCAATCAACCCGCGGCCAGCCTTCGTAAAACTCCCGTTCGCCCTCATATCCTTCACTATCTTGTCAAGGATTCCGTTCACAAAAGTACTGCTTTTAGCTGTGCAATAATCCTTTGCGATCTCAATATATTCATTGAGGGTGACCTTCACCGGCACCTCCGGAAACTCGACAAGCTCCGTTATTGCCAGTTGCATCACCAGCTTGTCCATCAGAGCAATCCGCTCCACCTCCCAGTTGGTGGTATGTGTGTCAATAAGCGCACTGTTCCTCTCACTGTTAAGTATGGCTTTCCTGAGGAGCAGCTTCACAAACTCCTCGTCGTCACTGTTTGTGTAGAGTGATGGCATGGCAATGGTTCTGCCCTCATCATTCTCCCTGAATTTTCCGATCGAGTTGCGTATCATGGCTGCCACGAACGGCAGATCGTCATTCCAGTAGACCGACTGTTCCTCAAGGCTCGATGCAAGATCGGAGGAGGCAGTGAACAACCTCAGGACGACCTCCTTAATAAACCGCTGATCAGCCCTGTAGCTGTCGTCAGGAGATGACATGTAATCGGAATATACCTCCCAGCCGGTCATCTCATTGTACACCATCCTGACTACCTCGGGGTGGTCTGACCATGAGAGACCGAGGGTTCCCAGCCACCTGCTGAGCGTCCTGAATCCGGTTATTTTATCCTTCCTGGTCCATAACGAAGGGGTGGCTTCCGTATAAATGCGCAATTGCTCGTTGTTCCTGAGCTGGCTGATGACCCTGTTATCGGCAAAACGCGTATTTGGATTGATGTCCTCCGGGGAGGGTATCTTCTTATTGCGTGATAGTGCGGCCTTCTCCCGCGCCACATCAGACATTGCGATAAGCAGCAGCATAAGGTAATGATAGAGATCGTAGCTCTTCCTGATGCTCAAAATGAGCTCCTGTTCTGCTGTCTCCAGGTCGTCAGTCTCCTTCCTGTTGCATGCATAGAGCACAGATAGCGCCTTGATCCTTAATTGTCGTCTGCTTATCATTTAAAGAACAGATTTTTCAGGCAGCAAAGTTAGAAAAAACCGCCATTATAAATCATCCCGCAACAAAAAACTCCTTCAATTTGAATCTCCTGTTCTGAGATGAGATATTCCCGGTTATGTACTTGCAGTCACTATAGCAACAAAAACATTAACATGGTTGTCGGATCATACCATAAAAATCAAAAATATATTATGATAAAAAATAATTGTTACATTTGGCCATACTAACCGGTTGAAACCCTAAAACATTCGCTACTGATGGAAGAAGAGAAAGGAAGCATTGAAGGCCATAATGAAAGAAGTGACAAAGAGGAGGTATTCACAAAAGTTGTGCGGGCAGGAAAAAGAACCTACTTTTTTGATGTCAAGTCTACCAGACACGAGGATCTTTATCTTACCATAACCGAGAGCAAGAAGAGACTGGGCAAAGAGGGAAAGATGTTTTATGAAAAGCATAAGATCTTTCTCTATAAAGAGGACTTTGAAAAGTTTACCGAAGGATTGCGTGAGGCGGTGACCTTTGCCGGCAACGGGGAGGTGGTGATGACAGCAGAGAAGGTTTTTGAAGAGCCTGAAGAAGTGGCTGTCGCCGTGACTGCCAGTGAATTCTCGGATGTTGATTTTGACGAACTCGGAACCAGGTAGCGTCTCTGGTTTTAAATCATAAATTCCCTTATAAATGGATTATCTCCTTCTGGCTATTGCTACTATTCTCATGATAGTTGGCATTGCCGGCTGTCTCCTGCCGGTGCTGCCCGGACCGCCGCTGAGCTACCTTGGACTGGTTGTGCTGCATTTTTCACGGTTTGCCGACATCAGCAGGAACCTGTTTATCATACTGGCGGTTGTAGCAGTGGTGGTCACCGTCATCGACTATATCGTTCCCATCTGGGGAACCCGCCGCTTCGGGGGCTCCAAGTACGGGATGCGGGGTGCCACCGTTGGACTGATAATAGGCCTGTTTCTCGGGCCGTTTGGGATAATCATCGGTCCGTTCATCGGGGCCGTGGTGGGAGAGCTCATCTTTAAGGATGACGTAAAATATGCCCTTAAGGCCGGTTTCGGAAGCCTGCTTGGCTTTCTTACAGGTGTTGGCCTCAAGCTCGCAGCATCGCTGCTGATGACCTTCTATTTTGTAAGAGCGCTGATAGCGTAGGTTGCAATTATTGATTTTTGATTTACTTACCTTCAGACTTCACTACTGCCTATTGCCTACTGCCAATTGCCTAACTCCCAAGAGTGGCGACCATCACCGCCTTGATCGTATGCATGCGGTTCTCCGCTTCGTCGAACACTATTGAACGAGGCGATTCAAAAACCTCTTCCGTCACCTCGAGACCATCAAGACCATATTTCCTGTATATCTCCTCTCCCATCTTCGTCTCCCTGTTATGGAACGCCGGCAGGCAATGAAGGAACCTGACCTTCGGGTTACCCGTCAGCCTGACCACGTCGCCGTTAACCTGGTATGGCTTCAGCAGTTTGATCCTCTCCTCCCAGACCGCATCGGGCTCACCCATGGAGACCCATACATCGGTGTAGAGGAAATCAACTCCCCTGACCGCCTCTGCCACATCCTCGGTCAGGGTGATTTTAGCTCCCGTCTCCGAGGCTATCTCCCGGCACTTCTTCACCAGCTCATCAGAAGGCTGACAGGCCTTTGGCGCTGCCGCGCGGAAGTCCATCCCCATCTTGGCGGCCCCCACCATCAATGAGTTGCCCATATTGTTGCGTGCGTCACCAAGATAGCAGAAGCTTATCTTTTCAATGGGTTTGTCGCTGTGTTCCAGCATCGTCATGAAGTCGGCCAGTATCTGTGTGGGGTGAAATTCATTGGTAAGCCCGTTCCACACCGGTACGCCGGCATATACTGCAAGCTCCTCAACGATCTCCTGTCCGTAGCCACGATACTCGATGCCGTCATACATCCGCCCCAAAACCCTGGCGGTGTCCTTCATCGACTCCTTGTGTCCAATCTGGGAACCGGAAGGACCCAGGTAGGTCACGTGAGCCCCCTGATCAAAAGCGGCAACCTCAAAGGCGCAGCGGGTACGTGTCGAGCTCTTCTCAAAGATGAGGGCTATGTTCTTGCCCCTGAGCCTCTGCTGCTCCGTTCCGGCATATTTTGCCTTTTTGAGATCAAATGAGAGGTTAAGAAGGAATTTTATCTCTTCGGGTGTGAAGTCAAGCAGTTTCAGAAAACTGCGGTTTCTTAAATTATAAGCCATAACGCTGTCAGGTTTTGGGGTTATTTATCTTTAGTTTGTTATCAAGTATACATATGATTCCAAATGCTTGTTTTACAATACTTTATCCCCTACGGGGAACATAGAGCAGGAATGCTTTAGTCTACAATACTCAAAGCCCTACGGGCTATCATTTTCATTCATGCGTGAATTGCCAACTACGGGCTATCATTTTCATTCATGCTTGAATTGCCAACTACGGGCTATCATTTTCATTCATGCGTGAACTGCCGACTGAAGACTGCTGACTGAAGACTTAATCCTCACTACTGCCTTCCCTGCAGTCTGGCTGCATCGCTAAAATGACCCACCGGGTCATTTTTTAACGCTTGCCCCTCTACTGCCTATTGCCTACTCCTAATCATACTCCATCGTAATCTTGGTCCCGTACCGTCTGTCCTCCAGCCTGAAGGCCTCGGTGATCACGCTCTTGCTCCCGCCGGCCCTGATGAAGTTGAGGCAGGCTTCGATCTTGGGTGCCATGCTCCCTTTGGAAAACTGACCCTCATTAAGATACTTCACGGTATCATTGTAGTCAAGGAACTCCTTTATCTCCTGGTCAGGCTTCTTGTAATTGATGTAGACGTAGGGGACGTCGGTGAGTATGTAAAACTCATCAGCTCCGATTGTTGACGCAAGCAGCGCAGATGCCAGATCCTTGTCTATAACAGCTTCTGCAGGTCTTACATCATTCTTTTCATCGATGTAAACGGGCACGCCTCCGCCCCCGGCAGCAATCACAATATTACCTCTTCGTGCCAGTTCGCGTATCAGATCGTGGTTCATGATGCCAACCGGTTTTGGAGAGGGGACCACCCGGCGGAACCCCCCCTCGGTTTTCACCTCTTCCCTGAACACCCACCCCTTTGCGCGGGCCAGCTCATCGGCCTGCTCCCTGTTATAAATCTTACCCACTCTCTTCTGGGGATCGGTGAAGGCTGGATCATCCTTGTCAACAAGCACAGTAGTGACCAGGCAGACAACATTCTTTTCAATACCGTGCCTGTTAAGCACATTCTTGAACATTCGCTCTATCATGTACCCAATGCCTCCCTGGGAATCAGCCACGCAGATGTCAATGGGCATCTGTGCAATGCCATACATCTGTTCCCCGGCATCATTCCTCATCAGGATATTGCCCACCTGTGGCCCGTTACCGTGAGTGATAACGAGATCATACCCCTCCCTGATAAGAAACACAAGGTTTTCCAGAGTATCAGTGGTATTCTGCTCCTGCTCCTCTATCGTACCTACCTGATCGCCCCTGAGGAGCGCATTGCCTCCAAGTGCAACTACCGCCAGCTTTTTACTCATATATCTCTGCCAATGTAAGGTGACAAAGCTAAAATATTATACGAAATTATAACATGCCAAATATTATTATGCACCGCAACAGAGTTATACATATGTGTCACGGCCAGCCGTGCAGTGATATAATTTGCATATTTTATTACTTTTGCTACCAAATATCCTTAAGTGAACAACAATTCTCTACCCTTATTTCCGCTTCTTATATTGGTATTTATGGCTGCCTCCTGTAATGGAGACACTGCCTATAAAAACATGCGGGAGGGAGAGATTTACTATAATATCAGGTACATCAGCAACCCTTCGTCGCTCTCATCCGACCTTCTGCCCAGGGAGCTGGTCATCGCTTTCAGAAACGATCTCTTCAACACAAGCCTGAAGACACCGATAGGTAATTCGGGTATCACCACAGTAATTAATCCGAAGGAGAACATTTTTGACACTTACCTCAACATTCTCTCTTTCAAGTACTACTTTGAGGGTAACTCAAAGGACCTGCAGCCTGGATTCTCATCGATGGCAGGAATGACCGTGCATGATACCGGAAGGAAATCGGTCATATGCGGCTTCAACTGCCGTCAGGCAAGGGTTGACTTTCCGGAATCGGATACCACCCGGTATATCTGGTATACCAACGAAATAAAGGCGGAGAACCCGAACCGGATGACTCCATACAGGGAGATTGACGGCGTACTTATGGATTTCTTCTATATCATAGGCAAAGCCGAGATGCAGTTCACGGCCGACGAGGTGCTGCTGAAACAGATCCCCGACAAGGAATTTGAGAAGAAGAAAAACTACAGGAAGGTGACGGCAAAATACCTCGATGCGCTGATCATGAAAATGATTTCCTTTTAATTAAATGGTCCTGCAGGTCAACCATTTTTCTTACCTTTGCTAATCATTTTAAGACCGCCGGTCAGGTTGGGCGTAATAACATTTTTTCACGATGGGCAAACAGAAAAAAGGCAACGGTTCATCATCAGACAAAAAGGGTTCATCCGGCAGCTCGTCAGGGGAAAACGCGAGGTTCATTGCAGGGCTTGTTCTGCTTGTCTTTGCCCTGTATATGCTGGTGGTATTCATCTCTTACGTACTTACCGGCAACGCCGACCAGGACTCACTCAGTCCGCAACCGGAGGAGACTGCCTTCGCTTATAAGAACTGGGGAGGAAAGTTCGGATTTAAAATCGGCCATTATTTCATCTTCAGCGGCTTCGGTCTGGGCTCATTCTTCATCCCCCTGATCATCGGCGCTTTCGGACTGGCCCTGCTGAAAGTAAGGTATTTCAGGCTCTGGAAGAATGTTCTCCGCTTTCTTCTGGCCACAGTGATCATTTCGGCCATCCTGGGTTACCTTGCAGGACAATCAACATTCCTCGGTGCCGGACCCGGAGGCGAGTTCGGTTATATGATTGCCCACCGGCTGAATGAGATGATGGGCAAAGTTGGTACCGGAGCGGTCCTGCTGGTGATAACCATAACCTACCTGATTTTTGCGCTTCATGTGAATCCGCAGACCATAAGAAAACCCATAGCCACCGTTGCAAAGGCCGGGGTGTCAGTACTCACCGGTGAAGGAAGGAAAAAGGATATTGTCACCGAAGATGTGAAGATAGCCCCGGAAGAAAATTTCCCCTCAGTTGAAGAGGAGCCTCTCAGGGCTGATGAGGAGGAGACCGATGATATCGATGACTTCTATAAGCCTCCCACTGTCCCGGAAGACAGACCCATCGTCAATGTGATAGACAGGGGTAAAAAACCTGTGGCGGAGGCGGCTGTCGGGGATGACCCGATCCCGGACCTCCCCCCTTTTGATCCGAGGCTCTCGCTGCCGAGATATAAATTTCCCAATATCTCGTTGCTTCGCGATTACCGCAGCGCCGGAACTACGACTCATGATGAGGTGAACGCCAACAAGGAGATCATCCTCAAGACCCTGGCAGACCATAAGATAACCATAAAGAATATCTCAGCCACCGTGGGCCCGACGGTGACGCTGTACGAGGTGGTGCCTGACCGCGGTGTCAAGATTCACCGGATCAAGTCGCTTGACAATGACATCGCCCTCAGCCTTTCTGCCCTCGGAATAAGGATCATTGCTCCCATTCCCGGCAGGGGAACTGTGGGTATCGAAGTGCCCAACAAGAAACCGGAGACTGTATCGATGAAGGGCCTGATAGCATCAAAGGAATTCGTTAATTCGGATTTCGAACTGCCCCTTGCACTGGGACGGACCATCACCAATGACCCGTTCATCATTGACCTCACCAGGATGCCACACCTGCTGGTGGCAGGGGCAACTGGACAGGGCAAGTCCGTGGGGCTGAACGCCATCATCACCTCACTGCTGTACAAGAAACATCCGGCGGAGCTCAAGCTGGTGCTTATCGATCCCAAGCGGGTGGAGCTGCCGCTCTATGGCAAGATCGAGCGCCACTTCCTTGCCAAGCTGCCGGATGAGGAAGATGCCATCGTGACCGACACGAAGAAAGTGATCAACACCCTCAACTCCCTCTGCATACTCATGGATCACCGACTTGAGCTGCTCAAGCTGTCGCAGACACGGAACATAAGGGAGTACAATGACAAGTTCATCTCACGCAGGCTTAATCCCGAGAAAGGACATGACTTCATGCCCTATATCGTGCTTATCATTGATGAGTTTGCTGACCTGATCATGACATCGGGTCGCGATGTTGAGGCTCCCATAGGCAGGCTGGCGCAGCTCTCAAGGGCAGTAGGGATACATCTTATTATCTCTACCCAGAGACCATCGGTCAGCATCATCACAGGCTTCATCAAGGCAAATTTCCCCTCCCGGATAGCCTTCAGGGTCTTCTCCGGCGTCGACTCACGCACCATCCTTGACAGCACCGGTGCCGACAGGCTTGTGGGAAGAGGCGATGCACTCATATCGCAGGGCGGAGAGCCCATCAGGGTTCAGTGCGCCTTCATCGATACGCCGGAGATAGAAGAGCTCACTGATTTCATCGGTTCGCAGCAGGGTTATCCTGATGCAATGCATCTGCCTGAATATGTTGGTGATGACGATGTTGATAACGGCAACAGGGACATTGATCTGAAAAAGCGTGACCCGCTCTTTGATGAGGCCGCAAGGCTGGTGGTGCAGCACCAGCAGGGATCGACCTCCCTGATACAGCGGCGCATGCAGCTGGGATATAACCGTGCCGGCCGTATCATTGACCAGCTGGAGGCAGCGGGCATTGTCGGACCCTTTGAAGGGAGCAAGGCGCGTGACGTGATTGTACAGGACCCGCAAACTCTGGAACAGATTTTGAAGAGGCTTGATGAAGAAACAATCTGAAATGAAAAACAAAGGCTTCATACTGACATCTCCTGACTTTGCCCGCACTCGTAAACTTACCCTCACCCTCACTCTCACTCTCACTCTCACTCTCACTCTCACTCTGTCCCTGTCTGCCCAGAAGGATCCTGAGGCTGTGAGTGTGCTGTCGGAATTCAGCAAGAAGGCAACCTCTGCACCCTCGGTGAAAATAGATTTTACTCTTGATGCAAATGACACCCGCGAGGGAGACATAACAACCGTATCGGGATCAGCTGTGATAAAAGGCGACAGTTACAGGGTGATAATGGATGACAATATTGTCTGGGCAGATGGCAAGGCTGTGTGGAACTACCTTCCTGACGTGAATGAGGTCACGATAACGGAGCCTGACCCAGAGGAGGGGTCCTTTGTGGCGAAACCGTCCCTCCTCTTCTCGATGTACGAGGAGGGATACAAAGTGCGGATGCTTGAACAGAATGCCAGAGAGTGGGTCATAGATCTCTACCCTGAAGACCTGAATGTCAGCCTGGTGCGTATCAGGCTGAAGATCGGCAAGACACTCTATGATCTGAAGTCGGCGGAATACCGGACCAAGGATGGGATGGCGGTCACGCTTACGGCAGAAAAATACGACCTCACCTTCCGTCCGCCGGTCGACTACTTCACCTTCAACCCGGCTGATTTTAAAGGAGTACATATTATTGATATGCGGTAGCCCTTCAGTAGGCAGTAGGCAGTGGGCAGTGGGCAGTAGGCAGTAGTGTTATATCACTGAATATCATTATAATAACAGCTTAGGCTGTCCAATGATTGCCGACTGTAGACTGTAGACTGCCGACTGATTCTGCCTGCCGACTGTAGACTGTAGACTGCTGACTTAAAAGAAATGGTACCTGAAAAATTCAAAGCTATTGTGGTCGCCCTGCTGGTGCTGATTGTAATCTATTTGATTATGAGGAGCAGGACTGAAAGACTTAAGCGTAAACGCGACGAGCGGTCAAGATTCAGGCATAACCGCTGAAGAAAATATACAATAAAAAAAAGCTGCCCCGGATTGAGGCAGCTTTGTTTTGTTGGTCTTAGCCAATAAACTACGGAGTCATGAGTTTGTTGTAGCTAAGCTCGCTTACCGGCACAGGCCAGATATAAGATTCTGAAGTTGTCGGGATTGCGGGCACTATACCAAATCCAATGTCACTTGCTTTACCCGGTATGGTAAGACTCAGGCGCATGAGATCCATGTTACGGATACCTTCACCAAGGAATTCCATGTTCCTCTCAAGCAGTACTGTATCGTAGAAGGCTGCGGCACTGGCAAAATCACCAAGAGCATAGGCACCAGTAGCCAGGGAGCGTGTCCTCACTGCATTCAGGAGGTCAACAGCCTGCTGGGTCACAGTGTTTCCACTGCGCACCAGGGCTTCTGTACGGTTAAGAAGAACCTCTGCCCACCTGATAACCGGAGCATAGTCAGACCTGTTCGTTTGATCAACATATTTGGTCAGGTACGGGTGACCTCCAACGGTTGCCATCATCATCTTTCTTGCATCAGTTGCATCCATTGTTGCATAAAGAGAACCCGGAGTCGAAACAAGGTAATATGACTCGCCTGATCCCGAACCGAAATAATGAGCCAGGTGATTCTGTCCTCCGGCATTGTTGGCTGTTGTATGAGGCAACGAAAAGATAGATTCCCTTGTTGCGTGAGGTGATGTGAATATCCCTGCATAGCTGGCGTTAAGGGTGTGAGCCACCCCTGATGTAGCAGTGAACGGAGCTGCAGCAGGTACGATCTTGGCTGACTCTGTCACAACCGCGCCCCAGTTCTGCATGTGCAGGTATACCCTGGTTTTTAATGCAATAATTGTATTCTTGTGTATCCTTGTCACGTTGAGGTTTGTAGTTCCAAAGGCGGCAATTGCCAGTGGCTCTGCATCATTAAGATCCTTCAGGATCTGGGTATAAACCTCAGCTACAGTGCTTGGTGCCATGTCATTGCCTTCAGCAGACTTGTTGGCTGTCAGCCTGAGAGGAACCCCGCGGTTTGCACCGTTACCCATGTTATAAGGCTTTGAATACATCTGGACCAGGTCAAAATAGCACAATGCCCTGACGACCAATGCTTCGCTTCTGTATTGATTATACTCGTCCTGCGTGACGAAATCAGTTATTTTGCCTTCATCCCATGCAGCCGTCAGACCCTCGAGAAATACGTTAACCACGTTTATGGTTGCATACACAGCTCCCCATAAGTTCTGTACCTCGTTTGTGCTGCTTATGGCTGTATGGTTCCATGTAGCAAAGTTTGTAACAAGGTTCGAGCTGTTAGGCAGGAAATTGTCACATCTTACATCATTATAGACCTGGAACCTTCCGCCCAGATGCTGACCACTCTTCAGGGAGGCATACATACCGTTAACCTGTGCCACGACCCTGTCTTTGGTATCAAATACTGTCAGGTCTGAAAGCGAGGTTACGGGCGCCGGATTCATCCACTCGTCTTTAGTGCAACCGGTAATCAATAATATTACAACTAATATTATTGAACCCTTTAGTATATTTTTCATATCTGTGTCTTAATTAATTAGTTAAAAACTTACATTAAGCCCGAAGGTATAGGTCCTTGCCTGCGGGGCAGTGTTCCTGTCAATACCCGGCGCAAGGTTCGAGTCAGTGTTGGTAGAAACCTCAGGATCAGAGCCAGAGTAGTTGGTGAAGACGTAGGCATTGAATACCTGTCCGTAAACCCTTATACTTTGTATATTCAGCAGACTCTGCCAGACATTCTTGAATGTATATCCTGCAGATATGTTCCTTATTTTCAGATAGTCACCCTTTTCAATATTCTCCGAGATGGCAAATGCTGATCCGTTGGAGACGTTGTCATTCATGACGGGTCTCGGGATATTTGTTATATCACCTGGCTGTTTCCATGCAGTTTCATATACTTCAACCGAGTTGTTCCACCACCTCTGGTCCCTGGTACCTGCCTTTGATCCGCTGTAGACATAGAAGCCAAACGCATAGGTCAGGTTAATTGCAAAGTCAAAATTCCTGAAGGTGAGATTATTATCAATACCTCCGTAGTATTTTGGCAGAGGTGATGCCCATGCCTTACCGTCATTTGCAGTGTTCACCGCAGGTGCAACACTGCCGTCTGACCTGTATGTCCATCTGTTGGTGGCAGCATGATTGTAGAGTATCTCATCGCCGGCTGCGTTGACAAATATTCTCTGGCCGGTTGCGGGATCAACACCGCGTGTTTCAACAGCCAGAAGGTTACCGACCGGAAGACCTACCATGGTGATGTTGGTTGTCTCAAGACCTCCTGTGGTAGACCTGATCTCTTCAACACCGGGTGCCAGTTCGGTAACCTCATTTTTCAGCGCGGTAAAATTGAAGTTTGTAGTCCAGCTGAAATTTGGTTTGGAAATATTGAAGCTGGTGAGTGAGATCTCAAACCCGCTGTTGTACATTGATCCGACGTTTGCGGGGATTGAGTTGCCGGGAACACCCTTTGAGGGTGACTGAGGTACGTTAAGTATCAGGTTATTGACATCATTGTAGAAGTAGTTCAGGTCAGCCTGCAGCCTGTCATTGAGGAGGCCGAAGCTGAGCCCTACATCATATTTGTCACTTGTCTCCCACTTAAGGTCAGCGTTTCCAGCCTGTGAGAACGCGAGGGTCGGGGTTGCAGCATACAGACCCGAACTGTAGAGGAACAGCGAGCTGTAGTTGCCTATTCCGAACATATTGCCGACACGACCGTAGCTGAGCTTAAGCCTCATATCGGAAAAGATGTCATTGAGGCCAGTGTTGGCAATGAAGCCCTCATTTGACAGATTCCACATAAAGGAGACGCCTCCGAAGTTGCCCCATTTATTATCCTTCGAGAGTCCGCTGTAACCGTCACGACGGATACTGGCCTCCACGAAATACTTCTTGTTCCAGTTTGTATTAACGCGTCCAAAATAGGAGGAGTAGAAGTTCTCACCGTATCCGCCTCCCGGTATTCCATAAGCAGTCGCCCATGAACCTGCAAAAGTTTCAAAGAAGGGGTCAGAGACTGCTGTTTTGGTTGCGTCCCAGCTCTGGCCGACAGTTCTCTGCTGCTCAAGGCCTGCAAGGAGTCCTATATTTAACTTCTCCATGAGTGTGAGACTGTAATTTGCAGTGTTGGTCCATGTCCATCTCTTGTCCTTGCCGGTCCAGTTATAGGCATAACCGCCATATGAATAGCCGTCACCTCCGACAGGAGACCAGAATGTAGTCGTCTGCCTGTTCAGGTTATCCATACCGTAAACTGTTTTCAGGAACAGTCCTTTTACCGGCTCCAGGCTCGCTGAAATTGTTGCAAGGATCCTGTCGGACTCGGTGGTGTGCTTATTTGTCTCAAATATCTGGGCAGGGTTATAATAGCCAAGCCCTGAAGGAAGTCCTGTTCCCTGTCCGCCAATGCCTGCCGAGTAAAGGTTGAAGGAGCCATCATTATTATATGGGGCAATAATCGCAGGAAGAACGAATGCCAGGCGGGCAGCACCTGCTGTGGAAAAGTTCGACCCTGTATTTGGCGATTCCGTATAACCGTTGGTATAGGCAATGTTAGCTCCTATTGAGAAATACTTGTTGACCTTGTGATCGATGTTCATCCTGGCATTTCTCCTGTTATAGAAGTTCTGCTTCACCATACCGTCCTGATCGGTGTAACCTACTGAAAGGAAGTACGCCGTTGAAGCTGAAGAACCTGATACCGTTATGGCGTGGCTTTGCTGGAAGCCCTTCTGATATACATAGTCTGCCCAGTCTGTATCGATAGGATTGCCGTCGGCATCGTTTATACTGTGGAGCACTACAGATGATCCCGCATTTGCATAGGCAAGGTTTTTATGCTCGAGATACTGTTCTGCATTCATAAGTTCAAACAGCCTGTATGGCTCAGTCCATCCGGCGAAGCCGTCATATGTGACTTTTGTTCTGGCACCGGCACCTCTTTTGGTCGTTATGAGGATGACACCGTTAGCAGCCCTTGAACCGTAAAGTGCGGTGGCGGATGCATCCTTCAGAATCTCCATCGATTCTATATCGGAGGGGTTGATATCAGCGAGTGAGTTCTGGATTGCTGTACCCCCGATGTTACCCGTAAATACAGGGACACCGTCAACGACAACAAGCGGGTTGGAGCTTGATGTGATCGAGTTGAAACCCCTGATGCGGATGACGGGCGGGTTGTTAAGCACACCGTTAGGAAGAGTGATAGACACGCCTGCAGCCTTACCGGCAAGAGCCTGGTCAAAGCTCTGAAGGTTCATTTTGGCGATATCACCTCCTTTAACGGTTGAGACAGCGCCTGCAATATCACGCTTCTGGGCAGTACCATAGGCAACAACCACAACCTCATCAACATTGAAGAGGTCCTGCTGAAGGACTATGTCAATTCTGCTTCTGCCTTCGATAGCCTGTTCCTGCGTAACATAACCGACGAAGCTGAACACCAGTGTTCTGGCATTGGAAGGTACCTGAAGTGAAAATTTCCCGTCAGGGCCTGTTATGGTTCCAAGGGTTGTACCCTTCACCGTCACGAAGACGCCCGGCAGTTCTGATCCGTCATCAGAGCTTGTGACCGTACCCGTGATAGGAGTTGTTTGCGCCATGACAAGGGAAACTGTCAGTAGCAGCAATGAAAAGAGCAATAAGATCTTTTTCATACAATAATAGTTTAGGTTAATAAGGGTTATTAATAAGTGTCACAACGGCAAAAATAACATTATTTAACAATCTACAACGTTTGCGATGATTTTTTTGCTTATAGTTCACAGTTTCAGACTGCATAACTTTTTTACATGCCGGGTACACAAAAAGGAGGCTGATCCCTGCGGACAGCCTCCTTTTAATTAAAAATCATCTAACGGTCTACAGCGGATTCTGAACCATTGAGTCGTTAGCATCCATTTCAGCTTTCGGTATAATCCACTCCCAGCTGACATCGCCTGCTGCAACGCTTGCAAGGTTACACAGGGCGGTGGCGTGGTATCCTCCTCCTGTTCGGGTAGGCCTTGACAGCGGAAGGCTAAGGCGTTTCAGGTCATTGAACCGGTTATCCTTTTGAGCAGGGCAAATTCAAGAGCAAAGTCAAGTGTATTGTTCGACTCCCATGTGAGTCACTCGTTGGCAAGGTTGGCCTGGATGAAGCCGGGCTCGTTGGCATTGTTGACACCGATATTATACCTGGCCTGCCATGCATAGAAGTCAATGCCGCCGGCATAATCACCCAGTATCTGGGCGGATGAATTGAGAAGACCATCCGTTCCGCAACTTTTTAGCATAAATATTACATATGGATAAGCTTTACAGCATCTTTATCAGCTCCTCCTCCATTTCTGCCGCATTTGCCTCCAGTTCCTTCCCCTGCGTGAGGAGTGAATCTGCAAAATCACTATCCTTCAGTCCTTTAACGTTTATCAGTACATTCAGAAAGGCTCCCCTGATACAGGCCCTGGTTGCCAGCACACCCACCAGCGCATCGGTGACCGAATTGGGATTTCCTGTTTTCTTCATTTCTGCGAGAAGCTCAAATGACAAGGATGCCTCCTGCATGACCTTCAGAGGCACCAGTGAGGCATGTTTTGTGGCCTCCTCCACGGCAGCGGCCCTGGCTGCCTTCTCCTCCTCAGTTCCCTTAGGCATTTCAAATGCCGTGAGTATGGCGTTGTATGCATTGGTGTCCTCATCCACGAGCTCAAGCAGTCTCTTCTGTATCTGCACTCCCTTTTCAGCCCATGCGGAAAACTCCTCCCACCGGTCATCCCAGCCTCTCTTGTGGGCTGACAGGTTCGCCACCATCACTCCAAGGGCAGCGCCCATGGCGCCCATGGCAGCTGATACTGACCCGCCGCCTGGAGCAGGTGAATCTGACGAGGTTTCCCAAATGAATGAGGACATAGACTTGTCTGTAAGCTTCTTCTGCTCGCTATCGCGTAAAATGTATTCAATTATTTTTTCGTCGGGATTGAACGGTTTAAGCTCCGACAGACCCATCGACCTGACGGCTGTTTTAATGAGTCCGGCGTCAGAAACCCCTGCTGAGCGTTGCTGTTTGTGGAGGAAGTATCTGCCTGCCTCAAGCATTGACTTCAGGGGAATCAGCCCTACCAACTCCGAACCGGTGACACGCACTCCCCGGGCTTCAGCCTTCCTGCAGACCTCATCAAATGCCTCGTGCACAGGGGTTACGCCAATGTTTGTCAGGTTCATCGATAACTGTGTTAACCCGTACTCAGGTATATACCATCCTATGGCCTTGACAGCCTTCAGGGAGCCGGGGATCATTACAGGACTGCCATCGGCATCCTTCACCACTTTGCCTGTTATCGGATTCCCTTCACGCTTCTCTCTTCCCCGTTCCCTTACATCAAAGGCTATGGCATTGGCTCTCCTGACGGAGGTGGTGTTCAGATTTACATTGAATGCTACAAGGAAATCGCGTGCTCCCACTATCACGGCTCCTGCGCCGGCATCAAACCGGGCCGGGCCGAAATCGGGCTTCCATGCAGGGTCTTCAAGTTTCCGTTTCAGTCCTTCATACTCCCCTGCCCTGACATTGGCAAGGTTTCTCCTCTTTTCATCAAATGCAGCTGATTCATAGCAGAATACCGGCAATGAGATCTCTTCACCTATTCTCTTTGCCAGTGCCCGCGCATAGGTCACGGTCTCCTCCATAGTGATGCCGGCAACCGGCACAAGGGGGCAGACGTCAGTTGCTCCCATGCGGGGGTGAGCGCCGGTATGCCTAGACATGTCTATCACCTGTCCGGCTTTCTTCACAGCCCTGAAAGCTGCTTCGCAAACCGCCTCAGGCTCACCGACAAATGTCACAACCGTCCGGTTAGTATCCCTTCCAGAATCAACATCCAGCAACCGGACCCCTTCAACGGCTTCGATCTCATCAGTAATCTGCCTTATTATTCCCATGTCGCGTCCCTCGCTGAAGTTGGGGACACACTCGATCAATCTTGTATTGTTCATAGTCAAAAGTCTGTAAAATCTATAAAGTCAGTCCTCAGTCTTCAGTCATGACTGCCGACTGCCGACCGTGGACTGCCGACTGCAAAAGCCACCTCCCCGTTCAGAATGACCGTCTCAACGAGGTTGCTGCCATACGCATATGGCAAATACTCGTATGACGGTATCTTCTTGGTAATAAACAGGTTTGCCTTCTTGCCGACCGTCACTGAGCCGTGTGTCTCCTCAATGCCCATTGCGTAGGCGGCGTTGATTGTCACGGCATTGATCGCCTCCGCCGGAAGCATCCTCAGCCTGATGCATCCCAGTGACATGACAAGCTTCATGTTTCCCGAGGGTGATGAGCCGGGGTTGTAATCACTGGCCATGGCAACAGGCAGTCCTGCGTCTATCATTTTCCTCGCCGGAGGATCAGTCATGCCAAGGAAGAGGGCGGCGCCAGGCAGCAGCGTGGGCATCGTTCCGCTACCCAGCAGGGCAGCAATCTCTTCATCACCGGTGAACTCCAGGTGATCAACGGAGAGCGCCCCGTGCTTCACACCTGTCTGAATACCTCCGGACTTATCGAGCTCGTTGGCATGAATCTTGGGCCTCATGCCGTGACGCGCGCCAGCCTCCAGGATCCGCGAGGTCTCATCAACGGTGAAGAAGCCCCTGTCACAGAACACGTCTATATAATCAGCCAGCCTCTCAGCTGCCACAGCCGGTATCATCTCGTTTACAATCAGGTCAACATATCCGCCCCTGTTTCCCTGAAACGCTGCGGGGACGGCATGGGCTCCAAGGAACGTGGCCTTCACCGTCAGCGGCGACTCCTTCTTTATCCTGCGTATGACCCTGAGCATCTTAAGCTCGTCTTCAGTGGTAAGGCCGTAACCGCTTTTAATCTCCACTGCACCTGTACCAAAGGAGATGATCTCCCTGACACGCTCCATTGACTGCCTGAAGAGTTCCTCCTCCGGAATGTCATGAAGCAGCTTTGCAGAATTGAGAATGCCACCTCCCCTCCTGGCTATCTCCTCATATGAGAGCCCCCTGATCCTGTCAGTGTACTCCCTCTCCCTGCTGCCGGCATAGACCAGGTGAGTATGCGGATCGCAGAATGACGGAAAGAGATAACCTCCGCCGGCATCGATCCTGCGGATGTCGTTGCTGAACGACGGCATATTCTCAACCGTCCCGAAAGCAGCGATAATGTCGTCCTTGATCAGCAGCCAGCCACTCTCCAGGACAGGCATATCTGCCATGTCACGCCCGGCCACAAAAGCAGTGTTTTTATCCCTGGTCTGTACCAGCATTCCCGTATTATATATAAGAAGGCTCATGGCACCGGTTTATGAGTTCGCTAAGGTAGCAATATTAAAAATATTAGGATATGAGCATCATTTTTCTTTATCTTTACTTTTGTTACTAAAACCGACCTTATGAAAAAACTCGCATTTACATTATTAGTGTCCCTGCTGGGCATCTCAGCCATTGCTCAGGAGACCAAAACAGGATGGAATTTCGGTGCCCTGCCCACAATAACCTACAGCACTGACATGGGCTTTCAGTACGGAGCACTTGTTAATCTGTTTGATTACGGCGACGGCTCCATTTTTCCTAATTACTACCATATGATTTATGTTGAGGCCTCAACCTATACGAAGGGTAGCTCAACTCTAAGGCTGATGTATGATTCAGACTACCTCATCAAAGGTGTTCGCTATAACGGAGACCTTGCCTACCTCCCAGACCAGGCTTATGCATTCTACGGTTTCAACGGGTATAATGCCATTTTCAATGAAGCATGGGCTGATGACGAATCGGATGAATATGTGAGCCGCATGTTCTACAGGAACAAGCGTCAGCTCTTCAGGTTCAAGAATGACTTCATCGGCAACATAGGTGAAACGAATTGGAAATGGAACGCGGGGATAACATTCCAGAACTATAAGATGAGTGACCTGAATTTTGACAAGTTCAACAAGAACAGGGAACCGGGGGACCCGGATTATCTTGAAGAT
>DZBJ01000017.1 GCA_022736275.1 Rikenella microfusus | reverse complement strand
CTAGCTATTTCAGGACGAGACATCAATTTGACCGTTTCTTGCACTTTTAGCCAGGTCTTCTATAAAAAAGCTAAAAATCTGTTCGCATTTTCGTTTATAAAAGAATATTTATATATTTGCGTATACATATTCGGTTATGGAAGAATATTTTAATTCTTTGGAGAAATACAATTTCTGGAAAGGAACGTTTCCTGAAATCGGATATTCGCGGAAGAACTATACTAACAAAATATTGGATTATGCCGGCAGCCGACTCGTAAAAGTGCTTGTTGGTCAACGGCGTACAGGTAAGAGCTATATCCTGAGGCAAATAGCCCACAAGCTGGTTGGAAAAGGAGTGAATCCCGGTAATATTTTTTACCTCAATAAGGAATTCACTGATTTTGATTTCGTCAGCGATTATAAAGATCTGGAAGCCTTGTTGAAATTATACAGGGCAAAACTCAGGCCCGAAGGCAAGGTTTGGCTGTTCCTGGATGAAGTACAAAATATCGCCGGTTGGGAACACTTTGTTAACTCTCACTCCCAGGATTTTACGGAAAATTATGAGATATTTATCAGCGGATCCAATTCCAGAATGCTTTCAACGGAACTGGCAACCATGCTTTCAGGCCGTTATGTCAATTTCGAGATATTCCCATTCAATTATGAAGAGTTCACCGGAATAACCGGAACGGAAACAGGAAGACAAAGCTACATCGACTACATGGAGAGCGGCGGATTGCCTGAACTGTTCGTTTTACCAAATGCCGAAACCAAACGCAACTACATTTCTGCAATAAAAGACACCGTGCTGCTCCGTGATATCATTCAGAGGCACAGTGTCAAAGACCCAAACCTTCTTGAAGATGTCTTTGTATACCTTGTCAATAATGCTTCAAATCTGGTCTCCATAGCCAACATTACTAACTATTTCAGAAGTAGCGGGAGAAAGACCACATATGATACCGTTGCCGGCTATATCGGTTATATAGGAGACGCATTTCTTATCCACAAAGCTGAACGTTATGACATAAGAGGCAAGGAGACAATATCGGGGAACTGCAAGTTCTATATTAACGATCTCTCATTCAGGAATTATCTGTACCCGGGATTCGGTTACGGCGCTGGATATAAACTGGAGAACCTTGTTTATCTGGAACTTCGCAGGGCTGGATATGAGGTCTATGCAGGTGCCCTGCGCAACAAGGAAGTCGATTTTGTCGCAAAAAAGGGAGACAGGATTTTATACCTTCAGAGCGCATACCTCATGGCCGACGAGCGAACCATTCAGCGCGAATATGCCTCACTTGAAGCTATTCCTGATAATTATGAAAAAGCGGTCGTATCACTTGACGACATAGCCCTGCCGTCCAATAAGGGAATACGGCATATACAGGCCTGGAAATTACCTGACCTGCTTTGAATCATCATATTAGCCCGAGGCTCAACAGGATCAGCGGCAGGGTGATGACGCTCAGGATGGTTGAAACAAAAACGTTTGCAGTTGCTATGTCATCATCCTTACCGAGGATGTTCACCATGATAACAACATTCACCATGCACGGCATTGCCGCCTGCATGACCACCACATTCAGAACCTCCCTGCGGAGCAGGCCCGGGAAGAGATAATTAACCAGGACAAATATCCCGATGAGCATGAACGGAACAAGCAGCAGCCTGTTAAATGACAGCAGGTATACATTTCTGTTCCTCAGCATCTTTCTGCCATCAGCAAAATAAAGCACCGCCCCGATATATATCATTGAGAGATAGGTGGTGGTACTGCCCAGGGCACCAACCGAATCAAGTATGATAGGCGGCAGTTTGACTGAAACAAGGAACAGTATAAATCCGGTGATGATGGCTATGGTATTGATATTAAACAGTTTTGCCAGTATTTTCTTAGGACTGAAACCACCTCCCGGCGTGACCATGGCTATACCCAGAGTCCACATCAGGATATTTGAAACAAGCACAAAAAGACTGGCGTACAGAAGTCCCTCCCTCCCGAACTGCGTTGATATAAGCGGAAGTCCCAGGTAAATAATATTTCCCAGCATGCTGTGAAGCCTGAATATTGCCTCGTGACTACCCCTGAGGCCAAAGAGCTTCGCCACGAAAGCCCCCATGAGAAGCATGAAAAGGAGGACAAACAGCGAAAGCAGCAGGGCCTGCATACTGCCTGCAAGCAGCTCCGGCGTCAGGTCAACCTTGCTGAAGTTGGTGAAAAGCAGGGCAGGCAGAGTCACGTAAAAAATGATCCTCGCCAGCACATCCTTTGAGACCGAGCTGATCACCTTTGCCCGTGAAGCAACAATCCCGGCCAGAACCAGGATGGCCAGCACTGCAATCTGCCTTAAAACCACTTCCAGCGCCATTTATAACAGTCTAAGTACCGGACTGAGGAACCATGATCATCAGGGCCGAAATCCTGACAAATACTTCCTCATAATCCGGATTGTTGATGGACCGAATTTAGGATTTTTATTGCTGATTTGCCTCACCCGTTATAATATAGCCTTAGTTCATATCTGGAAACAAGGATAATTTATCCCCATCTGCGCTTATATTTGGTATAGAAATAAAGGCCTCCCTGACCAAACAACCGTCACCGCCTTACAGAGTACAATGAAAGAATAGTATAAAGTTGAAAAACCAGAACTCATCCCTTAATCATACCAAATCATGAAAATTCTTAAACTGTTTTCAGCCGCGGCACTGCTTGCAGGCATAATGTTCGTCTTCACACAGCAGGCGAGAGCACAGGCCCAGTCAGCCATTCCTGTTCCCGAGAAACATTTCGGGTTCATACCCGGCTCAGACTATAACCTGTTCAGCTATGAAGAACTGATTGACTATCTCATGAAGCTCGACAAGGCCTCGCCGATGGTGAGTATGGAAGAGATTGGCACAAGTCCTATGGGACGAAAGATGTACATTGTATTTATCTCATCTGAGAAGAATATAAAGAACCTGTCCGGACTACGTGAGATAAACAGGGAGCTGGCGCTGAATCCGTCGCTCTCAGATGCGCGCAGGAAAGAGTACCTGGCCGACGGCAGGGTCTTCTTCCTTGCCACCCTTTCAATGCACTCAACCGAGGTTGCTCCCTCACAGGCTGCACCGCTCATTGCGTATCAGCTTGCCACAACAACCGATCCACTGTTAAAGAAGTACCTCGATGATGTGGTTTACATGATGGTACCCAACCATAATCCTGACGGAATGGACCTTGTTGTAGAGAACTACAGGAAATACAGGGGCACGCAGTATGAGGGGGCCTCACTGCCGCAGGTCTATCACAAGTATGTGGGACATGACAACAACCGCGACTTCATCAGCCTGACACAGGAGGACACCAGGGCAATTGCACGCATATACAATCTCGACTGGTTCCCTCAGGTGATGGTTGAGAAGCATCAGATGGGATCAACGGGAATCCGCTATTTTGTTCCGCCGGCCCATGATCCCATCGCCGTGAATGTTGACGGTGAGCTCTGGTCATGGACCGGTGTTTTCGGCACCAATATGCTGCGTGACCTGACGGGCGCAGGACTCACCGGGATTGGACAGAAGACCATTTTCGATATGTACTGGCCGGGGTCAACAGAGACATGCATCTGGAAAAACGTTATCGGAATGCTCACTGAAGCAGCCAGTGTGCGTGAGGCATCACCGATTTATATCGAGCCCAATGAGTTGCAGGCAAGCGGCAAGGGGCTCTCGGAGTATGACAAGAGCATCAACTTCCCTGTGCCGTGGACGGGCGGGTGGTGGCGACTGGGTGACATCGTCAGGCTCGAGATCGAATCGACCCTCTCCGTTATTAAGACGGCTTCGCTTCACAGGAGTGAAATCCTCCAATTCAGGAATGACATTTGCCGGAGAGAGGTGGAGAGAGGACGCAGCGAGCCGCCCTATTATTATGTGGTGCCGGCCGTGCAGGCTGACCAGAGCGAACTCATCCGCTTCGTTAACCTTATGCGGGAGCATGGTGTCTCCGGATACCGTCTCACGGCAGATCACACCCTTGACGGAATTAATCTTAAAACGGGTGATTTTGTCTATCCGCTGGCACAGCCTTTCAGGGCTTTTGTGAAGGAGGTGATGGAGAAACAGGATTTTCCTGTCAGACACTACACCCAGGGCGGAGAAGTGATAAGGCCCTACGATGTGACAAGCTGGTCGCTGCCTCTTCACAGGGGACTGAAGTCATATGAGATCAAATCTCGTGACCAGGCTTTTGAAGGCAAAATCAAACTGTTTGACGCGGATTATGCACCCCTCCAGGCCAGTTACAGGTTACCGGCAGTATTCCCTGTCACCAGCAATGGCAGTTTCATGGCAGCCTTCATGGCAGCCGAAAAAGGCATGAAGGTCAGCCGTCTTGACTCTGAAGTGCAGATTGAAGGCAAGACCTTCGGTAAAGGAAGCTTCGTGATCAGCAGCGGTGATGCCACAACCCTGGCAAATATTGCAAAAGCTGCATGCACCGAGCCGGTCTACGCAGGCGGGGCAGGTACCCTTCCGGCAACAGAGGTAAGAATCCCCCGGATTGCCCTCGTCGAAACATATTTCAGCGACATGGATGCCGGATGGACACGCTATCTCTTTGACAGTTACAGTTTGCCATATAAAATCATCCGGCCGGGTGAATTCGCTGATAAAGACCTCGAAGGAGAGTTTGACATAATCATCTTTCCCAACTCGCAAAAGAATATTCTCATGACCGGTAAGCCCGGTTCCGAAGGCGGAGCATACATGAGCAGCTACCACCCTGACTACCAGAAGGGAATGGGTAAGAAGGGATTTGAAAAGCTCCTTCTCTTTATAAACAATGGCGGACTGGTCATATCATGGGGTCAGTCGACCGATCTGTTCACCGGCCTCCTTGAGATGACTGCTGATGACACAACGGAAGAATTCACCCTGCCCTTTGCCAACACCGCAGACCAGGCAAGAAGGGATGGCCTAAGCATACCGGGGTCCCTCGTGCGTCTTGAGCTGAAGGAGGATCATCCCCTCACACTGGGAATGCCGGCATCAGCTGGAGTCTTCTACAGGGGTAATCCCCTCTTCAACACCACTGTCCCCAGGTTTGACATGGACCGCAGGGTGATCGGCAGTTTTCCGGAAAAAGATATACTCCTGAGCGGTTACTGCGAGAAGGAGGAAATGATGGCAGGCAGGCCGGCGATGATCTGGCTCAGGAAAGGCAAGGGTCAGCTTGTTCTGTACGGTTTCAACCCCCAGTTCAGGGCCTCGACACAGGGAGCTTACAAGCTGCTCTTCAACGCACTGTTCCTGCCGGAGCTTTAAATAGGCCGCTTGACATAATTAACATTCCAAAATTGTACTAATTTTGATAGCAGATGCGCTGGCATCATCAGGTCTGAGTCAAAAGTAAAGTTCATATCATGAAAAGGTATCTGCTGATTGCATTTATCCTTGCCGGAGTGGTCACCGGCGCATCAGGACAGGATCATCACCCTGAACAATGACACCATAGAATGCAGGATTAACAGGGTCACGCGAAGTGAAATCCATTTTGACGTCAACACCAATGGGGTGATTACATCAGGCACGATACCCCTTGCCGGAATACTAAGTTATTCGATCAATCCTTCAGCCACAGAGAACAGGAAAGCCAACCCGGCCGTGAACGGATCATTCCCGAGGCTGCGGGTGACACTGAGCGGAGGTGCCGGATACCTCTACAGCAGTTCGGAGAAAGCCGAAGAAAGCATGGTGTTATGGGGATTATCGCAAGAGAGAGCGGAGGCATATTACAAAGACCTCCGGACCGGATTCTACGGAAGCGGAGACATTGCCTGGATGTTCACACCACGATTAGGGGCAGGTATCAGATACAAATTCTTTGATACCAGCGCGAGTACCGAAGGCTTTTTTTAACCCGCTGGACGGCATGTACCTGTTCTATACGACCTATAGCGAGCGTATCTACGTCAATTTCGCGGGAGCTTCAGTTGTCTACAGTGAACCGGTGGGTGTAAGGGAGAAGTTAAGGGTGACCTGCTCCCTGTCTGCAGGCCTGGCTCTCTACAGGAACGAAGCGGAACTGTTCCAGGGGAATTTCCTCGCTACCGGCAACTCTTTCGGGATGGACGGAGC
Source organism: Rikenella microfusus (assembly GCA_022736275.1). Taxonomy (GTDB): domain Bacteria; phylum Bacteroidota; class Bacteroidia; order Bacteroidales; family VadinHA17; genus SR-FBR-E99. The sequence continues at coordinate 51,581 of DZBJ01000017.1, read as the reverse complement.
TGTCGGCCTCGAATACCATATTACTCCTGCAGTGGCTTTCGGTGCCGAACTTTCATCCTTCTTCTCTCAACTGAGGAAATTTGAGATTACTGACGGATCAACTACTGAAACCATGGAGCTTGAAGATGACGATATTGAAAGCCGTCAGATAACTGCAGAATATGACATTGACTGCATTCCTTATGATATTGTACCCGGAGAGAACGGCTGGTGTTATATCACACCGGTGTCAGATCAGTGGGTGATGCTCCGAAACCTTAACCTGGCAACCGGAGAGGTGATCACCAGTACAACAGCAACCGTGATCTATGAGAAGACTGTTATCAGGAAGATTCCCGGCAAACCCGTGATGGCAGGTTCCCAGCTGGGAGTTAGTCCCTCCAGTCTCCTGCTTTTTGACCTTAGCGGCGGGCAGGCGAAAGATGATATAACCAGGTACCATGAATCAATAGGCCACTTCTGGCTTTCAAAGGATGGCGCAAGGCTCTATTCCGCATTCAGGAACGTCTATACCATTCCGGAGTACGATGGTCAGTTTCACTCCGATTCGCCACCGCTATACGGCAATATCGGTTCGGATTTACCATACATCAACGCCCTTGATGAGTGTCACACCATCAGCAGTATTTTTGTAAGCTCAACCAATTACTTTTACCTGAGCGGAACCTCATCGCTGATAGAGCAGTTCCATACGACCAGCCTCAATAAGATAAAAAGGTTCAATGTGTCACCCGTATGGTTGAATCCGTCCGGAACCGAATACCTCTACCAGACCGCGCCCCGGTTTATTTTCATCAATAAGGAGGGGACAGCCCTGTATGTTATTAAAACCCTTCAGCAGGATTTCGAGAGCGACAACTGGTTCATGGAAACCATAGAGCTTTAATGCAGGGGTGGAATAGTTTTCCTACTTTTGTTATTCAGGATTTAGCTGATCCTGGCAACAAAACAGGAAAGAGCAGAAAGACAGATTGTCCTTCCCCATGAAAATTCTGATAATTGAAGATGAACCCAGGGTGGCCTCCTTTATCAAGGAAGGGCTGGAAGAGAAAAACTATAAGACTGAGGTAGCCTATGACGGGCTGTCAGGAGAAAAGGCGGCAAAGGAGCCCGGCATTGATCTGGTTATCCTTGACCTGGTTATCCCCGGGAAAAACGGGATAGAGGTGTGCAAAAGCATAAAATCAGCAAATCCGGATCTTCCCGTTCTGATGCTGACTGCTCTTGGCACCACGGCTGACAAGGTTACCGGGTTTGATGCCGGGGCTGACGACTATCTCGTCAAGCCGTTTGATTTCCCGGAGTTGCTTGCAAGGATCAAATCGCTGCTCAAGAGGAAAACACACACCACTCAGCAACCGGAATCACTGAAGGTGGCTGACCTTGAGCTTGATCTGCTGAGAAAAGTAGCAATCAGGGGAGGCAGGGTTATTGAGCTTACGGCGAAGGAGTTCTCGCTGCTGGAGTATTTCATGCGCAATAAGGGCAGGGTCCTGTCACGCGTTGATATTTCCGAGAAGGTCTGGGAGATAACCTATGACACAGGGACCAATGTTGTTGAGGTCTATGTCAATATCCTCCGGAAAAAGATAGACAGGGATTTTGAGCCAAAACTGATACATACCAGGATTGGCATGGGTTACATTTTTGGTGATCAGCAATGAAAATCCGCCAGAAACTGACACTGCAGTTCTTTCTGATGGCAGGAATAATTATGGTCCTTTTTTCGCTGACCGTTTATTTCCTGTCTGCCAGGTACAGGCGTGACGATTTTTTCCAGAGGCTGGAGAGCAGGGCAAACAGTACTGCAAGGATGCTGATTGAGCTTGAAGAAATTGACGCGGAGCTGCTCAGGAAGATCGAAGAGGACAACCCGGTCAGCCTGCCAGATGAGAAAATAATAATCCTGGATAACAACAACCATTTCGTATATACCTCTGATTTCCGTAATGTCATATTATATGATGATGCCCTCCTTGACAGGATAAGACTTGAAGGAAAAGTCAGGACACACAGCGGGAGGTACGAGTTGATGGGCCTTCTCTTTGTCGAGGAAGAGGAGCGGTTTGTGGTTCTGTCTGCAGCACGCGATATATTTGGCTTCGACAAGCAAAAGAACCTCGGGGTGGTGCTGTTGTTCCTGAACGGTATCTTCCTCCTTCTATATTACCCGGCAGGATGGCTTCTGGCATCCAGGGCCTTCTCACCCATCTCGAGGGTTGTGGGAAGGGTTGAGGAGATTTCAATTACAAGCCTTAACCTGCGTATCGATGAGGGTAACGGGAAAGATGAACTGGCACACCTTGCCCATACTTTCAACCTGATGCTTGACAGGCTTGAGACTGCCTTTACTGTTCAGAAGGACTTTATCTCAAATGCATCACATGAGTTGCGCACACCCCTGACAGCCATTACCGGGCAGCTTGACGTGCTTCTGATGAAGGAACGCTCACCGGGAGAATACAGGAATGCAACCGCTGCCGTTCTCGAAGACATTAAGAACCTCAACAGGCTGCTCGACAGGCTCCTCCTGATGGCGCACGCAAGTTCCGAAAGTGCCAAGACAGGCTTCCGCGAGGTCAGAATTGATGAAATTCTCTGGCAGTCGCGCGAGGAACTGCTGAAGCACGAAAAAGGATACACCGTAAACATATCACTTGATGAAACCATCTCTGATATTGAGAACATGATGGTCATGGGTGACGAACAGCTTTTACGGTCAGCAGTTACCAACATCATGGAAAACGGCTGCAAATACTCCCCTGACAGGTCGGTTGAGGTAGACCTTAGTTACACCGGCACCAGGCTCTCAATCAGGTTCAGAGACACGGGACCGGGTATAGCCGAGGCTGACATAGGGCGGATCTTTGAGCCTTTTTACCGTGGCAGGGCGGAGGGAACTGTCAAAGGTCATGGCATAGGCCTCTCCCTGGCAAAAAAAATCATCGAGATCCACCAGGGAGAGATAAATGTTGTTTCAGGACCGGACCTTGGAACGGAGGTTGACATTTCGTTGCCGCCATCGACAACCGGGTAGGTTTCAGTCCTGATTCCGCCCGGGAAGGTCCTTCTCCGGCACAACTATTGCAGATTTTAATCGGATTTTAATACGGATTTAATTGCTTCTTTATTCCGCTGCTATACCTTGCAGCGCCTTTGATTCTGAGTTTACCGGATCAGGGCGAGAAAAATTGCATTGAAAAACAACACCCTGTGATCAGTCAGGGAACAGTTTAAATAATTTCTGTTATTCAAAATTCTGTTTTTTATTTCTGTTTAGGAGGTGTGGGGTGCCGCACCTCTTTTTTTATGCAATAAAAAACACATCTGCAAGAATAAACGGTAAAACGGGAGTGAGTGCGAGGCTTGGCTGTTATGCAGCCGACCTGTTCTTCCGGGTGTGGAAATAGGTGATACCGTTCAGGTCTGTCATGCCTACAAGCTCCATGCCAACCTCTTTCAGGAGATTTGTCACGGTTCTCTTTGTAAGGTACCTGTTTGTCTTTGAGTCGATGAAACTGTACATCCTGTTAATAAAGGGAATCCTTGACTCAATGCCGTTCTCATAGGCCTCAGCCCTGTCTGAAACCTGCTTGGGCAGGTTGCTGTACTTATCCGAAAAACCGTTCTGAGACCTGTTGTCAAAGAAACAGCCGATGAAATTACTGTTGGCAGGAAGCAGTTCATTTATCTGTTTCAGGAAATCCCTGATCTCCCTGACATGATTAAGCTGCCTGAGGGTAATGACGGTCCGTATCCCCTTCATATCCTCGGCATCATAGAAATAATGACGTGATGATGGTATGACCAGCATCCCTGACTCCTTGATGAGACCCATGCGGTCAAGATAGTCTATCAGACTCTGACGTACTTCAATATCAAGCTCCTCAAAAAGATGCATAAGGCCGCTATCCCTTAATGACAACTTCCTCGGACTCACCTTGATGATGACCTGATCTTTGCTTACGTCTGAATTCAATCCGATAGTTCCCTGATCCATTATATTGCTAACCCTTCTTTTGATGCAATTTCTGTACCACCCTTATCAAACATTCCGGGTTTTTCAGAAATTAACATAACGAAGATATGAACTGAAGTATATAACACCTAATCAATTTTGATGTTCACCTCGCCGCCTTTGACCAACGTACCAAAAACGAAGATATGCAAAAAAAGATCTCATGTCAAGCAAATCGGTCCGGAGGTTTTCAGGCAGCTTTCCGGTCTCCTGCGGGAGGCAGACAATCAGATTTCCCCGGGTAATTCCTGGCAGTCGGCCACGGTTATTAATTCAGCGTTCGATACGGAATTCGCTGTAACACCTCCCGGTCAAAATATCAACGTTCAATTCGGAACTCCTTGTAGCCCGCCGGTGGGTGCTCGGTTATCTTTGCAGAATCAACAAATCCGACCCCCGGTCCCTTTCTGCACCAGGCAGCAAAGCCTGCAAGCTGCTCCCTGGTTCCTTCAGCTTCAATATAAACACTGCCGTCCGGCATATTCTTCACGAAGCCTGTTATGTCCCGTGTCGATGCCTCCCTGGCAGCACTCCACCGGAAACCCACTCCCTGGACATACCCCTTAACCCATATCTTATAAAGCAGTTTATTCATTTGCATTTTACCCTGTTAAAATCAATCCTGCCGGAGCTCATCGCTGTTTGAAGAACTTTATAATAAAGGGCTATGTATAAAATCAGCGAAACTATCCAGAGCACGGTTATATTGAACCGGAAGGTTTCAATCTGTATTGACCCGATCTGTTTAAACGGAGCATAATACTGCGCCCGGCCGTTTCCGGAGACAGGCTTCATATAAACAGGCTCGTATCTCTGAATGATCCTGTCTGATGTCACTATGGTCTTCTTCGGATTATATTCGTCCAGTACAATCTCCCTGAGTTTATTGTTTGTATAGTCCTCCTTCAGGTCCAGGAATGCCTCCATACCCATCTGCGACACAAGCGCAGCGGTGACGGAGTCCTTAAGGGCAACATTATTCCTCCTGCAGAGGTGAAACTGCCTTGCCAGGCTGTCGAGACAACGCTCCAGCAAGTCCGCGGCATCAGCTGTGAAGGTCTCTTTATGGAGTGCCCCGGAAAGAGTTGCCGGTGGCTTATCAAACCCGGCAAGCCCGGAGAGCCTGTCAGTGTATTTCCCCAGCCTGGTGAAGCAGTCATTTATGAAAGCGCTGTTCCCCGGACTGTCAATGTACTGCCGGCATTGCCAGATATCCCTTTTAAGAGCTTCAATCAGGAATGATGCATACCAGTTGTTCTGGCTGATCTCCATGTTATAGCTGAAAAAAAACCTTTCATACCTGTTGCCTTTAAACTGTTCCACGGCCAGGGCTTCGAACGACCACCGGGCCGGCATCAGATCTCCCAACACAGGAACAAACTCGGAAACTGTATCACTTTTTCTGTGCAGGTCGTCAAATTTTACCAGCACCCCGCTGAAGAGCAGCTGAGGAATTATAATGAAAGGTATAAGTATATAAATTGTAACCACCGAATTAAATGCCGAGGAGATCGTCAATCCTATCATATTGGCAAGACAGGAGGTGCTGAATAATACGACCCAGTATATCAGGGTCATCCCCTTTATACCAAGAACCAGATTGCCGATCAGTACGAAGGAGATGGTCTGAACGGCCGATATCGTGAACATGATGAATACCTTGGAGTTCAGGTAGCTGAACCAGCTGAGATTCAGGAAAGATTCCCGCCTGAGTATTTTACGGTCCCTGACAATCTCCTCGGCACTGATAATGAGCCCCATAAAAAGAGAGGTAATCACGCACATGAACATATATGCCGGCATATTTTCATTTTCGCTGAATTTATATGCCTCACCCGATACATTTTTGGTAAACCACGATAAGACCAATGCCAGCAGTGGCGCTCCCAGAAGGCTTATCAGTATGTATGACCTGTCAGCAAGCTTGGAGAGAAGGTCACGCATAAAAAATATCCGTGACTGCTTGAAGAGACCCGGGATTGAATAATTGTTCTCCGGCAGTGGTTCTGTTGCAGGGCTTTTGCGGTCTGCAATTTTTTCAGCCTCAGGCTTAAAGCTCTCAGCCCATTCAGCAGGCGAAACCCTTCTTACATGAGTGGGTTTGCCATATTCATTGACGACTTTTGCTTCAATGATCCTGAGGAGCTGGTCTGTATTCACGTTGCCGCATGTAATACATTGATCATCATATGCATTGGCGTGATTTGCCCGGGTCTTGAACCAGATTACTGTCTCTGTCGGATTACCGTAGAAGATCATGTAACCGCCCTTGTCGATTATCATGATTTTGTCAAACATCTTGTAGATGTCGGAACCGGGCTGATGGATGGTAGTAATTACCAGTCTGCCCTTGTATATCTGTTCCTTGAGCATATTCATCACCGCCTCGGCATCAACCGAAGAGAGGCCCGAGGTGGGTTCATCAACAAAAAGGATGGTAGGTTCACGTATCAGTTCAAGAGCAATGTTCAGCCTCTTGCGCTGACCTCCGCTGATGACCTTATTCAGGGGATTGCCTACTTTCAGGTTCCTGATGACATCAAGATCGAGGTCAACCAGAATCCTGTCAACTGCTTCCCTGATAAGGCTCTCGCCCAGGTTGTCAAGGCACATTCTGGCATTATACCAGAGGTTCTGATAAACGGTCAGCTCTTCGAAGAGCAGGTCGTCCTGTGGCACGAAACCGATGACCCCGTTCAGGTGCTGCCTGCCTTCAGGTGAATAAAGGTCATACCCGTTAATGAGAACTGTCCCTGTCATGGGCCTGGTTATTCCGCTCAGAACACTGAGCAGTGTTGATTTCCCTACGCCGCTGCCTCCCATAATACCGACAAGGTTGCCTGACTCTTCATGAAGGTGAAGGTTCCATATCCCGCAGTCGCTGTTCCTGAACCTGAGGCTGATATCCCTGGCATCAAGAGTTATCCTGTGCTTGAAAGCCTCTCCGGTAAATACTCCCGCAACATCATTGTAATAGATTGCATCAATAGCTGCGCCCCTGACCGAAGAACCGTGATCAAAGACATAAGTCTGTCCATGGAAGATATTCTGACCGTTCAGGAAAAGATCTTCCTTTCCTGAATACCTCATCAGCAGGGTGTTTGTGTTTACTACATGGAGAAAAACGATGCTGCCCTTCAGGTTCTCATGAAAAAGATGTTTTAAATTTTTGGTGTCAAAGATGTTATTGCTGTCGACGAACATGAGCCTCTCCTTCCTTACCGAAGCATCAGGGTATCGGAGTATGAATCCTCTAAGGTCATCGTATTCAGACTTGTGAATATTGAAGGCCGTTGCAACTGTTTCCAGGAATTCCAGTTCATTGCTGGTAATATCTGCGCTGAAGGAAATAAAGTCCATCAGCTGCACCATTACAGATAGTTTTTGCTTCTGTTGAAGCTCCTCATTTATCTTTTCGCATATCGCGAGTATCCTCATCGCATTCAGAGAGGTGCGTTTTCTCTCCTTTATGCTGCCCTTCGAAATAGTGTCTGAGTGATATATTTTTAGGTTCTCGTCAAATATCCCCATATATTTCAGCACCTGCTCCTTATTCAGGTGCCGTGAGAGGAAGAGCCTGACAATATCTCTCTCCCTTCCGGATATCTCAGCGTCATCGCCAACATCGCTGATCAGTGCAAACAATTGCATCAGCGCTTTCAGAATAGGTTCACTCATGGAATCGGGTTATTTTGAAATTTACCGGATAGTGAATCTTCACCCCATCCTGGTATGCTATTTAGAACATAAATCATATCTTTGTTTAAGCTATTCAATTTAGTAAAAAATATACACCCGGAAAAATATTTTATTCCGGAGGCTTTGAGACGCAAAGGAGAAAATCGTTCTGAAATATTGAAAAGCAAGGCATAAGCTGAGGTTACAAATGGAAAAACTAATTATCAGTTCAAACAGCTTCACCCCCGGGATCATTCTTGACCATGAGGCAAATGTCTATGCTATCAAAGGTGAATCAAGACCCCAGGATGCACTGGACTTTTACGGTCAGGTCATAGCCTGGATGAATGACTTCAGCGAGCACATGGTATCATCACCCGGAACGAAGGCCCCGGTAGTTTTTGATTTCAATTTTGAGTACTTCAATTCGGGATCAGCCAAATGCATCCTTGATGTCTGCAAGATCCTTGCCAGGCTCCGTGCGAATAATATTGAGACCCGGGTGAGGTGGTATCATGACAGGGAGGATACTGACATGCTCGAAGCCGGAAACGAGATGTCGCAAATAGTTAAATTCCCGTTTGAATACGTGGAGACAGAACCTGACCAGGATTAGCGGCTAACCGGCCTGATGACCGGTTCACATACTCTTCCTTGCAGGCAATTTAATATCAGCAATATCCGAATGTGGCCCGGGGATGTATATGGCTCTGACAATCATTTAATTCATCAGGAATCCCGTGATCCTGCAGCCAGTGACAAAACGTTTGCTGACCAGGTTTCAAAAAGGCTTTACGCCCATATCAGGAAGAGGTCATATCTGTTTGCTCATCCGGAGTCATTTCAGAGGGACTTCAGGAAACTGTCAGGAGGTGAAAAGCAGTTCTGGCATGACTATGCTTCCGCAATACCTGAAAAGCTGAGTTCGGTCAACCTCTCCCTGAGGCGTTTTGAAGAATACTGCCGGACCTGCATAATCACTGATGAGGAGATTGAATTGCTTGTAAATGCGGACCGGCAGAGTTTTGGTGCAAAGACGGGCAGGAATGAGATGAAGCTCCTTTTAAGGGAACTCAATTTTCTTATCCCCGCAAGTCTGAAGGAATCGGGATACGAGATCATCAGGCATGAAGAGGTCATCGGGGCGAATATGGCAGTTATCAGAAAAATTGCCAGAACATTACATTCAAGGTACCTGTATGACATGAAAAAGCATGGGCATATTTCACCGGGCGGGCAGGGAGCAATGACCAGGGAATTTGATGACCTCCCCCCTGAGATCCAGCACTCCAATATTGACAATGCATCCCACATACCCACTAAACTGCTCTCGATAGGTTACAGGATCAGGCCGGTGAGCAAGGGCTTCAAGCCTGTCACACTTCATCTCAATGAGGAAGAGATTGAGACCATGGCAAAAGTTGAGCACCTGAGGTGGAGCTGGGAGAAAAGGCTTAACGGGTGGACTTACGGTAAGGTCAGGGATGAAAAAAACAGGACTCATCCCGACCTGATACCCTACAGTGATCTGGGTGAGGCAGAAAAGGCAAAGGACAGGGAGCTTGTAAAGCTTATTCCGGCAATTTTGCGTGATATTAATTACGAGGCCTACCCGGTCTCATCCCTGCACATACAAAAACTGTCTTACGCCATCAAGCCGCAGAGCAGTATTCACAAACTGCTGTGTGAAACCACCAGGTTAAGTGAACAGATAATGGGGCTTGCTGCTTCCGATCCTGAGATCAATGAAAAGATCAGGTCTATCAATGAAAAGATCAGCCAGTCAATCAGCGAAGTCCAGGGAAGCTACAATTATGCCAGTTACATCCAGAAGAACTTTCTCCCACGCGATCTCTACATCAGGGAGTGCTTTCCTGACAGCTTCATCCTTTATGAGCCAAAAGATGTTGTGAGCGGTGATTTTTATTTCTTCAGCAGGGAGAATGATCATATACTGTTTGCATTGGCTGATTGCACCGGTCATGGTATCCCGGCCTCGCTCATAAGCACCATCGGGTACGGAATACTTGATCAGGCGGTGTCCATTTTAAAGATCACCGATCCGGCCACCGCCCTCCGCTCACTTTACTCGGGTGTTCACCGGTTCCTGCGCAGGGAGTCGGCAGAGAACAGCCTGTCAGACGATATGGACATCATCCTGTGCAATCTTGACACCACAACCAGGCTTCTCACCTGGTCAGGCGTCGGAAATATCCTCTTCCGTGTATCTGACGGAATGATAACGGAGATCAGGGACGGTACGGGTAACAGAGAGACTTCAGCCAACGGAACCCTCGATTTTACAAATGACAGACTGCAACTTGAACATGATGACGCACTCTACCTCTGCTCGGATGGGTACGCCGATCAGTTCGGAGGATCAAGACATAAGAGGTATGGAAGGAAAAGTCTTGCCGGGTTCCTCCTTCATATAAGCGCCCTGCCGATGCCCCAGCAGGGCGACAGGCTCTATGAGGAGTTTGAAAAGTGGAGGGAGGAGAATGACGAGGATCAGACCGATGATATTACTGTAATAGGGATAAGGATCTGATATGATCATCATCCCGGTGAAGCCTGAAACATTTTATTTATTTGACTTGCCTTCTTCACTTTCGTAACTTTATCACAATGAACAGTTGATATGGCCAGCCTCGTACCTGATTTTGAATGCGATATTTTTATCAGCTACCGCCAGAAGGATAACAAGCACGATGGCTGGGTCACTGAATTCGTTGAGCATCTGAAAGCGGAACTGGAATCGACTTTCAAGGAGGAGGTCAGCCTTTATTTTGACGTTAATTCGCATGACGGGCTACTGGAGACACATGATGTGGATGCCTCTCTCCGGGAAAAACTCAGGTGTCTTGTATTTATTCCGGTGATCAGCCGCACATATTGTGACCCTAAATCATTTGCCTGGGAACATGAGCTGAAGGCATTTATCTCACTTGCAACACAAGACAGATTCGGAATGAAGGTAACCCTGCACAGCGGGAATGTGACCAGCAGGATACTGATGATACGAATCCATGAGCTGGACCCGGAGGACAGGGAGTTGCTTGAAGATGAAACCAACGGACCCCTCAGGTCAATTGATTTCATCTACCGGGAACCGGGGGTAAACCGGCCTCTCACTCCTGCCGACGATGAAAATAAGAACCTGAACGCCGCGAAGTACCGTAACCAGATCAACAAAACCGCCAACGCAATTAAGGAGATAATCACTGCAATGCAGCCGGAGAAAGTGAATCTGAGTAAAAGCCAGGACAAACAGAAGAGGATTATCAGGAAAAAAGAAACCGGTGCAGGTGCGACCGACATACTATTGAAAAGAAAACCCGCCGGTCTAAAGCAGGGGATATTACTGCTGACTGCGTTAATGCTTTTTGCTGCAGCCATTTATGCCATCTATAAGTTCTCGGGCAGCACTGCAGGATCCGGAAAGTCGCGTGAAAAAACCATTGCCGTACTCCCCTTTGACAATATCGGGGGCAGCGCCGGGAATGACTGGTTGGGAGATGTCCTCACAGAAGCAATTGTATCTCAGTTAAGTAAGATCAAAGAGCTTGAGGTGCGCTCAAGAACATCATTACTGCAGTACAAGGGCACTGCCAGACCAATAACCCAGATAAGCCGGGAGATAAATGCCAACTATATCATTGAGGGAAGTTACCAGATCATAAATGAAAGTTACCGGATCACCATAAAGCTTTTAAACGCCAGGAAGGATGAACAACTGTGGAGCGAAGTATTTGACGGCACCTGGGATGATATCCGGAATATGCAGACCGAGATAGCCATGGAAACAGCCGACAGGCTGCAGGCTGTGCTCACACCTGAAGAAAAAGCGAGTATCGAAAAAGATCCCACAAAAAATCCGGGGGCATATATCAATTTCCTCTCCGCAAATACGCTGTCAGACAATGCGATATACTTTCTGCTGTCAGGCAATAAGTTCATTGACTCCATAAGTTTTGCTTCAGCAATCGCCATGTATGACAAGGCAATAGAAGCTGATCCGCTGTTCGCACTTGCATACGCAAAACGCTCCATCGCCCGTTCGTGGGGCCTGAGAAGCGGCCAGCTTGATGCTTCCCATATCGAAAAAAGCAAGGCTGACGCAGACAGGGCACTGAATATTGAAAATGAACTTGCCGAAGGCCATATTGCCCGGGGATTCTATTACTACTACTGCACAGACGAGTATGATGAGGCCCTGAAACACTTCACTCTTGCCGCAGACCTGCAGCAGGAAAGCTACCAGCCTGAGTTCTATATGGCAATGGTCTACCGCATGACAGGCGACTGGGAGAAATCACAGGCACTGATCAGGAAGGTGATCAGTGCAGATCCGCAGGATGCCCTCATTCTCTACAACATAGGACTGTCATTCCATTACCTGCACAGCTATGATTCAGCCATGATCTTCTACAGGAAAGCTGTTAAGGCAATGCCCGATTTTTCGGCACCTTACTCCAACATGGTTGAGGCAATCATACACAAATCAGGAAATATCACCGAGGCAAGAAAACTGTTTGATTCTGTAAGTGCACAGACAGGAATAAGCGAAAAGTACCTTCGGATCAATTTCTCAACTTATGAAGGCAGGTATTCAGATGCTTTAAAGGAGGTTTTAGCTTCAACGGATGCTGATTTTGGCTTTCCGGGTTCAGTTTATCTTAACGCCGGCCTGCTCTTCAGAATGATGAATGATCATACTATGGCCAGAGTATATAATGACTCGGCCCTGACGCTGTACAAAAGTCAGATAATGGAAAATCCTGACAACAGTTACGCCTACAGCTGCAGCGGAATTGCCCATGCCGGTTCGGGAAATGCCACCGATGCGATCATCGCGGGGAAAACCGCAGTGGAACTGGCCGGCGATAACTATATGACCAGGAGTGACATGATATTCAACCTGGCGATGATCTATATCCTTGCAGGTGAATATCCTGACGCAATCCGCCAGGTGGAATGGCTTTTAACCAATCCCTCCTACTTCTCACCCGGATTCGTGGAAGCAGATCCTGTCTGGAAAATAATCTCAGATATGCCGGCTTATAAAGAATTAACCGGGAAAAAGAGAGCCTCCCGGTAAAACAACAGATGTTTAACCTGTAAAACAGAAGATTATGAAGAACCCTGAAGAATTGGAATTTTTTAGCCCCGGGCCTATCCGTTTTATCATGGAGACCCGGAGATCTTTGGCGGGTCTCAGTCTCAGCGCTGCACAGCAAAAGGCCCTGGCATTGCTGGAAATCGACTTTATGAAAAAACTCTCCATGCTTGAAATTGAGTTTTTTGATAATGTCGTAACGGCCCTTGATCACATGGAAAGCAAGGGTTGAACCCTTCTTCTCCTCCTGTTATTCTCATTGCCTTCGGGGAATATGACAACCTCGGAGTGGGTTATTTGTCGGCTGTCCTGAACAGGGAAGGCATTGAAGCCAGAATGATCGACTTCAGGTACGATGATGAAGAGATACTCGCCGCCATTAAGCGTCATTCACCCATGGTGGTAGGTTTTTCTGTCGTCTATGAGGATTATATCGATGAGTTCGCCGCACTCGCAAGGTACCTGAGAAAGGGCGGGGTCAGATCACATTTTACCGCCGGCGGTTACTTCGCCAGCCTTAACCCTGCGGAGCTGTTCCGCCTTATCCCTGAACTTGATTCGATAGTCCGGTTTGAGGGTGAAACGACATTCCCCGAACTGGTACAGCGAATCTGCGCGGCAGGTGACTGGAGAGATATCAGAAGCATTGCCTTCAGAGACCATAACGGAATTGTCATGACGCCACTTCGTCCACTGGAAAGGGATATTGATGCATTTCCATTCCCGGCGAGAAGACCTCCTGATGATTATATACCGGGCGTCAAATTTGCGACACTGCTTGCCAGCCGTGGATGCAGATACAACTGTTCATTCTGTAATACCAGGGATTTCTTCCAGACTCCCGGAGGTCCCCTTAAAAGGATCAGAAGGCCGGAAACGGTCCTGGACGAAATGGAGCAGCTCTATCATGAGAAAGGGTGCATTGTTTTCCTGTTTCAGGATGATGATTTCCCGATAAAAAACGCAGGCAAAAATGACTGGATAAAATCATTCTGCCTTGGCCTGGAACAGAGGGGGCTGCATGAGAAAATAATGTGGAAAATAAACTGCCGGCCCGACGAGATTGAGGAAGAGTCTTTTGCCATGATGAAGCACCACGGTCTGTTCCTGGTATTCATTGGCCTGGAAGACGGAACGGATGAGGGACTGGCAAGGCTCAACAAGAGAATGCCTGCTTCAGGGAACATCGTGGCAGTCAAAACACTTAAAAAGCTGGATATTGCCTTTGATTACGGGTTCATGCTCTTTCAGCCGGAGTCTACATTCAAGTCACTTAAGGAGAATCTGGAATTCCTGAGTACCCTCTGCGGCGACGATTTCACTCCAGTTTCAGTATTGAAACTCATGCCCAGTTTTAATACCCGGGTTGAAAAGGAACTGCGTGAACAGGGAAGGCTAAAAGGAAGTCCCGGGCATCTTGATTATGACTTTGCTGACTCGTCACTTGACACCTGTTATGCTACTGTCATGGAATGCTTTGCGGTATGGATGTGGGGCGCCAACGGACTGACCAACCTGTCAAAACATGCAAGAAACTATTTCGTTGTCAATGAGCATCTCGGGAAATCAGGTAACGGCCTGAAAGAACAAAAGGAAAAATTCAGAGAGATCCTGGCAGAGAGCAACCACTATCTGCTTGGCACCATGAAATCACTATTTGATCTCTATGAATCCGGGAATGATCCCGGGGAAGGTTCGCATACCGTTGAGATGATCATTTCTGAGGCGAAGGCAAAACATCAGATCTGCAGCCGGGGAGTCAGAGAGTGCTTCATGCCCGGGGGCTGACCAGCGAAGAAATTCCAAAGTAAAGCGGTATTTGCTAAATTGCGCACTTATCAGGTCTGAGTGCAAGCCGGAGGATGAAGAAGAGATGGAAAATAATATTGGTGGGATCCGCGGTCATTTTATTCATTCCGCTTTTTTTCATAAGCTCTGTCTATACGGGAGTTTTCGGGCATCTCCCGGGCAGGAAGCAGCTTCTGAATTATAAAAATGCAATGGCTTCCGTTGTTCTGTCGGCGGAGGGAGAAATAATCGGCAAGTTTTATTCGGAGAACAGGACCGAGATCACTTATGATCAGATTCCCCGTCACCTTACCGGGGCACTGGTAGCGACGGAAGATGCCCGTTTCTATGACCATGCCGGGATCGATTCAAAGAGTCTGTTCAGGGTACTCCTCAAAACCATCCTGTTCAATGACCGCAGCTCCGGCGGGGGAAGCACTATAACCCAGCAGCTGGCAAAAAACATGTACGGAAGGAAGGATTACCTCCTCCTCTCCATTTTCATTAACAAGACCAGGGAGGCGCTGCTGGCACGGCGCATTGAAAAAGTCTTCACCAAGGAAGAGATACTTACCCTCTACCTGAATACAGTCTCTTTCGGGGAAAATCTCTTCGGGATTGAATCGGCCTCACGGAGGTATTTCAATAAAAAGACATGTGATCTGACAGTGGAGGAGGCCGCCGTTCTTACGGGGATGCTGAAGGCCAACACCACCTTCAACCCCCGCCTCTATCCTGACAATGCCCTTAAACGCAGGAACGTTGTACTGAACCAGATGGCAAGATACGGTTATCTTGAGAAGCATGCGGCCGACTCGCTGAACTCCCTGCCGCTCAAGCTAAACTACAATAAGACAGATATTGCCGGACCGGCAGACTATTTCATGATCAGGGTCAGAAATGAGGCAGACCGCATAATAAGCTGGATGCAGGCCTTTCGGGGAAGGGACTGGGATATCGAGAGAGACGGGCTGGTCATCAACACCACACTCAGTCTGCCGCTTCAGGAGGCAGCCAGCCAGGCTTTCGGGACACATATCGCGAAGATGCAGAAGAGGCTTGATAAGCAGTACAGCACCTCGTCGGGGAAGAGAGCGCTGAAAGAGATACCTGACAGCCTGAGGAAAATGATGACCACCCTTCATGCAGGGTTGCTCGCCCTTGATCCGGCCACAGGTGCTGTCAGGGCCTGGGTCGGCGGCATCGACTTCAGGACTCAGCCTTATGATCAGATACTGGCCAGAAGGCAGCTCGCGTCTGTCTTTAAGCCGTTTATCTTTGCAGCAGCCCTGGAAGACGGTATGGAGCCATGCCTCTATCTCGACAACGACTCCGTCACACTGTCAGGCTTCAACGACTGGAGCCCTGAAAACTACAACCACTCCTACGGAGGAAAGTACTCACTTGCCGGTGCACTGGCACAATCGATGAATATACCTACATTCAGCTTATACCTCCTTACCGGTTTTGACAAGATTGATAAGCTGTGGGGGAAAATGGGCTTTTCATTTCCCCTGGTAAACAGCCCCTCTCTGGCAATGGGGACTGCCGAGGCGAGCATCCTTGAGGTGGCGGGGGCTTATGCTTCATTCGCCAACGGCGGGCTTATGGTCACTCCCCGCTATATTGAATCGGTAATGACCCATGACGGCAGGGTGATCTGGCAGGCACCACCTCCCGGAAAAAGTGAGAGGGTATTGTCGGAAAGGTCAGCCATGCTTATGAGTGCAATGCTGCAGAAAGCGATCAGGGAGGGGACCGGATCATCATTGTACAGTGTTTACGGCGTGAAGACAGCTCTCGCCGGAAAGACAGGCACCTCGCAGAACTATGCAGATGCCTGGTTTGCAGCGTTTAATTCCGGTCTGGTGATCGTAAGCAGGGTGGGCGCCTCCACTCCGTCAATACACTTCAATACCGGCAGCAACGGATCGGGCAGCGCACTGGCCCTGCCCCTGGTGGCCCTTACACTTAAGAAGGCAGAGGCAGACACTGAACTGATGAAAATGATCGACAAACCCTTCCCGGAACTGCCTCCTGAGCTGGCCGGGGCCCTTGACTGCCCCGACTTCAGGGATAAAACCTTCTTTGACAGGCTTATAGATATTTTCGGGGATAATGAGATTGACTATGAAAAGGCCGGCAAAAGCCGGCGCCCATTCCGGGTCAGGATCATCAGGAGATGAAATTCATGAAAACTTCATCTGGCTTTTGTTTCTTGCGCTCTTTGAATGTAAAACATAAAATAAGATGAAGATGAAAAGAATCCTTCCAATAATGATGACTGCATTACTCCTTGTTGGTTTGGGAGCATGCAACGAAGCTTCGAAATCCGGAGAGGGTGACGGAAGAGTGATAATCAGGATAACGGATGCCCCGTTCGACATAAGCTCCATAGAATCAGCCACGGTAACAATTACCAGGGTCGAGATTAAAAAGGTAGGCGACGGAATAAGTGACGGTAATGCTTTCGTGACTCTTTCTGAAGATACTGTTACAATTGACCTAATTGACCTCAGAAACGGGATTACCGAAACTCTCCTTGACCTGGATATTCCTGCTGGAGAATATGACCTGATCAGGCTATATGTTGATGAAGCAGGACTTAAACTCAGGGATTATGATGAGCCTTACACTGTTAAGGTGCCGAGCGGAAAGCAGACGGGCATAAAAATCAAGATTGATCCGCCCCTTGAGGTTGCCGAAGGACTAACGTCTGAACTGCTCCTTGATGTGGATCTCTCAAGGTCATTTGTTCTGAGAGGCAACATGAACAACAACAACGGATTCATTTTCAAGCCCGTGGTCAGAGCAGCCAACATGACCTCAGCAGGTCGCATAGAAGGGATGGTTACTGATACCGCCGAGGTGAAGATAAAGGGAGCTGCCATATGGCTTGAGCAGGACACTCTTGTGGCAACAGCTTTCGCAGATACACTCGGGTATTATGCCATAATCGGGATACCTGCAGGAACATATTCAATATCAGCCACAAAAGATGGTTATGATACGGTCCGTTTTGACGGAGTGAATATTGTTGCGGGAAACAAAACCATCCGGAATTTTGAACTGACAAAGAAATAAAAGGCTGATCTGGTTTCAGATGAGCTGATTAAGGCCGTGCCCCGAAGCACGGCCTTTGTTTTTGATCGGAATTTTGCTAAATTTGGATATTAAGCCTGAAACGACACCGGAAAAACCATGCCGGACATTAAAACTGAAAATCAAGGAAAAAATGAAAAGAAAGTGGATCCTGTTGAATGCTGCGATGCTGGCAGGAGCGCTGCTGATAGTCATTTCCTGCGCGGTTAACCCCGTAACCGGGAAGAGACAGTTCATGTTCATGTCTGAAGCCCAGGAGGTTGCTATGGGCATCTCGTATGATCCGCAGGTCCTGGCAACGTTCGGGGTGTATGATGACCCTGAGTTGCAGGCTTTTGTTCAGGCAAGGGGAACCGAGATGGCTAATATCTCACACCGGCCTAACCTTGAATTCCATGTAAAGGTAGTGGACTCCCCAGTTGTGAATGCATTTGCGGTGCCCGGCGGTTTCATCTACCTCACCCGGGGAATTCTTGCACAGTTTAATAATGAGGCGGAACTGATGGGTGTTATCGGCCACGAGATGGGTCATATTACGGCGCGTCACTCAGTCAGCCAGATGACAAAACAGCAGCTTGGAACATTGCTGCTGATAGGCGGTATGATAGCCTCTGAACAATTTGCCAATTATGCCCAGTATGCAATGCAGGGCATGGAACTGCTCTTCCTCAGCTTCAGCCGTGAGAACGAGCGTGAGGCAGATGCACTCGGTTCTGAATATGCCACAAAGATGGCATATGACGCCACGAAGATGGCCGACTTCTTCAATGTGCTCAACAAGATGAATATGGCCTCATCCCATGGCGGTGTTCCAACCTTTCTCTCAACCCATCCTGATCCGGGTGACCGCTACAATGCCGTCCTCAGGGACAGCAAGGCATGGCAGGTCAGCCTGGGCCTGCCGTCATACAAAATTAACGGCGACTCATACCTGCAGCTTATTGACGGTATTATTTACGGAGAGGATCCCAAGCAGGGCTATACAGATGATAATACATTCTACCACCCCGGACTTAAATTCAAGTTCTCCTATCCGGCAGGGTGGAAACTCACCAATGCACCCACCCAGGTCACCGTGCAGCCGGAAGACGGCAAGGCGCTGATACTCTTTACTCTCTCGAACCAGAAGTCGCTTCAGGCAGCCGCAGACTCGTCTCTTGTACAATACGGCCTTAAGCTCCAACGCTCTGAACGACGGACAGTCAACGGTTTACCTGCAATAGTAACCCTCTCGAAGCAGGAGAGCAAGGACCAGTCGACAGGCGCGGTCAGTACCACCGCCGTTCTGTCGTATTTTATTGAGTACGGATCAATGTACTATCTCTTCCACAGTGTATCAGCCGAGGCCGATTTCGCCAATTACGCCAATATCATGGAAGCTTCCATGAAGACTTTTGCCAGGCTGACAGATCCATACAGACTGAATGTCAAACCGGACAAGGTTTATGTAAAAACGGTTCCACGGACCGGACCCCTGTCCAGTGCTTTTGCCTCCTTCGGCGTCAGCCAGGATATGATGAATGAACTGGCGCTCCTGAATAACATGGAACTCAATGACCAGGTGAAGGCAGGAAAACTTATAAAAATTGTATCAAAATAATTCCTTACAAATTGGCAGAAACAAACTACATGAGATCAGGTCCTGTGACCTGGCTTGGCAAATACGGGCAGATGGTGAAGTACTTCCTGATAGCCCTCGCAGTGCTCTTGCTACTTGTCACCTCCCTGTTCCAGATCGGGCCCGAAGAGGTTGGCGTTATCACCCGGTTCGGTAAATATGTGAGGACAGTCGACCCAGGGCTGAACCTCAAGGTGCCGGTTATTGAACGCCTCTATAAGGTTGCCGTGGAACGGCAGCAGAAAGAGGAGTTTGGCTTCCGTACCACCCAGGCCGGAATAAAGTCTGAATACTCCAAGACCGGAACCGCGGATGAATCACTCATGCTTACCGGCGACCTGAACCTTGCTGATGTTGAGTGGATTGTCCAATACCGGATTATCGATCCATATAGTTACCTGTTCAGGGTCAGGGAGCCGGTGACAACGCTGAGAGACATATCCGAAGCATCTATGCGCGAGATAGTCGGTGACCGCACCGTTAACGAAGTGCTGACGGTAGGCAGGGCTGAAATCGCCATGAGCGTGCACCAGAAGATACAGGCTTTGTGCACGGAGTACTCCCTTGGCATCAGGATCGAACAGGTGGTGCTTCAGGATGTCAACCCACCTGACCCGGTCAAGGATGCCTTCAATGATGTCAACCAGGCCCAGCAGGAGAGAGAGACACTGATAAACCAGGCCCGGTCTGAATATAATAAGGTTATACCCAAGGCAAAAGGGCAGGCGGAGGAGACAATACAACGTGCCGAGGGTTATGCCACAGAGAGAGTGAACAATGCGCTGGGAGAGTCTGCGCGCTTCAATGCCCTCTATCTTGAATATGTCAAGGCACCGGAAGTGACAAAGAGAAGAATCTATCTTGAGACAATGGAGGAGGTCGTTCCCAAACTTGGCAACAAGATCATTACCGATGAGAGCGGGACGAATGTGTTACCCCTGCTGCAGATGCAATTAAACTCTAAAAAGTAGCACATGAACCCGAAAAATACCAGAACAATAGTTATCATCTCCCTGCTCGCCGTTTCGCTCCTGCTGATCCTGGAATGCGTTTACAGAGTCAGGGAGACGGAGCAGGTTGTGCTTACCCAGTTCGGCAAGCCGGTGGGTGAAGCCAAAACTACCCCCGGGCTGAAGCTGAAAGCTCCATTCATCCAGAAAACCAATTACTTTGAGAAGCGTTATATGGAGTGGGACGGCGACCCCAACCAGGTGCCTACCAAGGATAAGAAATTCATCTTCGTTGATGCCTACGCACGGTGGCAGATAACCGACCCCCTGCAGTTCTTCAAGAGACTGACCGATGAAAGAGGTGCACAGTCGAGACTGGCTGACATCCTCGACGGCGAGACACGTGACTACATTGCAGGCCACAACCTCGAGGAGGTGGTACGTTCAGTGAACAGGACCCCGACATCATCAGGACTGATAGGAGAAGAGGCCGGCGATACCCTTTCTGATATTGAGGTCGGAAGACTCGCCATTGAAAAGATGATCCTGATCTCTTCCAATGACAAGGTAAAGGACCTTGGCATAGTTATTCTTGATGTCAGGATCAAGCGGCTGAACTATGTTGAGGAGGTGCGGACCCAGATATATGAGAGGATGAAGAGTGAACGTTACCGCATCGCGGAACGCTTCAGGTCGGAGGGCCAGGGTGAAGCTTCCAAGATAAACGGTGAAAAGGAGCGTGACCTGAAGACAATCCAGTCGGAGGCGTTCCGCAGGGCTGAGGAGATTCGCGGCCGCGCTGACGCCAGGGCTGCAGCCATCTACGCCAGTGCCTATGACCAGTCAGCCTCCTCAAGAAGCCTCTACGGATTCATGAAGTCGATGGAGACCTTTCGCATGACCTTTGACTCAACCACAACGGTTATTCTGTCTACTGACAGTGAACTTTATAAATACCTGATTGATTTCAACTAGCTCGCGGATCCTTCCTCCGTTGAAATCTTAAAATGGCCGGCACTGTTCATGTCGAAGAATAGGCATTGTTGGTCAACAACTGGCTTCCGTACATCAAAAGAGGCTTGGCAAACGGCTGTTCCGGGCTTAACTTGGTCCTGAAATCAAGCCGTGAACCGGTTTATTGCCAACACGGCGGGAACAGGAATGAAACCATATTATCAGATAACAGCGGAAGGAATAGGAATTGTCCTGCTCCGGAAAAGAAAGATTGCCAAAGCGCTTCGCAGGTGGTTGCGTGAAAAAGGTTTGTCCTACGAGTACTGTTTTTACATCCAATAATCTTTCAGGCACAGGTTCTGTTTTGAATTTTCCGGAGTAACGAGAGGGTGTCGCAAAAACGACACCCTCTTTATTTAAGCTAAATCAGTTCCCTCTCCTGTTTAGCTTCACAGCCTGATGCAAAAGGCCGCAGTCGGAGACTGCAGCCCATGTTTCGTGATATTTGCGTGCGGCACACTGATCAGCCCCTGTCTGGGAAGAGCCTGCGCCACCAGTAATATTTCTTGATTCTTGCCATAATTTGATTAAGTGCAAAATTGCAACCAATTTCCATTACAACGAAAGAATTGCAGAATTATTTTTTCAGCAGATCACGTATTTCCTTCAACAGAACTGCCTCATCACTCGGAGGAGGTGGAGCGGCCGGAGTTGCCGGAGCAGCCTCTTCCTTCTTCTTTAGATTATTCATTGCTTTAATCACCAGGAAGATACTGAAGGCCACAATAATAAAATCAATGATGTTCTGAATGAACAAACCGTAATTGATTGACACCTCACTTACGGCAGGGGTAACAACATTGACACCGTCCATTACGGCCTCCTGGCCTTTCTGAAGCACAGCCTTCAGGTTTGTGAAATCGACCTTGCCGAGCAGCATGCCCAGCGGTGGCATCAGCATGTCATTCACAAGTGATGAAACGATCTTGCCAAAGGCACCGCCGATAATGATACCTACAGCCATGTCAAGCATGTTGCCCTTGACTGCAAACTCTTTGAACTCTTTTACAATTCCCATTATCTTCAGGTTTTGGTTAGAAATACGATCAGGATAACAATATCAAATATACAAAAATGAACGAAATCTTCCCCGGATGGTTTAATGATAAACCGGCCTTTGATTTATAGCTCATTTAGAGAATTTTAACTATCTTACAGAGTCGATTTGTGAAGAGAATTATTTAAACATTAAATTATTAACCAAATAAATTTAAGATTATGGCAATTCTGAAAGTTATCGAAATTCTGGCATCATCACCCGTAAGCTGGGAAGATGCAGCAGCCTCTGCCGTCAAGACGGCAGCCAGGACAGTGAAGGAAATACGATCCGTATTCGTCCAGGATCAGAGCGCAGTAGTGGTCAAAAACAAGATTACTGAATACCGTGTCAATGTGAAAATCACTTTTGAAGTAGTATAACCAAACCTGTTTATATTTGAAGCCAACAAACCGATACTGAAGGACCCTGATCTGATCTACCCCGGACAGGTCCTGGTTATACCGCCGGGGGAATCAGGACTGTATCATCAGGACAATCCAACACCTACTGATAAGCAGTAATTCCAGCCAGGTCCCTGATTACCACCGAGGCGCAAACGATGCCAAAGGCGGCCGGCATATATGACATGGTTCCCACGCTGGAAGCCTTGTTGCTCTCATCAGAGCCCCGCACTATCAGCTGCTTGTCTACCACCTCGGGACTGTACACCGCGGTAAAGCCTTCATGTACACCAAGCTTATGCAGTTTCTTTCGAAGCATACGGGCCAGGTTGCAGAAGTTTGTGGCGGAGATGTCGGCTACCATGATGGCGGTAGGATCAAACTTGCCTCCGGCACCCATTGAACTGACAATCCTGAGGTTCAGCCTGAGAGAGTGATATACCAGGAATACCTTGGGCGAAAGCGTGTCAATGGCATCCACCACATAATCATACTTATCCTCCTCCAGGATGTCAATCATTCTCTGGTCACGAATGAACTCCGGGATCACCTTCAGCTTCAGGGCAGGATTAATATCGAGGAGCCTCTCTCCCATCACCTCGGCCTTCTTTCTTCCGGTTGTGGATGTCAGTGCAGGCAGCTGCCTGTTCTTATTTGCGGCAGTCACGGTATCTCCGTCAATAATGGTCATGGATCCTATACCTGCACGGCATATCATCTCGGCAGCCCATGATCCCACACCGCCCAGTCCTGCGACAAGCACATGCGAGTTCTTAAGCCTCAGCAAGGCCTCCTTGCCGAGGAGCATCTCCGTCCGTGACAGCCACTGTTCCATCACAACCCGTAATTGAAAAGTGAAGTGAAATTATTCTTTAAGAGCCTGGAAGCCGTCTCTTCACCATACCCGGCCGTTCTGGCAAAAAGGCTGTAGACATCCGCTATTTCCCCCCCTGATTCATCTGTCTCAAGAAGGATCCGGTCATGGCTGATCACCTTAAGTATCTCCGCAGTGATGCCCCTGGCACCCAGTGAAAACCACAATCCGTCATCGGCCAGCGAGGCCGCCAGCTTGTCATTCCCCCTGAACCCGTGAATAACCCATGGCCGCTCAGGCTTCACCTCCCGGTGCGCACGGCGAAGCTCCTCCCAACCCCTGACACAATGGATTACCATGGGTTTGTTCATCTCCCGGGCAATATTGGCCTGAAAAAGAAAGAGACTGTATTGCAGCTTCAGGTCCGGCCCTTTCAGGCGGTCAAACCCGGCCTCCCCTATCAGCACAACATGATGATGGCCTGCCATGAGTATCAGCTCTGTTTGCAACTGATGCCCATTTTCTTCAGTAATCTGCCAGGGATGAATGCCTGCGGAGAAGAGAGTGATCTGAGGAAAGTCAGCCGGTACATCCTCCCCTGCCAGGAGATTCATTATTGTAATGGTATCTTTTCCTCCGCCGGGATGGTGAGAGTGAAAGTCAATGTATCTTATTTCCCCTGAGGGATTCATGACGCTGACGCCGTCAGTCGGTTTATGCCTGTCTCAAGCCTGCGAAGAGTCTCATCCCTGCCGGTGAGTTCCACTATGTCAAAGAGATGGGGCCCTCTTGACGCTCCCACCATGAGAAGCCTGAAGAGGTTCAGAATGGTTCCGGTATTATACGGGCTCCCGGCAATCCACTCCTTGACCGTTTTTTCAAGGTTCTCAGATGTAAATGGCTCTGCCCCCGCAACCACGTCGAGCAACTCCCGCATCTGACGGGGAGAGTCGCCATTCCATCTCTTCCTCACAACCTCCTGGTCATAGTTCTCCGGAGCGACGAAGAAGAAGTCGGCCTCATGCCAAAGATCCTTTACAAATCCTGCTCTCTCCTTCACCATTGAAATGATTCTTTTAAGAGTCTCAGGTGCAGGATTGAAGCCTTTTTCATTGACCACGGGCATGAAAAGCGCAACCAGCTCATCATCGCTCTTCATATGAAAATACCTGGTATTAAACCACTTCGCCTTATCAGGATCGAAGCGCGATCCTGATTTGCCCACCCTGTCTATGGAGAAGGCCTCAATAAGTTCATCCATTGAGAATATCTCCTGTTCAGTGCCCGGGTTCCAGCCAAGGAGTGCAAGCATGTTAACGAATGCCTCAGGGAAATAGCCCTCCTCACGGTAACCTGAAGCCGTCTCTCCGTAGGGCCAGTAGAGCGGAAATACCGGGAAGCCCATCTTGTCGCCGTCGCGCTTGCTGAGCTTGCCTTTCCCCGTGGGCTTAAGGAGCAGGGGTAGATGAGCAAACAGAGGGGCATCCCATCCGAAGCTCCTGTAAAGCATAACGTGCAGAGGCAGTGAGGGCAGCCACTCTTCTCCCCTGATTACATGGGTGATCTCCATCAGGTGATCATCAACGATGTTGGCCAGGTGATATGTGGGCATACCGTCAGACTTGTACAGCACCTTGTCGTCAAGGGTCGGCGAGTTCACAACTATCTCACCCCTGATCAGGTCGGTGAAGTGAATGTCTTCATTATCGGGCATACGATACCTGACAACGAAATGCTCACCGGAAGCGAGCCTGCCGGTGACCTCCTCCGGGGCGAGGGTGAGTGAGTTGCACATGTTCATCCTTGTGGCACAACCGTAGTTGAAGGTCTCTCCGCGCGATTCATAATCGTGCCTCAGTTTATCAAGCTCTTCAGGTGAGTCAAAGGCATAGTAGGCATCGCCTTTTGCAATCAGTTCATCGGCATAACGGTGGTAGATCT
The DNA here is from genome assembly GCA_022736275.1 of Rikenella microfusus. Lineage (GTDB taxonomy): Bacteria > Bacteroidota > Bacteroidia > Bacteroidales > VadinHA17 > SR-FBR-E99. Next base: position 26,099 of record DZBJ01000017.1, on the reverse strand, counting down.
CATACCGGTCACTCTGCCGGTACGGTGCAAAGGGACCTCCCTCTCTCACTCCCTCATCAACCTTCATTCCTGCCCATGCCAGGGCGTCCATTATATACTCCTCAGCACCCTCAACCAGGCGGGCCTGATCAGTGTCTTCTATGCGCAGGATAAATGTTCCGCCATAATGCCGTGCAAATAAAAAGTTATATAGAGCAGTGCGTACACCGCCGATGTGAAGCGGGCCGGTGGGGCTGGGAGCAAAGCGCACCCTTGGTTTTTTGTCTGTCATATCCTTAATAAGTTACCTTCAATGCATCCGTTCAAAACAGCGGATGCCGGCGCAAAAATAAGCAAATAATATGGTCATGACCGGGTAATCACCGTCTCATTGAACAGCGGAATGTTTCAAACATCATTCAGAACCCGGCGAGTGACCGCAGCTAAAGCTTATATGGCTCCCGGTAGCTGTAGTGCAGCATGGCGGTGGCGGAGCCGTCAGTGTCCCCGGTAAAGGTTTCCGTGGCAGGATCCCAGCGGAGTGTCCGGTTAAGCATTATTGCAATGTTTCCCAGTGTGCATACGGTGCAGGTGCTGTGTCCTGTCTCCACAGGTACCACAGGGTCTGTGCGCCGGCGGACGGCCTCTACGAAGTCAAGCTGGTGAGGAATCTTCGTCTCGTATGGCCCGGCGGCATCACCCCCGGCAACCGGCGGCAGGATAAGGGCCGGGTCCGAAGCGCTGTAGTGGTCACGTGACACCTCTATCCATCCTTTTTCACCCCAGAACTTCACACCCTTTGTTTTCTTTTCATCAAAGGGCTCTGAGGTCATCACCGTTCCGGAGGCGTAAATCCATTTTATGTATTCAGATCCGTCGCCCAGCGGCGATATCTCCACAGGCCCGCTGCCGTCCATTCCCAAACCCCACTGTGCTATGTCAAACATATGGGCTCCCCAGTCGGTTGTGAAACCGCCTCCCGTCTCGCGGTACCAGCGCCACCCAGCCCAGAACTCCTCGTCGCGCGGCGGATCAAGCGAGATTGGCGGATTGAGCTGGTTATTGAAATGTATCGATTCAGGAAGAGGCCCCAGCCACAGGTCCCAGTTCAGTCCTTCAGGCAGCATCTCTGCCGGCAGGTCATATGGCTTCGGAGGCGGACCCACATGCGCATTGACCAGGGTAATGGTCCCCAGGGCCCCCGACCTTACCATATTGACCGCGTGGATGAAGCTGGGATCTGATCTCTGCTGGCTCCCCACGCCAAGTATCCTGCCTGTCTCTCGCACCGTCTTCCTCAGGAGCTGGCCCTCATAGACAGTGAATGTCATTGGTTTTTCAAGATACACATCCTTTCCTGCCCTGAGAGCCGCGATAGCAATCATGGCATGGGCATGGTCAGGCACTGCGATCACAATAGCGTCAATATCCTTTCTTCCGATCAGATCATCATATCGCTCATAAGTATTGATTTTCACCTTCCTGCCTGCTTCGGTGTAGAATTCATTAACCCTGTTCTGAAAACGGGTTCGCTTGATGGCGTAGACATCGCATCCCGCAACTACCTCCACACCCGGTATCCTGATGAACCCTTCCATAAGATAAATAGCCTGTCTTCCAAGTCCGATGAAACCCAGCCTGATCAGCCCCGGATTTTTCCGGCCCGTACAACCGCTGCCAATGGCAGGAATAATCATTGTCCCGGCAAGGCCGAGAGCTGCACTGCCCAGGAATTCCCTCCTGTTAAGTGATCTGCTTGTTCTTTTCATAAGGAGCTGTTTTAAGAGGGTACGACATATACATGCAAATATAATGAGGAAAAGTATTACGGCCAGCATGCCTTTAATGACGGTAACCTGGTATTGGAACTAATATTGTAATTTTAAGACCTGATCAATCCATTAACCATGGAAATAACCATCCGGCAGGCAAAGATGAGAGTTGAAGCCCGGATCAGGCAAGGCAAAGCAAGAACCCGAAGCCGATATGAGGCTGAAGGTTCGTCACAGGAAACCGGATAAATAACCAGTATATGAATAAATCACTTACCGTTGCCACCCTGCTGTCACTCATTGTACTGGCAGCGCCTATATGAGCGGTGTTGACCTGATCATTCAGGCTTATACCATGTCAACGATTACACCCCGCCAGGAGGAAGGATTACTTGCTGCAGTCAGGGGTGACGCCGGCCTGGCAGGATGGCACGGCGGCCTGGCCGATGCCTTCAGGAACAATCCTGCATATCAGTATATGGTGGGAGGACAATGGGTGGCACATCCGGGTGGTGTGATTGACTATACTGTCACCATTGCCGACCCTGATGACCCCGTTACCAGCGGCCTGTCGGCCTTCGCCATGCACAGTGAGCAGTATTATATGCATGTGGATCCCAACGTGAAGGTTCTTGCAACAACCACATTCACAGGTGAGCATGATTACTGATCTGAAGGATGCACCATGCCGGTAGTCTGGAAGAAGATGTGCGGCAGGGGAAGGGTCTTCTACTCATCACTGGGACACGTTGCCGCTGACATGGAAGTGCCTGAGACGCTGGAGATACTCAGGAGGGGAATCCGCTGGAGTGCGGCGAGCTGGCATGAACCGGCGGAAAAACTGGTAATGCCGGTTTACTGAGACACCTCTCAGTCTCCGTTAAAAATCATGTTTTATAACTTCTATTTGTATTACATTTACAACACAACGATTTAACCATCAGCCATCATGTACAGGATGAAAGCTCTCGTCAAGGCTAAGGCCGCCAAAGGATTATGGATGCAGGAAGTGCCAGTTCCCGAGCCGGGATACAACGATGTCATCATTAAGGTCAAAAAATCGGCGATATGCGGTACCGACCTGCACATCTACGAGTGGAATGAATGGGCACAGAGGACCATCAGGGTCCCCATGACTATAGGCCATGAGTATATGGGTTATATCGATAAAGCCGGTCCCGGAGTGACAAATGTAAAGGTGGGAGACAGGGTCACGGGCGAAGGGCATCTCTTCTGCGGCACGTGCCGCAACTGCCGGAGGGGCAGGGAGCATGTGTGCGAGAACACTGTCGGAATAGGAGTGCACATCGACGGCTCTTTTGCGGAGTATGTCAAGGTCCCTGCGCGCAACGTGGTACTGCTCGATCACCGCATCCCCGATGAGTGGGCAGCCATCATGGACCCGTTCGGCAATGCCACCCATACCGCATTGGCATTCCCGCTTCTCGGTGAGGATGTGCTTATCACCGGGTCAGGACTGATAGGCAGCATGGCTGTTGCCATCGCCAGGTTCGCCGGCGCACGCAACGTGGTGGCAACCGATCTGAGCGAATACCGCCTTGATCTGGCAAAAAAGATGGGTGCAACAATGGTTGTCAATCCCAAAAAGGGAGAAAAGATACATGACGTGCTGGAGCCCCTTCACATGAAGGGATTCGATGTTGGTCTTGAGATGTCAGGATCGCCGGCTGCCTTCCGTGAGATGATCGCCAACATGTACAATGGGTCAAACATAGCATTGCTGGGAATCCTCCCCTCTAATTTCGAGGTGCCATGGAGTGATATCATATTCAAGGCGCTGACATTAAAGGGAATATATGGTCGTGAAATGTGGGAGACATGGTACAAGATGCAGATGATGATCATCGGCGGCATCAATCTTGACCCGATCATTACCCACCGTTTCAATATTGACGACTTCCAGAAGGGATTTGACATTATGGAAGAGGGCAACTGCGGAAAGGTCATCCTGAGCTGGGAGTAAGTTTCAATTCGCAGACAATTTGAAGGCCCTGGAAACCTGTGTAATGTGTTCATTATATGGTTTTCGAAAGTTTTTACTATCTTTGTTATGCAATGCCAACGGTATTATAAATAAAAAGTTACCGGTTTTTCTTTTTCAGTAATGAAGGAAGTGAACCGGTACATATTCATATAGAAAAGGCAGAGTGCTACGCAAAGTTTTGGCTTGACCCACTTTGCGTTGTAATCAATTATGGTTTTACCGGCAAAGAATTGAGAGAGATAAGTGACATTGTCGAAAAAAACGAGTTACTGATCAGGGAGAAATGGGATGAACACTTTAGCACATAAACCGATAGCCGTGCTGGCCACCAAAGTGTGGTTCACCAATGATATGCTTTATGTTCTTTTGCAGGATGGCAGAGAAATTGGTGTTCCTTTATTGTGGTTTCCCCGACTACGAAAGGCCACAAAAGAGCAGCTAAGCAGCTGGCGCCTCGTTGGCAATGGAATTGGCATTCACTGGGATAACATTGATGAGGATATCTCGGTTTCCGCTCTTCTTTAACTGTCATTCCTGAGCTATCACAAGAAAAAGCGATGGTAACGGGTCAAATGTTTTGCAGACGACCTTCGGACTGAGGTTTTGGCCTGCAAACTTTATCTGACCTTACTGTTATTCTGTAAATTATTTTTATCTTGATATCATTGTGTAGAACTAATATACCTGACATCTATGTCTGAACATCCATCGTATGACGAACTGGCTACAGGCTTCAGCTGGTCCATAGCCGAAAATGAACTTGAATACAGCCCCGGAGATATAATAAACATAGGCTGGCACTGTTCCGACAGGATCTGCCAGAAGGGCAATGCCGGCAAAATTGCCCTTTATTACGAGGGATTCGGTGGCAACCGGAAGAGTTACACATTCAATGATATCAGGCTTGCCGGAAACACTATCGGTGCTTTTCTCCGCAAGCAGGGCATCACCGAGGGAGACAGGGTCTGCCTCTTTATGGACAGGATTCCTGAACTGTATCTTTCTTTCCTGGGAATACTGAAGATCGGTGCCATCGTCCAGCCTCTTTTTTCAGCATTCGGCGATGAATCTCTTTTTGTGAGACTTGAAAATGCAGGGACAAGGGCTGTAATAACACAGAAGAAACACCTCTCCAAGGTAAGGAAGATCCGCTCAGCCCTTCCAAACCTGGAATTTGTGATCATTGTAGACAACGTCAAACCCTCAGAACTGGAGCCGGGAGAAATTCTCTTCAGCCTTGAAAACACGGAGCCTGTGGAGAAATTCGAAATCTCTCCCACCCGGGCTGAAACCCATTCGTTGCTTCATTACACCTCCGGTACCACCGGCCAGCCCAAGGGGGTGAAACATGTCCACTATTCAATAATGTCACAGTACCTTACCACAAAGTGGGTTCTTGATCTCCGCGATGATGATATCTACTGGTGCACCGCCGATCCGGGCTGGGTGACGGGCACCTCATACGGAATAATAGGGCCGTGGAGCCTCGGGGTGACCCAGTGCGTCCTCGATACGGGATTTTCCGCCCAGGCATGGTACAAATTCATAGAGAAATACAGGATAACCATCTGGTACTCCGCCCCGACGGCCATCAGGTCGTTAATGAAGGCCGGCGATGAGCTTGTGAAGGAGTTTGATCTCTCCTCCCTCCGTCACCTTGCAAGCGTAGGCGAACCTCTCAATTCAGAAGCAGTGATATGGTCAGGGAGGGTTTTCGGGAAACAGTTCCATGACACGTTCTGGCAGACGGAGACAGGATCGATAATGATCACCAACTTCCCGGGTATGAAAATAAAACCGGGCTCAATGGGCAGGATCTTCCCGGGAATCACGGGAGCGGTGCTTGACCCTGTAACCTACACCCCGATAGAGGAGCCCGGCAGGGCCGGGCTGATAGCCTTCAGGCCCGGATGGCCCGCTATGATGAGGACATACTGGAGGAATGAGGAAAAATACAGGGACAAATTCGTGAACGGATGGTACCTCTCCGGCGACAGATCCAGCATCGATAATGAAGGTTACTACTGGTTCATCGGCCGTGATGACGATGTGATAAATACCGGCGGGCACCTGGTGAGCCCGTTCGAGGTTGAATCGGCGCTGCTTGAACATCCTGCAGTGGGTGAATCAGCAGTCACATCCAAACCTGATGAAATAAACATGGAGGTGGTCAAAGCCTTTATCACCCTCAAACCCGGCTATGCTGCCAGTCCTGACCTCGAACTGGAGATAATGAACTTCATCCGCAAGAAACTCTCTCCCCTGGCAATGCCGCAGGCGGTGGAGTTTCTGGATAGCCTGCCGAAGACCCGCAGCGGTAAGATCATGCGCAGAGTGCTTCATGCCAGGGAGTGGGGCGAGGAGATCGGGGACATCTCGACCCTGGAGAATGACTGATATGCTGCAGTATGAAATTTAACACTCAAAATGTGATCAGTTCAAGGGTCCCCGCATTTTTAACCCTCAAATAAAACTGATTTTAGGTAACTTGCAATTTTAACCCCAAAAATGAAATAAGATATGGAAGAGAATAATCTGAACGAGATGAAGGAGCTGATCCGGAACTATGTTATCAAGGAGTACATTGATGATGATGACGTCACAATAACTTATGATTCCCCCCTTATATCAAGCGGGTATGTTGACTCGTTTTCAATGGTCTCACTCCTGGTTTTTCTTGAGAACAAATTCAAGATCAAGATTCCCCCAAGCAAAGCCACGCCTGAGGCTTTTGACAGCGTAAACAATATTGTGGCACTGGTGAATCAGTATCTGAACAGATAAACCTGAGAGATCATGAGTTACTCTGAAAAAACAAGGAACCTGTATCTGTCACAGCTGGCAGATATCAGAAGTGCCGGCATATTCAAGGAGGAGCGTTTCATCCACAGTTCCCAGGCCGCCGATATCGAGGTTGAGTTTCCTTCAGGTTCAAACCTGAAGAAGGTCATCAATATGTGCTCAAATAACTATCTGGGCCTCTCCAGCCACCCTGAAGTGATAAAGGCAGCTCATGAGGGGCTTGAGGTCAGGGGTTACGGTATGTCGTCTGTCCGTTTTATCTGCGGCACGCAGGATATTCACAGACAACTGGAAAACAGGGTGACTGAATTCCTGGGCACGGAGGACACGATACTGTTCCCTTCATGTATGGATGCCAATGCCGGTGTTTTCGAGGCGATACTCACAAGTGAGGACATAATGATTTCAGACAGGCTGGTGCATGCCTCAATCATAGACGGAATGAGGCTCTGCAGTGCACAGCATGACACCTTCAAGCACTCCAGCATGGAGCACCTCGAAGAGAAACTCCTGCTTCACTCTGACAAACGTCTCAAGCTGGTTATCACTGACGGGGTCTTTTCAATGGACGGTGACACGGCAAAGCTTGATGAGATGGTCAGCCTGTGCGAAAAGTACGACGCCCTGCTGCTGGTCGATGATTCACATGCCTCCGGGTTCATAGGCAAAACAGGCCGCGGGACTCATGAATTCTGCAATGTCATGGGAAAGATTGACATCATCACTACCACCTTCGGCAAAGCCCTTGGCGGAGCATCGGGTGGCTGCGTCTCGGGAAGGAAGGAGATAGTGGCCATGTGCAGACAGAAGGCACGCCCGTATCTCTTCTCGAATACAATTGCACCCGTCATTGTATCAGGGGTGCTCAAGGTTTTTGATATTCTATCGGCCAGCACGGAGAGACGTGACAAGCTGGAGAAGAACGCCGCATTCTGGAGGGCAGGACTGACAGATGCCGGGTTTATCCTCAAGGAGGGGAATACTCCCATCGTTCCTGTCATGCTCTTCAATGCGAAACTCTCTCAGGACTTCTCCAGAGAGCTTTATAAAGAGGGAATCTACGCAATAGGGTTCTTCTTCCCGGTGGTTCCTAACGGCCAGGCAAGAATCAGAACCCAGATCTCGGCAGGCCACGAGATGCATCACCTCGAACTGGCGCTTGAGAAATTCATCAAAGTTGGCAAAAAACTGGGTGTCCCGGGCCTTACGAAGGAGCAGATAATAGAGAAATTCGGGACGTAAGGTCCCGGGCTTATTGAGAAATTCGGGATGTAACAGCCCCCTCCTGTTGAAATTATCCTTGAATTAATTTCCATGTCCGTGCATGATTATCATCATTGAATAGTCACTGCAAAACACCATCTTTGCATCCGTTTTAAGTGAATATTCACCCCGATGTACAATCAATATCAGGATCATCTCAGATCTCAGATCAGTGAGATAAAGGAAGCAGGGCTATACAAGGAGGAACGGGTTATCGTTTCACCCCAGGGTGCAAAGATCACGCTAGATACGGGACAGAAGGTTCTGAACTTCTGTGCCAACAATTATCTTGGCCTTTCTTCCAGTAAGAAGCTTGTGGAAGCCGCCAGAGAGGCTCTTGACACACACGGATACGGTATGTCATCGGTACGCTTCATCTGCGGAACCGGAGATCTTCATAAAGAGCTGGAGCAAAAGCTGGCTGATTTTTTCGGAACGGAAGACACTATACTATATGCCGCCTGCTTTGATGCCAACGGTGGAGTCTTTGAACCCCTTCTCACCAGTGAAGATGCCATCATATCCGACTCACTCAACCATGCTTCAATAATTGACGGGGTACGCCTCTGCAAGGCGCAGCGCTACCGTTATGAGAATGCAGACATGGAAGACCTTGAGACCCAGCTGCAACTGTCGCAGGAACAGCGTTTCAGGCTGATAGTCACTGACGGTGTCTTCTCAATGGACGGTAACGTGGCTCCGCTTGACAGGATCTATGAGCTTGCAAACAAGTACAATGCAATGGTCATGGTTGATGAGTGCCACTCAGCCGGTGTGGTCGGAGAGACGGGCCGTGGCGTTACAGAGCTCTATAACCTCAGGGGAAAGATTGAGATCATCACCGGCACCCTGGGCAAGGCATTCGGAGGTGCCATCGGCGGGTTCACCACCGGGAAAAAGGAGATAATTGAAATGCTGCGCCAGCGCTCCAGGCCATACCTCTTCTCAAACGCCATACCGCCCCTCGTTGCCGCTGCAGGCATCAGGATGCTGGAGATGATGACAGAGACAAACGAGCTGCAGGATAAGCTTCATCACAACACGAAATATTTCATGGACCGGATGCTGAAGGCAGGCTTCGACATCAAACCCACCCGGTCAGCCATCTGCGCCGTCATGCTCTATGACGCCAAACTGTCGCAGGAGATGGCGGCAAAGCTGCTCGATGAAGGCATCTATGTCACCGGCTTCTACTACCCCGTGGTACCCAAGGGTCAGGCTCGCATCAGGGTACAGCTCTCGGCAGCACATGAGACCGGACACCTTGACAAGGCCATCACAGCATTCGTTAAGGTCGGCAGGAAACTGGGAGTCTTGAAAGAAAAATAAAATTTCTGCCCTCTGCCATTATAATAAGGTCTAGACCGGTTCATATTTTTTAAATAAATCTGATATTTGTTTGATTTTATGAAAATATATTTATTTTTGCCCTTTACAATTGAAATTATGAACCATACATCACTGTATTTTATTGCCCTCATCCTTATTATCGCTACGAGCGCATAATCGGGGAGTAATATACAGTAAAGAATAATAGTATACGAAAGCTTCCCGGAAAACCGGGAGGCTTTTTTTTAATATGTCTGCAATGAAAAGAGAACTCAGGAGCCTGAGAACAATGACCGGCAGGACCATGGCCGGGGCAAGGAGCCTCTGGAGGGCAAACGGCATGAAGGAGGAACAGTTCGGGAAACCGGTGATTGCAATTGTCAATTCATTCTCGCAGTTCGTGCCGGGACATGTGCACCTGCATGATGTCGGGCAGGCAATAAAAAAGGAAATTGAAGGTCTCGGCATGTTTGCCGCTGAGTTCAACACCATAGCCATTGATGACGGCATAGCCATGGGTCATGGAGGAATGCTCTATTCCCTCCCCTCCCGCGAGCTCATTGCCGACAGTGTCGAGTATGTTATCAATGCCCATTGTGCAGATGCGATGATATGCATCAGCAACTGCGACAAGATCACCCCCGGTATGCTCCTGGCTGTCATGCGCCTCAATATTCCGGCACTGTTCGTCTCCGGTGGACCTATGGAGGCCGGCAGAGTCGGAGAAAAAGCTGTCGACCTTATTACCGCAATGGTAGCTGCGGCTGACGACAGCGTCACTGACGAAACCCTGCTTGAGATCGAGCGTTCAGCCTGCCCCACCTGCGGCTCCTGTTCGGGCATGTTCACCGCCAACTCAATGAACTGCCTTGCAGAGGCTCTCGGATTGGCAATACCGGGCAACGGGACAGTGCTGGCGACCCACCATAACCGCCTGGAGCTCTTCCAAAAGGCAGCAACTCTGATAACAGAACTGGCAACCAGATACTATGATGAAGGTGATGAGTCAGTTCTGCCCCGGTCAATTGCAACAAAAGCTGCTTTCATGAATGCCATGTCACTTGACATTGCCATGGGGGGCTCCACCAACACCGTCCTCCACCTTCTTGCCATTGCCCATGAGGCCGGGGTGGATTTCACCATGAAAGACATTGATGAACTCTCACGAAAAGTGCCCAACATATGCAGGGTCTCCCCCTCTTCATCGTATCACATGGAGGATATAAACCGTGCAGGAGGTGTTTTTGCTATACTCGGAGAACTTGAACGTGCCGGACTGCTCGATTCCTCGGTGAGAAGGGTTGACTATGCCACTCTGGGACATGCATTAGACGAATGGGATATCATCAGGCCGACAGCCCTGCCCCAGGCTCATCAGATCTTCCTGAGCGCCCCTGGAGGGGTGAGGAGCACGATGGGCGGTACTGCCTCAGGCTTCTACCCTTCACACGACAACGACAGGGTCAGCGGCGCGATAAGAGATGTCAGTCATCCCTACAGCACTGAGGGCGGACTGGCTGTGCTCTACGGCAATCTGGCACCGGACGGATGCATAGTGAAGACTGCAGGCATCAACAGTGCGATGTTCACTTTCAGCGGCAGGGCGGTGACCTTTGATTCCCAGGAAGAAGCTGTCACAGGAATACTGAACGGGAAGGTTAAGGAGGGCGATGTTGCGGTGATACGATATGAGGGTCCGCGCGGAGGACCAGGTATGCAGGAGATGCTCTACCCCACCTCATATCTTAAATCAAAGGGGCTCGACAAAAAATGTGCACTCATTACAGACGGCCGCTTCTCGGGAGGCACGGCAGGACTGTCGGTGGGACATGTCTCACCCGAGGCAGCGGCCGGAGGGGCAATTGCCCTGGTCAATGACGGCGATATAATTGAGATCGACATACCGGGGAGACATATTAATCTGGCAGTCACTGAAAAGACCCTGGAGGAGAGGCGTCGAAAAGAAGAGAAAAAGGGAGCCCAGGTGTTCAGCCCTGCAGGTAGAAACCGGGTCATTCCGTCGTCGCTGAAGGTATACGCCGCCAATGTCAGCTCTGCTGACAGGGGAGCAGTACGGATGGTTTAACCACTGAAAATGATTTATGAAAGAGAAGACAAAGACAACCGATAAGCAGGGTAGTGACAGCGAAGGATCGACGGTTTCCGGAGCCGAAGCACTCCTTAAGTGTCTGATTGAAGAGGGTGTTGATACAATATTCGGTTATCCCGGGGGAGCCATCATGCCCGTATACAACAAGCTGCTTGATTACAGCGACAGGCTCCGTCACATCCTCACCCGGCATGAGCAGGGGGCTGCTCATGCCGCACAGGCATATGCCATGGTAACGGGAAGAGTAGGGGTATGCTTTGCCACATCAGGTCCGGGAGCAACCAACCTCGTGACAGGAATAGCCAATGCCTTCCTCGACTCTGTGCCGGTGGTATTCATTACTGCACAGGTAACATCGGCACTTATCGGCACTGACGCTTTTCAGGAGACTGATATCCTCGGCATTTCAATGCCTGTGACAAAGTGGAATGCCCAGGTCAAGAATGCACAGGATATCCCTTACGCCATCGCACGCGCCTTTTACATTGCAAGATCGGGCCGGCCGGGCCCCGTGCTGATTGATATCTCAAAGGATGCACAGGTTGAAAATCTCAGCTATAGCTACCGTCAATGCACATATATCAGGAGCTATAACCCGTTCATCCCTCTTCACATGAGGGATATTGAATCGGCAGCTGTTATGATCAATCATGCGGAGAAACCTCTTATCCTGGCAGGACACGGGGTTATCCTCTCCGGTGCCGCTGAGGAACTGAAGGCACTGGCTGAAAAGGGAGGTATCCCCGTTGCCGCAACACTGCTCGGACTGTCGGCTTTTCCCCATAAACACAGGCTCTTTGCCGGTATGCTTGGCATGCATGGCAACTATGCCCCAAATGTCCTCACCAACCAGGCTGACCTCATTATTGCAATAGGAATGCGCTTCGATGACAGGGTTACCGGCAACCTTAAAAAATATGCACCTGATGCCAGGATAATTCATATTGAAATAGACAGGGCGGAGATCAATAAGAATGTGAGGGTCGACCTCGAGATCAACAATGATGCCCGGGAAGTCCTTTCGGCTCTTGTTCCCATGATACGTGAGAGCAGCCGTGAAAAATGGATAAGGGAGTTCCGTATCCTTGACCGTATAGAATATGAAAAGGTGATCAAACCGGAGACAGATCCCGGTGAAGGCGAGATCAGAATGGGTGAGGTGGTGAAGGCAGTCTCGGACCTGACTGACGGCGATGCGGTTATTGTCACTGACGTGGGACAGCATCAGATGGCAGTGGCACGCTACTACCGTTTCAGTGAGAAAAGCACACTCGTGACATCAGGTGGGATGGGTACCATGGGATTCGGCCTCCCAGCATCGCTGGGAGCAGCTTCAGGAAATCCAGGCAACCCGGTTATTGCCTTTATCGGCGACGGCGGCTTCCAGATGACCCTGCAGGAGCTGGGTACCATAATGCAGTATCATATCCCTGTCAAAATAATTCTCCTCAACAACAGCTTCCTGGGCATGGTACGCCAGTGGCAGGAGATGTTCTTCAACGGGAGATACGCCTCCACTGAAATGGCAAACCCCGATTTCATGACTCTGGCCGGTGCCTACGGAATCGAAGCCCACAGGGTAACTCGCCGTGAGGAGCTCCGCATGGCAATCGGGACAATGCTCGCTGCCGAAGGCCCATACCTGATGGAGGTGACAATCAGCAGGGAAGCAAATATCCTTCCCATGGTCGAACCCGGGGCATCAGTCTCAGACGTAACACTTACATACAGATAATCATTATGCAACAGGAATATACAATATCGCTTTTTACTGAGGATCATATAGGAATTCTCAGCAGGATAACTATTATCCTTACCCGCAGGCAGATAAACATAGATAGCATTACAGCCTCGGAGTCTGCGATCAAAGGTCTTCAGATGCTTACCATGGTGGTCACCACTACCCCTGACATGGTGAATAAGGTGGCAAGACAGATAGAAAAACTTGTTGATGTCGTCAAGGTATTCGTGCACACATCACCTGAAATAATATGTCAGGAGATAGCACTTTACAAAGTCACCACCAGGGGGCTGATGGCAGGCAGTATGATTGGCGATCTCGTGCGGAAACATCATGCCCGGATACTTGAAGTGACACCCGAATACATCGTTGTCGAGAAGAGCGGAGACAAGGAGGAGATAACTGCTCTCCTTGCCGTTCTTGAACCCTGCGGTGTACTTCAGTTCGTCAGGTCGGGCAGGATAGCAGTAACACGTCAGGTCAAGGAACTGGATGCATACCTGAAAGAGATGGAGGAAGCCGGACGAGGCAGAACTGAAACACTTGAAATATACAATTAACCGGAATAAACTAATCTAACAATAGACAATTATGGCACAGATCGATTTTGGAGGAGTAACTGAGACTGTTGTAACGAGGGAAGAGTTTCCGCTCTCAAAGGCACGCGAAGTATTGAAGAATGAAGTTGTAGCCGTCATAGGGTACGGGGTTCAGGGGCCGGCACAGGCTATGAACATGAGAGACAACGGCATCAATGTGATAATCGGGCAGGCACCCGAATTTAAAAATGACTGGAAGAGGGCTGTGGCTGACGGTTTCGTTCCCGGAAAAACACTCTTTGGCATTGAGGAGGCGGCAGAAAGAGGTACCATCATTCAGTACCTTGTCTCAGATGCAGCCCAGCGGACATTGTGGCCCCGCATTAAACCTCATCTAACGGCTGGCAAGGCACTCTACTTCTCTCACGGATTCTCCGTCACCTATAAGGAGCACACCGGAGTGATTCCTCCGCCGGACATAGACGTCATCCTTTGTGCTCCTAAAGGTTCAGGAACCAGTGTAAGACGCAACTTCCTCGCAGGCGCCGGCATAAATTCAAGCTACTCCGTCTTTCATGATCAGACCGGCAGGGCTGAGGAGCGTGCCATTGCACTTGGCATAGCCATTGGCTCAGGATACCTCTTCCCCACCACTTTCGAGAAGGAGGTGTTCAGCGATCTGACCGGTGAGCGTGGTGTGCTCATGGGTGCCCTCGAGGGAATTATGGAGGCGCAGTACCAGGTGCTGCGCGATAACGGCCACTCGCCTTCCGAGGCCTTTAATGAGACTGTCGAGGAACTGACCCAGAGCCTGATACGACTGGTAGATGAAAAGGGCATGGACTGGATGTATGCCAACTGCAGCGCCACGGCGCAGCGCGGCGCGCTCGACTGGAAGCCGAAGTTCAGGGAAGCTACACTGCCTGTCTTCAGGGAGCTTTATGATAAAGTAAGCTCGGGACAAGAGTGTGTCAGGGTTCTCAACTCAACCGGATCAGCCGACTACCGCGAAAAACTTGATGCGGAGCTCAGGGAGATGGGCGGATCAGAACTCTGGAGAACAGGAGCAGCAGTGAGAAAACTGAGACCACAGAAGTAACAACTACGATACAGAGACCATGGAAAACAACAGAGTGATAATTTTTGACACAACCCTCCGTGACGGTGAGCAGGTGCCGGGATGCCAGCTCAATACGGTTGAGAAGATTGAAGTTGCCAGGGCACTGGAGGCACTGGGAGTGGACGTGATCGAGGCAGGGTTCCCCGTGTCAAGCCCCGGCGACTTCCAGTCGGTGGTGGAGATATCAAAGGCAGTCCGCAACCCGGTCATATGCGCTCTTACAAGGGCAGTGAAAAAAGACATCGAGGTGGCCGCCGAAGCACTGAAATATGCAGAAAGAAAACGGATTCATACCGGGATAGGCACATCTCCTTACCATATCCAGTATAAGATCAGGACAACACCCGAAGAGATAGTCAAAAGAGCAGTCGATGCCGTTAAGTACGCGAGGAAATTCGTTGATGACGTGGAATTCTACGCAGAAGATGCGGGCAGGAGCGACAACGCCTACCTCGCTACGGTGATCGAGGCTGTCATAAAAGCAGGCGCAACGGTAGTGAATATTCCTGACACAACGGGTTATTGCCTCCCGGAGGAATATGGTGCGAAGGTCAGGTACCTCATGGAAAATGTCCCGAATATTGACAGGGCAGTCGTCTCAACCCATTGCCACAATGATCTCGGAATGGCCACCGCCAACACCATGATGGGTCTCATCAACGGAGCCCGTCAGGCAGAGGTGACCGTCAACGGCCTCGGAGAAAGAGCAGGAAATACATCACTTGAAGAGATCGCAATGATCATAAAAAGCCATCATGACCTGCACCTCTCCACTGGCATCAACCCGAAACTTATATTCAGCACCAGCAGGCTGGTCTCCACACTGATGAGCATGCCCGTACAGGCCAACAAGGCCATCGTTGGCAGAAATGCCTTTGCCCACTCGTCAGGGATTCACCAGGACGGTGTTCTCAAAAACCGTGAAAACTATGAGATCATTGACCCAAAGGAGGTGGGCATAAGGGAATCATCAATCATACTCACCGCCCGCAGCGGCCGGGCGGCTCTCAATCACAGGCTCGACCTGCTGGGCATTAAGCTGGGAAAGGAGGAGCTTGATGAGATCTATCACCGTTTCCTTATCCTTGCCGACAAGAAAAAGGAGATCAATGACGAAGATATCAATATCCTGTCAGGAGAGGTCTTCAGGGGAGAGAAGAGACTCAAGCTGGAATCGTTGCAGGTCCTTTGCGGCAACTCGGTCACCCCCGTGGCTACCGTCGGCGTGAGGATCAATGGAGAGGTACATACCTCCACCGCCCCGGGGAACGGCCCCATTGATGCAGCCTTTACCGCCGTCAAGCACCTGATCCACGAGAATGTACACCTCGAGGAGTTCCTGATACAGGCAATCACCAGGGGCAGCGATGATATAGGCAAGGTGCATATACAGGTTGAGCATAACGGAAAGATCTTCTACGGTTTCTCAGCAAACACGGATATAATTACAGCCTCCGTTGAGGCATTCATTGATGCTGTTTCAAGGATCGACAATGGAACCACTGACACTGTTTGACAAAATATGGGATGCACATGTCGTGAAGTCTGTTGAGGACGGTCCTGATGTGCTCTATATTGACCGCCACTATATCCATGAAGTCACCAGTCCGCAGGCCTTCGAAAGCCTGAGACAGAGGGGCACAGACGTCTTCAGGCCGGAAAGAACAACGGCTGTTGCCGATCATAATATCCCCACCACAGATCAGCATCTTCCGATCAGGGATTCTGTCTCGCGTGCCCAGGTAGAGACCCTGGAGGAAAATTGCAGGACGTATGGCATCGAACACTTTGGGATAGGCCATTCCGGAAACGGCATTGTGCATGTCACTGGCCCCGAACTTGGATACACCCTGCCCGGCATGACCATAGTGTGCGGTGACAGTCACACTTCAACCCACGGAGCCTTTGGCGCCATTGCCTTCGGTATAGGTACCAGCGAGGTTGAGATGGTCCTGGCAACACAATGTCTCCTTCAGGTAAAACCGGCAAGAATGAGGATAACGGTCAACGGATCACTCCGCAAAGGAGTGACATCCAAAGACCTGATCCTTTATATTATATCCAATATCTCTACCAGCGGTGCCGCCGGATATTTTGTTGAATTTGCGGGGGAGGCCATCAAAGGCCTGAGTATGGAGGCCAGGATGACCATTTGCAACATGAGCATCGAAATGGGTGCCCGCGGTGGCCTGATAGAACCTGATGAGATCACCTTTGACTACCTCTCGCGGATCACTTCATTCAACAGTAACCCTGAAGCCGCAAAACTTACTGAAAAAAGGCTCTCACTGCGAACAGACCCCGGAGCGGTATTTGACAGGGAACTGGAGTTTGATGCCTCTTCCGTACCGCCAATGATCACATATGGCACCAACCCGGGCATGGGCATGCCCATTGACGGCATCATTCCTGACCATGAGCAATCGGGGACAGACAATGCCGGCTCATTCAATAAGGCGCTTGAGTATATGGGCTTCAGTCCCGGGATGAAGTTACTTGGTCTTCCTGTTGATTATGTCTTCCTTGGCAGCTGCACTAACGGACGCATAGAGGATCTGAGAGCCTTCACAGCCATGGTGAAGGGTAAAAGAAAAGCAGAGAATGTAACAGCACTGATCGTACCGGGTTCGCAACAGGTTGCGCGTGAGGCGGAGAAGGAGGGCCTTACGGAGGTCCTGCGGGAGGCTGGGTTCGCGATGAGACAACCCGGATGCTCATCCTGCCTCGCCATGAATGATGATAAGATCCCCCCCGGGAAATATGCGGTATCAACATCCAACCGTAATTTCGAGGGGCGGCAGGGTCCCGGGGCAAGGACAATACTTGCAGGGCCGCTTGCTGCCGCTGCCGCTGCAGTGACAGGAAGGATAACAGACCCGAGAGACCTGACAACCGTGTATGATCTGTAAAATGAGCCAGGCAATGAAAAGAGAGAAGTTTGACCTCCTTGAATCAACATGTGTCCCCCTGCCCCTGGCAGATATCGATACGGATCAGATCATCCCTGCGAGGTTCCTGAGCGCTACTTCACGAGACGGGTTTGGTAAAAACCTCTTCCGCGACTGGAGGTATGACAAGAAAGGAAATGAAATAAAGGATTTCGTTCTTAACCGGGCTGAATACGGAGGAGCAATCCTTGTCGCCAGCAGTAACTTCGGATGTGGCTCCAGCCGCGAACATGCAGTTTGGGCCATCGCAGATTATGGCTTCAGGGTGGTTATATCTGATTCCTTCGCGGATATTTTCCGGAACAACGCACTTAACAACGGACTTCTGCCGGTGCAGATACCCTCAGAAATGCTAAGTGAACTGACCGCAAAAATAATCGCGAATCCTGATCTGATAGTAAAAATCGACCTTGAAAGGCAGCTTATCTCTGCTGATGAGAACGGTATATCTGTTCCCTTCGCAATAAATACCTTCAGGAAACAATGCCTGCTCAATGGTCTTGACAACATTGATTACCTGATAAATATGAGAAGCAGGATCATAGAATATGAAAATAGCAGGGGAGGTCCGGGATGAGAATTGAAATAATGGATACCACTCTTCGCGACGGCGAACAGACACAGGGTGTCTCATATTCACCTTTGGAAAAACTGCATATGGCCACCCTGCTTCTCAGGGAACTCAGGGTTGACAGGATTGAGGTGGCGTCAGCAAGGGTATCGGAAGGTGAATTTGAAGCTGCATGCAAAATTTCAGAGTGGGCAGGGAGACACGATCTGCTTGACAGGATAGAGGTGCTGGGTTTTGTCGATGGAGTGACTTCGCTTGACTGGATTGAGAAAGCAGGAATAAAGGTTGTCAACCTGCTCTGCAAGGGTTCAAGACGGCATCTTGAGAAACAACTTAGAAAGAGTGCAGGTCAGCATCTTCAGGAAATAAAACATGTCATTTCAGGGGCATATGAAAGAGGAATAACAGTTAACCTCTACCTTGAGGACTGGTCAAACGGGATGATCAACTCGCCGGATTATGTATTTTATATGATTGATCACCTTAAAGATGATGCTGTTGCAAGGTTTATGCTTCCTGATACCCTCGGTATTCTTAATCCGCACCAGACGTCAGACTTCTGCAGAAGGCTGGTTGAGTCTTACCCTTCGCTGCACTTTGATTTTCATGCTCACAACGACTATGATCTTGCCGCCGCGAATGTATTTGCCGCAGTAAAAGCCGGAGTGAAGGGCGTTCATACTACTGTTAACGGTCTCGGAGAAAGAGCTGGCAACGCACCACTGGCAAGTGTAATTGCAATTCTTAAAGACCATACAGATGGTGAGACCGGCATAGATGAAAGTGAAATAATCAGCGTAAGCAGTATTGTGGAATCGTACAGCGGCATCCGGATACCTGTAAACAAGCCTGTCATCGGTGATAACGTATTTACCCAAACATCGGGCATACACGCTGACGGCGACAATAAGGATAACCTCTATTTCAATTCCCTGCTTCCCGAAAGATTCGGGAGACGCAGGCGATATGCTCTTGGCAAAATGTCCGGCAAGGCAACGATAAAAAAAAATCTGGAGGAGTTTGGGCTTGAGCTTGATCAGGAATCGCTGAGTAAAGTAACGCAGAGGGTTATTGAACTTGGCGATAAGAAAGAGAATGTCACGACAGAAGATCTTCCATTCATAATCGCTGATGTTCTCGGTACTAACCGGATAAGATATAATATCTTCATTAGAAACTATTCTCTCTCGCTCTCCTACGGTCTCAGACCTTTTGCAAGCGTAAAGATCGAGATCGACGGCACTCTTTATGAAGAGACATCTTCAGGTGACGGCCAGTATGACGCCTTCATGAAGGCCATCAGAAAAATATATGACAGACTTGGAAGAGGATTCCCGGTTCTTACAGATTATCTGGTCACAATTCCACCCGGAGGAAGAACGGATGCGCTTGTTGAAACAGCCATTTCGTGGAGGTACGAAGACATGAATTTCAGGACAAAAGGACTGGATGCAGATCAGACTGAGTCGGCAATAAAAGCTACCGAAAAGATGCTGAATATAATCGGGAATGATGGCTACAGGAAGAAAATCAACATATTAACAGAAGCAACACATGAATTTTAAAATAGCAGTACTGCCGGGTGACGGGATTGGTCCTGAGATTATTGAGCAGGCCATTAAAGCAATGAATGCGATTGGCAAGAAATTCAACCATTCTTTCAATTATAAATATGCTCTCGTTGGTGCAGCAGCAATTGACAAGACGGGTTTGCCCCTTCCTGATGATACCCTCAAAAAATGCAAAGCCTCTGATGCAGTTTTGTTCGGTGCCATCGGTGACCCGAAGTATGATAATGATCCGTCGGCAAAAGTGAGACCGGAACAGGGGCTCCTGGCCATGCGGAGGGAGCTGGGACTCTATGCAAATGTCAGACCAATAATAACATTCCCTTCATTGCTTGATAAATCGCCTCTGAAAAGAGAGATCCTCGATGGTGTTGACATTTTAATGGTAAGAGAACTGACAGGCGGCATCTACTTCGGAAAACCCCAGGGCAGGTCTGAAGACGGGAAAACAGCATACGATTCATGTGTCTATAGTAAATATGAGATTGAACGTGTTGTCAGACTTGCCTGCGAATATGCCCTTAAGCGAAAAGGAAGGGTCACCGTGGTTGACAAGGCTAATGTACTGGCAACATCCAGACTGTGGCGTGAAACATCAAAAAAGATCGCTTATGATTACCCTGGAACAGAAATGGACTTTATGTTCGTAGACAATGCTGCCATGCAGTTGATCCAGAATCCGTTAAGGTTTGATGTTATTGTCACCGAAAATATGTTTGGTGATATCCTGTCCGATGAGGCAAGTGTGATCACAGGCTCTCTGGGCCTTCTGCCGTCAGCCTCAATCGGATCCTCAACATCTGTCTTTGAGCCCATACACGGATCCTATCCCCAGGCAGCAGGCAAGAACATTGCCAATCCCCTCGGTACAATCCTGTCGGCAGCAATGCTTCTCGAAACCGGACTTAACCTCACCAGGGAATCAGATGCCTTGAAAAAAGCAGCTGAAAAATCTCTTGAAGCAGGGATGGTAACAGAAGACCTTGACAGAAGCAAACCCTGTTCAACCTCAACGCTCGGAGACTGGATCTCAGAATATATTTTACATAATTGAACACGCGTAGCATTTACTATGATGGACCGTCAGATATATGTAGCCATTCAGGGCGAAAAGGGAAGCTTTCACGAGGTGGCGGCAAATGACTTTTTCAGGAATGAAAATGTTGTTCTGGTACCATGCTCAACATTCGATGAAACTGTTAATTCGGTGGTTGAAGGCAGAGCTGAATATGCTGTTATGGCAATAGAAAATGCCCGCGCTGGAAGCATCCTTTATAATTATAACCTTATCAGGGAGTCTCACCTTAAGATACTTGGCGAGATAAGACTCAGGGTCAGGCAGAATCTCATGGCACTTCCCGGCACCACAATAGGCTCATTAAGTGAGATCAGATCTCATCCCATCGCCCTCGCCCAGTGCATGGAATTTCTGAACACTCTGAAAGGACTAACATTGATCGAGACCGATGACACTGCCGGCGCTGCCAGGATCATAAGTGAAAAGAAACTGTCAACGACAGGCACTATAGCATCAGCCAGTGCAGCTGAGATATATGGTCTGGCAATTCTTGCCGGGGGTATAGAAACATATAAAAAGAATTATACAAAGTTTCACGTGATCGGCAATGAATCCGCAATGCCAGCTGTTGGTGATAAAGCGTCGGTATGCTTTGCCACCGGCCACAAGCCTGGATCACTTGCCAGGGTGCTCCTGGTACTTGCCAACATGGAAATCAATCTTTCAAAGATACAGTCTGTTCCCCGGCTGAACGGAAACTGGGAGTACATGTTCTATCTTGATCTTGAACTGAGTACTGTTTCAGGAATGGACCATATAGTCAGTGCACTTGAAGAACATACAATGAACCTGGAGATACTTGGGATCTACAATAAGGATAACAATCTGTACGAAACCTAAAAGGATTAAAAAAAAACAATAGCTGATAGCTGCGGTTTGGAATTTTCATTATGTTTGCACTGATGAAGAAACTTACGTTGTATATCTGGCGCTGGTGCAGCTCATAGACTGAAGCTGTGAATCACGCCATTATATAATTAAAGAAGATAATTATGCTAAGAGGCACGCTGATCACAGCGTGCCTCTTATTTTATATAAACTCTAATACTGATGACACATGGAAAAGATGAGAAAAATTTTACTTACTGAGAATGAAATGCCCCGCCAATGGTATAATATCATTGCTGACATGCCCAATAAGCCTTTGCCCCCGCTGCACCCGGGCACCGGCAAGCCTGTGGGCCCCGAAGACCTGGCAGCCATCTTCCCGATGGAGCTGATAAAGCAGGAGGTCTCGGCCGAGAGATACATTGATATCCCGGAAGAGGTCTTTGACCTGTACAGGACTTATCGTCCCTCCCCGCTATTCAGGGCCTACAATCTCGAAAAGACCCTGGGCACCAAAAGCAGGATTTACTACAAGTACGAGGGAGGCAACTATTCTGGTTCCCACAAGGCCAATACCGCCATTCCGCAGGCATACTACAACAAGCAGGAGGGTGTGCGCCGCATGACCACGGAGACAGGTGCCGGCCAGTGGGGCAGCGCGATGAGCTTCGCCTGCAACCACTTCGGGCTTGAACTCCTTGTCTTCATGGTCAAGGTCAGCTTTCACCAGAAACCCGGGCGCAAGCTGATGATGAATACCTATAACGCCAAAGTGGTTCCCTCACCAAGCACCATGACGGCAGCCGGGAGGAAGGTGCTTGAGACTGACCCCGACTCCCCGGGCAGCCTGGGCATAGCCATCTCTGAGGCTATAGAGATTGCCTTACAGGATCCCTATACCAAATACTCACTGGGAAGTGTGCTGAACCATGTCTCTCTGCACCAGACCATTATAGGTCAGGAGGCGCTGATACAGATGGAGAAGGCGAATGCTTACCCCGATGTTGTCATCGGATGTTTCGGCGGAGGATCAAATTTCTCCGGGATATCATTCCCCTTCATACGCGAAAACCTGGTTAACGGGAAAAAGACAAGGTATGTAGCAGTTGAACCTGCTTCATGCCCCAAGCTGACCAAAGGGAAATTCACCTATGATTTCGGTGACCAGTCGGGCATGACACCACTGCTTCCCATGTATACCCTGGGCCATAATTTCATCCCTGACAAGATACATGCTGGAGGTCTGCGGTATCACGGAGCAGGAGTACTCGTCAGCCAGCTGCGCAAAGATGGTCTGGTAGAGGCAAAATCAAAGTTCCAGCGCGAGTGCTTTGAAGGTGCCATCCTCTTTGCCCGCACGGAAGGGATACTTCCCGCCCCGGAGTCGTCTTACGCCATCGCCGGAGCCCTTGATGAGGCAAGAAGAGCGGACCTGGAGGGGGTATCAAAAACCATCCTCTTCAACCTGAGCGGGCACGGGCATTTCGACATTACGGCATACGAGAAGTATTTCGAAGGCAACCTTCCTGACCATGAAGCCACGGCTGAGGAGATTGACCTTTCCCTGGCAAACTCACCTGTCCCGACCTTCTAATCAGTCGGCAGTCGGCAATCGGCAGTCAGGATTGAAGACTGCTGA
Source organism: Rikenella microfusus (assembly GCA_022736275.1). Taxonomy (GTDB): domain Bacteria; phylum Bacteroidota; class Bacteroidia; order Bacteroidales; family VadinHA17; genus SR-FBR-E99. The sequence goes on along the minus strand of DZBJ01000017.1, from coordinate 2,807 downwards.
CTGCTGACTGAATTATCAACTGCACTTTGATGCCCCGCAGTCAGTGCAGCGCAGGCATCCCTCCTGGTATACCACCGAGGTCGATCCGCAGTTCTCGCACTTGCCCTTGGCCTTGGTGCCGTCGGGGATATAGCGCTTGAGTGAACGCTCCACACCGTTCTTCCAGGTGTTGATTGACTCGTTGTCAAGCTTCATTGATGAAACCAGTTCAACTACGTCCTTTGCCGGCATGCCATAGCGCAGAACACCTGATATGAGACGGGCATAGTTCCAGAACTCCGGCTTGAACATATGTGACAGCCCTCCCAGGGTGTTCTTGTATCCGTACTTATCGGTGTACTGGAAATCGTAGCGGGTGTTGCCTGCATCATCCTTGTTCTTGATGATACGGCCCTTGACGATGCTCTTGGGTATCGGGAACATCTCGTCATCCTGGAGGCCGGTGAAGATCTCATAAGGCACACCGTCCTTCAGCCCGACAAAAGCGATCCATTTCTCCTCGTTGTTCTGGAAGCGAATCACGTCGGCCTCGAGAAATTTCGGGCGCAGGGGTGACCACTCGTTCTTCTTCTCATCCTTATTGTTGGATACGAGTACGCCGGCCCGCGATCCGTCGCGGTAGACCGTTGCACCCTTGCACCCTTCCTTCCAGGCAGTGAGGTACAGTTCAGAAACCAGCTCCTCCTTTGCTTCGGCCGGGAGATTGATGGTCACGCTGATCGAGTGGTCTACCCATTTCTGGATGGCTCCCTGCATCCTAACCTTGGCAACCCAGTCGACATCATTGGCTGTGGCTTTGTAGTAGGGGGACTTTTCGACGATGGAGTTTATCATCTCTTCCGACATCTCCCTGACCTCTTCGTACTTAAAGCCGTTGACCCTCATCCAGTCGATGAACTTGTGATGGAACACCACGAACTCTTCCCAGTGGTCACCCACCTCGTCAATGAATGATACCTTCACATCCTTGTCATTGGGATTGACCTTGCGGCGGCGTTTGTAGAAGGGCATGAAGACCGGTTCAATGCCGGAGGTGGTCTGGCTCATCAGGCTGGTGGAGCCTGTCGGGGCAATGGTCAGCAGGGCTATGTTGCGTCTGCCCTTTTTCTCCATTTCGGCACACATCCCGGGGTCAGCCTCGCGGAGACGGGCGATGAAGGGATTGTTCCGCTCTCTCTCGCTGCTGTAGATGGGAAACGGGCCTCTCTCAACAGCCATCTCCGTGGACGCACGGTATGCTTCTACTGCCAGTGTGCGGTGGACGTTAACCGCAAATTCGGTTGCCTCATCGGTGCCGTAGCGAATCCCGAGCGCGGCCAGCATGTCACCTTCGGCTGTTATGCCTATGCCTGTGCGTCTTCCCTCTCCCGTCTTGTGCCTGATATTCTTCCAGAGATTGTGTTCAACGCGCTTCAGCTCCGGATCCTCGGGGTCAGCGTCTATCTTGTCAATGATGGCGTCAATCTTCTCCTGCTCAAGGTCTATGATGTCATCCATGATGCGCTGCGAGAGGTGCACGTGTTTTTTAAACAGGTCAAAATCGAATGATGCCTTGGGAGTGAAGGGTTCGCTGACGTAAGCGAACAGGTTGATTGCTATCAGCCGGCAGCTGTCGTACGGGCAGAGGGGTATCTCGCCGCACGGGTTGGTGGAGACAGTCTCATAACCAAGATCGGCGTAGCAGTCGGGAACACTTTCGTTCCTGATGGTGTCCCAGAAGAGGACGCCGGGCTCGGCCGATTTCCATGCGTTGTGCACTATCTTGTTCCAGAGCTTGCTGGCATCAATCTCTTTTGAGTACTTTGGTTTCTCCGCATTGATGGGGTATTGCTGGCGGAAGCTCTTCCCCCCGACAACAGCCTCCATGAACTCGTTGGTGATCTTCACCGAGACATTGGCGCCGGTGACTTTCCCTGCCTCAAGCTTGGCATCGATGAAGCTTTCGGCGTCAGGGTGTTTGATGGATATTGAGAGCATCAGGGCTCCCCTGCGACCATCCTGTGCCACCTCGCGGGTGGAGTTTGAATAGCGCTCCATGAATGGCACCACACCCGTGGAGGTGAGGGCGCTGTTCAGCACCGGCGAGCCTTTGGGGCGGATGTGAGAGAGGTCATGGCCTACGCCTCCGCGGCGTTTCATGAGCTGTACCTGCTCCTGGTCTATCTTCATGATACCGCCATAAGAATCGGAATCGCCCTTATTCCCGATCACAAAACAGTTCGAAAGCGAAGCGATCTGGTAGTCATTGCCGATGCCGGTCATGGGTCCGCCCTGCGGGATGATATATTTAAAGTCTTTGAATGCCTCATAGATGGCTTCGGACGGAAGCGGGTTGGGGTATTTCTGCTCAATACGGTATATCTCTGCCGCGAGACGGCGGTGCATGTCATCAGGAGTTTTCTCATAGAGGTTTCCGAAGGAATCCTTGAGAGCATATTTGCTTGCCCATACTTTGGCCGCGAGGTCATCTCCGCCGAAATATTCACGGGTTGCCTTCATGGCTTCGTCATACGCGTAAGTCTTCTTGCCGTTGCTGCCCGGGGATCTGAGCTTTTTATCCATCCCTTCCGCTTCCTTCCTGGTTTTTTTCTCCTCTTTGATTCCCAACTCCTTTTCGTTAGAGGCGACGGGGGCCGTATGGACAAATGAATTTCCCATTGATAGTTAAAGAATATTAAAGTTTGAAAATAAGTTACTTAGTCTACCTTCTGCCGTGACAAGCGTGTTTTGCTAAAATAGGCAAGCCGGTCAGAGGAGACAAGAATAAATGTTCTCTTTTATCAACAGACATATTAACTTTTTAAACC
>DZBJ01000153.1 GCA_022736275.1 Rikenella microfusus | reverse complement strand
GGCCTTGAAACAGTTTAAAGGTCGTGCAGCTCTAAGGCTCACGCAGTCCCCGGAATAGCAAGGCCCGACGGGAAGATCGTGTTGCTATGAAGGTTATGTCTACTGCTGTCAGGCAGCGAGCTTCATTGTCTCGAAGCCTGTTTCTCGCCTGTCAACCGCCAGCATAAATTCCACCAGCTTTCTTGCCACAGCCAAGGTGGCACGGTTTCGGTTGCCACGAGCCAATTCTTTTTCATGGAGCGCTTTCAGTTGCTCATTCCATAATGGCGCTATCTTTGCCGCTTCAATAAGCACCGTCTGAAGATGTTTGTTCCGTTGTTTTGAGATCGGCCCCCGTTGCTCTTTGCCTGCTGATTCCTTCTGGGCGCTGCACAATCCGCAGTAGCTGATTGCGTTGCGGGATGAGCTAAAGCGAGATACCTCTCCTGTCTCAAGCACCCAGGTAAGGGCTGCAATCTGGCCAACTCCCGGAATGGTCATCAGCCGTTCTACCCTCGCTTTGATCGTTTTGTTCTTTAACAGCGCTCCAGTCAGCTTCTTTTGAACACCATCAAACATTTCAAGACCGCTGCGACTCATTTTCAGGAGGCTTTTAACTGAATCCGGTACGTCTTCAATCCTTTCAAGCAGATTACTGAAGTACCTTTTCCCATGCAGCCGCCTTTTGTTATATTGAGCGCCCACCTCCATCAAGAGACCGGACATCTTGTTTTTCATCTTGACGGCAGTACGCACGACCATGTTGCGGTATCGTAATACCCTGCGTAGTTCTCTCAACTCTTCCGGCATCATATGACACTCGGGGAGCAGGTTGACCCGTAGCAGGTCGGCTATCTTTTCTGCATCAGCCTGGTCGTTCTTTTTCTTGGCCGTCGTTATTGCTTTGAGCATGGCAGGGTGCGCCACTTTTAATTCTATGGCATGCGGCTTTAGAAAGTCATAGATCCATCCGGTAAACATTGTGGCCTCCATAGCGCCATGCCAGGGGCCAGGCAATTCTGACAGCCAATGGTTCAAAGCCTTGCGTTCTGCAGCTACGGTACCCTGTCTGACAAGCAGACCGTCAATCCGCTTGATGCAGTAGGCGATTGTCTTCTTGTGAATATCCAGACCGATGTAGTAAATTGCGCTCATGGAAGCCTCCTTTGGGTAGATTGATTCCGGACGGCGTTTGCCGGTCCGACCGCTTGCTCTCACAAGCTATTCAATACCACTGGTGGCTTCCTCTTCAACTATCTA
>DZBJ01000152.1 GCA_022736275.1 Rikenella microfusus | reverse complement strand
ATAATGCTCGTTACCTGACCGATGGTTTGACCGGTCTGGCCGAAGCCTTGCGGGGAGATGAGGCCAAGGAGTTTCGTGAGGATACCGGCTGCTGTCCGTAGAAAAGAACCATTGACAGCGAATCTTCTGCAAGGTAGGCTGACAACATCGTAACATGCTGTTTTTCTTGCAAAGGAGGCGGATGCCATGCTTGTGCAATTAACAATTAATGATCTTGAATTTCCAGCCTTTAAAAACATTATAGAACATCTGAAAGACGGTATGGTTGAACAGGTCAGCGTGCTGGATACAGGTGAAGCATCATTCGTTGTGTCATCTGTACAGGTAGTGCGCGAACGGGTACAGCAGTCAGAGGTACGTGGTTCCTACACAGATCATGACAGTTTCTGGGATGGTCTGACAGTGGATAGCAAGTAATGCAGATTGTCTACGAAGAGCAGTTTAGGAATCAGTTACAGGAGATATTGGCCTTTATAGCCAAAGACAACCCTGGTGCAGCACGACATTTTCGAAACCGCCTGAAAAACCGTATTGAACAGATCCCTGAAGTTCCCCTTGCCTGTAGAAAATCCTGCTATTTTGATGATGAGACCCTGCGAGACCTGGTTTTTATGGGCTATACCGCAATCTATCGCATAACTGCTGATGAAATCCGCATGCTTGACCTGTTTAAATGGCAGGAACGATAAATCTGCAGTTTGCCATGGCCTATCTCCGTACCAAAGGCTTTAACGCCCGGTACCTGACCGATGGTCTGACCGGACTGGCTGAAAATTTACGAGGGGATGTTGCCAAAGATTTTCTTGAAGATGCCGGATTACTACCGCCTGGAAAGAAATAAACATGCTTGATACCCTTGAATTTAGTGCTGAAGTCCTTAAGGCGATAGCCCAGCCGACCCGTTTAAGGATCATTGAACTGCTGCGGGATGGCGAGCATTGCGTCTGCGAGATCTTTCCGGCCATCGGCCACGAGCAATCAAACACCTCGCGTCACCTGCAGATGATGTTGAAGAGCGGAATCCTGCAACAACGCAAGGATGGCCTGAAGATTTACTACTCGCTTCGTCATCCCGAGGTGCTGGAGATGGTCAGGCTGGCCGGCCTGATTGCTGGCCGTGATGCTACCACGCGGGCTGAACTTTTGGCCGGAAGGAGCCGTGATGATCTCTGATCAGATGATACTTTATGACGGGAACCAGGGAGAAGAGAAAATGCCACATCCCGACGGTGATGACGAG
>DZBJ01000016.1 GCA_022736275.1 Rikenella microfusus | reverse complement strand
AAATAGGTTTGCAGATATTTCAATTTGATATTATATTTGCACCCTGTTTAATGGGGCCCATAGCTCAGATGGTTAGCAGCATCCCGACTTTAGTCGGGAGGGTCGCTGGCCGGATCAGCAGAATGGCCCGGTGAATTTGAAATGTTTTTGGGCCCATAGCTCAGATGGTTAGCAGCACCTGACTCATAATCAGGGGGTCGTTGGTTCGATCCCAACTGGGCCCACCTCCGCCCTCCGAAGCTTTAGCATGGGAGGGCTTTTCTTTTTATACTAATTCCTGTAACTTTATTACTGAATGTCTCACATCCGGGCTACGGTGGACAGAGCCCACAAATTATATTGCTTATGGAGTACGTATACATTCTTAAATGTGCTGATAATACTTATTATACAGGACATACGGGTGACCTTGAAGACCGAATCAGAAGACATAATAAAGGAGATAACATTTATACAAAACCCGGGAGACCTGTTGTACTTGTAACTTACTTAGCCTTTTCCGATAAGTACAAAGCCATCGCTTTTGAAAAGTACCTCAAATCAGGATCAGGAAAAGCCTTTGCTCAGAAACGTTTAATATAGTCACCGGGAGCGAGCCAGCCCTGTAAACAGGCTCCCTGCCGGAAAGAAATGATTTTCAGACCTTTTTGGCAACACTTCAATTTTTATTAATTTTGCACCCTCAGATGAAAAAGCGGTTCCCAAAATATTGCGCCAATACTCCACCCTGATTCACCTGCCGGAAAGCTTCAGGCAGCAGCCTTGTAATAATTCCCTTAACAGCCAAATCACTTTAAAATATTAACAGGAATACACCCTCAGGTATTCACATAAATTCTGATCGTGGGTTTAAATGACGAGATAAAAAGAAGACGGACATTCGCCATCATTTCGCATCCGGATGCCGGGAAGACAACCCTTACCGAAAAGTTACTCCTATTTGGCGGGGCCATACATGTTGCAGGTGCCGTAAGAAGCAATAAGATCAGAAAAACGGCTACCTCCGATTTCCTTGAGATAGAAAAGCAGAGAGGAATCTCTGTTGCAACCTCAGTGATGAGTTTCGACTATAAGGATATAAAGATAAACATACTGGATACTCCGGGGCATAAGGACTTTGCCGAGGATACATACCGTACCCTGACGGCAGTCGACAGTGTAATCCTGGTGATTGACAGCGCAAAGGGAGTAGAAGTACAAACCCGCAGGTTGATGGAGGTATGCCGTATGAGAGCAACCCCGGTAATGATCTTTATCAATAAGATGGACAGGGAGGGCAAGGACCCATTTGAACTACTGGAAGAGCTGGAAAAGGAATTAAACATCGCAGTAACCCCGTTCACCTGGCCGGCCGGCAGGGGTAGTGATTTCAAGGGGGTTTACAATATTTTCAAAAAGAATATACAACTGTACACTCCTGAAAAGAGTAATCTTTCGGAACTTCTGATGGAAACAGGTGATATTTCAGATCCTGCGCTTGAGGAATATGTCGGGCCGGAAACATTAAGCCAACTCCTGGAAGAGATAGAGATGACAACAGACCTGTACGAACCGTTCCAAAAAAGCCTTTATCTCGAGGGATATCTTGCTCCTGTTTTCTTCGGCAGTGCGCTTAACAATACCGGAGTGCTTGAGGTGCTTGAAAATTTTATTGAGATGGCTCCGTCACCTAAAAAGTCAGAATCATATGAACGCATAGTCAGGCCTGATGAGCCTGATTTTTCGGGTTACATTTTCAAGATTCACGCAAATCTTGATCCCAGGCACCGTAACCGCATGGCATTTATGAGAGTATGTTCCGGAATATTCGAAAGAAACAAACTTTTTTACCATACCCGGTTAAAAAAGAAAATGCGGTTTTCTTCCTCTGCGGAATTTATCGCCAATACAAGAAGCACTATAGACGAAGCATACCCGGGAGATGTAATCGGTCTGTATGATACGGGATCTCTCAAAATAGGGGACACCCTTTCCGAAGGAGAAGTTCTGAATTTCAAGGGAGTCCCTAATTTCGCACCGGAATTATTAAGAGAAGTGATAAATCGAGATCCCTCCAAAAGCAAACAGCTTGAAAAAGGAGTGAGACAACTTACGGATGAAGGACTTGCCCAATTGTTCCTTCAGCAACCGGGAAACCGCAAAATTATCGGAACAGTGGGAGAGCTCCAGTTTGATGTCATTAAATTCAGGCTCGAACATGAATACGGTGCTTTATGCGATCTGCGGCCGCTTCCTTATGTGAAAGCACTCTGGTTCACCTCTGAAAAGCCTTCAGAATTAAACGAGTTTCTTAACCGGAAAGCATCATTTATAGCCTACGATAAAGAGAATGCACCTGTCTTTTTTGCTGAAAGTGATTGGATAATCAAAGTTATGCAGGACGCGTATCCGTCACTCAGTTTTCATAAAACCTCCGAGAGCTTCAGGATCACTTCCTGAAATGCATAAACCGATCGCTTTAACCACATTCCGCCTGGAAAATGAATCCCCGCCGGGCCCAATCTCACGGCAGTCTTTCCGGCTGCCTTTTTTCATTTCTGCCCGGGATCGGGTCAATCCTGCAGGCTTATCCGGATTGCTGCTGACTGTACTTCCGCATATAAACATGCTTTTAATGAGATTCTTTTTACTAATTTGGTAGAGAACTCATAAACAGAGCATCCGGTCATGTTTACAAGAATTTTATTTGCTGCTGCCTGCTGCGGCCTTTCCCTTGCCGTCAAAGCCCAGGAGGCAGGTAAGACATCACTTGAACTTTACGGCAAGGTAATGACGGATGCGGGGTACAACTTCAACCAGGTAAATCCTGATTACTTTGATGTCATGCGTCCGACCCAGTTGCCGGCATATGCAAACCAGTACGGCGCCGATGGAAACATATATTTCGGGGTACGTCAGTCAGCCATAGGTATTAAAAGTTTTACCCCTACACGGTACGGCGAGCTTATGATACATTTCACCTTTGACCTCTTCGGTACAGGCACTGATGTAGGCCGCACAACCTTCCATATGCTTTATGCCTATGCCGAGCTCGGCATGTTTGGTCTTGGTCATAACTGGAGCCTTTTCAGCGATGTTAACGGATTCCCTGATGTTGTTGAATATTGGGGTCCCGCAGGCATGTCTCTCTGCAAGAATGTGCAGATCAGATTTATCCCTCTGCAGGGAAGGGACAGGCTCGCCATTGCCCTTGAACGACCTGGAGCAAGCGCTGACCAGGGTGTTTATCGTGACAGGATTGAGCTCTCGGATGTCGCACCTAAATTTTCATGGCCTGATTTTACTGTCGAATACAGGATGACCAGGGAATGGGGCTATGCTGAACTGGCAGGGGTTGTAAGAAAAATAGGCTGGGTTGACCTGGGAAACGAACCGTATGACTTAAGCGGCAGTGCCATCGGATGGGGTTTTAATTTCAGTACAAATCTCAAATTGACTGAAAAGGACCTGTTCCTTGGTCAGGCAATTATCGGGGAAGGAATACAGAACCTCATGAACGACTCCCCGACAGACATCGGGATAGAGAATGACTTCAGCAATCCTGTTGCACCTGTCATGGGTGTTGCTCTTCCCCTGTTCAGTTTTTCAGCATATCTTAATCACACCTGGAATGATAAGTTTGCTACCGCCCTGGGATACTCTGAGATCAATACGAGGAACAGTGACGGACAGAATGCAGATGCTTTCAAAAGCGGCAGGTATGCAAGCACCAACCTTCTTTATTCACCTCTCCCGAACATCACAGCCGGGCTTGAATGGATATGGATTAACCGGGAGAACTATGACGATGGATGGAAATCATCAGCCACAAAAATTCAATTATCTGTAAAATATACTTTTCAGTATCAACTGTTAAGAGAAAGCTCCAGGTAAAAAAACCGTATGATTTCCTGCCTGAGTTTTATTTTGGTTCGGGATTAGCGTTTGTTTATGGAACTGGCACGGCATTTATTTCCGACAATGCCGGCGGCACCTTCACGGTCTGCATCAGGGCGGCGGTGTCACCGTTAAATGTCTTTGTAATTGGTTTCCCATCGCGGGTAAGGCCTTCAAAGATGCCTGCATCAACCATATCCCACAAGGCGTATTTTGCCTGTGCCTGAATGTTAATCAGCCCGAAGTGATTCTCTGAACCAGGCGGGTTAGCGGCACTCTTCCAGGGCTCGTCAAAAGCTTCAAAAAAGAAACAGCTTATGCCGCTGGTGTTAGTCCATTCCCGCATCAGATGATAAAAGCGCGCCGACTTGTATTCATCTGTAGCCCTTGATCCCGAATCACCGTAGTGTTCGTTTGATTGGGTTGCCCAGCCTGTTTCGCCTATATGAACAGGCTTGGCAACACCGAGACCTTCGATGTAGGCCACCACGCTTTCATACTGAGCAATGGCATAATCCCTTGCCCTTATCATGGCCGAGTCAATTTTCTCCATGTCTGACAGATCTTCCTGCTCTTCGGGTATTCTCCAGAAGTCGGGACTATAATGCGTCTCATGCATCGGGTAAGTGTGCATCGAAATATAATCAACAGCTTTGATGAGTTCATTGAGATCCTCCAGATGGTACTCGCTTCCGCCGCCACCCCACGCGGCATAATTGTCCGAACTGGTTATCCATATAGTCCCTGGCAATTCGCCTTGCTTCTTGAGATTCTGCAGATGATTTACCCATTTCAGGATGATGGCGGGTTCAACATAATAATCCCATGCCCAGTGTACCATAGCTTCGTTACCCACCGCAATAATTTTTACAATATCGGGGTATTGCTGCGTCAGCTCAACAACCCGCGCAATCTCTGTTTCATTCCTGGGGCTCTCCTCATTTCTGATCCGGTCGGGGAGGGCAGTCCATGCATTTTTACAGTCTATCCAGGCACCAAGCATCACATACATCTCAAATCCGGGATCTTCGGTCTTCATCTGCCTGATGGCTTCCAGCAGGTTAGCTGCTTCATCGAAGTGGACATTATAGGTACGCACCACTTTTATTCCCATGGCCGACAAAATCTTCATGTCTTCCTTCAGCTGGGGAATCGTGGGTTGAATATCTCTCGTCGTATCACGATACCCTCCGTACGAGATGGCCTGATAGTCTGGCGATCCAAGAATTTCGGCTGCGGTTTTGCCTGTGGCGACCGGCCTTGGGTTGCATGATGCAACCAGCACAGCAGCAATGGCAAAAATCAGAATTGGAAGTAACTTTTTCATAATGCAGATGATGTTATCATTTATGAATGTTGCAAAGGTATCATTGTCAATTAGTATTCACTGATTGCGCTGGCGACATTATCTGTTTTGTCAGGACGCACAGACATGATTTAGCTTTATTCTGACTTTTCCCTCCTTTTGTCCAGCTCCTCCTGCATCAGAAGGCAGGTTTTATGGTCAATGGCATAGAAATAAAGCAGAATGGCACATGACATGTACAGAACCCCGGGAAACACTGAAATCATTAGTTTCATTCCGTTTATGGTGGCTGCAGACTGGTCAGTATTTGGAACAAAGTGAAACAGGGCAAGCATCCAGCCTGCCAGTGCACCGCCAATGCCCCATCCGGCCTTCTGTGCAAATGTGGCTGCCGAAAAGACCAGTCCGGTGGCACGCCGGCCAAACTTCCATTCAGAGTAATCGGCAGTATCGGCCAGCATGGTCCAGAGCAACGGAACGGCAGGAGCATAGGTGAATTTTGCCAGGATATTCAGTATGTAAACGGTAGTCATATTCTCGCTGCCGGGGAGATACAGCAAAATGAAAAACAGGCCGGACAGCAGCGAACTGGCAATATATACGTTTCGTTTCCCGAACCTTTTTGCCAGCGGCTTTGAGAACGGTATGCCCGCTATCAGCGCAACGGTACCGATCACATTGAACAGCTGGACGTTCTGTTCCAGCCCTATGTAATATTTGAAGTAATAGGCAATGGAGAGATTCTGCAGGGCAAACATGATAAACGAGACAATGCCTACGAAGAAGAGTATGACCCAGGGTCGGTTCCTGAACAGGTTTTTAATATCCTGTTTAAGATTATGCTGTTGCAGGGCGGGAGGCTTTACCCTTTCCCTGGTTGTCCTGAAGGTAATCATGAACAGTATGAAACTAATTGCCGCAAACAGCAACAGGGTGTACTGGTAGCCCTTGGCGTTGTCGCCCTTGCCGAAATAACTGGCCAGGTACAGGGCGGTTCCCGTAACAATAAACTGACCAACAAAAGCAAATATGAAACGGTATGAATTCAATCCGGCCCTTTCGTATGAGTCGGAAGTCATTACTGCGCCCAGCGACGAATAAGGAAGGTTGATGGCGGTAAAAACAGTCATCAGCAAAAGATATGTGGCTCCTGCATAAATGACTTTTCCGGTAGGGCCTATGTCAGGCGTGGAAAAGGTAAGCACTGCCAGTACGCTGTAGGGAAGCGCCATCCACAGCAGGTAGGGTCGGAATTTCCCCCACCGGGTGCTGGTACGGTCGGCAATGATACCCATGATCGGATCACTGATCATGTCCCAGAAGCGGGCGATCAGCATTATGGTTCCGGCAGCAGCGGCAGATATTCCGAAAGTGTCAGTATAGAAGATCAGTATCCAGAAGCCTACCATGTCCCATACAAAGTGCGAGGCTGTATCGCCAAGGCCATATCCGATTTTTTCCTTAACGGATAATTTTGTCGTGTTTGTACTCATAGGGTTGTCAGAATTGAATTTCTTAAGGTTATCAGGTCAGATCGGGTCAACTGCCGGATAATACCAGAACAAACTTGGGTAAATTTTTTCAGTCCTTCAAATGAACTGTTTTCTTTTTTTGACCGCATACCCACTTTTACCCTTTTGATTCCGGTTACAGGGTTTGGGCCTGAAAATAGTACCGGAATAAAAAAAATAGATACACAAATTTGTTTGTTAGTGAACATTCACTACCTTTGTGATGTTATAATATTCTAAACTGAATGAAATATGTGTATAAAAATAATTAATGTGCTAAGAATCATCGGGTTCACCGGAACAATTCTGACCTCAATACCGCTCTTTATACATTATCTCACCAAAACAACTCCGCACCACAGGTTGATAGTTCATCTTCATATCTGGCTCGGAATACTGTTTATTTTGTTTGCAGTAACAAGCATGGTAATTAATAAAAGAGTCAAAAAATAATCGTAAAAGATCAAGAGATGTCGTCAAAACGTCAAAAGGAAATAATGGAAGCATCACTGGAGATTATCTCCGCAGAGGGTATCCAGAACCTAACAATTAAGAATATCTCCGGGAGAATCGGGATCTCGGAACCGGCCATATACAGGCATTATGAAAACAAGATAAGCATCCTGATTGCAATACTTGACGAATTCAGGACCATGAGCAGCAAGCTTTTCAGCGAACACTCCTCCGGTGATATCTCCCCGGTTGAAAAACTGAAAAATATCTTCAAGGGACTTTTTAAGGCATTTGAAAAGAATCCGTCAATGGTCAGCGTTATTTTTTCAGAGGAAGTGTTCAGGAATGAGCCGCTCCTGCGGCAAACGATTTCAGAAATAATGGAGCATAACAGCTCTGTAATAAAAGCACTTGTGACAGAAGGACAAAAATCAGGCGAAATTAACAATGCCATTGATCCGGGATATATCACCATTATCATTACAGGCTCGCTCCGAATGCTGGTGAGAAAGTGGCAGGAAGGAGACAGACAGTTCAACCAGGCAGATGAGGTTGGGTACCTCTTCAACGCCATAGCAAATATGATTGCTGCCAAATAACCACACCATACCTGATGATTATTTTACCCGCTACAATCCGCATGTACCGGGAGACACCCTGCCGGGCAGAAACAAACCGCACTAAGTAAAAACAGATTCATTGTATTCACTTCCCGGATTTTATTGATAAACATACGTTAGTTAATATTAACAAACACAGATATGAATGAGCTCAAAAAAATGAAACCGGTTGCCTGGGGAATCATACTGATAACTCTCGCAGCATCAGTCTTCTTTATGAATTCGATGCGTCAAAATGCCCGCATGGAGACAAATCTCGATGAGTATATGCCGAAAACGCATCCGGCATTCGTTTACAGCGACCAGGCTGAAGAGTGGTTCAATATCAAGGACGGTATTCTCATTGCAATTGAAAACAAGACGGGTATCTACAACCCGGAAACATTGCAGGCTATTAAGGATATCAGCCTGGGACTGACAGGTTTCCCGGTGTTTGATGAGAGTGACATTATGTCGCTTTACACAGCTGATAACATCGTCGGAAGCGAAAATGGCATGGATGTAAAGTCGTTCTATGAAAGGGTGCCCTCCTCAACTGAAAAACTGGATGAAATACGCACCAACGTCCGGACCAACGATATGGTGTTTGGAAGAATGGTATCCGAAGATGAAACCGTTGCCCTGGTTGTTGCAGGGATGGAAAGCGGCACATTCACCACCGAGCTCCATGACAGTATTGTTGATTATGTCAGACAGTATGAGAATACTGATAACCGTATTTACATCGCCGGCCGCCCGATAGTTGAAGGAACCATGGCAATGCTCGCTCCGGCAGACATGAAAAGGATGGTGCCCATTGTAATTATAGTAATCGGTATTGTCCTGTTTCTCCTCCTGAAGAGCTTCAGGGCAACAATGACCACTCTCTTCACTGTTTTTATCAGCACCATCTGGGCCTTTGGCCTGATGACCGTCACCGGTGTGCCCGTATATTCCGTTTCAACAATGATACCGGTCATGCTGATAGCAATTGGCGTAGCATACGGAATCTACTTTTATAATCATCTCAACAGGTATTACCAGGAGCATCCGGGCACACCGCCTCTTCCGGCCGTAAAATACACGGTGAGAATACTTTTCGTGCCACTTTCAATGGCTGCATTCACCACCATCGTCGGATTCCTGTCACTTCTCTCTTCTCAGGTATACCCAATCAAATACTTCGGAATATTTACTGCATTCGGTATCTTCTCAGCCTGGGTTCTGGCGCTGACACTGCTGCCGGCAGCAATTCTGATCTTCGGATACAGGTTTAAAGCCAAAAAGACAGATGTGAAGAATATCGGCGGAGGCCGGGCATTCAGATTCATCTCAAACCGGCTGTTGCTTAACAGATGGTGGGTTTACGGAATAGTGGGAGTCCTGCTCATAATCTCACTGGTGGGTATCAGAAAGGTATGGATCAACTCCAGCTTCCTTGACAAGTTTGAAAAGGACAGCCAAATAGCCCTTACCGATGCGTTTGTGAACAGCAAATTTGGGGGAACCTCAACCCTCAACGTGATACTTGAAAGCACGCAGCCTGATGCCTTCAAGCAGCCGGAAAATCTCCTTATAATAGACGAAATACAAAATGAGACAGAAAAGCTGATGAAGGTCGGAAACTCATTCTCCCTGGCTGACTACCTCAAGCGAATGAACAAGGTAATGAATGCAGACAGGGATGAGTTCTATTCAATTCCTTCTGACGATGAGATGGTTGCCCAGTATCTGCTTCTGTACGAGATGTCGGGTGATCCGGAGAACCTCCTGAAGGTTATCAACTATGATTACAACCGGACTAACCTCACCTTCCAGCTAAAAGGCGATGATTCAAAAACAATTGATGAGGCGCTGGGGGTAATAAAGCAGTATGAAACCCGCCTCAACGAACGGGGCATAACCCTTAACTATGCCGGATCAGGCTACAAGGCGCTTGTATTCAGTGATCTCATTCTTCAGGGACAGATAAAGAGTCTTTTTATCTCGCTCCTGACCGTCATGATACTGCTTATTATAATGTTCAGAAGCCTGAAGGCCGGTCTTATAGGGTCCGTCCCCATTCTGATCACGGCCATCCTGAGCTTTGGATTAATGGGACTGTTAAATATCCCATTGAGCACTACCACGGCATTGCTTTCAAGTATTGCCATCGGGATAGGGATTGATTATGCCATTCATTTCCTGCAATACTATAAGCTGAACCTGCAGCACAGCAGGTTGAAGGTGACCGCCATCTACCGTACGATGAACCAGACCGGGAAGGCAATAATGTTCAACGCCATAGTAGTTATCTCAGGTTTTCTCGTCCTTACTCTTTCAGTATTCCCGCCAAACAGGGCTCTTGGAGCCCTCGTGTCTCTCAACATGTTTACAAGCCTGCTGGGGACCCTGACAATTATGATGATACTGGTGTTCAGTTATAACCTCTTTGTTAAAAACAAGGGCACAAAACTGAATGTCAAAAAACAAAAACAGCATTCAAACTAATATTAAAAAGAGAATAACATGAAAACAAAAACACTATTTCTGATGATGACATCTCTGTCGCTGTTTGCTTTCGTTCCTCATACAATGGGACAGCTTACAGGCAGTCAGATAATGGAAAAGGTTTACAACAACCCGGCCGGTGAAGACACCCAGGGAAGCATGACCATGACCCTTACGAACAATCGCGGGGAACAACGCATCCGCACACTTAGTCAGTTTATAAAGGATGACGGTGCAACGGAAAAGAAGATAATGTTCTTCATCACACCGGCCGACGTCAAAAACACTTCATTCATGAACTGGAGCTATTCCGACGGCCGGAGCGATGACCAGTGGATTTATCTCCCGGCGCTGAAGAGAACCAAGCGGATCTCCAGTGACGGAAAAAACGATTATTTCATGGGTTCAGACTTCACCTATGATGATCTGGGTGACAGGCATCCGGATATGGATGACCACAAGCTGCTGCGCGAAGAGACTGTTGAAGGCAGGGCCTGCTATGTCGTTGAGAGCACCCCCAGGGATGGAGACTACATGTACTCCAAAACCGTCACCTGGGTTATGAAAGACAACTTCCTGGGTCTGAAGAGAGAATTTTATGATGACCGTAACACTCTTTTGAAGACTCTTTCTATTCAGAAATTTGATAAGGTTGACGGCTTCTGGACTATTCTGGAGACTAAGATGCATAATGTTCAAAAGGATCATACAACCGTCATAAAATTCACCGACGTGCAGAAAAACAAGGGCATCCCTGACAGCAGGTTTACAGAGCGCAGCATGACCCTTGGGAATTAATTAAAATTAAAACATTGAATATGAAATTTATCAGACCGTTACTTATTCTGATATTCAGCACATTGGCCTTTACGGCCGGGGCACAGGAAAACATCAGTATCTCCGGATTCGTCCGGAACTATACGGGTCTGCTTACCAACGAAGAGAAGGATTGGGCTATTCTTCAGAATACGATCAATATTGTCCTCGAGCAGAAGAATGAGAAAGTTGCCTTCAAGGTAAACCCATACCTGTATCATTACTTCGACAATGATTTTGAATTCGGTCTCCGGGAGGCTTATATCGACCTGAATTTCAACAATTTTAACCTCAGGGCAGGAAAGCAGCAGATCATTTGGGGCAAAGCCGAGGGGGTCTTTATTACCGATATCGTATCTCCAAAGGATTTGAGTGAGTTTCTCCTGAGGGATTTTGAGGAAATACGTATGGGGGTGACATCCCTTAAAGCGGGGTACTACTATGGGAATAGCACCCTTGAGGTCGTCTGGGTTCCGGTTTTCACTCCCACACGCATGCCGGAAGAAAGTTCTATCTGGGCTCCGGAACTTCCATTCCCCGTTACTCCGACCTATGATTATTCTACTTCGGAGGTAAGAAAAAGTCTTGATAACAGCGAGTTGTTCATCCGCTTCTCATCAATGGGATCGAAGGCAGATTTTGAAATAGTGGGCGGATATTTCTGGAGAGATGATCCTGCGTTACATCTGACCAGGATTATTGACCCGGTATCAATGCAGCTTACCGGGCTGACGGCACGGCCGGAGTATCACAGGATGATGATGACCGGGATGAGTTTCAGCATGCCGTTCGGCCCAGTAATCATCAGAGGTGAGGGAAGCTACAATTCGGGCAGGTATTTTCAGACAGAAGCCCAGACAGCTCCTGATGCAACAATCGAAAAGGATTATTTGTACTATATGGCCGGTGTGGATTACACACTTGCAGGAATCAGGCTGAGCATGCAGTATATCCAGGAGTACATAACAAATTATGAGACCGGGATACTCAATGACCAATTTGAGACCACCATGACCTTCCTGGCGAGAAAGGATTTCCTTCGTGAACGACTGTGGCTAGAGTTCTTCGCCTACGCTGGGATCACACACAGGGATGCCCTGATACGGCCTAGAATATCCTACTCCCTGGCTGACGGCTTTGACATCCAGGCCGGCGCCAATATTTTCACAGGAACCGAAGGCCATTTTGGCCAGTATAATGAAAATGACATGATCTACATGAAATTAAAATACAGTTTCTGATTCTTGCTTTAACCTGCTGTTCAATTGTCCGGAAAAAAGAAATTCTGAGTTCTCACATATTTGACTGTTTCGAAGGCTTGTTAATGAAAATTAATATTTTTGCCGGCGTTTCATTTATCCAAAACCTCTATTCTCCGTGGCGAAAAGCTGGTCAGTGAATCCAAAATCTCTTTCTGGAGCCTGTGCCTGAAAATTCATACAGGAAGGATCTTTGAAAAACTTATCGGCAGCTTTTATATACTTATTGTTCCGCTGGCCGCACTGACCGGATTGATAGTAGTTTTCAGCGGATATATTCTCTGGAGGCGAAAGTACAGGAAGCAGGGCTACAATAACCTGGTATGATTCAGAACCCCCGGGTGACTGATTGTTTGGAATTAAATGGACTTTTAAATAGATTGGCCGGGAAGCATGTCATTATAATTTAGCATAATGCAAAAAGGCAGATCATTATATCCCGCATTTCTGGCGTGTCTGTTTATCCTTAATTCCTGTTCAAAGCCACTGGAATGGCCCAAGTCGCCCTTGTATGTTTTCGAAAAAGGAGAGTTTGTCACACCTTATCCCGCGGATCTTGAAAGTGCATGGAAAGAGATCACGGGTCATTATGCGCACTATGATATTGTGGCATACGAAGACACCACAACTAAAACAACCATGTAAATAACCGGGAGATTCAAAACCTTCAGGATTAAACTCTCAGATAGGTTGATGCCGCCCTTCCGGACCGGTAACCAATCGGGAACTGCTAAGGGTGTGTTTCCTGAATCGCCTTTATGCCAGGGGAGACAACTTAGATATGAATCCGTATTAAAAGACTAAATTTGGTCAATCAAAATATGTATAACAGTAACCAAACCCGCAATATGAAACCTGTTTCAAGATTAATCCTGGCTCTGAGTTTATCAATAATAATGGCTGGCTGCGCCACCACAACGCAACTGAGGAAGACCTGGACTGATCCCTCTCTTTCACAGAACCCGGTGGAGCCGTTTGACAAAGTATTAATCATGGTTTACGCTAAAACCCCGGAGAACAGGAAAGCTGCGGAAGACAAGCTTGTATCCCTGATAGGTAAAGAGAAGGCTGTTCCATCGTATGCTTATGTTACTCCGGCTGACACTTCGAACAAAGAGCTGGCTGAAAGACTGATAAAAGACGGATATGACGGTGCCATAACGCTTCGCGTCAAAGCTGCAGTACGGACAAGAACCGTCTCCGATCCGGGAACCACATACTCAAGCTTTGTCAGCTACGGACCCTATGGATACAGTTATGGCGTTTCTTATAATATCGGCTCGGGGGACGAAAATACCCACGTTGATATGGAGGGCTTCAAGGACTATATCGTTGAAACGAATATCTATTCGCTTGAAAGGAAAATGCTCGTCTGGTCAGGAGTTACAGCATCATTGAGCCCCAACAAAGTGGAAGCGGCCATGACCGGTATCGTAAACATTATAAGAAAGGAGATGAAAAAGAAGGGTTTGATTAAAGAGTAACGCCGGCAGGCCAGCACATTTTTCATACACAAAAGGAGATCATCTGCAGGCAATATCACCAAATGAGAACCTATGGCTGGAAGAAGATTTAAACAGGCAGTTAGAGGTCAGCACGCTGTTGACGGTGCGGGCGTTCATTTGCGCAGAGTCCTGGGAATAAGGACTATTATTGACTTTGATCCGTTCCTGATGCTCGACGGATTTGATTCTTCATATCCTGCCGATTATATCAAAGGATTCCCGTGGCATCCGCACCGTGGTATCGAAACTGTCACTTACCTGCTTAAGGGCGACATTGAACATGGAGACAGCCTTGGAAACAAGGGTGTCATCGGGGACCTTCAGTGTCAGTGGATGACCGCCGGATCAGGCATCATTCACCAGGAGATGCCACGGGCATCGGAAAGGATGCTGGGATGCCAGCTATGGGTCAACCTTCCGAAAAAGGATAAGATGACTCAGCCTGCTTATCGTGATATAAGGCAACAGGATGTTGCAGTGGCCACTGAGAAAAACGCAACCGTCAGGGTCCTGTCAGGCAACTATAAGAATAACCCGGGGGCAGTCAAGGGCGAATATGTCAGAGTGCAGTACCTCGATGTTGATCTTGAGCCCGACAGTGTCTGGAGCTACAATGAAACCCCCAACGACCAGACCATGTTCCTCTACCTGATAGAGGGCACACTGGCCGCTGATGATGCCCTGGCAAACTTTGAAGAAAAGGCGTGTGCCATCCTGATGACTGCCTCGTCGTCAGCCAGCACTGAATTTGATGAGTTAAGGGTCAAGGCAGGGCCTGGCGGAGCAAGATTTTTTGTTATTGCTGCAAAGCCGCTGCGGGAACCTGTTGCATGGGGAGGCCCCATTGTAATGAACACCCAGGAGGAACTGAACCTGGCATTCAGTGAACTGCAGAGCAGAACCTTCATCAAGCACGACAACCCCCTGGAGCTTTGAGGCGCCAGTACAAAAGGTGATACCAAACCGGGGGGCATAATTATCTTAGTGGTGACGGTGATGCCAATCCGCCCGAAAATCTATCTCAGCGGTGATGAGCTGTTTGCCATGTTGACCACAGCCATAAAAAGAAGCTGAGCCAGATCCTCCATTATTTCCGGTTTGATTATATCCAGGTTATCGAGAGGCACATGATAATAATTGGCCGAGCCGAATGTTGAAAAACTGATCGACGGCACTCCTACAGCTAGGAACCTCGCAGCGTCAAGCCGTGGTCGTCCATGATTCGGAAAATGATTTGCCGACAGGGGTCTGTGGATGTAGCTGTTGTTTACCTCCTCAATGAATGACCAGAGGACGGGAAAGTCGAGCCCGGCCGCAGCCCTTATTGAATGACCGATCCCCACACCGTCCATGTTAAGGAGAACACTCTTTTCCAGGGGCATCAACGGATCGTCAAGATATGCCTTTGCACCCACAATCGCCTGTTCCTCAGCCCCGAAGGAGAGAAAAATAACAGTTCTTTTCAGCGTGATCTTATTCTCTGCCAGTGCCCTTGCTACTCCCATCATCACGGCAACGGCTGAAGCGTTGTCATTGGCACCGGGTATAATTTCGTAGCATTTGCCGAGATGGTCAAGATGCGCTCCGATAATAACTGCTTCCTTGCCAAGCTCCGGATCTGAACCAGACAATACCCCTATCACATTGCTCCCCCTGCCGTCAGGAAAATGCTGAGTGCTCATCTTAACGGTGACCACCTTTTTCGTGTTGAAGGAACGGGGCTTCAGCGTGGTCTTTATCTCTCCGACAACGGTTTCGTAGTTCAATCCCGTTCCTGCAAAAATGTCCCTGACAATCGTATCTCCGACATGAACGTAGATGAAATCCTCAATATATGCATTGTTCGGATTGGCAATGGGTCCGTAATTATATATCATACCTATTGCCCCGTGTGCCGCGGCGTTTGCCAGCTTGCTCTGGTGAAACGAATGTTCATACCAGGGATTGAATTTTTCAGGACCTGCAGAGGGACTGACGGGAGCCTCGCTCTCGATTAAGATAATTTTACCCTTGACATCAACCTTGGAATAATCATCATACCCCAGTTCAGGCGCGGTAATGCCATAGCCTGCATAGACAACCTCGCCGGTTACAGTACCGTTGCCCGAAGTAGACCCGGGCATATATTCACTTATGTACCTGTAATGTTTCTGAAGACCGGATCCGTCCTTCAGTGGCATATGCAGAGTGAGCCCGCAGTCGGGATACACCAGTGTATAAGGTATATCAAACCACTGGAACCAGCTGCCGTCATCTCCTCCGGGAGCAAGCCCCCACTCTTCAAACTCTCCGGCAAGCCACTCGGCACACATCTGGTAGCCGGGGGTGCCTGTCAGCCTGCCCTCATATTTTTCATCAGTCTGTTCGATGACATACCCCATCAAATCATGACTTGAGATGGTATGCATGGCTTTCAGAAGAGCTGCATCTCCTGATTCCTGTCCATTGCCTGGTACCGCAACGAGAACCAGAATCAGCAACAACATTGTCTTTTTCATATGCTTTTTCATTATTACTGGCTGCTATCCGTCCCGGTCATTATCATGTGCAGACCGGAAGCGAATCTGCTCACACGACCCTAAAATACATCATTTGGTTCAATTCTGGTCCATCTTCAAAACGAAGATCACCGGTACAAGGGAGTAATTCAAAAAGGTGTATTTTTAGCCGTTGAAACTCCACCGGAAGCCTGGGTTTTTTCTACAGGTTCTGAAAGACTTAAGGAAGGTATCTTTACCCAAAACTGAATAATAAAATAAATACCATGTCAATTCTCTTCTCTCCGTTAAACATAAGGAACGTCACCCTGAAAAACCGTATCGCTATGTCTCCCATGTGCCAGTATTCGGCAAAGGATGGGTTCGCAAACGACTGGCATCTTGTTCATCTCGGGACCAGGGCCACCGGAGGCACAGGACTGATAATTGCTGAGGCAACGGCAGTATGGCCGGAGGGCCGGATCACCCCGGGCGACCTGGGATTATGGCACGATGATCACATCGCCGGGCTAAGAAGGATAACCGAATTTATCCATTCTCAGGGATCGGTTGCCGGGATACAGCTTGCCCATGCCGGCAGGAAAGCCTCATGTGCAATACCTGTTGAGGGGGGAAAACAGCTCGACCTTAAAAACGGAGGATGGGAGACGGTTGCCCCCTCAGCCATCCCTTTCAGTCCGGGTGAAAGAGCCCCGGGGATGGCTGACGGTATATGTCTCGAAAGGATCATATCAGGATTCCGCCAGGCAGCAGTGCGGGCAGTGAAAGCCGGATTTAAGGTAGTGGAGATCCACAGTGCCCACGGATACCTCCTCCAGGAGTTCCTGTCGCCACTGAGCAACCACCGTACCGATGAGTATGGCGGGTCATTCGAAAACCGTACCAGGCTGCTGATACAGGTCACAGAAGCCGTCAGGTCGGTTATGCCTGATGAGAATCCGCTCTTTGTGCGCATATCCTCGACTGACTGGACCGAAGGTGGATGGAACCTGGAAGAGAGCGTCGGACTGGCATACCTGCTGCGAAAATCCGGCGCCGACCTGATCGACTGCTCATCGGGAGGAAACGTCCACAATGCGAAGATACCGGCTGCTCCCGGATTCCAGGTGCCATTCGCCAGTGCCCTGCGGAAAACGGGTATAATGACCGGTGCCGTAGGCCTCATCACATCAGCATCGCAGGCGGAGGAGATACTCCGGGAAGAGAAGGCAGACCTTATACTTATGGGACGCGAACTGCTGAGAAATCCCTATTTTCCTTTGCAGGCAGCAAAAGAACTCGGTGATGATATTCAATGGCCCCATCAGTATGTAAGGGCCAGATAACTGAAATTCAATAATAATCTGGGAATCATGAAAAATTCGGCAATTATCTCTGCTGTGAGTAGAGATATTTTATCTCTTCTGCCCAGAGCGTCTCGTCGGGAGTCTCCAGTATGAGCGGCATGCCGTCAAAACGGGGGTCATTCATTATCAGGCCGAAAGCCTCATCGCCCAGCTCACCCTTATGCAGGCTGTCATGCCTGTCAACACGCGTGCCGAAGGCCTTTTTGGATTCATTGAGATGCATACCGCGCAAGTACTTAAACCCCACTATCCTCTCAAACTCGTCAAACACCTTCCTGAACCCTTCGGCCGTCGAAAGGTCATAACCTGAGGTAAATGCGTGGCAGGTGTCAATACACACCCCCACCCTGCTTCTGTCCTCAATCCTGTCAATGATATACCTGAGGTGTTCGAACCTGTAGCCAAGATTGGTACCCTGTCCGGCGGTGTTCTCAATGACGGCGGTTACGCCGTTGCTTTTTGAGAGGGCAATGTTGACTGATTCTGCAATGAGATCAAGGCTCTGCTCTTCAGTTATCCTTTCAAGATGACTTCCCGGATGGAAGTTAAGCCTGTCAAGCCCAAGCTGCTCACATCGCTTCATCTCATCATTGAAAGCATGGCGTGAACGTCCCAGTCCTTCCGGATCAGGGGCTCCCAGGTTGATCAGGTAACTGTCATGCGGCAGTATCTGTTGAGGCTTGAACCCGTATTTTTCACAGTTTTCCCGAAAGGCATCGATGCTCTTCCTGGTAAGAGGAGGCGACACCCACTGGCGCTGGTTCTTGGTGAAAAAGGCAAAAGCCTTTGCTCCTATCTCATGCGCATTGACCGGTGCATTCTCCACACCTCCTGCTGCGCTTATGTGGGCTCCTACGTACTTCATAAGGTATTTTTTACTATCTGTCTATCAGCGGTTTTTCATAGACAAAGATATCCGAGAATCCCAGTCCTGCAAGCTCAGGATAGTAAGGATATGTCTCCTCCCGGGTAAAGAATCCGGTCACAACAACCCGGTACCTGTCCCACTCCTCCATAATTTCCACCGGCAGCTTCAGCTTACGTTCGATCTTTAGTTTAGCCCTTTCTGCCTGTGAGCGCTTGGGATAGCTGGCGGCATGAAGGATAAATCTCGGCACCGGTGGCGGCGGGACAATCTCTTTCTCAACCGCCGGCTTCTCCGGCACAACTACTTCAGGCTGTTGCTGCACTACGGGCTCTTCAGCCGGCAGGAGCACCCCGGGCTGCGGTTCAACGGCCGCCGGAGGCATCAAAGCAGGTGCGACAGGTACAAGCTCTGTTTCATCCTGATGAATGACAAGAATGTCAGTAAAGCCGTACTTCCTCATCAGCGGAATGAAGTCTCTCACCTCGCTGGTGTCGGCAAAGCCGGTTATCTGGATCTTGAACAGACCCCCTTCGTTCCTTATTGTGACCAGTTTCTCCGCAGCGGCGAGAAGCCTGTCAGTCATTGCAGATGTCTCCTCAAGGCTGTTGAATGCACCGAGCTGAACGGTCGTACCGGCAATTACGACCGGAACAGGCTCCGGCTCTGGTTTCGGTTCTGGTTCAGGCTCTGGTTCCGGCGCCGGCGCCTCTGCCAGCCTTTCCCTGACAAGAGCAAGCGAGTCCTCCCTGCTGATGGTGATCCATTCTCCCCTGACGGCCTTGTTGGTTATGACCCAGATCTCGGTAATACCCTGATCATGTATGATCGGTATATATTTTTCAAGATCAGCACGGTCTTCAAAGCCGGTTATGCGAACCTTCCATAAACCATCCTCCTCGAACAGCTCAACATTCTTATCGAGCGCGGCCTGTACTTTCTTCTGCATGATCTCGGCATACCTCTTCGTGCGGAAGGCCCCGAACTGGACAGCATAATAGTCCTCGGTGATTGTCATCAGCTCGCGTGTGACTTCGTGGATAACCAGGTAGGATGTGTCGGTGGAGACAACCCTCGAAACAGGCTCAGCGGCCACGGCAGTAACAGCTGCTACCACTGCACTATCGGCAATGACGCTGTCAGGAACAGAGGTAATTTTCTTCAGGGTGAAATCAAGTCCGTCAATGTAGTCACCCTCCATATTGCTCATGACACTGAAGGTCAGGTATTCCGGCTCGGAAATCATCTTCAGCCTTCTCAGCTGGACAGTATCAATCCGTATGGTATACTGTCCGGGAGCAAGGCCGAACCAGCTGAAGTACCCGTCTTCTTCGGTAAGGGCCCGGCCTGCAACAATACCGGAACTGTTGTAGAAATTAACTATCACACGGCCCAGACCTGATGCAACACCATTCTCCTCGTACATCACCGTGCCCGTGGCCTCTCCCCTGACATAAACCGGTATTTCAATCAGCTTCATCATGTTGGGATCAGCCACCACGGCATATGATTTCTTTTCTATTCTCCAGGAAATATTCTCAAAGCTGCTCTCGTCAATTTCAAGGAAGTATTTCACATAGGGTTCAAGTCCGGAAAAATGTATTGTGGTGTCTTTTTCATTGCGATCGAGCCGTCCGCTGTTGGATCTTACGTTCAGGCCCGGGGCTTTTGGTTCTCCCGGATCACGGCGGCCGTTAGCGTTGAGGTCCATGAAGGCGACAACGGAGATGCCTCCCCGGCCCACATTGGTGCGGTTATCAGCCTTGAGCCATCCCGTGGGCCGGTCATTGATCAGGCTTCCCCTGGCATACTGCACAAGTGTGGTCTCCCTGTTGGTCTGTCTTGCCGATGCGCCCGCCTGAGCGAAGGAGAAGTCGTACCTTATGCCTATCTCTCCCATACTGATGTCATGACGGAAGTTCTGCTCAAATGACAGGTTTATGTATCCCTTCTGGAAAATGCGTTTCTCAAGGCTCAGCTTGGCTGTCATGAACCCGTTGTCAGTGTAGCTGTACTGCACCTGCGGCATGAGCAGGATCTCTGCGGGAAGACGGACGCCAAGAGAAAGATTGCTGTAAAGACTTGGGTCACCTGTCCCCGGAATGACGGCGTAAGTGGTGAGGTTGGTGCTGACACCCAGAATAGAGCCGGCAATAAGCCACTCCGAAGTGCTGTAGTCTGCTGAAGGAAGAACAATCTGGTTCCAGGAGAGCCTTGAATAGGCTGAAAACTTCTTGATTTTAAATGGAATGGAGAGAGACGCCTTACGCTCCTCAAGGTAATTGAAGCTGATGGCCTCCTGACCCCTGTCATAACGAATAAAATCAAGATCAAGCTGGATGTTTGAAGGCAGCCTGTATGCCAGCGTCGCCCTTCCCCTTACACCGTAGGTATATTCGCCTGAGACAAGCACGTTGCCGGGAAGCCGCACCGAAGCGTTCACAAAGGGCATCAGCGGACCGGTGGCGACGGATGAGAGATATTCAGCACCGCCTCCGAGGGTAAGAAACCTGGTGGCTCCGTAACTGATGCTGGCCCTTGAATAACGGCTCCATAACGAATCTTCCACCACACCGGCACTGACCACGTACTCCAGCTCCCTGTGAGGTATGAAATTATATGGTATGCTGAGGCTCTGCTCGAGTGTACGCTCCTCGCCCCATGGTCCGTAAAATTTCAGCCTGACATTGGTGGTACCGTAGACAAGCGGCACCTCAAAGGTAAAGAAGCCCGAGGCATCTGCCTTGACATAATCTACAAGCACGTTGTTGACATATAGCTCGACTGTCCAGTTGGGCTCAGTCCGGTCGGTAAGGTTATATGTCCCGAAAGATCTCCTGAAGGTTGTGGGCGTATTGGTGAGCTGAATGCCCACTACGGGATCATAAATCGAAGCTGTGGCATATGAAGTGATCTTGCCTGCCATTACCTGGCGAAGCAGTGTACGGTCATTGTTTACATGGCGCCACAGGTAATACTGCTGCTTCTCCGTGAACGGATCGCCGGTATTGTAATTGAGTGACACATTTGCTTCTCCTCCCGCAATTACGGAGCCAAGCGATAGGTTCAGACGCGCCTGGGAGTTCCCTCCTTCCTGCTCCGTGGCATAGACTGACCAGTCGGCCATGCCGAACCTGAAGCCGGGATAGCTCCTTCCTATGGTTGTGTCAACCTCAACCTCACCGCGGAGACGGGTCATGTTGGCACGCATCTCTTCCAGCTTCATCTCCCTTATCCCGGGCAGCTCCTGTTTGGTTTCGATATTGACCGTAAGATCGCGGAAGCTGAACCTGCATTCCAGCCCGAAGATCCTTCCATACCATGGAGCCTTCAGGTAAAGATTTGTTTCCGACCTTACAATATCACCCTCACTCAGCTCCCATGTGCGTCCGCCGTAGATGATCCTGTTTCCCGGCCTGTCAATGGTGTATACAGCTTCAGGATTGATGAAGAACCCGGTGATGAGGTCAAGATCATCCGACGGGACATTCCTTATCTTCAGGAAGTCAAAAAGAGCGGTCACCGGCAGGTACACCTCGGCATCCCTGATGAGTGCATCAATCTCCCCAACCCCGATGTATGGCAATCTGACATAAACGGAAATCTCGTCATAAAGAGGTTCATCCTGGGCGGCCAGGGAGAGCGGAGCCATAAGAAGCACCGGCACCAGAATCAGCAGGAACAAGCGATGCAGCGTAATAACAGGAGACAATGATCCTGAGCATGTGCTTCCGGAATATGTCCCTCTCTCTGTCATTTCGTTCTGCCTCTGTTAACCTGCGTTTTATTCTCTTATGAGCGTTATGCTGAAGTTACCGGTATAATTCCCCGGCGGATTAGATCCTATGTTTCCAATCGTCAGAATGCCGCCCACCACGACTGTGGTCTGTTGTGGCCATGGCAGCGTTGTTACAAACGGTGAAGCGGGAAGCGTACCTGCCACCTGAAGTGTGAGACTGCCGCCGCCACTGCCTGCAAGGGTAACAGGCGGACTGACAAGAACAGACAGTACTGTTCCCTGGTTGGCCCTTACGTAAAACATGGCAGGTGTATATAGAAAACCCATTGACAGAAGGACAACATCACCTGATGAACTCCTGTTTCCGTTCGGGGCAACGGTGACGGTGCCTCCGCCGGTGCCGGGGGAGAAGGCTCCGAAGGCAAGAGGCTGTGCTTCGTTAAAGGTGACGATGACAGGCCTGGGCGGAGGCTCCTGCGCTGATGCTGTCAGGCAAAGAACAAAGAGCAGAAGCAGAAGTGTCATCCTCATCAGCCCCCGGAGTATGCTTTTGATACAATTGCAGCTATTCATTGTAATCCTATTATCAGTTTTAAGGTAACCCTGAGGCTGCCGGAAGCATATTCGACGAGATAGATGCCGGGCCGGAAATCAACCGGAAAGTCATGCAGGCCTGTCTCAGTGATTTTGTACTGAGTCTGGACTTTACCGTTAAGGTCATAGACTGTTATCCTGCCCTCATTGCCCTCCATGGCTGAAACAGTGGCTTTCAGAAATCCGCCTGAGCTGTATGCACTGAAGACCGCCGCGGTGACGTCCGGATCATTAATACCCGTGGTGTTCTTAAGAAATGCCAGCATGAACCTGTTTTTGTAATCGCCCGCCGGGAGGTTTATCCTGTACTCACCGGACGGCAGCATTTCAGTGTTTGCACCTGTTGATGCATCACGGAAAAATATGCGCACACCCTCCGGCAGGTTTTCAAGGTCACGCATA
Source organism: Rikenella microfusus (assembly GCA_022736275.1). Taxonomy (GTDB): domain Bacteria; phylum Bacteroidota; class Bacteroidia; order Bacteroidales; family VadinHA17; genus SR-FBR-E99. The sequence continues at coordinate 34,728 of DZBJ01000016.1, read as the reverse complement.
CGGAAAGAGACCTCGCCGTCGCGATAAGCGGTGAAGCCAAGAGGAACATACAGCGCTGAGTCTCTCTGCGTCGGCAGGGCGTTGACCGAAAGCCTGCGGCCATCGGGAATGACGGAGTAGAGGTTTGTGACAAGCCAGTCTGTATTGAACAGCTTAAGGGCATCAAGCTCCGTGTCAAAAGAGGGTTCTGCCTCATCGTCAAAATAGACCACCAAGGGATCGGCAGAAGCTGCCATATCATCGGTGAATGAGGCACTGATCCTGACAAGGAACCGGCCGGAGATTTCCGAAGACTTCAGTGACCGGCCCTGCACACCGGAAGATTTCAGGAAGGGCTTTGTCAGGTCGTTTATCCTTACGCTGTTGGTAACCCCCAGGGTGCCGGTTACCGGGAAGGTTCCGTTGGAAACATGTACAAAGAAACCCTGCATGGAAGGAATTGTATCACTTGCAAAACCATCGCTCGAGATCCCGTTTACATAGCTGCTGTATTTACCGCCGTACTCATCAGTGTCGCTTGCCATGAAATAATAAACTGCATTGTCAATATTGTTTTTAGTCCAGCCCGGTGCGCTCCATCTGATCGGAGAGGGATAGGGATTCCCCGCGAGGTTGAATCCTTCCGTATAGGTGTTGTTGTTGTTGTAAAGGGTTACTGAAAGGCTGCCGTTGTCAACCTCTCCGGTAGCATCTACTGTCCAGGGAAGAGCCGAAGCGCCGAAATTGACGGCATAGCCTTCGAGAGGATTAAGACCGGAGGTGCCTGTAGTGTAGGCCACCCATCCTGACGATGTGCGGCTCTCATCATACCTGTAGAACATCGGCCATGATGCGGCCAGATCCATATCATCGCCGAACTCGCTCACGGTTGCCCCGGTGAAAGGCGAGCTGAAATATTTATACCCGTACTTTGACTGGAGATAACGCTGCATGGTAACATTACCTGTCACGCTTCCCGACCCTGATCCGTCAATGAGGGCTGTACCGGTGGCATCGGAGAGAAGAGTGAGATTACCGTCTGATGCCAGGCTTCCGGTCTGAACAAGCACAATCCCCCTTACATTAAGCGGGCCAAGCAGGGTTACTCCGGCACTGTTGTTTACGGTCAGGTTCCTTACAGTGTTGCCGGTAAAGTTTCCTATACCTGCACTCTGGGCTGCCGATCCGCTGAACTCCGCAGTTCCGTCCGAAACGTCTAAAATTCCGTTGTTGGTCACAGAGCCGTGAATACTGATGGTTCCTCCCGATACGGTAAGGGATGAGCCCGGATCAACGGTGAGGTTCGCCACTTCACCGCTGATTCCGGTACCTATTACCGGTTTTGTTGTCACGTCGGGAATGAGTATGTCTGTGACCGGATAAGGCACAAAACCGCATGACCAGTTGGATGCGTTATTCCAGTCGGCGCCGGCAGACCCGGTCCATGTCTGACCGGAAATTGTAACGGTGTTCGTCGCTGTCATTACACCGCATGGAGATGAAGAAACAGTGTTGGTCACAATGTAAGTGCCAGACAAACTGGCAGACAGATCTATCTGTCCGGTTGCTGTATCAATGAATACCAGGCCCGGTGTTGATGAAAAAGTTCCTGTCAGGCCTCCCGGGTCAGGAAGAGGTGTCGGATCAGCCTGGTTCTGACACCAGGGTGAGCCTGCATATGTAAATGAGGCTGTGATTATGCCTATGTCGATGCTCCTTGCCGGACTGGTACCGCATGCATTGGTTGCAGTGACGCTTAATGTACCGGCTGTGGCGACATTATCAAAGTCAACGGTGACACTGTTTCCGGAACCGTTAATGGTATGCCCGGTTCCGCTGTATGACCAGTTGTATGTCACTCCTGAAACAAGGGGCACAGTATAAACATAACCTGTTCCGCCTCTGCATACCTGCGTTTCGGCAGCGGTAAAATCGCCAGGGCGTGATGCCACAACAGGAAAGCTGATGACAACATCATCGGCGGAACTGCACGGACCGTTGCTGATGGTCCACCGAAGGGTGTAACTCACACCAAGCACACCGTTGAATACCGTGTTGTACTGAACGCTGTTGGCGAACGACCCGCCTGCTCCGCTGACCACGGTCCACAGACCCGCATGTGATCCGGGGTTGTTACCGGCAAGGGTTGTAACAGAGACACCGCATAGCGACTGGTCTGTGCCGGCATCAGAGGTTGTAGGCAACGCATAGACAGTGACGGTGCTGCCGTTAACCACACCGGTACCCGTGCCGCTATTGAATTTGAATCCCGTCAGCCGGTATACCCCGGGAAAATTTGCCGGCAGGGTGAAAGGCAGTGATGTCACTGTTATATCAGGTTGCGCAATGCCGTCAATGGTGTAACTGACTATATAGTTCAGGCTTATGGGATTAAAGGAGATGAAACTGACAGGAATGCCTCCTGATCCGCATATGGGCGCGAATGAAGCAAATGAGGCCCTGGCAAGGGTGCCGGAAACAGTTGCCGTGGTAAAATCGGAAGGTGCGGGTGATGTAGATACTGTACCTGTGGTCTCAACCTCACCGGTATTGCTGTTTCCCGTTGCAACAGATGGCAGCTCTGTCCATAATCCGGAGACATATTGGGCCACACGCATATCTGCCAGCCCGTTGACTGTCATTAAGGGTGTGAGTTCGCTCTGCGGATCCCATCCTATCCGGAGCCTGGCAGATGATACGGAAGCTGATGAGACACTCCAGTACTCCAGGGTGTTTGAAACCTCCAGCGGGGGTGCAATCGATGTTGCGGCAGTGTTCGGTGAAAGATATTCAGCTGTCCATGCAATGGTGCTTCCGCCTGTCGGCGTGAGAGTAAACCTGTGTCCCTTCAGGGCACCCCTTCCGAGCGGATAGACAAAGGGGTCGCCGTTAGTGATATATTTTGTAAGCGGGCCGCTGACGTATGAAGTACTGCTGCCTCCCACAGGCACAGCGGCGGATGAAGAGGTACTTAGCAGAACAAGCCTGCCGGTGGAAGATGTGCTTATTACACCGTTGCTCAGGATAAGCTGGTTCGCTGTTTCAATGATACCTCCGTCTGAAATGGTCAACCCGGCAGGATTACTGATCTCCATATTGTAAAACCTGTCTGACCCGCTGAAGTCGCCCGTGGTGCCTCCGACCGACTGTGCCGCACTGCCGGCAAATGTTACTGTTGCAGAGGGGAATGACCCGGTACCGCTTCTGAAGGCCCCCGAGTTATACCTCTCGAAGGTGCCGAGAATTGTCAGCTTCGTGTTATTGGCACTGTTGTCCAGAACCGGTCCGTCAATAACCAGGCGTTTGCATACAGTCATATCAGCGTTTGGAAGAATCCTGGTTCCCGTTCCCGTGAAAAAGAGGTTAGACACTGACGTATATACGCCGGACACAATTATATAGCTCCCGGTACCGCCATATTCAATTGTTGCATTCCCTGAACAGTCGGTAAAGTCAGTGTAGGTCCCGCCCGGCAGATTGCCTCCTTCAAGATATATCCTTCCATCGCCGCTGACATTCCCGAGATTGTGGCCGTAGGTAGGTGCCACTACCCTGAGCTCGTTGTTTATGGTTGTGTTCAGTACAGAGATGAAATTGATATCCGTTGTTACAACATGGGAAATTATTACGTTACAGCCCCGAGGTCCGTCTGCAGGAGATGGCGGAGAAGCACCAACGGGAGTCCAGATGGAAGGATCAGACCATACCCCGTTGCTGTTGGTGATATATTCAGGAACCTCTGACGGGATGGCAGTATCTGTTCCTGCTGTGTAATCTCCGCCAAGATTGCCGGCAGATGTATAATTGAATGTAATTGTATTGGAAGCTTCGTCAACATTATCCGTTGCAGCACCCGGCAGGGCCTTTTCCCAGGTGCTTCCCGGAATTACCAGGCGGGCTGCAACATAAGAAGCCTCGTCACCCGAAACATCGCCGGTCAGGTACCGGAGCTGCAGGCTTGCATTGAAGCCCGAGATGCCCGAGCTCTCTGCCTGCCAGTAATATCCGAGAGAATTAAGAGGATCGGTAACACTCGGGTGGGAATCGTTGACAGGATTGATCCTTATCGATCCGACGGTTGCACTGGAGGTAACTGTAAACAGTGCAGGCGTATATTTACCGGAGACACCAACAGGGAAGGTAAATGTCCGGGGGCCTGTGGGGAAGAACTTCAGAACTCCCCTGCTGCTTGATACCCCGTCAGATTTTATCATTTTCGTTGAGCTGAAGCCGGAGCCCATTATAAGGCTGTTCTGGCTGAGGGTAAGCTGGTACCTGTTAATGTCAAGGACTCCCCTGCTGATCACAAGGTCATGCTGCAGGGCAATGTCATTGTTTATTCTTGACCCGGCGCTGTTGTCAAGCACAAGCCTTGCGAATGAACCTGTTCCCGAAAGTGACTGGAGCGTATTGCCTCCGAGCAAGACTCCTCCAGTGACATTGTCATCTGTGTAGGCCCCGTTGTTGGCCAGATTGCCCAGTAAGGTTGCCAGTCCGGAGCCCAGGACCAGGTTACCGGAGACAATGTCAAGGTTACGGTTTATGGTGAAGCTGCCGTTTACGGTAAGAGAGGTTAACGAAGAGACTTCCAGGTCGTAGAAGTGTGTTGCGGAACTCCCTGTCACAGCCTGGGCTCCGCCGTCAAATATCGTTCTGTTGGTTCCGAAGCTGTAGGTCCCGTTATTGGTCATGTCACCCCTGATAGTGACGTTCCTGCCGGCAGATGCGAAAAAACTAACGTTGTTGCTGATTGTAAGTGATCCGTCAAGAACCAGCGGGCTTATCATCAGTGAGAGTGAAGCAGTACGGTTTGTTCCCGCTGTTTTTCCTGTAACCGCAAGATTATTCAGGGAGATGGCGGCATCGAGCAAATATGACTGGTCGGCATCAATTACAGTGCCTGTGGGAGGAGTCTGGCTGAAGGCTATAGTACCGCCTGTATTAGAGCCGGTAGCCGGTCTGAGGTAAAGATCGCCGAAAGAGGTACCCCCACCGCGGATGATGTAAATGGTGCCGCCTGACATGGTAAACTCACTTCCGTCATTGAGCACCTCAAGCTTAGCCTTGGAGGCATTGAAATTATTGCCGTAAATGATGACATTACCGCCACTCTGTCTGTATGTAAGGATCCCGTTAGTCGATGCCAGGGGGCGTCTGATCTGACCGTTAACAAAGAGATTCCCGCTCTGTATCTCCAGCAGAGAGCCACCGCTGCCGGAATACTCTATATCTGCGTTGTTGGCCGTATTTCCCGAAGGTCCTATGTACACATTTCCACCTCCTCCGAGGATCCGCAGCCTGCCGTTCAGGAAAAGGGTTTCTGATCCCGCATTGTTGGAGATGTAAACGTTCGACGATGTATTGAGAGTAAGACCTGCCGTTGCCGGAATGGTGAAATCTGTAGTGGTGGATATACTGAAATTGCCGGTCCTTTCATAGACCAGGGTTCCGTTCTGCAGTGTGAGCCATCCGTTAACAGGAGTGGTCAGCATGCCGCCAACGTTCCATGTTACTGTTGAGTCGGGAGTAGTTCCCTTATTGATTGTAACATTATTGAATACCGTTACCGGGGTAGTGCTGATGGCCGGGTCATTTGTCACAACCGCTGACCTGTTCCCGGTGAAGATAAGGTTGCATCGGTTGCCGCCGCTCACTAACCGGATAAGGCTTGGCGTACCGTATGGAGCTATGCTGTTATCGCTGTTATTGTATATTGATCCGCCTACTGACATGATGTTGGCCGTGCTGCTGGCCCAAACATCAATCCCTGCACCGGGTGCAACATAGACATCACCCTCAATATTGATCGTCTGAAGGCGCGTTGTGTTGTAAATGAATCCGAATGATCCCCCTGCCACTATCATGTCTCCATTTACATTAACGCTCTTCGCCACAATGGTTCCGTACTCTCCGTTCCATGTCACGGCCAGCCAGGCATCGGCATCCGAACCGTTGCATATCAGGTCACCGTTTATAGTTACAAGCGGCATATTGGGAAGAATGATATTTGAGCCCCTGAGCGGGGTAAGAATCACAGTGCCATACTCGCTCGCATTGGATGGCAGGGTGTAGTACATCCCCTGCTGCGGGTTTATGGTATAAAACTCCGATATGCCGTCATTGACACCAAATTCCGAAAAGTCGCCTCCGGGATATACGAACGGCTCCGGGCTGTCAAATGCAGACGGATCCCTGGTGGTAATCCTCATCTTTCCGTTCCCGTTGGGATGGCTCAGTACCGAGGCAAATGTGCTGCCGGGATTGTTCTGTATGTCAAGTACAGAACCTGCCTCTATCTGGAGGGTAGCACAGTTTACGACAGCTTTGTTCCTCTGGTAGTAGGTACCGGCAGGATTATTGTCATTTATCGGCAGGGGTGGATTCTCAGTGGCCAGCCAGATGGAGTCATTATCACCGATAATAACTATGTCATTGGCCCCGGGAGGCGCTGCCGGAGGGTTATCAACTGAATGCCCGGTAAGAGACCATGTGGCGGTTGAACTCCATAACCCCGGCTGCCGGCTGTAAAAGATCCTGGGAGTACCGAAACTTGCTACATTTCCGGCAGTATAATCTGCATCAAGGAAATTGGTGCTGTTTGCAGGCGAACTCCAGTCTGAAATCGTATTCGTTGTGGTATTGATATCTGAATTCTGTCCGGTATACCAGCCAACGGAGACACCGTCATACAATGCCGGTACATAATTTGCGTCTGTACCGGCAGCATCAGTGTCGCTGTAAACGAATGAATGGGTTACTGAATAAAGGGGTATGCCGGAGAATCCTGAAGACCTGACACGCCAGAAATAGGTAAGACTCAGACCTTTGACCGTAGTCACGGGGTGCTCATAATCAACCGGGGTGACCGCAATTGACCCGTATGTGGCCGGTGTGGCCGAAAATCCGATTGTCGCCGGGGTGTACCTTCCGGCAACACCAACGGGAAAGACAAATGGATCATTCGATGCGTAGCTCCTCGATAAACCACCGTCGCCGGCATTGCCTGCCGACTGCACAAACCTGGCAGCTCCGCTGTTGACAATCGAAGCCGCAGAGTTCAGATGCAGATTGTAGGTATCTATGTTCAATACATTATCGACCGAAAATATAAGGAGGCCGTTGACGGTCATCCTGTCAAGCAGCGTTACCGGCGTCGCTGCAATGCTGGCAAGTTCCAGGTTACCGAACACACCACCGCCGTCAATTGTCTGGGCGGAAGATCCGTTCAGGACTATTTTTCCGTCACCCATAGCTACGCCTGAGTTATAAACGCTCCCGGCAACATTGACTGTCTTGCCTCCGTCATCGAGAGTTCCTGAAACCAACCTGAAGGCAGAGGCCATACTGATAATGCCCTGTGAACCCGCCAGGGTCAGCGTAGTGCCTGACGGCTTGTCAATTGTCAGGCTGCTTAAAGAAAGAGCCCCGGCAATGTTGACAGTCAGGAGCTGGGCCCCGTTTCCGTTCAGTGCGGTTATATTTGTTCCGGTGGTATAGGTCGTCCCTGCCTCCAGCGTAAATGACCCACCCACTGCCAGGTTGTTGCTGTTGGCATTAAGAGCACCGGAAACTAAACCCAGGCTATTGAGTACCGTCACCGGGGTGGACATGCGAATAACAGATGCGCTGCTGGTCCTGTTTATTGTCAGATTGTACAGAGGAGCCGTTGTAAAGACGGAATGATCCGTAGCGTCGGTGCCCGACCCCGCTACAGGCATCATTTCAATGGTACCACCTGTAACGTTGATATTTGCAGCAGATGACTTCGCATCAAATGCTTTCGCAACACCGCTGTTTGTAGCATCAAGAATCCTTATGGTTCCACCTGAGACATTGAAAATATTAGCTGCATTTTCCAGGTTGAAGGAGCCGAATGCGGTGTTAATGCCAGAGGTGGCCCTTGTGGTGTTCAGGGTTGCTGAAGTCACATCAGCCAGGACTGCCACGGAGGTGAATGCCGTGGGGGTGCGCTGGAATCGTCCCCTGAGGATGAAGAGGCCGCCTGACTGGCTGTAGGAAGCAGAGCCCGTTGAGGAGAGGAACTGCTTGGCGTCAACCGTTCCGCCATTGATGATTATCTGTCCTGATGCGGTTGATGATGTGACAATCCCCCCTGATTCCTTTGTTGACAAAAATCCGTTATTTATCTGCAGCTTTCCGAACACATAGAGGGCACTGTTTGTTCCTGTTGTATTCACTCCCAATGCCGCGTTTCCCGAAGCAGTAACACCGTAAGCCAGGTTTACCTCCCTGTAGTCGTCGGCCGTGGTGAGGATGATGACATCGACTCCGTCAGCCATCATCGCTCCGTTGGCCGGAATATAATACCATGAGTCTCCTGATGCTCCTTCCGAAAGAGAAGGAATGACAAGGCTGCCCTTCAGAATAAGAGTGCCGGAATATATCCAGAGGGCTTTCCTCATGGCGGGGTTGCCGGATACAGACTCGGCGGCAAGAGTGTTGGCCCCGAAGATCCTGAAATTGGAATATGCCGATGAAATCACCGTCAGGCTGTAGGTTTGATCTGTTCCCTTGTTGACAATAAGATTGTAGAAATCAGTCATACCGTTACAGGTGAGAGAATTGTCGGAAGCACCCTCAAAATATACCGTTGCTGCCCCTGATGTTGCTCCTGCAGCAGTGGGAGGAAATGCATTGTAGACCGGATACAGAAGGTTCGTGAACCTTACCGTTCCGTTGTTGGTAAAATCGCCCCGAATGATTACGGTGTGAAAATTCAGGTAGTAATTCAGGTATGGCAGAGTGCCACCGGTACCTCCTATTGCTGTATTTGTAACACCGTTACCGACAATTATTGAGCCTCCGTTATCAACGGTGACATTACCGCTGACGGTGAGTGACAGTTTTGCCGTACCGGTATTGTCATTGATTCGCAGGGTGCCGCTTCTTACGCTGAGACTGCCGTTGATCGTGAGATTGTTCAGTTGTGATGCCGTTGCACTGCCGGTGTTGATGATCAGGTTGTTATAAGTACCCTGTGAAGCGCGAAGCGTAAAATCAGACCCATTGTAGTACTCCACTGTCCCTCCTCCGGCATTTACAAGAGAATTGTATCCGGCAGAGGGAAAACCTGCCGTTGCCAGCCTGAGGGTACCATGTCCGGAAAGAGATGTGAGGGTGCCGGTGAAGATGTATGACGCCTGATCAATAAATCCGCCGGACGAAATGGTTAAATCGAGTCCCGCTTCCGTAACATCCTGGTTCAATGTCACCGTACGGTCAGTGAGGATCACCACGAATGCTCCTTCCCCCGGAATCTGGTTCCCGATCTGCAGGGTTCCACTGGGGTCTGAGGTCCAGGTGCCGGGATCATGCCAGTTGCCGCTCCTGTAAGAGTAGAAAACATCGTAGTCGAGGAGGCCGATGGCAAAATAGGGACCCGGGGATGAAATGACAGATGAGGTGATTGACGATGCTCCGGGCACCCCGCCTATTGCAGAGTAATCTCCGGCCACGGCAGGAGAGATGCAGATTGTCGTCGCAGAATTGAGTCCTGTATCAAACAGCTCTATGGCAGCGCTGGTAAAGTTTCCGCCATTGCTGTTCAGGAGCGACCAGTAACGGGGGCGAATTATACTGACGGTAATATTGTCACCATTCAGTGCTCCGGACGGACTCACGGAAGCACGAAGCTCCGGCCCGGTTGACCCCGTGGTAACATCGATCAGTTTCATCCCCTTGTATACATCTCCCTCTCCTATCGGGAAAAGATAGTTATTGCCGGTACCGGAAAGATTGGCAGGCAGGGTTCTCTGAAGGTACCCTGTTGTTACGTTCACGAAAGAGGAAGCGTTGCCGGTGACTGCTGAAGATGCATTGTTTGTGACGTTCACCGTACCGGCTCCGGCATTGAGGATACCCTGTGCGAGAGTCAGCGTGCCGGTGAGGGTCACCGGAGCGGTCAGATCAACACCTGCGGCATTGTCTATGGTCAGATCAAGCAGGGTTACCGGTAACCCTGTTCCGGTAATCTGTGATGTAGTGCCGTTGTAGGTATAACTTGCTCCGGTATTGAAGCTTCTTGTACCGGTCACCCGGATGCTTCCGGTAGCGCCTGATGCAGAGATGCCTTCCGGGTGAGCAGTCCTGAGTCCTGCCCCGGCATTCAGTGTAAAGCTCCCCAGGCTGCCGTCAAGAACGCTTGTGCCCAGGTCAATGGTTGACCCTGAGTTGACTGTAAAACGGATATCCTCGGAGATTGTACCTCCGGTTTTGCTGAAGGTCTGGACACCGGATCCGCTGAAGATCAACTCCCCGTAATTGTGGGTCTCCGTCATTGTACCCCCGGTCATGTTGAAGTTTCCTCCAAGGTAAATCAGGAGTTCCTTTCCGTTGTTGGCTGAAAAACTGAGGGTTCCCCCGGTAACTGTCAGATTGTCATTAATAGTCAGGATCCTGTCACTGTTATTTGGGGTTAAGTTTGCCTCTATAACCAGTGAACCCAATGCATTGGGGGGTTCTGTATTAAGTGATACGGTATGCCTTACCGTCACCACTCCGGTGCCTGTATTCTCGCCGGGATAGCTTCCGGCGGCCTGCCATGCAGTACCGTTATATCTTTGCCATGTACCGTTATTGCTCCAGTTTCCGTTTGCAGTTGTCCGGAAGTCGCCGGCAGTCTGTGAATACAAATGCAGACAGGATCCTGAGAGCACCAGAAGAAATGCAAAAAGTCTCAGGATCCTGCTTGTATGGGAAATAGAAGAATTCATTACTGGCTCAGCATCAGCACTGCCTCGGCATATTTCTCGGGTTTGACATCAGAAGGGGCTGAGAAGATAATAATCAGCCTGCCGCTTTTCAGATCAATGCCCTCCGTGTTGATGAGGCTGAATTCAAACCTCCTGCGCGTGTTTGGCGTATAAACGGCAACTCCGTTCGCTATTCCGACCCTTGTCACTGTACCCTGCAGCGAGACATGATCGACAGCCAGGTCACCGTAAACGGAATAGTCGCCCGACCGATTGAATACTATCGCCAGCCTCGGGGTCGTATCATTTTCAAACTTCAGGTGCGGCTCAGTGACTGTAACACTGACGGAGGGCTGCCCCACCCTGATGATGGCAGGTATGGTAATCCCGAAAATGGGGGTCAGCATGATTGAAATAGATGAAGGATCTGCAACTGCCGCTTCTTCCTCTCCAAGGGGCTTTTCTTTCGGCACGGCCCTGAAATAGAGATGTGAACGGTACTCGCCGGGTACGAGTTTTCCGCTCCCCGAAAGCTGTATTTTCACTGTCTGGGCCTCATTGGGTCCCAGGGTCACAGTCCTGGGAAAATACCTCATGTAGGGACTTGCAAACCGCTGTCCTTCCTCCGGTTCAGTGATGGTCTCAAAACCGCCCTCTTCTGTCATCTTAATCTGAATAAGGGAGATGGCATAGGTGGCAGTATCATCTCCGATATTGGCCAGGTTAAGGTCCATGGATCTCTTATTTCCCTCAAAGACAACTCTTTTGGGAGTGATGAGCAGGTTGCCCTGCGCCCTTGTATTAAAAGGAAAAAAGACCTGAAGCAGTATCAGGCCTGTCGTTGTCAGCAGTAGCAAAAGCTTGGACATTATTTTTCGTTTTTCGTGTTCAGATCGCTGTCAGTTGAAGTCAAAGGTGATAGTATAGGTTCCCGTATAAATCCCCACAGGGTTGTCATTAATGGTTCCCACCTTCAGCGTTGCCCCTACATAAACCGTCTGTGAGCCGTCTGCAAGCATTCCTGCCCCCGGAGTCGGTGCCGGGACCGACCTCCAGTCCTCGACCTTCATGGTGCGGGCCGTACCCATATGGGTGATAGTCACAGGTGCGGAGGGCAGGGTGATGGTGTATGCTACGCCCTGATCACCTGTGACATAGAAGCTGGCGGCATTGCGCATGCCGCTGGCAGGCCATACGCTGCCCAGTACGGAGACAGTATTTTCAGGAGTCACCATCAGTTCTCCACCCTGCGGCCCGGGAGCAAATCTGCCAAAGTTCAGCTGCGAAGTCTCAACGGCCGCAAGCGTCGTTATGACCTCGGCAGTGATATGGCCTGTTGCGCTCACCGCGGACGATATCTGCGCGACAATCGCCCCGGGGGGAATAACAATAAAAAAAAGAAAGCCGAAAAGATATCTCCTGATACTGTTCATTATGACCGGACGGGTTTATATCCGTTAAACGGCCACTAGTTGTAGTTAACGGTTACCGTAAAGCCGGCAGCATTGGTATATGTACCTGCAGCCTGGTTGGCACCGACGTTCAGTGTTGCACCTACGTTGAGGGTCTGAGTACCGGAGCCATTGAGCAATCCCGTTGGCGTTGGGTCACTGGTAAATGCATTGACGGTCATCGTCTGGACTCCGTTGCTGATGTCATGAGTAGCAGGCAGCGTGATGGCATAAGTTGTATTGATATTCCCTGATACATTGAAACTGGCAGCGGTGACTGTTCCGGGAAGCGGAGTGGATAACAGGCCATTCAGCGTGCGTGTTCCTGCAGGAACCAGAACCACCGTGCCGCCGTCAGCATCGGCAATAATGTTGCCAAAGCTCATGTCGGCTGCCTGAGTTAATGTGATAGGAGCATAAATTACAGCTGTTGCCGTAGCGGTGGCTGATGATGACTGTGCAAACGCACCTGCTGCAAACGCAAAGAGTACGATTGAAAAGGCAAGGATTTTTTTCATTTCACTGATTTTTAATGTTTGTTGTTGATTATTTGTTTTAGTTTTTATCCGTTGTATTATGAACAAACTGAAATAATGGGGGCTTTAGTATTTCCCGTCAGAATATTTTTAACACTTCTGCACGGTAAAATTAAAACTTGCCGTTCTGCCGGAAATGACAAAACAGTCAACTTATGAACAAACAGGAAGGCTTTTTAACAAGAATCAGAAGGTGCTGCTCCCGTCCCAGCAGTGTGTGCAGAGCCTCTCCTTCGGCAACCCGATGGCTGTTACAAGATCATCAAGCCGCTGATACATCAGGGTATCCATACCAAGGGTTGCCGCTATCTCACTGACCATCAGGGAGTATTTTTCAGAATCGGGATCAAGGTATTCTTCGATGTTCTTCTCCTCCCCCTCAAGCTTAACTATCGCCTTGCGGGCTGCAAGCTCAAGTGTTGAGCGCGACTGTGAGAAATTCAGGAACGGACATGGATAAAGCAACGGAGGACAGGCTATCCTCATATGCAGTTCGGCAGCACCGGCCTGACGCAGATCGCGGGTGTTGTCCTTCAGCTGTGTTCCCCTGACGATGCTGTCATCAAGAAAGACTATCCGCTTGCCGCTGGTGACCTTTTTGTTCGGAATGAGCTTCATCCTGGCAACCAGGTCCCTCTGTATCTGACGCTGCGGCATGAAGCTCCTCGGCCAGGTGGGAGTATACTTCGAGAAGGAGCTCATGTAGGGAACACCCTTCTCATTGGCATAACCAAAGGCATGACCGATGCCTGAGTCTGGCACGCCGCAGACAAAATCAGCTTCAACGCTGTCGCGCTTTGCCAGCGCAGCACCACACCTGTAGCGCACCTCCTCCACGTTTCGCCCTTCATATTCTGACGTGGGGAATCCGTAATAAACCCACAGGAAGGCACAGGTCTGCATGTTCTTTCCCGGAGCCTTCAGCCTTGTGAAACCGTTGGAGCGTATGTGCACAATCTCACCCGGGCCGAGAAAATATTCCGTCTCAAAGCCCGTGTTCGGAAAGGAGCAGGTCTCCGAGGCAGCAACGCGTGCTCCGTCACGCTTCCCTATCACCACCGGAGTGCGACCCAGCCTGTCACGGGCAGCAATGATACCATCCTTGGTCAGGACAAGCATAGAGCAAGATCCCTGTATCCTGTCAAACACATTGGTTATACCCTCCACAAACGAGTCTCCGTCACAGATGATGTTGGCAACCATCTCCGTAGGATTGATGTTGCCCATGAAATTCTCGGTGAAATGCTTCTTTCGTGCCAGGAAATAATCAGCGAGTTCATTGATATTTACTATTCTCGAAACAGTCACCAGTGCAAACGGACCCAGATGCGAATTGAAAAGTATGGGCTGGGGATCGGTGTCACTTATGACCCCCATGCCGCTGTTGCCCCTGAATTCCTTGAGCTCTGCTTCGAATTTGTTGCGGAAGTATTCGTTTTCAAGGTTGTGTATTCTCCTCCTGAATCCTATCTCACTGTCATAAAAGACCATCCCGGCACGCTTGGTGCCAAGGTGAGAATGATAATCAGTGCCATAAAACACATCGTCAACACAGCTCCTTTCGGAGACAGAACCGTAAAATCCACTCATAAACAGCTATTTATATAGAATTATTTTTGTGAAAACAGTCATGGCTAAGATAATCAAACAGGAGAATAACTTGTTATACTGATATTATTACTAATTTTGCACCGGATATAAAAACATACAAATGGAAAATCAGGAAAAATATCAGGCTGAACACGTTGAGCATAAGAAAGGTGCTCCGATTGTCATGATTGTGTCAACCATAATCCTGACACTGGGTTTAATTGCACTGGTGGTACTCTATTACAACCAGAAGAGCAAGATGGTTGAAATGGAGCAGGTGCTCACGGAAGAGAAAGACTCTCTTGCAGGCGAGCTCCGCATGATGATGTACGGATATGACACTCTCAAGACAAGCAATGACACCCTCAATGCTGAGATACAGCGTGAGCGTGCCAGGATCCAGAAACTTCTTGAGGTCAACGCATCCAACGCCCAGCTGATCAGAAAATATAAGACAGAGATAAGCACCATGCGTGATATCATGAAGAGCTATATCGTTCAGATAGACTCTCTGAATACTCGCAACCAGATACTCACCGCAGAGAACGTCGAGATCAAACAGCAGATAACACAGGTGCAGGAGACAAACGTGGAGCTTGAAAAGGTCAAGGAGGAGCTTACCACCAAAGTGAATGTGGCTTCGGTAATCCAGGCAAAGGATGTGGTGGCCGTGGCGCTCAACAAAAAACGGAAGGAGACCGATGAGCTGAGGAATCTTGACAAGGTGAGGGTATGTTTCACTCTAAGGGAAAATCCCATAGCAGAAGCAGGTAACAAGATTGTTTACCTGAGAGTAGTCCGCCCTGACCAGCTTGTGATCACCCCTTCACCAGACAATCTATTTGCAGTCAATAGCGAGCAGCTGATATTCTCGGCAAGCAGAGCAGTTGACTACGCAAACGCAGATGTTGAGATGTGTATTTTCCTTGACAATACAGGCGATTTCATTCCCGGCACATACAGTGTGGAACTCTATCTCAGCGGAGAGAAGATCGGTACCGGCAGCTTTACACTGAAAGGAAGGGGATAATCAAAGTTCCGTCAGCAGTTCGGCAATAATATTGTCAGATATCATCTTACCCTGGTCAGTCAAGACCAGGGTATTTTTTTCGCGCTTCATCAGCCCATACCGGATATACTTGCCGGAGAGATTTACGAGATAATCATGCAATTCCTTGTCATAAAACTTCTCCACATGAGTCAGGTCGATACCCCACATGGTACGCAGGGATGTCATGACATATTCATTGAAAATCGTCAGCCTGTCAAGCTCCTCCCTTACAAAAGGCACCTCTCCGTTATTCACTGAACTGATATATTTCTTCACGTCCGAGACATTCCACTGCCGCGATCTCCTGTCAAAGGAGTGTGCCGAAGGACCAAGGCCCAGGTAAGGTACCTGCTTCCAGTATGAGGAGTTATGCCTTGAAATGTGTCCCTCCTGTGCAAAATTGGAGATCTCATAATGAATAAACCCGTGAGCCCTGCACACGTTGCCCAATAGCGTAAACATTGAAGTGCTCGTATCTTCGTCAGTCTCGGTAAGCCTTCCCTCCTTTTTCATTTTACCCAGACGTGTGCCATCTTCAATCGTCAGATGATAGGCAGACAAGTGAGTCACCGGGAAGGAGAATGTCTTTTTCAGATCAGCTCCCAGGTCAGCGGTGGTCATCCCCGGGACACCGTATATCAGATCAGCGGAAACGTTTTTTATTCCCTCCCTGAAGATCTGCTCAAGAGCCACCTCTGACTGAAGGGCAGTATGGCGACGGCCGAGATATTTCAGTCGCTTTTCATCCCACGACTGCACCCCCAGGCTGACCCTGTTCACCCCGGTCTCTTTTAGCGAGGTGAAATATCCCCCGTAAACATCATCAGGATTTACTTCCACGGTTATCTCAGGATCATCAGCCAAACCGAAATTTTCCTTTATGGCTTTTATAATATTCTCTGTCTGTGAGGCGGAAAGCAGAGATGGCGTTCCTCCTCCGAAATAAACAGTATCCACCTCTTCTCCCTCAAGATACCGGGACCGAAGCGAAACCTCGCGGATAATGGCCTGAACAAGAGCATCTTTCTGACTGCTATCAGTTATACTGTAAAAGTCACAGTAGCTGCAGAAACTTTTGCAGAAAGGTATGTGAATGTAAACTCCGGCCATGGGAAATTATAATCTTTAAAAATACAAAAGATTTAATATTAGTTTGTTATTTTCACACTCTCAAAAACGCAGTATGCTCTATCTCTTTATAAAACAATATTATAAGAGTATAATCATAGGATTTCTGATTATCTGGCTAAGCCTGTCGGGCAGCAAATCACTTGTCCCGGGCCGCATGCTCAACGTCCCTTTTATTGACAAAATAGGGCACTTTGCCATGTACGGTTTTTTTTCCGCTATGTTATTGCTTGATTCGTGCAGGTGGCAGACAAAACAAAGGTTCAATTATCTTATTCTGATAATACCTGTTTTCTTCGGCGCACTGATGGAGATAATGCAGATGACACTGACAACATCACGCAGAGCTGAAGGCTTAGACCTCGTGGCGAATATCAGCGGCGTTGCGGGCGGAATAGTGCTGGCACATATTACACTAAAGGTGATCGAAAAATTCAGATCATAACTGAATTATCGCTGGCGGTCTGCCCGACTATATCTTCAATTGTTTTGGAACTGAAGAATTTTTCAAGACGTACCTTCTCCTTCCTGAGATCATTATGAAGAACACAGTGACCCTCATCGGGTTTGTCGAAATTGCACCTCTCTCCCGTCAGGTAACAGCTGTCAAAGAAATTCCTTCCGTCAATGGCATCAATGATATCCATCAGGGTCAGCTTTGATGCCGGTACCAACAGGTAAAAACCGCCGTGAGGTCCCTTGGTTGAATGGAGTATTTTCTTTTTTGCCAGAACCTGGAGTATCTTTGCCAGGTAAGGTTGTGGAATTTTCAGCTTCTCTGCAATCTCCTTCAGCCCCGTATTGCTCTTCTGCCCGGGCTTTGATGCGATGAAAATCACAGCCCTTATTCCGTATTTACAGGTAGCTGACAGCATCTGTCAGTATTTGACCGGGATTTTTTCAATACGCCTCTTGTGCCTGCCTCCTTCAAAAGGAGTGACAAGAAACGTTTTAACTATCACTATAGCCTCAGCTTCAGAAAGAAACCTGCCGGGGAGGGCACATATGTTTGCGTCATTGTGGGCTCTTGCCAGCCTGCTTATCTCCTCATTCCAGCAGACGGCAGAACGTATTCCCTGGTGCTTGTTGCTGGCCATGTTGATGCCGTTGCCGGAACCACAAATGGTAATTCCGTAAGCATAATCGCCCTTCTCCACCGCCACGGCAAGAGGATGTGCATATTCCGGATAATCAACACTGTCTTCAGAAAAACACCCCATATCTCTGACTTCATACCTGTTTTTGGCAAGCCACTTAACAAGCTTCTCTTTAAGCCTGAAACCGGCATGGTCTGAGGCAATTATGATCTTTTCCAAAATGTCCTTGTTATTTTATACAAATATAACCCTGTAATTATAAAAAGAAAAGAAATCATCGTTACATTAAATGGTTAATAACATGTAACCTGCATTATAATTTTTTGTTCAATAGTTTTATCGGCTGTTCACAGCTACGGCACTTGTATTTAAAATCTCAAATCAAAAAGTTTTTCTTACCATTTTAAAAAATTGTTTCAACCCTTACTGAACACCGGAAACAATAGCATCATTATATTTTCATTATTAACAAAACCTGAATAACCGTTGTTAATTATTTGACTAATTGTCTCTCTTTCAGAAAATGTACATTTTTTGATGTGTTGAAAAGGTGTTATTAAGATATTAACTGCCATTTTTGCAACGGTAATCGTAAAATTGTTTGAACAGAACTAACAGCATATTATAACCATCATATATATAAATCTATTTAAATCATAATAAATAATGGTTGTTGATAAGAACATTATAATGGAGATAGAAGCTCTGAAAAAGGAGAAGAATGCTGTCATTCTGGCTCACTATTATCAGACCCCTGACATACAGGATATAGCTGACTTTGTGGGAGACAGCCTCGCACTGTCACAGCAGGCAGCCGAAACAAGTGCTGATATGATAGTTTTTGCCGGAGTTAAGTTCATGGCTGAAACTGCAAAGATACTCTCTCCGCGCAAGAAGGTAATCATCCCTGACATGATGGCCGGTTGTTCACTGGCAGATTCTTGCAAAAAGGAGGATTTTGAAAAGTTCATTCAGGAAAATCCGGGAAGGACAGTGGTCACATATGTAAATACTACAGCTGAAATAAAGGCACTCAGTGACATAGCATGCACCTCATCAAATGCCAGGCAAATTATTGAATCGCTTCCGGACGATGAAAAATTAATATTTTGTCCAGACAGAAACCTGGGCAATTATATAAAAAGCCTTACCGGAAGGGATATTCTTGTATGGGACGGAGCATGTCACGTTCACGAGCAGTTCTCGCTGGAAGCTATTCTCAGGCTGAAGAAGGAAAATGAGGGAGCAAAGATCATAGCCCATCCTGAATGCGAAAGACCAGTAAGAATGGTGGCTGATTATATCGGATCAACATCCGGCCTTCTTGCCTTTGTAAGCAAGGACCAGGGAAAAACATTCATTGTTGCCACAGAACCAGGTATTATTTACCAGATGAAGAAGGCTCAGCCGGAAAAGAATTTTATTCCTGCACCCCCGAAAGATTCAACGTGCGGATGCAGTGAGTGCAGCTTCATGAAGCTGATAACACTTGAAAAGATATATAAATCACTTAAATTTGAAGAACCGGAAGTAACTGTTGATGCATCAATAATTGAGCGCGCTGCGGTACCGATTAAAAGAATGCTTGAGATCTCGGCAAAACTTGGCTTGTAAAATGAATAGGCTTTTTCTGATCATACTGGTGCTGATTCCTTCTGTTTTGACCGCACAGAAGAATGAACAGCTAAAGGACGGATTTCAACAGTTCCGGTATCCCAACGGAAACATATCCAGTGAGGGTTTCATAAGAAACGGAAAACCAGATGGATACTGGAAGAGTTATTATGTCACAGGCGTGCTTAAGTCAGAGGGAAAAAGAACAAGCTTTCTCCTTGACAGTATCTGGGTGTTCTATGATCATGCAGGAGACACGACGGAAAAGATAAGTTACCTTCTGGGCAAGCGGAACGGGTATTCTCTCAGGTATCAGAAAGATCCTGTTTTTGGATCTTATGTCCAGTCGGCGGAACTCTATGCGGGAGACAGGAAAGAGGGGCTGGCGCGCATTTTCTACCCTGACGGTAAGTTGCGGCAGACCATACCGTATGTGAACGGCAGAAAAGACGGCCTTTCGCGCGAATATGACCGCGAGGGAAAAGTAATAACCCTTCTGGAGTACAATAATGATTTCCTTATCAGCAGGTCAAGAATAAACCATACCGATGCATCAGGACTTAAGCAGGGTGAATGGCTGGAGTTTTATCCTGAGGGAGGGGTGAAGATCGAGAGGAACTACCGCGATGACCAGCTGCACGGTTATTACAAGGAGTATGATCCAAAGGGCAAGCTGCTTGTTACCCTGCTATATGAAAACGGTAAGGTTACGGGAACCAATATCGACAACAGCGCCGAGATTGAGATTCAGAACAGGTATGACGAATCAGGAAAACTGATTTATTCCGGACCCTTCAAGGAGGGTATACCCGTTGGCATCCATCGTGAGTACAATACTGACGGCACAGTGAAGAATGCGCGCATATATAATGACAATGGCGTGCTTATCTCTGAAGGTATCGTTGATGAAGCCGGGAACCGCAGGGGTCCGTGGAAGGATTATTCCTCCGGCGGAGCGGTGATAGCAGAGGGAGTTTACAGTGAGAGCAGGCGTACGGGGATATGGAAGTTTTACAACTCTTCCGGAAGGCTTGAGCAATCGGGGCCCTATGTCAACGGCCGGTTTGACGGTACCTGGCGCTGGTATTATCCTGACGGAGAACTCCTCCGGGAAGAAGATTATTACCAGGGCAGAAGAGACGGTTCCTGTACCGAATATACCCGTACCGGGGAAATAATAGCGCAGGGAGCCTACGCTGAAGGCGAGAGAAACGGTGAATGGAAAATCACTACGGGTGACAATTCCGAAGAGGGCACCTACCTGCTTGGCCTGCGTGACGGAGAGTGGAAATCGTGGTACCCGAACGGAAAAATAAGATTCAAGGGTGAATACAGGCAGGGTAATCCTGAGGGACATCATGTGTTATATTATGACAATGGCCGGACCAAAGAGGACCGGTATTATAAAACCGGTTTCCGTACCAGGACATGGAAGAAATATAATGAACTGGGGGAGGTAATACTCACAATCACTTATCGCGACGATGTTGAGACAAGCATCAACGGCGTTGCCGTTAATCTTCCGGAGAGCACCGTCAGGCGGATCCAATGACATGAACCGATGAGTGATCAGTTTAATCTGAGGAAAGAGATAACCCTCGCGGGTGATGCGGAGCTTGAGAAGCAGCTACGCCCCCTCTCCTTCTCGGACTTCAGGGGACAGCAGCGCATCACTGACAACCTGAGCGTCTTCGTCACTGCAGCCAGGCAACGGGGCGAGGCTCTTGACCATGTTCTTCTTCACGGTCCTCCGGGGCTTGGAAAGACAACCCTGGCAACAATTATTTCAAATGAGCTTAAAGTTAAGCTGAAGGTGACATCGGGGCCGGTACTAGACAAGCCGGGTGACCTGGCGGGATTGCTCACCAGCCTTGACGAAGGAGACGTTCTCTTCATTGATGAGATACACCGGCTTAGCCCCATCGTTGAAGAGTATCTCTATTCAGCAATGGAGGACTATCAGATAGATATAATGATAGACAAGGGTCCGGGTGCGCGCTCCGTGCAGCTCAAGCTCAATCCGTTTACCCTGATAGGCGCTACAACCCGCTCGGGATTACTTACCAGTCCCCTGCGTGCCCGCTTCGGCATTAAGTTCCATCTTGAATATTATGACACCCCGGTGCTTCAGGGTATAGTAAGGCGTTCGGCAGGAATACTGAATATAAAGATAGATGAAGTTGCTGCCCATGAGATAGCCTCAAGAAGCCGAGGCACGCCAAGAATTGCCAATGCACTGCTCAGAAGGGTACGCGATTTTGCACAGGTGAAGGGCACCGGGTCAATAGATATTGATATAACACGATACAGCCTTGAGGCACTGAACATTGACAAACACGGTCTTGACGAGATGGATAACCGCATTCTCAGAACCATCATAGAGAAATTCAGGGGCGGTCCGGTGGGGCTTGCCAATGTCGCAACGGCTGTTGGCGAAGAGAGCGGTACAATAGAAGAGGTATATGAGCCATTCCTCATTAAGGAAGGATACATTAAACGTACACCGCGGGGCCGCGAAGCGACAGAGACGGCTTACCGTCACCTGGGTATAGTCAGGGGAAAGGAAGAGACTCTCTTCTGATCAGGAGAAGCGAAGAATCAGGAATTTATCTTTTCAAGACCCTTAAGGTCAATGATTTTGATCTTGCGCCCGTTAAGCTCAATCACCTTGTCGCTCTTGAATTCCGACAGCAACCGTATAACTGATTCCGTTGCCGTGCCGACAATGTTGGCAAGCTCCTCGCGGGTAAGGGAGATGCGCAGATACTTCTGCTCATCCAGGCCGAAATCCCTGACGAGTTTGAGGAGTACCTCAGCAACTCTCTCCCTCACGGTCTTCTGGGCAATGTCAGTGATGTATGAATTGGCCTCTGCCAGCTCATGACATGTCAGCTTGACCACCTCAAATGCAAAGGCAGAATTGGTCTTGACAAATTGTATAAGCAGCTCGGAAGGGATGAAACATACCTGGCAATCCTCTATCACCTTGGCCGAGGTGCAGGCTGACTCGTTGCTCAGTACCGACCTGTATGCAATGATCTCACCCTTGCGGGCAAATCGGATGATCTGCTCCTTGCCGTCAACACCGGTCTTGAAGACTTTTATTATGCCTGAGTTAATGCAGTAGAAGCCACTTATGCGGTTGCCCTCATGATACAGAATATCGCCTCTCTTGTAACGCCTGAAGTCTTTCTCAAAATTGAGCCTGTCAGTCTCATCCCTTGTGAGGAAGCGAAAGATGGCGTTGTTTTCAAATGCACATTTATCACAGAAAGCAATCGTATAGTCAGGCTGTTTCATAACCCCGTGTATTAACAGGACAAAGGTGGAGATTAATTCACTAATATCATAAAATTTCAGTTCTGAACTGGTCGATAAACCGAACGTCGTTTTCGAAGTAGAGCCGAAGATCATTGATCCCGTATTTCAACATCGCAGCCCTCTCTATTCCCATACCGAAGGCATATCCTGAATATTTCACGGAATCAATACCACATGCTTCAAGGACATTCGGGTCAACCATGCCGCATCCCAGCAGCTCGAGCCATCCGGTGCCCTTACATACGTTACAGCCCTTTCCGTCGCATATATTGCAGCTTATGTCCATCTCTGCCGAAGGTTCTGTAAAAGGAAAGAAGGAGGGTCTGAGCCTGATGCTCACATTTTCTCCGAAGAGCTCAACCGCAAAATAGAGCAGCGTCTGTTTCAGATCGGCAAAAGAGACATTTTCCGAGATGTATAGTCCTTCCACCTGGTGAAAAATGCAATGGGCACGGGCCGAGACAGCTTCGTTGCGGAAGACTCTTCCGGGTGAGATTGTGCGGATGGGCGGTTGTTGCGTCTCCATAACCCTGACCTGAACGGAAGATGTATGGGTGCGAAGCAGCACATCATGAGGATCAGATTCAGAGCCGGACTTTTTCTCTATGTAGAATGTATCCTGCATATCACGTGCGGGATGATCGCTGGCGAAGTTAAGCATCGTGAAGACATGGTTGTCATCCTCTATTTCAGGACCTTCAGAGACAGTGAATCCGATGCGGCTGAAAATGTCAATGATCTCGTTGCGGACGATGGAAATCGGATGGCGGGTTCCCTCTCCGAAAGGATATGCCGGCATGGTAAGGTCAATGCCGCTCGGCTCTGATTCAGCCATGGTGAGACGCTCCCTGAAATCGCTGTACTTGTCAGTGGCAAACTGTTTCAGTTCATTCAGCAACTGCCCTGTCTCCTTCTTTTCCCCGGGAGGAACATTCCTGAAACCCTCAAAGAGCGTTGAGATCTCTCCCTTTTTGCTCAGATACGCAATCCTGAAATGCTCCAGTTCATCAGCACCGGTTATCCGGAAATCATCAACCTCTTTTCTTAATGCTGTAATCCTCTCCTTCATCTCTTCAATGAAAAATTATTTTATGATTTTTACCTTAAGGATTCTGATATCTTCCACAGGCTTGTCTGTCATGTCTGTGGTAACAGCAGCAATTTCATCAACAACTTCCATGCCCTCGAGTACCTCTCCGAAGACGGTGTATGCTCCGTCAAGGAACGGAGTGCCCCCGACAGTCTTGTATGCAGTGCTGCGCACTTCAGGCATTACGAAGGGTCCCTCCTCCTCCATGGCCTCATAGGCTTTTATGATGGCATTCTGCTGTATGACGTCCTCGGTTATGGCAGTTGAACTGATGCGCGCTTCATCACGCAGATCCTGAAGAGCCTTGTTGTAAAGATACTGTCTGCGGTTGTATTCAATGCGTTGAACGGTAGATGCCAGCATCTCGTCATCGTAAACCTTCCCCTGAACAATGTAGAACTGCGTTCCGGACGAGTTTCTTGCCGGATTCACATCATCACCCATACGTGCCGCGGCAACAGCACCTCTCTTGTGAAAGAGCGAGTCATTGATCTCGGCAGGGATAGTATAATCATCTTTAATCAATGAGCTGTCAAGCCTGGTCGAACCGTCTCCGGTCTGGATCATGAATTCCTTTATGACGCGGTGAAACGAGACCCCGTCATAAAAACCATTTTCTGCCAGTGTGATGAAATTGTCGCGGTGCATCGGAGTCAGGTCGGACAGAGAAATAACAATGTCTCCACGGGTGGTTTTGATCTCGGCGCGGACGCCTCTTTTGTTGCCTGATGAGCAGCCTGAAATCAATGATACGACTGCCAGTATCAATAACATGCGTAATGAAGTCCTCATTTTCTTATAATTTACGAATCACAAAGATATATATTTGCAGCAAGAGTTAAGCATGAACGATATACGCAAGCTTGCAGGCCAGACTGTCATTTACGGCTTCGGAACGGTTGTTCCGCGATTTCTCAACTATGCGCTGCTAACCCCTTTTTATACCAGGGTTCTGGGTCTTGAGCAATATGGCATAGTTACTGAGCTTTATGCCTGGATGGTGCTGGCGCTGGTCATCCTTACCTACGGCATGGAGACAACATATTTCCGGTATGCAGGTAAAAAGGCTCCTGCTGAAAAGGTCTACGGCACCGCTCTTATAAGTCTCTTTTCCACTTCCCTCTTTTTCATCCTGGCGGTCTCCCTGTTTATTACTCCCGTTTCAGAATTCTTCGGTTACGGCCACCATCCGGAATATATCAGGATGTTTGCATGGATAGTGGCAATAGACGCTTTCTCAGCCATTCCCTTTGCCTGGCTGAGGAACAACAACAGGGCAGCTACCTTCAGCATCATGAAGATTATAAACGTTGCGGTGACCATGATCACGGTATTCTTCTTTCTGAAGGTCGCCCCGGCGCTTGCAGAAAAGGGAAGCACATGGATTCATAAGATATATCAAGCCGATTTCCAGGTTGGGTATGTCTTTGTCGCCAATCTTGCGGGATCTGCCCTAACCCTTATCTGTCTCCTTCCCTTTATTCTGAGGATAAAGCCGGTATTTGACCGCAGGCTCATGGCAAAGATGCTATCCTACAGCTGGCCGCTGCTTGTTGGCGGAATAGCCGGTTCACTGAACGAAGTGCTTGACAAAATACTTCTCCGGAGGCTGATTGGAGGAGCTGAAGGTCTTGCAACAGTGGGGCTCTATGGAGCCGGATATAAGGTGGGGGTGCTTATGTCACTCTTCATACAGATGTACCGTTTTGCCGCAGAGCCTTTCTTCTTTGAAAAAGCCGGAAACAAGGACGCAAAAGAGACGTATGCCGTCACAATGAAATTCTTTGTGATCACAGCCCTGATACTGTTCCTTGTGATCAACCTTTACATCGAAGCGCTGCAGATCATCATCGGCCCCATGTTCCGTGAATCACTCATCGTTGTTCCAATTATCAGTATGGGATACCTTCTTCTGGGGATCTTTATAAACCAGAGCATATGGTACAAGGTCGACGATAAAACCATTTACGGAGCCTGGATAACTATCATTGGTACTGTTGTGACGGTAATCGTAAACGTGGCGTTCGTGCCGGCTTACGGTTATATAGCAGCAGCGTGGGCACATGTGGGATGCTATCTTTCTATGGTGCTGGTATCATATATGGTCGGACAGAAGTTATATCCGATAAAATATGAAACGGGAAAAATTCTGGGTTATATTGCCCTGGCGGTTGTGCTCCTGGCTGCATCGAAGCTCCTTGACGGTGAGAATAAAATTGTGAATATAGTTGTTGACACTTTGTTGCTTATGATTTTCTTTGCGGTGGCGGAGATAAAAGATAAATTCTTCACGTTATTGTTTAAAAGAGAAAGATGAAAATCAGAATAGTAAATAAGTCACCCCATCCTTTGCCTGCGTATGAAACGGAGCATTCAGCCGGAATGGACCTGAGGGCTTTCACGGACGGACCGGTAACACTCAGGCCGCTGGAGAGAATGCTTATAACTACCGGTCTGTTCATAGAGCTGCCCGTTGGCTATGAGGCACAGGTCAGGCCTAGAAGCGGTCTCGCGGTGAAGCACGGCATAACAGTGCTGAACTCGCCTGGAACAATTGACGCTGATTACCGGGGTGAAGTGGGAGTGATACTTATAAATCTTTCACAGGCCGAGTTCACTGTGAATAACGGTGACCGGATTGCACAGATGATAATTTCAAGTCACGAGAAGGCAGAAATGATACAGGCGGAAGAGATAAGTACAACAGAAAGGGGAGCGGGAGGTTTCGGCCATTCGGGGAAAAGATGAGGAAAGCAGCAATTTTGTTTCTGATATTGTATGCAGCTGCCGGATGCACGCATAAAGCGGTAGTCTCTTCTGCTGAAACTGTCAGCATAGTACAGACTGACAGCAGGTATGATTACCTCCTTGCAGAGGCCTTGCGGCAGAAGTACGTGGGGGACCTCAATGATGCGGCGATCCTGTTTGAGAAGTGTATTGAGATCGATAAATCAAGGGCAGTGCCCTGGTTCGAGCTGGCGCAGATCTATTCTGCAGCAGGCATGGGTGAAATGGCGGTGAAATACGCCTCCGCAGCAGCAAGGCTTGAGCCCGGAAACTACTGGTACCAGCTCGCCTGCGGATCTCTTTTCACACAGTATCAGCAGAAAGACTCGTCACTGGTATACTTCACACGTGCCCTTAAAGCCGACAGCCGGGCCGTGGAGGTCAACGGCATTCTTGCCGGGCTGTATGCCGAAAATGGAGAGATAGACAAGGCTGATTCTCTGTTCAGGGTCATTGACAGGGAAGGAGCCATGAGTGATGATATGTTTTTGATGATGATATCAGGACTGATCATGAAGGGTGACCTGGATGAGGCTGCGAGAAGGACTGAGAGACTCATTGCAAAGGAGCCGGGGGAGATGAGGTACAAGGCTCTGTTGGCTGACATATATTTTGTAAATGGCCTTGAGGAAAAAAGCGACAGTATCTATAAGGAAATCATAGCACAGGATCCGGATAATATCGAGACGCAGCTTCTCTACCTGATGAACCTTGTCTACAAGAAGGAATACCCCGGAAATCCCGTTTTCCTGAATAATGTTTTTGAGAGTGAGCTTGTGGAACGGGAAAGAAAGGTGGCCGTCGCAGGAAGGCTTCTCAGAGATACGGTTTATGTAAGAGAGAATTACGAGTCGCTCGGAGAGAGCCTTAAGATACTTGAGGGAAAATATCCGCTCGATGAAGAGATACTTTCGATGAGGCCTGCAATGTATGAGGTTGCCGGAAGAACTGAAGAGGCAATCCGGAGATACGAGGAGTTGCTCAGAACCGTCAGGCCAGGCTTTTATCTGTCGGAAAGGCTGATACTGCTTTATGCCGGTGAAAGAGAGTATAAAAAATTATTTGACCTTGCTGCCCTCTATTCAAGGGAGAACAATCGGAGCATTCTGGGCAAGGTGTACTACGCCATTGCCGCCATGGAACTGAAGGAATATGAGATTGCTGACGCCGAGCTTAAGAAGGCCCTTATCCTTGCTGGCAATAACGAAGAGATAAAGGTGCAGGTCCTTTCCATGATGGGCGATCTGAAGTATCGGATGAAAGACTTTGAAGGTGCATATGCATTTTATGAGGAGGCACTGGTGATTTCCCCCGAAGAGACACTGGTGCTTAATAACTATGCCTATTTCCTTGCTGAGAGAGACCGCGATCTGATGAAAGCCCTGAAGATGGCTGATAAGGTCATGGAGAAAGAGGGCGACAATGACACTTATATTGACACATATGCGTGGGTTCTCTATAAAATGGGAAAGTACAGGAGTGCTTACAGTGCAATGATGCGGATCTTTGAAAAAGAGGGAGAAAGGGATCCGGAAGTCCTTGAGCATATGGGATACATATTAAAGGCCATGGGTAAGTGTAATGAGGCGGTTGATTACTGGCGTAGCGCACTTGATCTGGACAGCACGAAAACATACCTCGAAGAGGAGATAATAGAATGCGAAAGGGACTGAGCACAGCGCTGATAGCTTGTATGATCATTCTGCTGGCAGGTTGTTCCGCCAGCAGGAGGAGGAAGAGTACTAAAGTTTCCGCAGTCACTGCGGATTCGAGTATTGGCGCAATCATCAGCAATGTGGGAAATTACAATATTAGCGGGAAGGGCTTTGTAATAAAGAGGGGCAGGATTGAGCTGGAGGGTACTGAATTTGATGGCAGCTTCGGTTTTACTGCCAGACTGAACAGTAAGGGAGACATGGTGGCAGCTGTAAAGGGTCCTCTTGGTATAGAACTGCTCAGGCTGATCGCAGTTGGAAACGATATTGCGGCCATCGACAGAATCAGCCGGATTGTCTACGTCGGTAAAAAGGATGCTGTAATGAAAAAGAACGGTCTGCCCGATAATTTCATGGAGGTTATTTTTGGTGACCTGCCGGATGAGGACTTCCTTAATTACAGGATGACGGAACAGGGAGAGCTGATACTGGAAATATCGGACAAGGATTTTGAGAACGAAATTACTGTTTGCCCGGATGAATCAAAAGTATGCAGGGAGCAAATTAAATCACCTGGCACAGGACGTGAGATAACACTTGATTTCAGTTACTTCAGGAGCAATGGGGATGTGAAATATGCATCCGAGATAGTGATGAAAGAGAACAAAAAAATGTTACTGGTCAAACTCACGATTGACGATTTTATAAGCGTATATGATGAAGAGATCGAGTTTTCTCTTCCTTCTTATAAACGAGGTACTTTATGAGAAGAATTAGTCTCATATTCATTTTTCTCATTGCTGCCGGGATAAGCCTCGCAGGACAGTCGAGGGCTGAACTGGAAGACCTCAGGAAGAAGAATCTCCAGGAGATTGAATATGTTGACCGGATGCTTAAAACCACTGCTACACAGAAGACTGAAAACCTGAATGAACTGAGGGTGATTGGGAAACAGCTTAATTTGCGAGAGAAGCTGATTAACGAATATGGAAAGGAGATTAGCCTTCTTGAATACCGGATATCGCTGAACAGGCTGGCAACGGAAATGCTTGAGCAGGATCTTGGCAATCTCAAAAAGGAATATGCCAACTCAATCGTAAGTGCTTTCAAGGCGACAAAGGGCACTCCTGCCTTGGCATTCATCCTCTCTTCTGCAGACTTCAACCAGGGGTACAAAAGACTGAAATATATTCAGCAGGTTTCCAGGTACAGAAGAAAGGAGAGTGAAATAATAGAGACCATATACCTTGAGCTTCAGGACACAAAGGAGAGACTGGAAAAGGACAGGAAGAATGTAAATGATCTGAAGAATAAGGAGGTAAGGCAAAAGCAGATTCTGAGTGTTGAACAGAACAAGAAGGAAAAGCTGGTGACGACACTGAGCAGGAAGGAGAAGCAGCTTAAGCAGGAGCTTGAAGAGAAAAGGAGAATAGCGAGGCAGGTAGAAAATGAGATTGCAAGGCTTATTGAGGAAGAGAGGAAAAGGAGTTCGGTAACTCCTATGAGCAACGAGATGAAATTGATAGGAGAGTCTTTCGGGGAAAACCGGAGCCGTCTCCCCTGGCCTGTAGAGAAGGGGATAATTACAAGCCATTTTGGACTCCAGCCACACCCGGTTCTGAAGAATGTGACCGAAGACAATATTGGCATTGAGATTACATCGGGGGGCCAGACACAGGCTAAGTCAGTATTCAAAGGCGAGGTTGTGCGCGTTTTTGCAATATCGGGGGCAAACATGGCTGTGATTTTAAGACACGGTAAATACCTGACGGTTTACCAGAACCTTATTAATGTCAGGGTAAAGGCCGGGGACAGTATCAGCCTTGGTCAGGTTCTGGGTGATGTTTACCCCGACAGTTCCAACGGGGGAAAGTCAGTCCTGAAATTTATGATATACGAGGAAAAGAAAAAGCTTGACCCCGAGGTGTGGCTGTTAAAAAAATGACTAAATTTTGCAACAAATTATAAGCCCTGTCAGTATAAAAACAGATAGGGAATCAGGATGGAAAGCATTACTATAAATTCAGACGTTGAGAAGCTGCGCGTTGTTGAAACGCTGGTTGATACATTATCAAAGAAACTTGGTATCCCTGATGAGGTATACGGTAAGATATTGATATCAACGGTGGAGGCTGTCAATAATGCTATTCTGCATGGGAATAAGGGTGATGCCAGTAAAATGGTGACTGTAAATTTCACAGCTGACGGAAACACGTTTGACGTTACAGTAACAGACCAGGGCGAGGGATTCAAATATGATACGTTACCGGATCCTACTGATCAGGCGAACATTGAGAACCTTCACGGACGCGGAGTGTTTATTATGAGGAGCCTGGCAGATGCCATCGAATACAATGACTCAGGGAATGAAGTTAAGATGAGTTTCAGGTACTGAACCCTTGAAAATAAATTTTCATTACGATATCAGGAAATTCAGGCTGCGCGATAGCAAACTGACAAAAAAAATCATCAGCCGGATCGTGAGTGATGCCGGCATGAGAGGAGGGGCGGCTGATGTCATTATTACAAGTGATGATAAGTTGTACGAAATCAACAGGGAATTTCTGGGTCGCGACTACTACACTGACATAATCACTTTCGATTACAACAATGGTAAGACCGTTAACGGAGAAATCTATATAAGTGCGGAAAGAGTCAGGGAGAACGCGGAAAAATATGGCGTTAAGACTGATTCAGAGATGAAGCGAGTCATATTTCACGGATTCCTTCACTTATGCGGGTATGATGACAGAACAGCTGAGGAGAAGAAGAAGATGTCTGAGATGGAAGAGATGTATCTGGCCTTATCATATGCCGAATGAATTTCAGATATGATATAATTGTTGTCGGCGGCGGGCACGCCGGGTGTGAGGCTGCTTATATAGCCGCGACCATGGGTGCCAGGACCCTCCTTGTGACCATGGATATGACGAAGTTAGCACAGATGTCATGCAATCCCGCCATGGGGGGCATCGCCAAGGGACAGATTATCAGGGAAATAGACGCATTGGGTGGCATGTCGGGAATTATCACTGACCGCACCATGCTACAGTTCAGGATGCTGAACAAAAGCAAGGGTCCGGCAATGTGGAGCCCGAGGGCGCAGTGTGACAGGATGCTCTTCAGCAGGGAATGGCGCAAGGCATTGGAAGAGACGGACAATCTCAGCATATGGCAGGAGCAGGCTGACAGGCTGATCCTGGAAGATGATAAGGTAACGGGTGTAGCTACAACATTCGGAACTGAGTTCAGGGCTGATGCAGTGATTCTGACAAACGGCACTTTCCTGAATGGATTGATGCATGTCGGATTCAATACAATGCCCGGTGGTAGATCAGGCGACGCTGCATCGAAAGGTATCAGTGATCAGTTAAGAGATCTCGGCTTCAGTGTCGAGAGACTGAAAACAGGAACCAGCGCAAGAGTTGACGGAAGAAGCATAGAGCTCAAAAAGATGACCGAACAGAAAGGTGATGGTGATGGGCGCTCTTTTTCATATCTGCACGATAAGATTAAAATCCGTGACGAAAGAAGCTGCTGGATAACACATACCAATGAAGATGCACACAGGGTGTTGAGGGAGGGACTGAATTTTTCTCCTCTCTTCACCGGAAGGATAAAGGGCCGGGGACCACGGTATTGTCCGAGCGTTGAAGACAAGATAGTTACCTTTGCCGAGAAGGAATCTCACCAGCTCTTCCTCGAACCAGAGGGATGGGACACTAATGAATACTACATAAACGGGTTCGCAAGCAGCCTTAAACTTGAGACGCAGCTTAATGCACTGCAGAAAATAAAGGGACTGGAACATGTGGTAATATACAGGCCCGGTTACGCTATTGAATATGATTTTTTTCAGCCAACTCAACTGAGGCATACGCTGGAAACAAAGAGAGTGAGCGGACTCTTTTTCGCAGGGCAGATAAACGGCACTACAGGATATGAAGAAGCCGGGGCCCAGGGCTTGATGGCAGGCATCAATGCCGTGCTGAAAGTGAGAGGAAAGGATCCGTTCATCCTGAAACGTGATGAAGCTTATATAGGCGTTCTGATTGATGACCTCGTCACAAAGGGCATTGATGAACCTTACCGGATGTTTACGTCAAGGGCGGAATACCGGATTCTGCTGAGGCAGGACAACGCGGATGAGAGACTCACGCCAATTGCTTATGCACTTGGTACTGCATCGAAGGAGAGATTGAAGCGGCAGGAGGAAAAGTACAGCATGGTTGAAGGGGTAGTAGATTTCGTAAGAAAGCGCAGCATTTCACCCTCAGATATAAATTCATTTCTTGTTGAGAATGGAACCGCGGAAATAAGTCAGAAAATAAAAGCAATCAATATAGCTTCAAGGCCCCAGGTAAGCCTTGGGGAGCTGCTTGCAATAATACCTGGGTCAGGGGAACTTCGTTGCAACTCTTCCGAAAGGAAACGAGAGATAATTGAAGCAGCAGAGATCAGGATCAAGTACTCTGGTTACCTCGAGCGTGAGAGGGGATTGGCGGACAAGATAAAAAGACTTGAAGATCTGAAAATACCGGATGATATAGAATATGAAGAGTTGACATCAATATCAACGGAGGGTAGGCAGAAACTGTCAAAAATCAGGCCTGGCAACATAGGACAGGCTTCAAGAATCAGCGGCGTGTCAACCTCTGATGTTTCTATTCTCATTATGTATCTGGGAAGATAATCCAATATGTTCCACGTGGAACATACTTTTTTATTATATATTATGAAAATCAGTGGAAAGATAATTGATGTTCACCAGAGACGTATCTATCCCGGAACTCTTACTATTGAGGCAGGGAAGGTAGCTGGCATTGCTGAAACGGATGAGGCTCCGGATGTCTATATCATGCCTGGACTGGCAGATGCGCATGTGCACATAGAAAGCAGTATGCTTGTACCCTCACATTTTGCTGTGGCTGCAGTGAAGCATGGTACTGTAGCCGTTGTTGCTGATCCGCATGAAATAGCAAATGTTCTGGGGAAGGAAGGGGTAAGATTCATGCTTGACAATGCCCAAACCGTTCCGCTAAGGATGCTTTTCGGGGCACCTTCATGTGTACCTGCAACATCTTCTGAAAGCGCAGGCGCTAAGATAGGAGCAGAAGATATTGCTGAGCTTCTCAGTGATAAGAGAGTCGGATTTCTTGCAGAGATGATGAATTTCCCGGGAGTAATATATGACGATGTTGAAGTACACAGAAAGCTTGAAGTAGCGAGAAATGCAGGAGTGCCGGTAGATGGGCATGCGCCGGGACTGACAGGGGAGGAGCTGAGGAAGTATATTGGTTCAGGAATATCAACGGACCATGAGTGTACTTCGCTTGAAGAGGCCCTGGAGAAGATTTCAGGAGGTATGAAGATCCTTATCAGGGAGGGCAGTGCTGCCAAAAATCTTGAAATCCTTGCCCCGCTTCTCCATTACTATCCGGCAGAGGTGATGCTTTGTACTGATGACCTGCATCCTGAAACGCTTGCAAAGGGACACATAAACAGGCTGGTGGCGCGATTGATTGTAATGGGGTATGACCTGTTCAATGTGGTGCGGGCAGCCTCGGTAAACACGGCTGAACATTACAGAACAGGCGCAGGATTGTTGAGAGTGGGTGATCCGGCTGATTTTATTGTGGTCGACGATCCGGCAAAAATGAATGTGCTGCAGACCTGGATAGATGGTCATCTGGTCTATGACGGTCAGCAGGCTCTCTTCAGCCCGGGCGAAATAAAAAAAGTAAACAGATTTAAATGCACGCGACTTCTCACTGATGAGATACGCGTACCAAACGAGGGTGGTAAAATACGGGTTATCGTAGCTGAGAATGGCTCCCTGGTGACAGGCTCGGGGGAGGCGCCCGCAGGAGAAGAGGAGTTTGTTAATCCCCGGCTTGACGAAGACATTATTAAAATCGTTGTCAAGGAGAGATATAATGACAGGCCGCCATCAGTCGGGTTTGTAAGGGGATTTGGCCTTAAGAAGGGGGCGATGGCCTCATCTGTTGCCCATGACAGCCATAATATAATTGCCGTTGGCACCAATGACCGCGATATTGTTGCTGCAATAAACCTGATAATTGAGGCCGAAGGAGGAATGTCTGCCGTTTCGGAGGAGGGTTCCGATATCCTTAAACTGCCCGTGGCAGGCATAATGTCAGATATGCCTGTGACGGCAATGGCGGCACGGTACGATCGGCTCTCGGAGACTGTCAGAAGCTACGGCTCTCATCTTGATGCCCCCTATATGACTCTCTCATTCATGGCACTGCTGGTGATACCACGCCTGAAACTGAGTGACAGAGGACTGTTTGACGGCATCGCCTTCCGGCATGTCCCGCTCTTTATTCACAAAGCCTGGCCAGGAGAGAAAATCTAATGTCCTGCCCATACGGCGCTGACCTACAACATTTTATGGTCTACGACCAATAATTAACGGGGCAGCATACTTGTTGCAATAGTTAATGGTCTACTACCAACCATTACCGCGTAGCGGTTAAATTGTTGGTGTGCCGGGCATGTAGTAAATCCCAAGGGTGAGGGGTAATACAGACCAAGTCCCAAGGGAGCCGTAATGACCGGAATCTCAAAGCCGAGAGCAAGGGTGCTGCGGGTGACCGCGGATATGAAGGAAGCTTAAGGCGAATTATTGTTCTGACGAGCAGAAACCGGATATAAGGCCTTCCACACCGGGTAACCGGCCCATGGACCGGGGAG
>DZBJ01000151.1 GCA_022736275.1 Rikenella microfusus | reverse complement strand
TCCAGCCGTCCACCAGCACGAAGAGCAGGAGTTTGAAGGGCATGGATATGATCACTGGCGGCAGCATCATCATGCCCATGGACATGAGAACGGAGGCGACCACCATATCAATGACCAGAAAGGGAATATAGATCATGAATCCCATCTGAAAGGCCTTTTTTAATTCCGAGAGCATAAACGCTGGAATCAGGGTCATAGTGGGGATATCGTTCTGGTCAAAGGGTTTGTTGTCCAGGGTGATATTGGCAAACAGGGTCAGCTCTTCCTCCTTGACCTGTGAAAACATGAAGACGCGCATCGGGGCAATGGCGTTTTCGAGGGCCTGCTCCTGGCTGATTGTTTTTTTTATGTATGGCTGCAATGCCTTGTCGTTAATGGTGTTCAGGGTTGGCGACATGATGAAGAAGGAGAGGAACAGGGACAGGCCGATAATGATCTGGGTGGGCGGCATGTTCTGGGTGCCCATGGCCTGACGGATAAAGCCGAGGACAATGACAATGCGGGTAAAACAGGTGGTCATGAGCAGGATGGCTGGAGCAATGGAAAGAATGGTCAGGACAAAGAGCACCTGGATTGCCGTTGACACCTGTTCAGGGCTTTTGGCATCTTCAACCCCGAAGGTGATGGTCGGCAGACCAACAGCAGAGCAGGTTGCGGGGATAAGAATGGCTGCGCCTATGACAAGTCCGCTGAGGAGAAGAACGGCAGGTAATGGTTTGTTTTGTACTGTCATTTTTTATCCGCTTCCGCTGCCGCAAGGGATGCGGCAAAGCTCAGATTGTCGGGGGTAATGGTGGGCGGGGCAGGGGGTATTGCGGCAATGAGATTGATCTGGTCACTTCCTATCCCCAGCAGATATTCCTGCCCCCGAACCTTCACCAGACAAAGTGATTTTTTGGGCATCAGATGGCAGGTCTCGATAATGGTGATGCCTTTTTTACTGGTTCCAACGCTCAGGAAAGAGAATTTTTTCTTGACGAAGGTGTACACAATCAGGAGAAGCCCGAAGACAAGGAGCAACCCCCAGATAAACCGGAGCATGGCAGGCGTCGAAAGGGAGGCTTCTGTCCCTGCAAAAGCGCTTTCCGTTGTCAGGTAGCAATAGAGGAAAAGTGCAAAGATCAGGCGCATGGTACAGTGCTCTCTTCTGCTTGATTAACCAAGGTTTTCAACGCGATCAGCTGTGCTTATCACATCCGTGAGTCTGATCCCGAATTTATCCCCCACCATGACAGCTTCTCCCCTGGCAATCA
>DZBJ01000150.1 GCA_022736275.1 Rikenella microfusus | reverse complement strand
TGACAGAGGACTTAATGGAAAGGATTGTTGATTATGTAAACTTAAAGAGAGCGTATGAGAGAGTAAGGGAGAATGGAGGCAGCAGCGGAACAGACGGGATGGAGGTTGAAGAACTTGGTGAATGGCTGGGGAAGAATATCGGGACCCTGCAGACGGCACTGCTTGGAGAGCAGTACAAAGTAGAACCGGTACGTATGGTAGAGATCCCTAAGCCCGGAGGAGGGAAGAGGGTACTTGGCATCCCCACGGTCAGGGACCGGATGATCCAACAGTCCATCCAACAGGAACTGAGCTTCTATTATGATCCTTTATTCAGTGAGAGCAGTTACGGGTTCCGCCCGGGTCGGAGTGCGCATCAGGCGATACTCCGTGCCGCGGACTACGTTAAGGAAGGCAGGGAGTGGGTAGTGGACATCGACTTGGAGAAGTTCTTCGACAAGATTAACCACGACCGACTTATGCAGAGGCTCAGTAAAGGGATAGGAGACATGAGGCTCCTGCGACTGATCCGTGCATATCTCCAGGCCGGGATGATGCATGAAGGGCTGGTAGAGCAGCGCACGGCCGGGACTCCCCAGGGAGGCCCCCTCTCACCACTCTTGTCCAACATTGTTCTTGACGAACTGGATAAAGAGCTGGAGAGGAGGGGCCACAGCTTCTGCCGCTACGCAGATGACTGCAATATTTTTGTCAGAAGCAGAAAAGCGGGAGAGAGGGTGATGATTACGATGATAGACTTCATAGAGAAGAAGCTAAAGTTGAAAGTCAACCGGGAGAAGAGCGGAGTAAGGCACTGTTCAGACGTCAAGTTCCTCGGGTACACGATCATGCCGGAAGGCGGTATAAGGGCATCAGATAAGGCCATAGACCGCCTGAGGGACAAGATACGGGGAATTACCCGAAGGAACCGGGGAGTGAGACTGGAAGAGGTCATTAAGGAGTTGAACATAACCATTAACGGATGGGCAAATTACTACAAACTATCCAATACATGGCTAACGAACTTCAAAGACCTTGATGGATGGATACGTAGGAAGGTTAGATGTTATCGGCTAAAGCAATGCGGCAGGCGGTACACTATCTTCAAGTTCCTTCGCAGTCTTGATATCCCGGAGAAAACCAGTTGGAATGCGATCATGTACTCTCAAGGCTGGTGGCAGCTATCAAACAAAAAGGCCGTCAGCAATGCGATGAATCTTGGGTGGTTCGCCCATGTAGGGCTACAATCCTTATCTTTGAAGTTTAATGTTAAAAG
>DZBJ01000148.1 GCA_022736275.1 Rikenella microfusus | reverse complement strand
GGGCGTCACCTGTTTGGGTGAAACGCCCTCTTTGCTCTTTGTGTTTGATGTTCTGGGTAGTGTAAAGAGTTTTTCGCTTTTTTGTTTTGCAGTGCCTTTTGGTTATTAAGCCGCCTCGTTTATTTGCAGTTGCAGTTCGAGTTCCTGTTCTTTGAGAAGATCAATATTCAGATACCGTTTTGAGCCCCATTGGGTGCCTGCTATGTGCCTGAGTCTGGCAGCACAGAGCATCAAGGCTGAGTGACCATCAGGAAATGCGCCGACTACTCTGGTTCGTCTCCTGATTTCTTTCATGATTCGTTCAAGTGCGTTGTTGGTTCTGATCCTGATTCTGTGCTCTCGCGGAAAATCAAAGTAGCTCAGGGTTTCACTGATTGAGTCCTGCACCTTCTTTGCTGCCTCCCTGAGCTTCATCTCCTCCAGTTTGGTGAAGACCGTACCGGCTTTCTCAATGGCTGCTTGCTTGTCTTCCGAGGCATGAATAGCCTTCAGCATGGCAGCCACCTCTGGCATCTTCTTGCGTGGTACCACGCTGAAGACGTTACGGTAGAAGTGAACAATGCAGCGTTGCCATTTGCTTTCAGGATAGTATTCGGCCAGTGACGCCACCAGCCCCATACAGGCGTCAGTGATAAAGAGACGGACTCCTGTCAGACCACGTTGTTTCAGGTGCTGCAGGAAGTTCGACCAGCCTGCCTTGTCTTCCTTGGCTCCTTCACAGACACCAAGGATCTTGCGATAGCCATGCTCGTTGACTCCGATGGCAACCAGTACTGATACGTTGCATACCTCACCACCCCAGGAGCGCTTCAGAACAATACCATCCAGGTAGACATATGGATGGTTGCCGGTAATGGGGCGATTACGCCATTCCTCTATCTTGGCGTAGACCTTCTTGTTGAGGTTGCTGATGGTGCCAGGGCTTACCTTGGTACCCCACAGGGTTTCGGTTATGTCTTCTATCCGACGTACCGATACCCCGGCCAGGTACATCTCGATCAGTGATTCTTCTACAGATGCTTCACGCCGACGATATCGCTCAATGATTGCCGTTTCAAAGGTCTGCTGCCGAAGCTTGGGCATGTTAAGCGTGACCTCTCCGGCCCTGGTGTGAAGCTTCCGCTGATAGTGACCAGCCCGTGTGTCGGTTCTGGCTTCGTTACGCTGGTACTTTTCTGCATTGCAGAGTCGGTCAGCCTCGGAATCCAGCATGCTGTTGAGGGTCTCCTCAACGGTGTTTCTGACCATTTCTCCGAGGTGGT
>DZBJ01000072.1:2156-5265 GCA_022736275.1 Rikenella microfusus | reverse complement strand
TACAGAAGGGGTAAACGCTTCTATGGAACTCAGAGCCGAAGAGATCAGCGAGATCATCAAGAAACAGATTAATGAGTATGGCAAAGAGGTGGAGGTGTCCGAGACCGGTACCATTATCTCCATTGGAGACGGTATTGCTCGTATACACGGTCTGGCCGGGGCTATGGCTGGTGAGTTGCTGGAATTTCCCGGCGGCGTATCCGGTATGGTGCTCAACCTTGAGGAAGACAACGTCGGTGCCGCTATTCTTGGTGAATTTGCCGAGATCAAGGAAGGCGATACGGTCAAACGTACCGGTAGAATTACCGAGGTTCCGGTAGGAGACGCCCTGATTGGCCGTGTTGTAAACGCAATAGGCCAGCCGATTGATGGTAAAGGTCCGATCAATACCAATAGTTTCAGCAAGGTAGAGATCAAGGCACCGGGAATTGTTGCCCGTAAATCAGTGCATCAGCCGATGGCCACCGGCCTCAAGGCGATTGACTCCATGGTTCCAATCGGTCGTGGTCAGCGCGAGCTGATCATTGGTGACCGTCAGACCGGTAAGACTGCTGTTGCCATTGACACCATTATCAACCAGAAAGGTGGCGATGTTGTCTGTATCTATGTTGCCATCGGTCAGAAACGTTCAACGGTTGCTCAGGTTGTATCCAAGCTGACCGAGCACGGCGCCATGGATTACACCATTGTTGTTGCCGCCACCGCTTCCGAGTCCGCACCGCTGCAGTTCATCGCACCGTACACCGGCGTAACCATGGGCGAGTACTTCCGTGACAACAAGAAGCATGCCCTGATTATTTATGATGACCTTTCCAAGCAGGCTGTTGCCTATCGTCAGCTTTCCCTGCTGCTTCGTCGTCCGCCAGGCCGTGAAGCATATCCTGGTGACGTTTTCTATCTGCACAGCCGTCTGCTTGAGCGTGCCTGTAAGCTGTCCGATGAATGTGGTGCCGGTTCTTTGACCGCACTGCCGATCATTGAGACCCAGGCTGGTGACGTTTCCGCCTACATTCCGACTAACGTTATCTCCATTACTGACGGTCAGATTTACCTTGAATCAGACCTGTTCTTCTCCGGTGTTCGTCCTGCAATCAACGTCGGTCTGTCCGTGTCGCGGGTAGGTGGTTCTGCCCAGACCAAGTCGATGAAGCAGGTTGCTGGTACTTTGCGTCTTAGCTTGGCTCAGTATCGTGAGATGGCTGCCTTCGCCCAGTTTGGTTCTGACCTGGATAAGGCAACCCAGATGCAGCTAGCCCGTGGTGAGCGTCTGGTTGAAATTCTCAAGCAGCCTCAGTATCGTCCGATTCCGAATGAGAAGCAGGTTTTGGTGATTTTTGCTGCAAACAACGGCTACCTTGATGATTATGCGGTTTCTGCTCTCAAACGGTATGAAACAGAAATGTATGCATTCTTTGATAACCGTCAGGCTGATGTACTATCTGAGCTTCGTGACAAGAAGGCTATTGACGATAACCTGAAGGCCAAGCTGGTTAGTGCCCTTGATCAGTTCAAGAAGGAATTTACCGCTTAAACAAGGACGGTTTGAGACATGGCGAGCCTTAAAAGCATAAAAAAGCGGATTGTATCCGTAAAAAATACGCGCCAGATAACCAAAGCCATGAAGATGGTTTCGGCTGCCAAACTTCGTCGCGCACAGGAAAGTGTAGTGGCAGCGCGTCCCTACGCCCAAAAAATGGGTGAAGTGCTCAAGTCGTTGGCAGGTAATCTGGAAGGTGATCAGCATCCTTTGCTTGAAAAAAGGGATGCTAAAAAAATGCTCTTGATTGTTGTTACGTCTGACAGAGGTCTGTGTGGAGGATTTAACTCTAACCTTTGTAAGGCTGGAGAACGGTATATCAAGGAAAAGCAGGCTGAGTTCGATCAGATCTCAATCATGACAGTTGGTCGTAAAGGGTATGAGTTTCTTAAAAGTCGCTATACCATTTACAAAAACTTCTCCAACATTATTTCAAAGCCAAATTATCAGGCTGCGGCAATGCTTGCTCAGGATGTAATAGAAGGTTACTTGTCTGAAGAATATGATCAGGTAGTCATGCTATTCAATTCCTTCCGCACCGTAATGACGCAAGATATAACCTTCCAGCAGCTGCTGCCGATAGAGCCTGAAGCAAAGGGTGCAACGGATGAGGCGGGTGTAGAATATATCTATGAGCCATCGGTAGACGACCTGCTTACCCAGATTTTGCCAAAGAATATTGAAGTCCAGATCTTCAAGGCGATGCTTGAATCAGTTGCCGGTGAGCATGGCGCCCGTATGACCGCTATGGACAGTGCATCAAAGAACGCCTCAGAGATGATCGGCAAGCTGACCCTGCAGTACAACCGTGCACGTCAGGCTGCAATCACCACCGAACTGATGGAAATCATCTCAGGCGCTGAATCGATTAAGGGATAATTCCAAACGAATTACTATATGAGGCCCCAGGGCCGC
This sequence comes from Rikenella microfusus, assembly GCA_022736275.1. GTDB lineage: Bacteria > Bacteroidota > Bacteroidia > Bacteroidales > VadinHA17 > SR-FBR-E99. The sequence continues at coordinate 2,813 of DZBJ01000072.1, read as the reverse complement.
AGGAGGACATGGTTCCATGAGTCAAAATATCGGTAAAATTTCACAGGTTATCGGCGCAGTTATTGACGTCGAGTTTGAGCCCGGTAAGTTGCCGGAGATTTATCACGCCCTGAAAGTGACCAACCCGGCCATTGATGACCGTGAGAACAACCTGGTGCTTGAAGTTGCTCAGCATCTGGGTGAAAACTCTGTGCGTACCATCGCCATGGACTCCACCGACGGTCTCAAGCGTGGCCAGGCTGTTATCGATACCGGCAAGCAGATCTGCGCACCGGTTGGCCGCAAGACCCTGGGCCGGATCATGAACGTTATCGGTGAGCCGGTTGACGAAATGGGGCCGATCGGCAATGAAAAAGAGTACGGCATCCACCGTGAAGCTCCTGCCTTTGAAGACCAATCAACCAAGGTTGAGGCCTTTACCACCGGTATCAAGGTTGTTGACCTGCTTGCTCCCTATGCACGGGGCGGTAAGATCGGTCTGTTCGGTGGTGCCGGCGTTGGTAAAACCGTTCTGATTATGGAACTGATTAACAACATCGCCAAGCAGCACGGTGGTTATTCCGTTTTTGCCGGCGTTGGTGAGCGTACCCGTGAAGGTAACGACCTCTGGATGGAGATGAAAGAGTCCGGCGTTCTTGATAAGGCTGCTCTGGTGTA
>DZBJ01000072.1:0-2056 GCA_022736275.1 Rikenella microfusus | reverse complement strand
ATCATCGCCATCCTTGGTATGGACGAACTGTCTGAAGAGGATAAGCTGGTTGTTGCCCGCGCCCGTAAGATTCAGCGCTTCCTGTCCCAGCCGTTCCACGTTGCCGAGGCATTTACCGGTTCCCCTGGTAAGTATGTTGAGTTGAAGGACACCATTAAGGGCTTCCAGGAGATCGTTGCCGGCAAGCACGATAACCTGCCTGAGCAGGCCTTCTACATGTGTGGTTCCATCGAAGAGGCGATTGAAAAAGCCGCTAAACTGGCAGCTGTATAATAATTATCATGTAGGGGCGCATTGAATGCGCCCAAATCAGGGCGGACGCCGTCCGCCCCTACAAGGATCAACGACAATGGCTGAAAAGATGAAGCTTGAAATAGTCACACCATACAGCAAAGTGCTTGATGAGCTGGTAGATGAAGTAACGGCAACCGGCAAACTGGGTGAATTTGGTGTATTACCGGGACATGCTCCCTTTCTAACTTCACTTAATATCGGTGAACTCTGCTACAAAAAAGATGGTGTTGCCGTCTGCATGGCCCTTAACTGGGGCTATTTTGAGGTGCAGGAGGACAAGATCATTGTACTGGTAGAGACCGCAGAACGTTCTGACGAGATTGATCTTGAACGTGCAAAGGCTGCACTTGGTCGCGCTGAGCAAGCTCTAAAAACTCTTACTGCCGAAGATAAAAAATTCAAGATATACGAGGCTGCTCTTGAACGAGCCCTGATTCGTATGCAGGTTGCTGGTAAGGCAGCCCGTAAGTAATAATTTAGTCACAGGTAAGGTAACCAGGGACGGCAGCAATGTCGTCCTTTTTTTATTATGACCACAAAACGCTACACTACATTCACCGATGAGCTTCGACGTTTTTTTGGATGCCGAGTACAGCGGGTATCGCTGGATGCCGGTTTTACCTGCCCCAATCGTGATGGACGTATTGGTGTTGGGGGCTGTAGTTTTTGTAATGCACGGGGCGCTGCTGCAGTTGGAGTACCGATTGAGCTGCCATTACAGGAACAGCTGGCACGTAGTAAAGAGTACCTGCGTCACAAGTTTAGAGCTGAAAAATTTCTCGCTTATTTTCAAGCCTATAGCAACACATACGCATCTGCTGCTGAACTGAAACTCATCTATGAGTCCGCGTTGCAAGATCAGGAGGTTGTTGGCCTGATTATCGGCACGCGACCGGATTGCCTGCCTGATGATGTTCTGCAGCTGCTGACAGAACTGCATCAATCCACGTATCTCTGGCTGGAACTTGGGATGCAGTCCATGCATGACGCATCGCTGGAAGCGATAAACCGTGGTCATGATCACGCCTGTTTTGTAGAGGCTGTAAAACGATGTAAACGGTCAGGAATACGTGTCTGTATTCACCTGATACTGGGGCTGCCTGGTGAATCACGGGAACAGATGCTTGCTTCGGTGCAGGAGCTGAACCGTTTAGGGGTGGATGGTGTTAAACTGCATCACCTGCATGTTTTGAAAGGAAGTCAGCTTGAGAACGTATATCGGTCTGGTGAACTCCAGCTGATGGGGCGGGAAGAGTATGTAGAGTTGGTCTGCGATGCTATTGAACTGCTTGATCCTCGCATTATGATTCACCGGCTTATGGGAGATGGACGCACCGAACTGCTAGCGCCTGACTGGTCGCGGCGGAAGTTGGAGGTGTTAAACCTGATCGATGCGACACTCAAAAAAAGAGACAGCCGACAAGGTTGTCGACTGTCTCAGGTATACCATTTGTCGTATCCGTTGTAACTTATGCCTTTGGTTCGTCGTCCTGTTTGGGCTTGATAACTATTTCATCCTTGCCTTCAGATGAATTTTTAAAGTTTCTGATACTCTTTCCCAAAGCGCCACCAATCTCCGGCAGCTTTCCCGCACCAAAAACCACCAGTACAATCACAAGTATCACGATTAATTCCGGCATCCCAAATCCAAACATTAAAGACCTCCTTTTTATCTCCTACAACGGCACTACTATGGCAGGTGATACTTTAAAAATCAATACTTGGTGTCAGCGTAATCCACCCAGCCACCTGCCATAACCAG
>DZBJ01000147.1 GCA_022736275.1 Rikenella microfusus | reverse complement strand
AATGCGGGGTCGAAAATCACCGCTGCTGTCTTGTCACGGCCCAGGTTTGAGACAGCATATAGTTTTTTATTGTCGAAGGTGAAGAACTGAGGTGACATTGTCTCCTTAAATGTTGTGCGAAGGATCTCTTTGAACGGTTCCTTCTCAGTGTCACGGTAAAGCAGCGATGTGTTCACTCCTTCCACTATAGCAAATGCGACACGTAGGTCTCCGTTATGGTCCGTCATCCAGCCGACAATGTTTCCCGGATTCTCGGCAAGCATTGTCAGTTCACCCGTATTGACATTAAGCCGGTACGGATCAAATACCTGTGGCACACGCTTGTTAAGCCCGATAATTACGAACTCGTCAATATCAGGCAGATCATCTATCATCTCCATGCGTACCTTTGGAAAATCAGCCAGGGCTATCAGGTTTGAACCATCCTTGTTAACACCGTACAATTTCATATTTTCATCACCTCCCGAATCCTTGATATAGAGGATCCGGTCATTATTCGCCCAGAAGAAACCGTAAACACTTCTCAGTGTGTCGAATGTCAACAGCATTTCGGCCTCTTTTCCGATCTCGCGGACATAGACATTCATCATCCCACGGTAGGGTGCCATATAGGCATAGAATTTACCGTCAGGTGAAAGCGAGAAATTTGCCTTTTCCGGATTTCTGAAGAAATCCTCCACGGCATACTGTCTGGCAGGTGTAATCTGCTTGCTGGTGCAGCCATAACCTATGAGCAGAAATGCAGCCAGTGCAAACGCACAGAAAAATAAGCTCTTTGTTCTCATAATTGATTGTTTTTAAATGAAATGACTACTTTCAAAGTCAGAAGAGAACCAAAGTTACATCTAATAAGAGCTCAAGTCAAATTAATCTTTCGGGAGAGCATTCACGCAGGAAGGGCCTTCGGGGTGATCCACTAACATAGCAGATCTATGACCTATCACAGACCATAACTCACAGAGCTTCAATTTTTGTAGATACCCAATACCAACCAACAAATCCATTCCTCGGAGAGGATTAATTATTGTACATTTTTCATTTGTATCTTTATCGCCAGAAGGTGTAATAATGGATCAGACCAAACCCCCGCTACAGCTTGACGTTGAGCATATCCTCGACGACAAGAACCCGAAGATCCGCCGGATGATTCCTGGCTTCGTCATCAGCTACCTGAAACGCATCGTTCACCAGGACCTGATCAACGATATCCTCCGAAACTTCAGCCATCTCCGCGGACACGCTTTCAATGATGCCGCTCTTGAATATATGG
>DZBJ01000146.1 GCA_022736275.1 Rikenella microfusus | reverse complement strand
CCTGGAAAGACACTGCCCTGCCCACCCCGGAAGGCAAGAGCAAGTACAAAAAAGGGAATGACGGCGGCAAGGTCTATGACAAACTGTCCGAATATCCCTTCATCGCCCTGCTGTTCAACGGCTGGGGCTTTGGTATCGAATACAACGAGCCCCGTGGCCACGTCTACATGATGAAGGACCAGGCCGAGATCGATCCTGCCCGACTCAAGGGAGGCGGCGCCTGTCTAACCTGTAAGACTCCCTATGCACCACAACTGGCCCAGAAGCACGGAACAAGCTATTTTTCCCAGCCGTATAAAGATGGGGTCAATATGATTCCCAAAGAGCACCAGGAGCTGGGTGTCGCCTGTATCGACTGCCACAACAACAAAGACATGAACCTCAAGCTTTCAAGAGGCTTTACGCTTGTCAAGGCACTGGACAAGATGGGAGTTGACCAGACCAAACTGACTAACCAGGACAAACGTTCACTGGTCTGTGCCCAGTGCCACGTCAGCTACATCATCCCCAAAGATGCCGAGATGAAGTCACAGGATGTGTTCTTCCCCTGGGACGGCAGCAAGATGGGTGACATTCCTATCGAAAACATCATCAAGAAGATCCGCAGCGACAAGTCCTACGGCGAATGGACCCAGGCCGTGACCGGCTTCAAGATGGGTTATATCCGTCACCCTGAATTTGAGATGTACTCAACCAAGAGTGTGCACTGGATGGCCGGTGTTTCCTGTGCCGACTGCCATATGCCCTACACCAAGGTTGGCAGCAAGAAGATTTCTGACCACCGGATCATGAGCCCGCTGAAAAATGGTTTCAAGGCCTGCCAGCAGTGCCATACCGAGACACCGGAATGGCTGAAGGAGCAGGTCCTTATTATTCAGGACCGTGCCGCTTCCCAGTATATCCGTTCCGGCTATGCCCTGGCCACCGTTGCCAAACTGTTTGAGCTGACCCACAAACAGCAGGCCGCTGGAAAGCAAATTGACAAGGCTCTGTACGACCAGGCCAAGGATTATTACGAGGAAGGCTTCTATCGTAACCTGTTCTTTGGTGCAGAAAATTCAATCGGCTTCCACAATCCGACTGAGGCAATGCGGATTCTGGGTGATGCCATGATGTTTGCCGGCAAGGCAGACGGTCTGCTGCGTCAGGCTTTGACCAAGGCCGGTGTTGAAGTACCGGTGAAGGTTGACCTTGAGCTTGCCAAGTACACCAACAACCGTGGCGTTAAGAAGCTGATGTTTAAGCCTGAGCAGGAACTGAAGGATCCCTACGGGGCGCAGA
>DZBJ01000071.1 GCA_022736275.1 Rikenella microfusus | reverse complement strand
AAGGTCAAGGTCGAACCCATCGCCTTCGAGCTCCTTCCTGACTACTTTACATTATCACAGCTTCAGAAACTTTACGAGGCTGTGCTCGGAACCTCTTTCGACAAGCGCAACTTCAGGAAGAAGGTGGCACAGATGCATTATGTCATCCCGCTGAAGAAGAAACAGCAGGGGGTGGCACACAAGCCGGCACAGTATTACCTCATCAGCCGCGAGGTCTACGAAAAAACAAGAAAAGGACGTATCTCCTTCATTATCTGAAACCCTTAACTAAACATAATAACCATGAAAGTGCATATCATAGACCTTGGCATAGTCCTCCTCTACCTGGTGGCAACCATCTTCATAGGAAACTGGGTATCCAAACGGGCATCGAAGAACATTCAGTCTTACTTCCTGGGAGGTAACAGCCTGCCATGGTACTTCCTGGGTGTCTCCAATGCATCGGGAATGTTTGACATAGCCGGCACCATGCTCCTGGTGTACTGGCTGTCAGTCTACGGAATGAAGAGCATCTGGATACCCTGGATGTGGCCTGTCTTCAACCAGATCTTCCTGATGGTGTATCTCTCTTCGTGGTTGAGACGCTCAAACGTCATGACCGGGGCCGAATGGATCAAGACCCGCTTCGGCGACGGCAGGGCAGCAACGCTATCACACATTATTGTGGTGCTTTTTGCCATCGTCAGCGTAATCGGATTCCTCTCCTACGGCTTCAAAGGGATAGGCAAGTTCGTTTCGGCCTTCCTTCCTCCGATAGTATCCAATCCTGAATACCTGCTGGCCCATCCCCAGATAAACGTCAACCTCTATGCTCTCATCCTGATGGCCATCACCACATTCTATGTGGTCAAAGGCGGGATGTTCAGCGTGGTCATTACCGAGGTGATCCAGTATGGCATACTCACCATCGCCTCAATAGCAGTGGGTATCATCGCCATAAAACAGATATCTCCCGATGCCCTGAACGCCGTTATCCCCGAGGGGTGGAAGAGCCTGTGGTTCGGGAGGACCACGGGACTCGACTGGAACGCGATATCGGCAACTGCCTCGCCGAAGCTGCATACGTTCAACGACTGGATAAAGACTGACGGATATGAATTGTTTGGGCTCTTCTTCGTCATGATGCTCTTCAAGGGCCTCCTTGTCTCCGCCGCCGGTCCGGCACCCAACTACGACATGCAGCGCATACTCGCCACAAAGAACCCCAAGGAGGCTTCAAAAATGAGCTCGCTGGTGAGCGTGGTTCTGAACCCTGCACGCTACTTCATGGTTGCCGGACTTACAATATTGGCCCTGGTGAATTTCGACAAACTGTATACGGGGTCACTGACAAACCCCGACTTTGAGGGTATACTGCCGGAGGTGCTTGCCACCTATGTGCCGGTAGGACTCCTGGGCTTCCTCCTTGCAGGTCTCATCGCTGCCTTCATGAGTAACTTCGCCGCAACGGTGAATGCCGCCCCGGCATACCTGGTCAATGATATCTACAAGCGCTATATTAACCCCAATGCAAGCGAAAAGACCTATGTAAGGATGAGCTACGCCGCCTCCCTGCTGATAGTGGTTATTGGAATAATTGTCGGGTTCATGGTGACATCAATCAATGATGTGGTGCTGTGGATCACCGCGGCGCTGTGGGGAGGATATACTGCTCCCAACGTTCTGAAATGGTACTGGTGGCGATTCAACGGCTACGGTTACTTCTGGGGGATGCTCTCAGGAGTGGGTGCAGCCCTCCTGCTGCCTGCGCTGAACCTCGACATACTTCAGAACTGGCCGCTGACCGAGAACTTCAGCATGAACGCATTTCCGGTAATATTCCTCATATCCCTCGTCGGGAGCGTGCTTGGATCTCTCCTCACCCGGAGAGAGAATGATGCGACACTGAAGAAATTCTACAGGCAGGTACGCCCGTGGGGTTTCTGGAAACCGGTAGAGAAAATGGTACTGGCTGAGGATCCCTCCTTCAAAGCCAACAGGAACTTCTGGAAAGATATGTTTAACATCGCGGTGGGCATTGTATGGCAGATATCACTAATGGCCTTCCCGGTGTTCCTGGTCATGCGCGAGTGGACACCGTTCTATGTTGCAACGGGAGTGATGATTGTGACAACCATCATTCTGAAATTCACCTGGTGGGATAAACTTAAAGATTAAACACAAACTATGAAATACGGACACTTCGATGACATTAACAGGGAGTATGTCATCACACAGTACATGACCCCCTGGCCGTGGATAAATTATCTCGGGAACAAGGATTTCTTCTCAATCATCTCAAACACCGCCGGGGGCTACAGCTTCTACCGTGATGCCCGCCTGCGCAGGCTGACCCGTTTCAGGTACAATAACGTGCCGCTGGATGACGGAGGCAAGTACTTCTATATCAATGATAACGGATCAGTATGGTCTCCCGGATGGAAGCCGGTGAAGACTGAAGTGGATGATTACTCCTGCCGCCATGGGATGGGTTATACGGTCATAGGAGCAGAGAAGGACAACCTGCGTGCAGAGATGCTCTTCTTCGTGCCCGTCGGCGACACCTGCGAGGTGCAGTGCATCACCCTTCGCAATAACGGTAAGCTGCCACGGAGGTTCCTCCTCTTCTCCTTCGTTGAGTGGTGCCTCTGGAACGCACACGATGATCAGACAAACTTCCAGCGCAACTTCTCCACCGGTGAGGTGGAGGTGGAGGATGGCGTCATCTATCACAAGACCGAATACCGCGAACGCCGCAATCATTATGCCTTCTATTCGGTGAACAACGGCATCGCCGGGTTCGACACCGACAGGGAGGCGTTCCTTGGCATGTACAACGGCTTTGACCGGCCTGATGCAGTCTTCTCAGGCAAGCCGCGCAACAGCTTCGCCCGCGGCTGGTCGCCGGTGGGTTCCCATTGCCTTGAGGTCAGCCTGGAGCCCGGAGAAGAGAAGAATTATGTCTTCGTTCTCGGTTACATCGAAAACCCTGACAGTGAGAAGTTCATTGCCCCGAAAGTGATCAACAAAAGCAGGGCTAAGGCGATGATTGAAAGGTATGACACCGGTTCAAAGGTGGATGCCGCATTCAGGGAGCTGAAGGAATACTGGGACAGGCAACTCTCAGCCATCAGCCTTGACCATCCCGACCCGCGCCTCTCGCGCATGGTCAACATCTGGAACCCGTACCAGTGCATGGTCACCTATAACATGTCGCGCAGCGCCTCCTATTTTGAATCAGGTATTGGGCGCGGAATGGGATTCCGTGACTCCAACCAGGATCTTGTCGGCTACGTTCAGATGATAGCGCCGCAGGCCAGGGAGAGGATCATTGACATAGCATCCACGCAGTTTGATGACGGCAGTGCATACCATCAGTACCAGCCTCTCACAAAGAGAGGCAATGCCGAGATAGGCGGCAACTTCAATGACGACCCGTTGTGGCTGATATTCGGAGTGGCCAACTATCTCAGGGAGACGGGCGACTGGTCGATACTTGACGAGGTGGTGCCGTTCAATAATGACCCGGCAAACGCCGCAAGCCTCTTTGAACACCTGAACCGTTCATTCCGGCATGTCATCAACCACCTGGGGCCTCACCGGCTGCCGCTGATAGGGCGTGCCGACTGGAACGACTGCCTCAACCTGAACTGCTTCTCAACCAACCCCGACGAAAGCTTCCAGACCACCGAGAACCAGAAGGGCGGGCAGGCTGAATCAGTATTCATAGCGGCAATGTTCGTGCTCTACGGTGCCGATTTCGTCACCATCGCCAGGAAGAGAGGTGAGAATGCTCTGGCAGAGGAGGCAGAGAAGCACATCGGTGAGATGGTGAAAGCCATTGACAACCACGGATGGGACGGCGAGTGGTTCCTGCGCGCATATGACTTCTACGGAAGAAAGGTGGGCAGCAGGGAGAATGAGGAGGGTAAGATCTTTATTGAGTCACAGGGTATGTGCGTCATGGCGGGCATAGGATCCGAAGACGGCAGGGCCCTGAAGGCGCTTACCGCCGTCAACGAACGGTTGGCATGCGAATACGGGATAGTCCTGAACAACCCGGCGTTCACAAAGTATTATCTGCAGTTTGGTGAAATATCGAGCTATCCTGAGGGATACAAGGAAAATGCCGGCATATTCTGCCATAACAATCCATGGATCATCATCTCCGAAACAATGACAGGCAACGGTCACAGGGCCTTTGACTATTACAGCCGCATCACTCCGTCATATCTTGAGGATATCAGCGATCTTCACAAAACGGAACCGTACGTATATTCCCAGATGATTGCCGGCAAGGATGCCTTCAGGCCGGGTGAAGCCAAGAACAGCTGGCTCACCGGCACCGCAGCATGGTGCCTTTATGCCGTCACGCAGTATATCCTTGGCATCAGACCCGAGTACGACGGGCTGCTGATAGATCCCTGCATACCCCCGGAATGGAGCGGGTTTACTGTCAGACGCAAATTCAGGGGAGCTATTTACAACATTGATATCCTTAATCCCGAGCATAAGTCGAAAGGTGCCTGGGAGATTATCGTCGACGGAAAGAAGGTTGATTCCTCTCTGATACCAGTTTTCCCGGAAGGGACTGAACATAATGTCAAAGTAATAATGTAGCAAAATGAAAACTGTATCAGGAATTTTCATTTTTACCCTCTTTGCCGTGCTTGCAACAACAGGATGCGGCAATGCTGCACAGAAGAAGTCAAGGCTTGAGTCTTCAGCTGCAACCGAAATGATACTTCTCAACCAGGTCGGATATCTGCCTGGTGCCGAAAAGGTGACACTGATCCGCTCAGCTGCTGAGGAATTTGATATCATTGATGCAGTGACCGGCAAGGTCGTCTTCAGTGGCCGGACCGGCGAGCCCCGCTACTGGGATATGTCAGGTGACACGGTCCGTGCTGCGGACTTCTCGGCACTGGTTGCAACGGGAACCTACAGGCTGTGCCTGGACGGTACTGATTACTGCTCCGGCATTTTCCGGATAGCCCCGGATGTTTACAGCGAGATTACCAAAGCCTCGGTTAAATCATTCTATCTGAACCGTTCAGGATTTGAGATTACAGAGGAATTCGGTTCAAAATGGGCAAGGCCTGCAGGTCATCCCGACACAGCTGTAATGGTTCACAAATCCGCTGCATCGAAGAGCAGGCCTGAGGGTACTGTCATTTCAAGCCCGGGAGGCTGGTATGATGCAGGCGACTATAACAAGTATATCGTCAACAGCAGCATTACCAATTATACCCTGTTGCTGTTTTATCAGCTCTATCCTGAGTATTGCAGGTCGCTGAACCTTAACATTCCTGAGAGCGGAAATGATATTGCCGATCTTGTTGATGAACTGCTTTATAACC
>DZBJ01000070.1 GCA_022736275.1 Rikenella microfusus | reverse complement strand
CTGTCGTCAATGTAACCTGTCAATTTGGCTGAGAAAACGGCGCCGACTATTGCCGTCATGTCAAGTGTTTTTATTGCTTTCTATGTTTTTTAAAATTTTAAGTGAAATTTTCAGTCGTACGAGGGCTGAAACTCCAAACTCCGGGTCAATATCTTATTAAAATTCTGGCAAGTTAAGGGAGATAATATGAAGGATATCAATATTCTCTTTGTGGATGATGAAAAATATACTCTTCATGCCATCGAACGACTGCTTTTGAGGGAGAGGTTTAACTGCTATTTCGCAGAAAGCGGAGCCGATGCAATTGATATAATGAAAAAGCACACCATCCATATACTGGTGACAGACATGAGGATGCCTGAAATGGATGGATTGCAACTCCTTTTCTGGATACAGAAACATAATCCTGATGCAGTACGCATTGTGCTGAGTGCCTGTACGCAGACAGCACAACTCCTTCCCTGTATCAATGAGGGAAAAATATACCAGTTTATAACAAAGCCGCTTGTCAAAGAAGAACTGTTAAAAGTACTCCATGATGCCATTGAGCACTTTCTTACCCGCCAGGACAGGATTGGTCTGGTGCATCAACTGGATAAAGACAAGCAGTCCCTTCGGAGGAATTTGTCCGAGAAGCTCACCCAGGTTCAAAGACTGCAAAAAATCAGCGTCTGCGATCAATTGACCGGACTCTATAATCGAAGACACATGGATCATGTGCTGGCGAAAGAATTCAAGAGATATAAACGTTATAAAACCAACCTCTCCTGCCTCCTGCTGGATCTTGATCATTTCAAACGGGTAAATGATACCTTCGGCCATCCCTTTGGTGACCTGGTTCTGCGGGAATTCGCCTCGCGGGTTGGGTCAGTCATTCGTGAGTCGGATATTGCCTTCCGTTACGGAGGTGAGGAATTTTTTGTACTACTTCCTGAAACAGGATACCCTGAGATGAGACATGTAGGGGAAAGAATTGTCGCGGCCTGTGCTGCCAATCCCTATGAATCGGATCAGATCTCCGAGTACATCACTGTGAGCATAGGGGGCGTTTCAGCGGAACTCTATCCATTCAAGGATGAAGAGGAATTGATCAAAAAAGCGGACGAGAACCTGTACAAGGCCAAGGCTCAAGGCAGAAACAGGGCATGTTTCCAGTAGCAAGGAAAATAATCAGCGGGGTTGATGGGCACGAAACAATGACCGCTTACATTAATGAAATTGGGCAGGAGACAGCAAGGGACTGTCACAAAAAAAAACAGGGTTACGCAATTTTAACCGCAATACAGGAAAAATCATCACTGAAATTATCCGAACCCGTAAACCGCAGCACTTCATCTCGAATTGATTCTACTATCAGTGCCGCTTCCTGCTGATGGTTCGCCTGTACCAGTTCTATCAGCCTTCTGGTGCCGAATTGTTCTCCGGATTCATGCTCAGCCTCCGAGACTCCATCGGAATAATAAAGAAACATGTCGCCGGGCTGGAATGAAACGACCTGCGTCTGGTAGCGGGCCGTAGCCACCATCCCCAAGGGCAGGTTGTCACCTGCCAGGCATGAGCAGTCACCGGTAGCAGCATGAAAGTGGACAGTCTTGGTATGTCCGCAATCAACAAAGGCCATTGTTCTTTCCTCCAGGTTAAAGCGGGAGAAAAAGAGGGTGACATACATTTCCAGATCAATCAGGTGCTGTGCGGTCATTGCATGAACATTGGCGACCACTTCTCCAAGATATTGTGGGTCTGAGATGCGCGCTGGGCAATTAGGGCGGGGAGTAACCGCGCAATCATGCTGGCTTAATGCTTTTAAAAAGCTGGATTTGACTCCTGCACCAACGAGTGCGGCCTGCACCCCTTTCCCCATCACATCGGCAATCAGTATATCAAATTTCCTTTCCCCATAGACAACAAAATCGGTGAAATCCCCATCCAGATGTTTTGACGGGATGGAGCAGGAGGCCATGTCAACACCTGTGATTCCATCAGGTACTTTTGCCTGCAGCAGCGACTTCTCAATTTTCGTCTCAAAGACTTTCTGGAGTGCCTCAAAGCGTTTGCGCGCATCTTCCACTGCCACTCGGGCTGAGATGTCCCGCAGGACACTGATCACATGAGGTTTTCCCGCAACCTGGGCAATGGAGCCTGACAACTCCACCGGAATAATTCTTCCACTTTTGTGTTGTGTTATTCCGTTATGTATCACTCCGGTGTAGTTTTTTTCACCAGCCCGACGCACAATTTCTTCACGGATTTTCGCGTAGGCCGATCGATATTGCTCTGGAGCAAGAAGATCATAGGGATTCCTGCCGATTGCCTCCTCGGCTGAGTAACCGAAAATTGTTTCAGCAGCCTTGTTCCATAGCACCAGCTCCGATTTTTCATTGCTCATTATTACCGCATCATTAGCCATCTCCACTATGGCACGAAATTGCTCCTCGCTGGTATGCAGCGCTTCAGTCAAACTCAGCAGGCTGTTGTTTGCGGCTTCAAGGCTCCTGTTTTTTGACGCCAGTTCGTCAAGCAGCTCCTCCCGTTCCGTTTTCATTAGAAAATATTCAACCGCATCCAGAAGGATCTGTTTGAAGGGCTCGGGATCAAGGGGCTTGGGGATAAAACGAAAGACCTCGCCAGCGTTAATGCCGGCAATGACCTGCTCCACATCCCGGGATGCACTGAGTATGATGCGTATGGTTTGGGGAGCCCGCCGTTTTGCTTCCTGTATCAGTTCAAGCCCGCCCATCTGGGGCATACGCAGATCAGTAACAAGGATATCCACCGATTGCGTTGCAAGTATTTCCAGCGCTTCCTGGCCGTTGCCGGCAAAGAGTGTCTGGTAGCGCTCTTTTCGTAAAAAACGACGCAAGGAATTTAAAACCGAGGCTTCATCATCAACAAAAAGGATGTTTATCTGTTCTATTGTTTTCATGGGGTTCCCTTTGGTTCTTCCATGTTTCGGGGCAAGCGGATGGTAAATACAGTCCCGCCTGCTTCAGGGCAGTGTACGGTCAGCTCGCCATGATGTTTATTAACAACAATATCATAGGAGATACTTAATCCCAATCCTGTTCCTTTACCGGGATCCTTGGTGGTGTAAAACGGCTCAAAAATTCGTTTTCGGTGCTCTTCGTCAATTCCCGGGCCATTGTCGGCTATTTCGCAAAAAACAGCGTCATCCGTATGGCTGGTTGTGATGCTGATCACCCCTTTATGTCCATCTGCCATGGATGCAAGGGCGTGACTGCTGTTAACAATCAGGTTAAGGAAAACCTGATTCAACTGTTCCGGATTGCAGTACAATTCAGGCAGGCTGCCAAGTTGTGTTTTTATTTCCGCACAATACTTATATTCATTTCTGGCTATTGTCAGGGTATCCTCAATCCCTATATTGATATTGTACCAGGAGCGGTCGGTTACATTATCCACCCGTGAAAAATCACGCATGGACTGGATGATTTTCCCAATCCTGACAAAACCCTTCTCGGATTCATCAAACAGAACGGGGATATCTGTGAGGAGATAGTCAAGATTCAGCGCCTGCTCCAGTTCAGATAGCTGCGCAACCTGAGCCGACAGGGAACATTCGTTCGCCGCCTGTTTGAGAGTGTATTGATAGGCTCGTATGATTTCCAGCAGATCATTGATATCATCCACCAGAGCGGCAAAATTTGTCTGCACAAAATTGATGGGGTTATTCAATTCATGGGCAAGCCCCGCCGCCAACTGGCCCACTGAGGCCATTTTTTCCTGCATTGCCAGTCTGGAATAGATCCGGGCAAGCTCCTCTGTTCGTTCTTTCACCCGTTCTTCCAGGGTGTCATGTGCCTTGAGCAAATCCATTTCTGCATGTTTACGGCTGCTGATATCGCTATGAATTCCGGACATGCGCAAGGGAAGACCATCCTGACTCCATTCAACCACACTGCCTCGATCATGCACCCACACCCAGTGGCCATCTTTATGCCGCATGCGATATTCAAGATCGTAAAAATCAATCTCACCCTTGAAATGTTTTTTTAACAAGGAATCAGCGGTGTTGAAATCATCTGGGTGGCACAAAGCCACCCAGGTGTGAATGGAAACCGGTTCCAGTTCCGCCAGTGTGTAGCCGACGATTCCCGCCCATCGTTCATTGAAGGTCGTCTTTCCGGTCTGCACTTTCCATTCCCAGATACCGGTGTCCGCAGCGTAAACCACCAGTTCAAGTCGTTCTTTTTCCTCAGCGAGCTGATGTTCTGCCCTGCGGCGCTGTTCAACTTCCAGGGAGAGATCCCTGTTTATTTGTGCGATGATTTGCTGTTGCCGATCACTTTCATCAAGTTTGGCACCAAGCACCCTCGCACGAGTATTCAGTCTGATAGCTAACAGTGCAATTCCCAGCACCATCCAACCGACAAGAAGCATGCCGAGAAGTGTCCGGTATGGGGCTTGAAAGTCAAAGACATGCTGCTGCTCGAGGAGATGAATCAGCGACATATCCTGGCCCATCAGTCTGCTGCTGACAAGTATGTACTTGGTAGTATCCTCACCAATATTCAGGAAGGAATGGCTTGTATCTTTTTCGTCAGATACTGCTGCTATTTGAGAAAGACGGCGCAACAGTTCACTTTTCTGAGAGCTTTCCAGCCTGATACCAGTTGAGAGGGGATTGTCTGGCGCGTATATAAAAAGGATATCGTTCAATCCCTCCTGTTCTGGTGTAACTGTTTCAAGAAACTGTTCATGTATTAAAGTCAGTGATACCCAGCCGGCGATATAGCCGACAATTTCATCCTGCTGTCTGACGGCGGAGGTGAACAGCAGAAAGGAAGGGTTGCTTTTGTCCAGTTGTACCAGTGGAGCATCCGGACTCGCTGTTTTTGTAATTTCCTGCAAGTTGCAGCCACTGACAGGGCATGGCGAAACTCCCTGGTATTCAACAAGCATTTCCCCATCCGTCGTAAACAGGACAAGACGGGTATACATTGTCCTCAGATTCGACAATCCGGATTTGTCAAGATGTTGAAAATCTCTCTGTATAAGCTGCAAACTCCCTCGCAGGCCATACTCAAGTGACATCCCCAGTGCCCTGTTGGTAAAATATCCGTTTACGCTACTGCTGGCTGCAAGCTCTCGCATATCATTTTTTCTTTCCATGAAAAAATAATTCACGGCCTTGGCCCGACCGGCCAGGCTTTCCTCCAGTCGGACGACAGTCATGCTCTGCAGCCGTTTCTGCGAGAGAAAATTATAATACATCATGCCGACAGCCAGCAACGTAACTGCTGTAATGGCAAGAATCGAGCTCAAGCGCAGAAGTCGCACATTATCTCTGGATTGTATAGGCTTTAGGGACATAGAAATTACCAAGTTACCGTTTTTGAACATGTAGGTCGGGTTT
>DZBJ01000145.1 GCA_022736275.1 Rikenella microfusus | reverse complement strand
TGCTGGTGCCAGTCAGTCTTGCTGCCCAGCTGACACCGGTGACCGATCAGTACATACTGAATCCGTTAACCATCAATCCATCCTATGCCGGGAACAGGGGCGGACTCAGTGTTGCGGCATTTTACCGTCAGCAATGGGTTGGTATATCAGGTGCTCCACGGACCATGAGCCTCGAGGTTGATGCCCCGGTGCTTTCGGACAAACTCGGGCTGGGCCTTGTGGTGGTCAATGATCAGATAGGTGTCACCAAACAGACAGAGGTGATGACCTCATACGCCTATCGGATGAACGTAGGAGGCGGACTTCTGGCCCTTGGTCTAGGGGCAGGACTGGTTGCCACCAACACGGCATGGTCAGACCTGATTGTCCTTGATCCGGGAGATGAGTACTATCTCATCGACTCAAGGGTGTTTGTTGTTCCTGACTTCAGCTTCGGTGTTTATTACAGTGTCAAGAGTTACTTTGTGGGATTCTCCATACCCCGGCTGCTTGGGTACGAGTTCGACTTTGACAGGAACAAGTATTCGCTGAAGGTCGACCCCGGGCAGTATAACTATGTTCTGAACACGGGCTACATGTTTTCCCTCGGACCAAAGGCCAATTTTATGCCCTCTGCCCTGGTATCATATTCCCCGGGTGACAAGGTCCTGTATGATGCCAGCGCCCACTTCATATTATACGACAAGTTCTGGATTGGGGCCACATACCGCAGTACCAGCTCGGTGACCGCCCTGGCACAGTTCGCCATAAACAATCAGTTCAAGGTGGCATACTCGTACGACTTCAACTTCGGATCACTTGGCAACTACAACAGCGGTTCGCACGAGGTCATGCTGCGCTATGAATTCCGTTATAAGGTCGATGTAATTAATCCTCTGATCTTCTAGATCGAAGATTTTTACCACTGCATATCCTGTATTCAGCGTCAGGAATCAGTGATCTGATTTAAAACTTTAGCGTAATTTAGTCAATTAGAACTTCGGGATAATGAAAAAAGGGACCTTTACATTTATTCTGGCTGTGATGTCTGCGGGAGGCTCACTGCTCGCCCAGGAACAACCATACGCGATTACAAAAAGTGCTTTCAGCACGGACCTTTATGATGAATTTGCCCCGGTTTTCTACAAGGAGGGTCTCCTGTTCAGTACCGACAGGGGACAGGCGGTCAGCAGCCAGGGGCAGCCTGTAATTAAACTGTTTTATGCCGACACCCTTGCCGGCAACACCAAAAGCAAGCCTTTTTCCAAAGACCTGAAAAGCAAGCTGAACGACGGCCCCGCAACATTTAACAGGACT
>DZBJ01000144.1 GCA_022736275.1 Rikenella microfusus | reverse complement strand
GCACTCTGCAGGCTGTGCCACTGGGGATTTGATGAAGGAATGCTGGGTGTATCAACCAACTACCAGGTTATTACCTCTGCATCCATCGGACTTACACCAAACTTTGCCGGTCCGCTTCAGACATTAACAGGCCGAGGCATCATTCCGCCGCAGGACAGTGCGCTCTGGCCGGCACAGGAATACCTTGGTGAGCATCGACATAGATGGAAACTGTGACAATAATCACGCAAGCTGATAAGAGGTAAAAAATGCCTATAGACTCTTTGGAAACCCTTCGTGATCGCCTGCGGATATTTGCCGATGAAAGGGACTGGAACAAGTTCCATACCCCGAAGAATCTATCTATGGCCCTGATAGCAGAAGCAGCAGAGCTGATAGAGCATTTTCAGTGGGTAGAGGGTGATTCAAGTCATTTACTTGAGGATACAACGCGCCTGGCAGTTGAACAGGAGTTGGCTGATATCCTGATTTACCTGGTGCAAATATCTGACAAGCTGGGAATAGATCTTCTACAGGCAGCAGAAGCAAAAATAGAAATCAACGCAAAGAAATACCCGGCTGACAAAGTGCGGGGCAGTTCAAAGAAATACACGGAGTATGAAAATGACTAAGGCAGACATCGCAGAAAAGATCCACACCACCACCGGCCTGTCAAAGAAGGACTCTGCTGCCATGATGGAATCGGTCTTTGCCATCATAAAGGAATCACTTGAGGCAGGCGAAACCATCAAGATTTCCGGCTTCGGGGTATTTGAGCCAAAACAGAAAAACGCCCGTCGTGGCCGTAATCCCCAGACCGGCGAAGCAATTACCATTGAAGCCCGCAAGGTGCTGACCTTTAAGCCAAGCAGCCTGCTTAACACAGCCATCAACTCATGACGTACCAGTGTACCAAGGAACCCTCAGCAGCTGATAAAGCCATGGCAAAGGTTTGTGAGCTCTGCCCTGTCTGCAGGCATGCCCGCCACCACCAACAGGGAATGGCCTTTAACTTTGTGAAGAGTATTGAGCAGGAAATCTGCCCGTTCTGCAAAGCCTATGAACGGGTACATGGTAAGAAAGCCCATCAGAAATAAGTACGTTAGTTCAGATCCCCCACTCATTTGATGCCCCTTGAATAACTCCCCTTCCTCCTGCTACTACATGTAGTGGCCAACCAAAATTATTCTACTGCTTATACTACCCCATGTTTTTAGGCCTTGACACGGCCACAACCGTTGGTTTTCACTATACAAAAAGCTGACGACATACAAATTGGTAATGGTAATCCCGCCATTACCACTACCAACAGGAGGTTGAGC
>DZBJ01000143.1 GCA_022736275.1 Rikenella microfusus | reverse complement strand
TCAGCCTCAGCCTCAGCCTCAGCCTCAGCCTCAGCCTCAGCCTCAGCCTCAGCCTTTTTATCATCTGCACAACTTTCACACAGGCTTAACCGATCTACACCCTGCATCTCCTCTTCAGGAAATATATCCCCGCATTCGTCGCAGCAGAAGTAATACCTTTCGTAGCAACGTTCACAAATAGTGTCCCCGTTATAGGTGCTGTACATGGATACAGCATAATTACCAGTCACCTGGAAATATTCATTACAACTATCACATTCCGTGTAATGGCTATTCAGACAAAATCGGCAAACTGTCGTGTCATCGACATAAGTGGTCCCCTCGTTCTCCACTGTCTCCCCGCATACCTCACACTCCGTAAACATCTCCAGGTAACAGTCCCTACAGTATTGAGTGTCAAAAGCCCAGTTAACGTCGTCTTCGTCGTATATGCTATCACCACAACCTCCACACGTAGCCACTAAACGAGAGTTAGTTAAAAGGTTATTTGAGTCGGAACCATTGACCTCCTGCAAGGTAGAGTCATTGTACCTCATACGTCCACCAACTTTAATAGAACTTCTTGAAGACAACATTCGAGCGCCTACATAGTAGTAACAAAACGTGTCCATGTAGGGCACATTTTCAAATGCAGTTGGAAAGTCTTCTGGCAAATCTATGATAACGTCAAACTCCTGAATATTGTAAGTAGCAGGATGTGAATATTTACGTATGCTTATACCTTGTGTTACTTTGTGAAAATACCCGTTGTTATGCGCCCAACCCTTAAATATGGCCTCAATGTCTGCATTCGCAGAATATATCCTGTCCATCATATTTATATAGGATGGTGTTTCACTGTCCGTGATGACTCTCGCATTGTCATGCAGCAGTGCCCTGCCTATCAGGTCCCCATCTTCATTGAGCTGATACAATATAGACGTGTTTGGTAACAAGTCGTACAACTCAAAAAACGACGCATCCTGCTCCTTCATACAAGAGGTGAATCCGGAAGAATCTTTCGTATAGATTTTTGAGGGTGTGCGTGATATTTGTAAATTTGTATGGGGGTTTTGCGGGTTCGTTTGCCTGAGCATATTCGTTAGAACATGCGCCTGCTGTTCCGTGTAATCCGAGGCAATAACCTGGAGGAACTTCCCAGGTTTTATGAACGTGCCCTTAGCTTGCCTGAACCCTGGTGATGGGGACATCTCCATCAAGCAAGACAGGGCTTGGGACGGGTTTACGTAAACCTTTGATGCTGCCTCCAACGCATTAACATTAATGCAACTTAACCTGCTTGGGTCTTGAACAGCCCTGGCCACAT
>DZBJ01000040.1:20852-21011 GCA_022736275.1 Rikenella microfusus | reverse complement strand
AGGCTTGTCCCCATGGGGTACTGGCCAGGCCACTGCTGGCTGCAGCCCACAGAAATCTGAGTTTTGACACACCCCATTTTGCCTGAACATCAAATCAGGAGACCGTTATTGATCCAGGGTCCTGAAATTGACTCCATTCCTCTTCACCCTTTATCCTTT
>DZBJ01000040.1:0-20752 GCA_022736275.1 Rikenella microfusus | reverse complement strand
ATCCTTGTGCCTTTATCCTTTATCCTTGTGCCTTTATCCTTTATCCTTGTGCCTTTATCCTTTATCCTTGTGCCTTCAATTCCCCCTCCAGTCTCTCGCGTTCAGCCTCAAACCCGGGTTTGCCAAGCAGGGCGAACATGTTCTTCTTGTATGATTCCACTCCCGGCTGGTCAAAGGGATTGACACCAAGGACATAGCCGCTGACGGCACATGCCAGTTCAAAGAAATACATCAGTTGCCCGAGGTTATACTCATCAATACGCTGCAGGCTGACCGTTATGACAGGCACCCCGCCCTCAGTGTGTGCTATCCGGGTCCCGGCTTCTGCCTTGTGATTGACCTCTGACAGCGTCTTCCCCGCAATGAATCCGATCCCGTCAGAGTCATCAGACGCACCCGGAACAACAAGCCTGTGGTGCGGTTCTTCAACATGTATTACGGTCTCGAACAGTTTGCGCTCTCCCTGCTGAATGTACTGGCCCATTGAGTGAAGGTCCGTGGTAAAGGAGACTGATGAAGGAAATATACCCTTGCTCTCCTTGCCCTCGCTCTCTCCGTACAGCTGTTTCCACCACTCTGCCAGGAAAACAAGAGCAGGCTCATAGCTTATCAGAATCTCAGTTGTATAGCCATTTTGGTAGAGAGTATTCCTTGCTGCGGCATAAGCAATGGCAATATTCGATGCTGTATCATTCCCTTCACGCACCGAGAGGGCCATATCTCTCATGCCCTCGGCAAATGCATCAATATCATACCCTGCCAGTGCCAGCGGGAGCATCCCCACGGGAGTCAGTACTGAATAGCGTCCTCCCACGTCATCAGGGATGACAAATGTTTCATACCCTTCGCTGACGGCCAGGCTGTGGAGTGCGCCGCGCCTGGCATCAGTTATGGCAACAATATGTGATTTCATCCCCCGTTCGCCGACTTTATTATGCAGATGATCACGGAGAATACGGAAGGCGATAGCCGGCTCGGTTGTGGTCCCGCTCTTGGAGATGACCACAATATTGTACAGGGTTGAATCAAGAAACCGGAGCAGTGCAGCATGATAATCCTCACTGAGGGTGTGGCCCGCAAAAACAAGGGTATGCTCCTGTTTCCCGAAGGGATCCCTGAGCGCCTCCGTCAGTGCCTTTGCTCCAAGATAGGAACCCCCGATTCCAACGACGACTGTCACCGGGGCCTGGGAACGCAGTCGTGCCGCACATTTCCTTATGCCTTCTGTCTCCGAAACAGTTTTATCAGGTAACCGAAGCCAGCCGGTGAATTCGTTTCCCCGTCCTCTGCCCTCCCTGAGGGCAATGAGGCTTGTCTTTGCGCTTTCCATAAAGGTGGTCAGTTCATCAGTGTTGACAAATAAACCGATGTCTTTAATTGTGACAGAGATTATATTATTCATGTCTATTTTAGTTTTTTTGAAAGACTTTTCATTTCGTAGAGGGGATTGGCAGAGAGATACAGAATCCTGTAAACTGTCTCTGCGATCGGAATATCCGCTTTAATATCCTTATTGACGGCATGAATGCATGATGATGCAAAGTATCCTTCAGCCACCTGGTTCATCTCCAAAAGTGCGTTCCTTACGGTATAACCCTTTCCTATCATAAATCCCAGGTTCCTGTTTCGGCTGAACTGAGAATATCCGGTTACAAGCAGGTCTCCCAGGTAAGGCGATTCCGTTATTTCGCGCTGCAAGGGTGATACGGCATCCACAAAGCGGCTCATCTCTCCTGCTGCATTAGCCAGAAGCACTGCAATAAAATTGTCTCCATAGGCCAGCCCGTTCGCAATACCTGCAGCAATGGCATAGATATTCTTCATCACCGCCGCGTATTCCGTGCCGATAAAATCCCCTGAGATTAACGTCGTGATCCACCTGTTGGAAAAGAGTGTTGCCACCCTGGCGGCCCTCCCGCTGCTCCGTGAGGCAAAAGTCAGATAGGTCAACTTTTCCGTTGACACCTCTTCAGCATGACTTGGCCCTGTAATAATAACAATGTTCTCATCAGGGACCTGGTACCGCCTGATAAGATACTCCCCAGTAACGCAATTGTCGCCGGGAATGATTCCCTTTATGCCTGAACAGACGGTTTTGCCTTCCAGGGCATCATCTTCCATCCCCTCAAGCTCTGCTTTAAGAAAGGCGGCGGGGGTAACCAGTATTATTATGTCTGAGGAGTCTGCCGCCGCACGGATATTGTCTGAGGGGCTGATCAATGAAAGATCAAACTCAACAGTCGTCAGATAGTGTGGATTCCTCCCGTACCGTCTCACATGCCTGAATATATCAGGCCTGTCTATATACCAGGTAACACGGTGACCGTTGGCCGTCAGAACCATTGTCATCGCGGTGGCCCAACTCCCTGAGCCCACTATTGTGACATCAGAAGTGCCTGATTCCATTTTTTTCAGGTCTGAGACAGCTGTTACCGGCATTCCGTAATCTTTGCTTCAAAGATATGAAATGGCCGGGAATTTTCAGCCAGCAGTCACCAGCCGGCAGTCGGCAGTCGTAAATAATTGATTGACTGGCGACTGAAGACTGAAGACTGAAGACTGGAACTACGCCAGTTTGTGCTTCTTCACAAACTCGTCAATAACCTCCTCAAGGTTGGGGCTGCCGATCTCCTGCAGGTCATACCATACCCTGGTAGAGGGCCGCTTGATCCTGATGATACGGTTGAGGTCGATGGGGGTGCCTATGACAACAGAGTCACAGTCGGTGTTGTTGATCGTGGTTTCAAGGTCCTTCAGCTGCTGAGCTCCATAGCCCATTGCAGGAAGAAGTGTTCCGATATTCGGATACTTCTCGAATGTCTCGGTGAGCCTGCCTACTGTAAACGGCCTCGGGTCAACAAGCTCTGAGGCTCCGAACTTGCGTGCGGCAACCACTCCTGCGCCTATCTTCATCTCTCCGTGTGTGAGAGTGGGGCCATCTTCAACAACGAGTACCCGTTTGCCCTTTATGATTGACGGATCATCAACCCTGATGGGTGAGGCACCGTCGACCACAATTGCCTTCGGGGCCACCTTTTCGATACTCTCGCGAACCGTCTGTATATCGCCGGGAGCGGCACTGTCCATCTTATTGATGACAACCACATCAGCAATGCGAAGGGTCACTTCGCCGGGGTAATATTTAAGCTCATGACCTGCGCGGTGCGGGTCGGTGACAGTGATCATCAGGTCAGGATTATAGAAGGGGAAGTCGTTATTGCCACCATCCCAGAGAATGACATCGCAACCGCTGGGATCATTCTCGGCGGCACGAAGTATCGCCTCGTAGTCAACACCGGCATAGATCACGTTACCGCGAACGACATGAGGTTCATACTCTTCCATCTCCTCCACGGTGCACTTGTGCTTCTCAAGGTCTGCAACCACTGCAAATCGCTGAACCTTCTGCTCAACGAGGTTGCCGTAAGGCATCGGGTGACGGACAGCCACCACCTTCAGACCCTTTTTCATCAGCAGTTCAACCACCCTGCGCGATGTCTGACTCTTGCCGCAACCGGTACGGATAGCCCCTACGGCAATGACCGGCTTGACACTCCTGACCATGGTTTCCTTCCAGCCCAGAAGGACGAAATTGGCACCTGCCGCATTGACAATTGCACTCATTGACATAACCCACTGATAGGTCACATCACTGTAGGAAAAGACACAGTCATCAACCTTAAACTCTCTTATCAGCTGAGGCAGTTCACTCTCAGTATGGATAGGTATGCCCCCGGGATAAAGCTTGCCTGCAAGCTCAGCCGGGTACTTTCTGCCATCGATATCCGGAATCTGCGCTGCAGTGAATGCCACAACATTATACAGTTCATTATCGCGGAAATAGGTATTGAAATTGTGGAAATCCCTTCCAGCGGCGCCAATGATGATAACATTCCTTTTTAACATAAAACCTCATAGTTAAATATTTGTTATTTTTTAATTATATCTGTCTCCTATGCTATCCGTATGCGGCAAATTTATAATTTGTATCTGAAATCGGAAGTGATATTAGTCAGTATAAGGTAATCTTTATTCTGCCCATAATATTTTGATAATATGCAAGTTAATAAATTATGAGGTTTTGTTGAATAAATCATTGCTTAATATTTTAAACCACAGCATATTGGAAGAATCTTTGCAGTAATCTTTGGCGGATGAATGTCCTGGCACATATATATCTCTCAGGCGACTCTGATAATATCATTATTGGGAACTATATCGGCGATTATGTAAAGGGGCGTGATTATCTGAAATATCCCGAGGGCATCCGCAAGGGGATCATTATTCACCGTCATATAGATGCTTTCACCGACAGTCATCCTGTTGTCCACCGCAGCAAGCTTCATTTCACGGGCAGATACCGCAAATATGCCGGGGTCATTACCGATATCCTCTATGATCACTACCTCACCCGCGAGTGGGATCTCTTCTCGAGATGGCCGCTGGAGAGTGTGACCTACAACTTCTACAGGGCCATGGTCAACAACTTCGAGATACTGCCTGAGGCCGTGCGTGAAAAGATGCCCTTTTTCATAATCGACAACTGGCTTGAGACCTACCAGACCCGGAGCGGCATAAGGAGGGTGCTTAAGACTATGAGCTCGGTGACATCGCTGCCCAGGGAGACAAGGTGGGCAATGAAGGTATGGAAGAAACAGTATTATTCAATAGAAGAGGACTTTATGGAGTTTTTTCCGCAGCTCATAAACTATGTTGAATCGGAATTCGGAATAGTGCTCTCTCCCGGAATCCGCATACCATTCTGATTAGCACAGGTGTCCGGACCTGCCTGACTTATGGCCGCGTCAGGAAGATACAAGTTACCCGGATCTGTCTGGTTTAAATCCCTGTTTTGATCATCCAAGGTATTCTGACCTGCCGGCATCAAGCCTCAGAAAAACGAAGAGCAATATTGTAAAGCCCCAAAGTGAGCTGCCTCCGTAACTGAAAAAGGGCAGAGGTATGCCAATCACGGGCATTACTCCGATTGTCATGCCAATGTTGACAAAGAAATGCCCCAGGAAGAGCCCGAATACGCCGTAACCGTAAGCTCTTATAAATATCGTCCGCTGCCGCTCCGCCAGCATCAGCAGTCTCAGCAGGAGCCATACGAACAAACCTATAACCACGACCGACCCCACGAAGCCCCACTCCTCTCCTACGGTGCAGAAGATAAAGTCAGTGCTCTGTTCCGGAACAAACTTGAATTTGGTCTGCGTACCGTTGAGGTATCCCTTTCCCAGAAACCCTCCTGAACCAATGGATATCAGAGACTGGTTAAGATTATATCCCTCCCCGTAAGGATCAGTCTCCATGCCCAGCATTATATTTATCCTTGTCTGCTGGTGAGGCTGGAGAATGTTGTGGAAAGCATAGTCAACCGTAAACAGATATAGTATCCCGCTGATAAGAAATGCATATATGACAGCCGGCATCTTAAGCTTTTGCCTGTATATGAACCACAGGTAAACAACCCCTGCCAGCAACACGGCAACAACGATTATCACCGCAATGTCAAGTCCGAGCAGATAATGGCCCGCCAGGTAGGAGAGTCCGCCGGTGACAGCCATCACGCCTGATGCCTTAATGGTAAGCATTGATCCTGAGGTTACGGCGAGGGCAATTACCGCCATGACCATAAGTCCTGATGCAACCGGAACGTTGCCCAGCATGAGCGTCAGAAGGAAGAGAGTCGCAGCCAGCATAGCGGAAATAAACACATAGATGCTCATCCCCTCGCGGTACAAGACAACAAAAAAGGCGAAATAGGTGATGACTGATCCCATATCGGGCTGCAATGCTATCAGTACCATGGGTGCCATGATGATGGCCGTTGCGGGAGCCATTACCCGCCATCCTGTTGACTGCCTCTGGGCGTTCAGGAATGAGGCCAGGGCCAGGCCGGTGGCAAACTTGGTAAATTCCGAAGGCTGGAGACCGAACGACCCTATGCTGAACCATGCCCTTGCTCCGTTAATCTCGTTTCCGAAAATGAGGACCAGTATCAGGAGCAGCAAAAAGAAACCGTAAATGAACCATGCAAAGAAAAACCATAGTTTGTTGTCCGTAACCATCACCATGACTGCAAGCACCAGTGCGGCGATTATAAATACAAGCTGTTTGCCATACCGCTGAGACAGATCAAAGATGCTTGTATGCTGCTCATTGTAAACGGCAGCATAGATATTAAGCCAACCCATGATCATCATCACAAGCCAGAGAATCACCGTAACCCAGTCGAGTCTTCCAAGTATATTGCTACTCCTTTGCATCCGGCCTGATTACAAGATTCAGGACATAGTCCTCAAGATATTTTCTTTTTATTTCTCCCGTCAGATATCTCTCTATCATAAGGCTCGCAATAGGAGCGGCGAATGTGGAACCGAATCCTGCATTCTCGACATAGACAGCTATAGCTATCTGAGGATTGTCTTTCGGGGCGAAGGCAACGAAGATCGAGTGGTCCTTCCCGTGCGGGTTTTGTGCCGTACCTGTCTTGCCGCATATTATTATGCTGTCGAGGCGGGCTCCCCGGGCTGTTGAGCCCGGGCCTCCGTTTACTGCCCCTTCCATCCCTTCAATCACCGGATCAAAGTTCTCCGGAGAAATTCCCGTGATGTATTTCTGCATGTACAGCGGAGCCGGCGATCCGTCATCACCTATCTTTTTCACCACGTGTGGGATATAGAATGATCCCCTGTTGGCAATTACGGCAGCCATGTTGGCCATCTGCAGCGGTGTTGCTCCGATCTCTCCCTGTCCTATTGCCAGTGATATGA
Source organism: Rikenella microfusus (assembly GCA_022736275.1). Lineage (GTDB taxonomy): Bacteria > Bacteroidota > Bacteroidia > Bacteroidales > VadinHA17 > SR-FBR-E99. Next base: position 13,973 of record DZBJ01000040.1, on the reverse strand, counting down.
CTGTCAGAGCCTTCCACCGGTCCTTACCGTAATACCTGTCGTAGTAAGACCGCGTGGGGATGTTTCCGGCTAGCTCGTTGGGAAGGTCAATGCCCAGCTTATTGCCAAAACCGAAGGCCACAAGGTATTGCCTCCAGTGATCAAAAGCCTCGCCCAGAATCGGATACTGTTTGTTTTCCAGGATATTCCGGAAGGCGTTGCAAAACCATGCATTGCACGACTGCGCGACTGCCTGGGGAAGGTTGAGCGGGGAGTCGTGCGAGTGGCATCCGACAGTCAGCGATCCTGCATGATAACCCATGCTGCAGCTGAAAAGCGATGACGGACGGATGACATTTTCCTGCAGCCCGATCAGACCGTTCATTATCTTGAAGGTCGAACCTGGAGGATAGGAGGCCATCAGAGCCCTGTCAAACAGAGGCTTGACGGTGTCTGCCTGCAGCATTGAAAAGTTTGCGGAACGAACCCTTCCGACAAGCAGCTCCGGATCATAGGAGGGTGATGATACCAGCGCAAGAATCTCTCCGGTGGCAGGCTCAATGGCAACGATTGATCCTGTCTTGTTGCGCATCAGCTTCTCCCCGAATTCCTGAAGATTGAGGTCAATGGTAGACCAGAGGTTCGTGCCCGGCACAGCCACAGTGTCATATCGTCCTTCAGCATATGAGCCCTTGATGTTATTATGCACATCGACCAGGAAGATGGTGACTCCCTTCGTTCCCCTGAGGTTCTCCTCATATGATTTTTCAATGCCGCTGATGCCGATGTAGTCACCTGACCTGTAGTACCTGTCGCGTGCAATAAGCTTGTTGTCAACCTCACCCACATAGCCGAGAAGGTGTGATGCCAGGGGACGGGTGTATTTCCTGAGCGTCCTTGCCTGCACGTAGAAGCCGGGGAACCTGTAAAGCTCTTCCTGCAACAGTGCATAAGTCTCGGATGAAATCATCTTCATGAATACCGAAGGGGCACGGCGCGAGTAAGAGACGGCTGCCTTCATGCGGATACTGAAATCCTCCATTGTTATCCCCAGTATCTGATTGAACCTTGCGGTATCAAAGGCACTGGTCTGCACCGGGATCACCAGAAGGTCATAGGCCGCCTGGTTATATACTATCAGTTCACCGTTGCGGTCATATATGAGTCCGCGTGCCGGATACTGGGGGACAGGCCTTAATGCGTTGTTTGCCGCAGAGACACGGTATGTCTTGTCAACTATCTGGATATATAAGAGCCTGGCCACAAGAATAAGAGCAGCGACCAGAACCAGTGCCATTACCAGGTACTTCCTGTTTGCATAGCGGTCCTTCATGACTCTCTCCTCATCTGCGTGACCTGATGAAGTCGAAAAGAACGATAAAGAATGTCGTCGCCGCAGTGCTGAGAATCACTCTCAGAAGAGTATGTCCGAAACTCCTGAAGCTGAAGTGCTCGACGAAAAAGAGCGCCAGGTGGTGTACCATTACTACGGCAATGGTATAAATGAGGAACCATCTCAAACCGTTCCTGTATGATGACGGCGACATTTCGGGCTCGGCGGCCTCTGCCGAGATATTAAGAGACAATGCCCACGGGCGAACGAAACCAGCCATGACTGTGGCAAACGCATGAACCCCCATGGTACCCGAAAAAAGGTCTATAACAAATCCTGTCATAAAAGATAACAGAAGCAGGACCCATGACGGAATGGCTACCGGCAGGATCAGGATGAACATCACATAGATATATGGATTGATATAGCCGCTGAATTCTATATTATTGAATATCAGCAACTGAAGCACTATCAGAATAAAGAAGCCAACTGAATATCTGAGGATACCGTTCATCTCACCACCCCCGTCTCAAGATTATTTCGCTCATCTTTCGTAAGGTTGCCAATCAGGTAAACGTTGGTGAGCTTTTTGAAATCAGCGGAAAGCAGCACCTTCAGCGTTACAAAGTCCCCTCCGCGTCTCTGTTCACCGGAGAGGACGCCCACCATTATTCCGGCCGGGAAGATCTCCGAATACCCGCTCGTTACGATTGTATCACCCTCATTGGCAGCAACATGGTGCGGTATTTCCGAAAGTCTGGCGTACCTGTAATTGAGGCCGTCCCATGCCAGCGATCCGAAGTAGTCATTGCGTGCAATACTGGCACTCAGTCTGAACTCAGTGTTCAGCAATGACATTGCTACCGAATAGTTGCGTGACACACCAACCACAACCCCCACCACGCCAGCCTGGGAGGCCACCCCCATACCGTTGCTGACCCCGTGTCTCGAACCCATGTCGAGCGTGAAGAAGTTCTTCTGTTTGTTGACCGAGTTGTTGATGACCCTTGCATTCAGATAGGTATAGTTGATGCCGCTCACGGTATCGCTTACTTCCACAAAAGTCTCCTTCGGCACTGATGCCGCCGCTTCCAGGCGCCGCTTCAGCTCCAGATTCTCCGCAACGAGCTCATCATTGACCTGACGCAGTCTGAAATAAGAGGTACTTTTCTCAAGTCCCCTGGCGAAAAATCCTGATATATTGCGTGCTGCACCATAGAGCACGGTCTGGTGATAATTATGTGATGAAGAGATCATGACCAGAGCCACTGCTTCCAGTATCAGGAACAATATCAGGGTTTTATACCTGAGCAGGAAGTTCAGCAGGCTTCTCATTCAAGCAGCTGGTTTATCTCATCAGGAACGGGTACTTCTCCACATTCTTCAGGGCAACTCCAGTGCCTCTGACAACTGCGTGAAGCGGATCTTCCGATACTCTGAAGGGGATATTTATCTTGTCGGTAAGCCGTTTGTCAAGCCCTCTCAGCAGTGCGCCACCGCCGGCAAGGAACACTCCCTTGTTTACAATGTCAGCATAGAGTTCAGGCGGAGTCTGCTCAAGGACTTGCAGCACCGATGCTTCAATCTTGGTGAGGGACTTGTCAAGGCAGTATGCGATCTCCTGATATGAAACTGGTATCTCTATGGGAAGCGAAGTCATGAGGTTGGGCCCGCGCACGATAAAATCTGCAGGGGGGTTTTCGATGTCAGGAAGGGCAGCGCCCACGGTTATCTTGATATCTTCAGCCGTCTTCTCTCCGATCTTGATATTGTGCTGATGCCGCATGTACGATTGTATGTCGGCTGTGAAACCATCGCCGGCTACGCGTATTGACCTGTTGCAGACGATCCCGCCAAGAGCGATGACGGCTATCTCCGTCGTCCCCCCCCCGATATCCACCACCATGCATCCTTCAGGGGCCTCCACATCCAGTCCAATGCCTATGGCTGCTGCCATGGGCTCATAGATCAGGTAGACATCCCTTCCCCCGGCATGCTCCGAGGAATCGCGCACAGCCCTTATCTCAACCTCAGTGCTCCCGCAGGGAATACCGACGACCATTTTCAGCGAGGGAGAGAAGAACTTCGGACCGGTGTTGATCATCTTGATCATGCCCCTGATCATCAGTTCGGCAGCGTTGAAGTCTGCAATGACACCATCCCTCAGGGGTCTTATGACCCTGATGTTCTCATGTGTTCTGCCATGCATCTGGCGGGCTTTCTCACCTATGGCTATAAGCTTGCCCGTATTTCTGTCAATAGCCACAATCGACGGCTCATCGACAACCAGCTTGTCATTGGCAATAATATTTGTGTTGGCAGTGCCAAGGTCTATTGCAACCTCCTGTGAAAGAAATGAAAATAATCCCATAGGTCCTTTATGCTATTTCTTGTTTATATGTTAATGTTTAAAATGTCTTATACCTGTAAAAACCATTGCAACCCCTTTTTTATTGCAGTACTCTATCGATTCCTGGTCACGAACTGATCCTCCGGGTTGCACAACGGCCGTTATCCCTGCCTCGTGTGCTGTTAAAACGGAATCAGCAAATGGGAAAAAGGCGTCGGATGCCATCACGGCACCCTCAAGGGAGAAGCCGAAGGCGCGTGCCTTGTCAATCGCCTGCCTGAGCGCATCAATCCTTGAGGTCTGGCCAATGCCGCTGGCGCACAGCTGCTTGTTCCTTGCCAGGACTATTGCGTTTGACCGGCTGTGCTTCACAATCTTGTTGGCAAAGATCAGGTCCTGGTATTCCTCTTCAGAGGGATTCCTTTCAGTTACAGGTTTCATGGCTGCGGCATCCTCAGTGGCTCTGTCACGCTCCTGCCACAGGACGCCCCCGTGAATTGACCTGAATGATGCTGCATCAGACCCTTTGCTCCTGCGCCGTAGAATGATCCTGTTTTTCTTCGAGCTGAGTATTGTGACGGCCTCATCGGTGAACGAAGGCGCCATCACCACCTCAAGGAATATCTTGTCCATCTCTGCTGCCACATCCCCGTCAACCTCCCTGTTGGTTATGGCAACCCCACCATAAGCTGATACCGTGTCACAAGCCAGTGCAGCCTCCCAGGCCGTCTTCAGGTCATCGCGCGATGCGACGCCGCAGGCATTGTTATGCTTCATTATTGCACACGTGATATCTTCAAACTCATCAATCAGGTTAATGGCTGCTTCAATGTCCAGAAGGTTGTTGTAAGAGATCTCCTTGCCATGCAACTGCCCGAAGACAAGGTCAAGGTTACCGTAGAACAGACCCTTCTGATGAGGGTTCTCACCGTACCTCAGGGTGCGTGACTCGGTGATGCTCTGTCTGAACGCGGCAACATCACCGTTGCGGTTGAACCAGTTGAAGATGGCCGTGTCATAGTGAGAGGTCATGTTAAAGGCCTCAAGGGCAAACCGGTATCTGTCTCCGTCCGCGACAACGCCTTCTCCTGCCTGAAGGAGCTCCATGAGGGTTCCATACTGCGATCTGGAGGATACGATCAGCACATCTGACCAGTTTTTTGCACCGGCCCTGATAAGCGAGATTCCCCCTATATCTATCTTTTCAATGACCTCCTGGTCTGTCGCACCCGAGGCAACCGTCTCTTCAAACGGATAAAGATCGACAATCACAAGATCAAACAGGGGAATGTTGTATTCGGCCACCTGCCGCATGTCGGTCTCATTGTTCCTTCGTGCAAGAATACCTCCGAAAACACCGGGATGAAGGGTCTTCACCCTGCCTCCCAGAATAGAGGGATAGGTTGTTATATCCTCAACCTTGCCTGCCCCGACTCCGGTTCCGGTGATGAAATCATATGACCCACCCGTTGAAATAATGGATACCCCGAGGCTGTCAAGCTTTTTAACGATAGCTTCGAGACCGTCTTTATAATAAACCGAAATAAAGGCGCTCTTTATTCTTATATCACTCATTATCAATAAGTCAGATTAAATCTACCCAGGCTGGTGCGATCGGATAAAAATAGAAAATATTTTTGATTGTCAATGCCCGGAAAATAATTGAATTTGATGAATTATTGCGGAGTTATTGATGTTTTATATTTGACTATATTTGCTCGATATTCTGATGCGGGGTTATGTGGTTAAAAATGTTCAGGGAGAGTTTTCTGTTTGCTTTCAGCTCAGTGGCAGGCAATAAACTCCGCACTTTTCTTTCTCTGTTCGGCATTACTATAGGTATTGTTTCAATCATCTCCGTATTTACGGTGTTCGACTGGATGGAGAACGGCATCAGGAAGAACATTGAATCTCTTGGTGACAACACCATTTATATAGAAAAATGGCCCTGGGCGCCCGATCCGAATATTAAATGGTGGGATATTATCAAGTGGCCACCTCCGACAACGGAAGACTATCTTGCAGTAGCGAGGAGTTCCGTCAGTGCCGGGGCTCTCAGCTATACCGTAACTTCAGGGGAGCCTGTCAAGTATCGTGGCAGCGTGGTCAGCAACAACACCGTGATTGCGGCGACACACGACTTTGAGAATGTCAGGACGCTGGAGATCGAGAAGGGAAGATACTTCACGCAGTCGGAATCCGCGGCAGGCAAGGCTGTGGCGATCATAGGCGCGGAGATGGCTGACAAGCTGTTTGATGATATTGACCCCATGGGTAAGGAGATCACTGTAGGCGGATACCGGGCACAGGTGATCGGGGTGTTCAAAAAGGAGGGCAGAGGAGGTCTGAGTGACAGCGGAATGGATGAGACCCTGCTCATACCCCTGAATTTCAGCAGACAATTCATCAACTTCAGGAACCACTTCCTGAATTCGCGCATAATGATCAGGGGTAAGGAGGGAATCTCAACGCAACAGCTTACAGATGAGGTGGTGATGATCCTCCGCAGCCTCAGGCGGATCGGGCCGGGAAAGGAGAATAACTTCTCAATCAATCAGGCAAGCCAGATAACCAGCACCCTGGAGCCTGTTTTCAATGGAATCAACGTCGCGGGCTGGATTATCGGAGGTTTTTCCATACTGGTCGGAGGCTTTGGCATTGCCAATATAATGTTCGTCTCGGTACGTGAAAGAACAAGCATCATAGGAATACAGATGGCTCTTGGCGCAAAGAGAAGATGGATACTGCTTCAGTTTCTGACGGAATCCGTACTGCTCTCAATTACCGGAGGCATCCTGGGGCTGCTGATCGTTTTCCTGGCGACACTCTTTATCAACTACTTCTTCACCCTTGACATGTTCCTGACGGCTGGCAACATAATACTTGCAATAGTTATCTCCGGCACGATAGGAATAATTGCCGGGTTTGCGCCTGCTTCTGCCGCCTCGAAAATGAATCCTGTGGAAGCGATCGGATACTCTTTCTGACCGCTGACAACCATCCTGCCTGCCGTCACCTGTTCTCAGCAACCCAGACTGTCAGTTCTTCAAACTGCTCCACCGAGAGCTGTTCTGCCCTCATTGAGAGATATTTCATATCGCCGGCATCAGTCCTCACCATCATCTTCAGAGGGTTGCGCAGCATCTTGCGCCGCTGGTTGAAACAGCGCTTTACCACGCTGATAAACAGCTCCTCGTCACAGCCGAGCCTCAGGCGTTCATTACGTCGAAGGCGTATCACCGCCGACTTCACCTTTGGCGGCGGAGAGAAGACACCTTCATTCACCGTGAACAGGTATTCAATATCATACCAGGCCCCCAGTAGCACGCTGAGAATGCCGTAGACACGACTGCCCGGCGGAGTGCAGATGCGTTCCGCCACCTCCTTCTGTACCATGCACACCACCTCCCTGACCCTGTTCCGGTTCTCCAGTACCCTGAAAAATATCTGGCTTGAAATATTATAGGGGAAATTGCCGATAACGGCAATGCTCTCTCCCATTTGCCTCAGGTCCAGCTCCAGGAAATCGCCCGGGATGATCTCGCCGATGCCACTGATATTCTTTCTCAGGTAATCGACTGACTCCCGGTCTATCTCCACCACCTTAAAAGAAGGAAAGTCCCTTGCAGCAAGATACTCTGTGAGTACTCCCATTCCCGGACCCACCTCTATGACCGTATCGCATCCCCCGGCCCTGAGGGATTCGACTATTGCAGTTGCAATCCTTTTGTCCTTCAGGAAGTGCTGGCCCAGGTGCTTCTTGGCTCTTACCTTGTCAGCTCCCATGGAGGCACCAGTCTGTCAGATCCGAAACCCGGAATGTGTATTCTCTCCAGCAGGTTCATCAGCCTCTTCAGCAGGTAAAAATGGAGCGTCACATAGAGGAGCAGGTTCATTAGCCATATGAATATCATATTGAACCCCAGGGTGTTGATTCTGATGTTGCCAATCATCTTGTACGGAGCATAGAAATGTGCCCTGCCGGTGCGGGAGCCGGGTTTCATCAGCACCGGATCCGACTTCTGTATCAGCCGGTCTGGCGTCTCGTAGACTTTCTTCTGCACCGTCCGGTTGAGAACCATGTCAGCCAGATCACTGTTGTGTGTGGCGATACGAAGCTGGACCATCTCCTCCTGCCCGATCTTGCGTATCAGACTGTCGGTTATCTGATCCTTTACCGCAGTGTATGCCAGGTACCTCGAACGCACTTTTTTCTGAAGCGAGTCAAGAAAGTCGTTCACGATATAAGAGGCATCCACTGTAAAGGGCTCCCTCTCTATCACCCTCATTGCGGGCCACGGGTCAAGGCCGGTCTCAGTGCTTAGCTCGCCGATGTGCAATGCCAGCTTTTCGAGGTTGTTTTTATAAACATCGGCCAACTCGGGCTTGCCGGCCGCAAAGGCGGATTCATTGCTCTTCTTCTTCAGCTCGGGTATGAGAAATGACGACTGCCAGTCATACTGACTTATCATCATTTCAGTTTCGAAATAGGGTTTCATAAACTTGTTTGACCGGAACTGCTCCACGGCTATGGCCTCGTATGCCCAGCGTATTGTCATTATGTCTCCCGCAACCGGCACATATACTCTTTTGGTAAGCGAATGATGGAGGTCGTCAAACCTGATCATGGCTCCGCTGAGAAGAAGCTGGGGTACAAGCACCAGGGGGACAAGGATATAAATGCTGATCACTGTTTTCATGCCTGAGGAGATATTCAGGCCCACCATATTTCCGAAGCAGGAGGTGGTGAACAGTATCAGCCAGTGTCTCCACATCATCCCTTCAACCTCGAGAATCTGATGGGAGATGAATACATACAGTAATGCCTGCAGTGCCGAGAGTGCGAAAAGGAACGTAATCTTTGACAGAAGGTAACTCGACAGGCTTATGTTCAGGTACTTCTCCCTCTCAATAATCCTTCTGTCCTTGAATATTTCCTCGGCGCTCACTGTCAGCCCCAGGAAGAGTGCTACTACGACGCTCATGAAGAGAAAGACCGGGTAGCTCTTGTTGTCAGAGAAAAGGTAAACCCCGTCAGAGAGGTATTTTGCCACGAAACCAAGGATGAAAGCCAGTATCGGCGGTTCGAGGAGGTTGATGACCATGTATTGACTGTCAGCGTACTTCCTTGCCAGGTTTCTCTTCACGAAGGTGCTCAGCTGATTGGTCCATCCGGGAATTCTGAAGTTGCTGGCCGGCAGGGGCTTCATCTCCGGTCTGCCGCTCAGTGTTGGTTCCATCTTCTGCCGGTACCTGTGATACCACTCCACCGGTGAGACCTGTCTCTCCTGTCCTTTCCTTCCGTCAGGGCCAACCACCTTGGCCTCAACAATCTGGAGTATCTCATCTGTCTCCACGTTGCCACAGGTGGGGCACTCGCTCTCCGCCGCGTTGGCCTGGGAGGTCTCCGTCTTGAAATAGACGATTGCATCAACGGCATCACCGTCGTAGATCATGTACCCGCCCCTGTCAAGCACCCACAGCCTGTCAAACATCTTCAGTATATCCGATGAAGGCTGGTGGATTATGACAAACACGAGTTTGCCGTTTATGGCCTGGGCCTTCAGAAGATCCATGACATTCTCGGAGTCATGCGATGCCAGTCCCGAAATAGGCTCATCGGCGAAAAGCACGGCGGGTTTGCGCATCAGCTCAAGGCCGATGTTCAGTCGCTTTCGTTGTCCCCCGCTGATCTTCTTGTTGAGGGAGTCACCAACCAGAAGGTCGCAGAACTCATAGAGATCAAGCTCCTTAAGCACCGTGACAACGACCTCGTCGAGCTTTTTCTCGTCATAATCGCCGAATGTCAACCTGGCATTGTAATACAGGTTCTGATAGACGGTAAGCTCCTCTATCAGGAGGTCATCCTGCGGAACATATCCGATCAGGCCGGTAAGCTCGTCAGGGTCATTGTGCAGGTCGTAACCGTTGATATAAACCGATCCGCTCTCCGGCTTCAGTTTCCCGTTAAGGATGTTGAGCAGTGTGCTCTTACCGACTCCGCTGCCCCCCATTATTCCTACGAGATTGCCTGACTTGATGCTGAAGCTCATCGGCTGAACACCGTTGTCTGATCCCTTGAAATGATACTCGATGCCATGTCCCTCAAAGAGTATCTCCTCTATGAAGCTGGAGTGTATGAATTTTCTGAAAATGGTGGTGTAATAGAGAGGTGCCATCCCCTGTCCCCTGATATTCACGCCCGGGTCGAGAAGGAACGGCCGCATGGGCACCACGTTGCGACCCTTGAAATGTAGCGGGGATTTCCCGTCATACATGAAGAGCATGTGACCGGTGCTTCCTATAAAAAGGACGTATATAGTTCCCTTCAGTCCCCTGGAGACCATATGATGCCACTCGTGATAGTTGGCATAATCTGAGGCAGCTTCTCCGATATTATCCTCCCCCTCGATGGCGAGAAAACAATCGGGGCTGATCTTGTCAAACCTCATGCCGAGCATAAAGGCAAAGGCATTGGTCTTCTCCTTTTGGGAAATATTGAAGGTCCGGGACACGATATCCACAATGGATGACTCCTGTTCCGAAATGGTGCCATCCTCATAAACAAACTCCAGAAGCTGCAGGAAAACGATCATGCGCTCCTCAATGAAGAGACCCTTTTTGATCTGCCTGCAGATATTGGTGATCTGAAAAGTGATCAGGGAGTTCTCGTCGGAAAGCTCTCCTTCCTCTACCGTCCTCAACTCACGCTCATAAAAATGGAGGTTGTTCTCATACAACTTGAAGTACTCCTCTTCAAGCTCCTGGCTGAGATACCTCCTGAGATAACCGCGAAGGATCTTCTTGCCTCTCGGTGTAACCCCGGCAGGGTTTACGGTAGAGATAATGGCAAATATATGTATCAGTGCATGTAAAACTGATTCCCTCATAACCCTAAAAAAAGACCGCAAGTTTTGTTTGCGGTCCTGGTCTATTTTTGATTTTTCACTTTATCAGTTCAGTCCTGACCGCGGTCACGGCCTTCTTCATCGCCTCAATTTCCTCGAAGGTAAGGCTTGAGCCGGCCCCGGCATAGAAGTCCCGGATAGGCTGGACTGTAGCAAGCATCCTTGATACAAGAGGATCTGCGTTGTGAGGTCTGGCAATCTCTTCAAAGAGTTCAAAGGAGCTCTTCTGCTCGAGAAGAACCGTTTCAAAACCTGAAAGATGTCCGCCTGACTCGGAGACGGCCAGCGTGAGATACATCCCCTCAACCCAGGCACCGCCTACCATCAGCAACGCCAGGTTAGCCTGCCCCGCATCAACCATGTAGGCATAGGTGCGGTCAAAGGCCCCCGTCAGAACGGCTACCAGGGTATCCCTGCTGTCAAAATTGGCTTTGATCTTGTCATAGAGCGACTCATCATATATCTTCGACAGGTTCTGCTCGAGAGCCAGTTCCCGGATAGCTGACATATAATCGATGACATCCTGCTGCATGTTGTAAAGAGTGGCATAGCTGAGATCGGCTCCGTAAACACCAATATTCACCGACCTGTTATAGCTCTCAACATACTTGCGGACATTGGCCGGAGGGTTCGTAGAACCAATAATATAACCAAGATCCATGTCAGTGAGCTTCTTTATCACCTCGGCCGAAGATGGAAGTGGATAAACATTCTCTTCGATCTTTTTCTCAAGGACATTAATCTCAACCGGGTTAATATCTTTCATCTTTTTGGACTCACCCCTGTTCTTGCAGGAGTATGTACCGGCAACTGTCAGGATCAGTACAGCTACCAGCATCTTTGTGAAAAACTTTTTCATAAAGCTGTTTTTTGATACTTGAATTTGTTATGTAAAAATAAAACTTTTACTTTTCTGAGGGTGTAATATTTCAACAATAATTTATGATAGGTAATAATCATTGAATTACACCCCTAAAACAGCCGGAAAGCAACAGTTGTTCATTCCCGATTTATGATATCTTTGCATCCCGGAGCATTAATAAATCCCTGATGTGGAACTTTGATGAGGTGATCAACCGGGAGAATTCCAGTTGCATCAAATACGATTTTAGAGAAGAGGTGTTCGGAAAAGCCGATGTCATTCCGATGTGGGTGGCCGATATGGATTTCAGGACACCGTCATTCATTACCCGGGCTCTTGCCCAGAGGCTGAAACATGAGATCCTCGGGTACTCATACAGGCCCGACGGCTATTTCAGTTCATTCTTGGCATGGTTGTCAGACCGTCACGGATGGACCGTGCAGCGCGAATGGATAGAGTTCAGTCCGGGCGTTGTGCCTGCGCTGAACATATGCACACTGGCATATACAAACCCTGGTGATGAAATCATTATCCAGCCACCCGTCTATACCCCTTTCCACGGGGCTGCCACTGATCACGGCCGCAGGCTGGCGTTCAACAACCTCCTGGAGACTGACAGTGGATGGGTAATGGATCATGAGGGACTCCGAAGACTCATTACTCCGGCAACAACGATGCTCATACTCTCCAACCCCCATAACCCCGTTGGAAGGGCATGGCGGAGAGAGGAACTTGAGGAGCTGGTTGAAGTCTGCTACGACAAAGGGGTGGTCATCATCTCAGACGAGATACACTCTGACCTGGTGCTGCCGGGACACAGGCACATACCCCTGACTTCACTCTCGGAGAAGGCCGCCTCAATAACCGTTACCTGCATGGCGCCAAGCAAGACCTTTAACCTGGCAGGGCTGTCAACCTCATCGATGATTATTCCTGATCCTATACTGATGGAGAAATACCGGAAGACGCTGGTAGGCCTTCATCTTCACCTTGGAAACATTTTCGGAAACGTTGCCTCTGAAGCTGCCTACACTCACGGTCACAGGTGGCTTGATGAGCTGATGCAGTATGTCCTGGGCAACGTTGACCTGGTGATCGGTTTCTGCCGTGAGCGTCTGCCACAGATCAGGCCGGTGAGGCCCGAGGCTACCTATATGATATGGCTCGACTGCCGTGGGATGCGTCTTGACGATGCCGGGCTCCGGCAGTTCTTTGTTGATAAGGCGGGTGTGGGGATGAATGAGGGCCCCCGCTTTGGCCCCGGAGGAGAAGGATTCATGCGGATGAACCTGGCATGCCCGCGGTCAGTGGTGGAAAAAGCCCTGAATCAGATTGAAAATGCAATAGAAGCATAGGATGAGAACACAAGAGAGACTGAGTGTCAGACTAACGCTCGAGGATGGCACCGTATACCGCGGATGGTCATTCGGCGCACCGGTTGCATCCGCAGGAGAGGTGGTCTTCAACACTGCCATGACAGGCTATCCCGAGAGCCTGACAGACCCCTCCTACCGTGGACAGATACTCTGCCTCACCTACCCGTTGGTTGGCAACTACGGAGCTCCCGGAAAAAGTGAGCAGGATGATCTCTTTCTCTTCTATGAATCGTCCGGAGTGCATATCTCTGCGCTGATAGTCTCTGACTACTCCTTTGAGTACAGCCACTGGAATGCCATCGAGAGCCTTGATGAGTGGTTGCGGAGAAGCAATGTACCGGGCATATATGGCATTGACACCCGGGCACTGACAAAACGGATCCGCGAAAAGGGGGCGATGCTGGGCAAGGTTGAACCGGAAGGACTAAACACAGATTTCTATGACCCCAACAAGGTCAACCTGGTGGCTGAAGTAAGCACAACCTCACGACAGGTATACGGCAGCGGCAGGTATCGCATCATGCTGGTCGACTGCGGTGTGAAGTTCAATATCATACGTAACCTTCTTAAACGCGATACTACAATCATCAGGGTGCCATGGGACTATGACTACAGCGGAGAGGAGTATGACGGCCTGTTCCTTACAAATGGTCCGGGTGACCCCAAGATGTGCCGGTCAGCAATAGATCATATCAGGAAGTCGCTCGACGAAGCCCGCCCGATCTTCGGCATCTGCCTGGGCAACCAGCTCATGGCCCTGGCGGCGGGAGCCGATACATATAAATTAAGGTACGGGCACCGGAGTCACAACCAGCCGGTGCAGATGGTCGGCACTGACAGGGCATATATCACATCGCAGAATCACGGCTTTGCCGTGAACAACAACACCCTGCCAGCCGGATGGGAACCTCTGTTCGTGAATGTGAACGACAACACCAACGAGGGTATGAAACATGTCTCGAAGCCCTTCTTCTCAACCCAGTTTCATCCCGAGGCCTCAGGCGGCCCCACGGACACTGATTTCCTGTTTGATCACTTTATTGACAATATTGTCAAGGCAGTAGGCAGTAGGCAATAGAGGGGCGAGGGTTAAGAAATGATCCGGTGGATCATTTTAGCGAAGCAGCCAGTTTGCAGGGAGAGCCCCAGTCGGCAGTCAGCAGTC
>DZBJ01000142.1 GCA_022736275.1 Rikenella microfusus | reverse complement strand
CCCCCAATTGACCTTTCTGTTTTAGGTAGTGGCATAGGGTTTGGTCATGGCAGTGCAACAACTCCTGTTGCCGCCGTATTTGACGATGATGTAACTTATAGTATTACTGGAGATCTTAACGTGTTGACGTTTAATTCCACAGGAGTTGGGGTTGCCGGCTATGTTTACCTACAGAATCAAGATGGTACAGCCTATGCTGTTGGAACACAATCAAGTGGAGTCATAATGCTTAGACGATGGACGGGCGGAGGATGGCAATGATGTTCACCGGGGAAAAATCACATTTACCAATGAATACCTCCAGCGGCTTTACTCTAATCGAGCTCATGATAACCATGGCGATTTCTGGGATAATAGTGGCCGCTATTTATTCTGCCTATATTTCGCAGCAACGAACCTATCTTGTACAGGAACAAGTTGCGGAAATGCAACAGAATCTTAGAGCCGGGACGTTGTTAATGGCCAGTGATATCAGGATGGCAGGTTATGATAAAGATGGTACTGGGAATTATGGAATTACAACGGCTACAGCCAACCGTTTTGTATTCACCAGTGACATTAATGACGATGCTGGTGTACCTGGTAGTGGTGAGACATTGACATACGAATTGTACACACCTGCGGGAGCAGGATTAACTGCATTGCGACGTGTTGCTGGTCAGGCCGCTATAGCAGAAAACATACAATCTATTGAATTTTACTACATCCTGGCCGATGGCACCCAAACCACCACCCCAACTGCCGCACAACTTGAAGATATCCGGTCCGTCCAAGTCTCCATCCTGGCCCGCGCTGGGCGAGAGGATCGAGACTTCACCAATACCATGGTATATTGTCCTGCTTCTAATCCATTTAACCCTGCAACCGGGCTGTGCACTAATGCTGCTCCTGCTACAATCTGGGGGCCATACAATGACAACTTCCGCCGCCGCCTGCTGACCACCACTATTCAATGTCGAAACATGGGGTTATAACACGATGAAACATCTAACCAACCAGAATGGTTTCACTTTAATCGAGTCCGTGGTCGCCATCGCCATTCTGACCATCGGCATTCTCACCCTCTATACCATGCAGGTTTCGGCCATCAATGGCAATGCCACGGCCAGCCGCTTGACGACCGCGTCCACCTGGGCGAGTGACCGGGTAGAACGACTGATGGCCCTGGATTATGATGACACTGCCTTGACAGATCAGCAAACCACGGGCAATCCCGGTTATGACAGTGCCGGTCTCAATGAAAAAACAGTTGCCACCGCCGATGGGAATGCTACTTCACCGGACGGCCAGTACACCATCTTTTGGAATGTCG
>DZBJ01000015.1 GCA_022736275.1 Rikenella microfusus | reverse complement strand
GGCTACAATACTGTAACCGCTACGCGGTAGGATTTCTGACGGACATGCAGGCTACAATACCATAATCGCTACGCGGTATGATTGGCTGTAGGCCAATAAGTATTGTAGTCTGAACCGGCCCTCTGATATTTGGTAGTAGACCATAAAGTATTGTAGATGAATAGTATAAATAAAAAATGCCACACCCTTGTCGGATATGGCATTGTATAACTTAAAGAGGTAAATCAGAATGGCAGGTCATCCAGCTCGGGGCTGGGTGACGGGGCATCTTCCAGCTTCGGGCTGCGGATGGCCTGCTGGCCGTTCTCCGCAACGGCGATGCCGCGCGTAACCGTGAGAGCATTAAGATTGGTGATGTAATTCACCATCCCGTTCTTCTCCCACCTGTTACCCTTTATATTAAAGGTGACCGTCACATCCTGCCTCAGCCATGATTCATCAATGATATCACATTTATCCTGCGTGAGCTGGAACTTGATGAAGTCAACGTAAGCCTGTCCTCCGCCGCTCTCCTTGTGTTCGATCACGAACTCGCGCTTGCGGAAGCGTTCATTGACCCTGTTGACCGGATAGACCTCGGCAACCTTGCCTGCAATCTGATATTCCATTATTATGACTCTGTTATAACTATCCTGTCAATCCTGTCACCTGCACTGATAAGGTCAATCACATCAAGTCCCCCGATCACCTTGCCGAAACAGGTATGTTGCCTGTCAAGATGTTTTGTGTTCGACCTGCTGTGGCAGATGAAGAACTGCGAGCCCCCTGTGTCTTTGCCAGCGTGAGCCATGGAAAGGACTCCACGGTCATGATACTGTCTGGTTCCGGTCAGCTCGCATTTGATCTTATAACCCGGACCTCCGGTACCAACGCGCGGGTCGCCCATCTCTTTTGAAAAGGGACAGCCGCCCTGTATGACAAAGTCAGGAATGACCCGGTGAAAAGCCAGTCCGTCATAGAATCCTTTACCTGCGAGGGTCACAAAATTCTCCACAGTGGCGGGGGCATCATCATCATAAAGTTCTGCCTTCATCACCCCTTTGGCGGTATGTATCTCGGCTAATCTCATTGTTTGACAATTTCAAGCAGTTCAACCTCGAAAACGAGTGTTGAATAGGGAGGGATAGGACCGGTTCCCTGCTCACCATAACCCAGCTCATAGGGTATGTAGAACTTGAATTTTGAACCTGCCGGCATCAGCTGGATGCCTTCCTGCCAACCCTGGATAACCTGGTTTACACCGAACTCTGCGGGTTCGCCACGGTCAACTGATGAGTCGAACTTGGTATTGTCAAGAAGCATTCCCGTATAGTGAACCCTGACAACATCCGTAGGAGCTGGCTTGTCGCCTGTACCCATGGTGATAACCTCGTACTGGAGTCCGCTGGTTGTTTCCTGAACACCTTCACGCTTCTTATTCTCGGCAAGGAATTTTTCACCTTCGTCAATGTTCTTGGTGTACATTGCCTTGTTCTTTTCTGCCTGCCTGTTCTGCATGTATGTCATGACAAATCCCTGAGCGCTCATTTCATCCATAGCATTCTTTCCGTTTTTGGAATCGATCATCCCTTTGGCAAAGAGGACGGGATCAATGTCAACGCTGTCACCCATATAATAGAAATAGCTTGCAATACCAAGTGAATATGCAAGAGAGTCTTCTGCGGTTTTAACCTTTGTATTGGTTATACCTGATTTGGTATTACATGATGATGCAATTACGGCTGTTATCACAGCTAAGATTACTAAACCTTTGATTTTCATTTTATCTGTTTTATTTAAATTTTGGCAAAGATAATATTTTGCAGGTCAAACTGAGGTTACTTCTCCTCTTTTATTACCTCCAGCAGTTCAACTTCAAAGATTAGTGTTTCAAACGGTTTGATGACGTTTCCTGCACCTCTCTCGCCATAGGCCAGGTCATTGGGAACATAAAGCATCATTTTTGTGCCTTCATTCATAAGCTGCAGTCCCTCAACCCATCCGCGGATCACGTTACTGACCCTGAACTGTGCCGGTTCACCGCGGTCAAACGAGGAGTCAAATTTGGTTCCGTCGATTGTGGTGCCCGTATAGTGCACCTTCACTATATCTTCAGGTCCCGGTACTGCTCCGGTACCCTGGTTGATAATTTTGTATTGCAGTCCGTCAGGAAGTGTGACCACGCCCTCTTTTTTCCCGTTCGCGGCAAGATATGCTTCGGCGGCTTCGATCTGCCGCCCGTATTCGGCCATGAGCCGGGCCCTTTCACGTCTCTGCATATAACTTACAATAAAGGCACTGGCAGTGGTTTCATCCATAAGAGCCTTCTCCTTCGATGCGTCGGTCATCCCTTTGGTGAACATTTTGGTGCTGATATTGATGCTGTCGGCCACATAATATCTGTAGTTTGCCACACCGAGGGCATATGAGAGGGAGTCTTCTGAGGTGGCAAGTTTTGATTTCTGCGCTGTTGCGGTCAGGATTGTCATGGCAGAAATGGCCATAACCAGAATCATTTTAACAGGTTTCATATTTTAAATTTTTAAGTTTTGCAGCCGGGTAGTTGCGTTTAACCTCTCCGGATCTGTTTTTTGGTCGCGCAAATATACCACAAATCATCTCTTCACCGCTCTTGTCATCACCCTTTTTCCCGGCGGGCCCGGCAGGAGTGTGACATCGAACCCGAGGGCCCTCAGCAAGCGTTTCAGGCTGCCCTTTGCAGAGTATGTGACAAAGACCGATCCGGGGCGCGTGACTGCGGCGATCCTGCGAATCACTTCTTCGGTCCACATCGCCGGCTGCTTGTCAGGTCCGAATGCGTCAAAAAAGACAAGCTCGAACCGACCTTCCGGATCATCGGCAGTAAGATCAGATTGAATCTTGTTCAGGGAGAACCATTCTGTTATCTGTACCGGAGATCCCCATGGTGCAGAATGGATGGCTTCAAATAGTTCAGGTCCGTTGCTTGCGGTGAGCACTCCGTAATTCAGCTGCTGAACGATCTTCGGATCAAGAGGGTATTTTTCGAGGGAGGTATAGGCGACGCTGATTTCATGTTCACCGGCATAGAGTGCGGTGAGAAGGGCGTTTAGTCCGGTGCCGAAGCCTACCTCGAGAATTGAGATCTTATCGCCGGCAAGGCTTGCGAGACCTGCACCGATAAATATATGTTTCGATTCGGTTATTGCCCCGAAGTGCGAATGATAGTGCTCATCGAGCGAAGGCACATACAGGGTATGGGAGCCGTCTTGCGATATAATAAGTTTAGTGTCCATATGATAGAAGTCAGCAGTCTTCAGTCAGCTCAGGCAATAGGCAATAGGCAGCAGGCAATAGTGTTGGCAAAATAAAAGAGGAAGGTAAAACACACATCTTCAGGCCTTTAACCTTTAACCTTTAACCTTTCGACATTTGACTCTACTGCCAGTCTGAGTCGTACCATGTCCGGACGTCGGTGGCAATCATGCCGGCCCTTATTGCGGCCTCGATGCCCAGGTCGCCGTCTTCAAACACCTCGCAGACGGCAGGTTCAACTTTCATCAATTCTGCACATCTGAAGAAGGTCTCAGGGTGGGGTTTGTAGTTCTTTACGTCATTGGCAGTGACAATGATGTCAAAATACTGCCTGATACCTATTATCTCAAGCGTCTTCTCCACTGCCTCGCGGTGTCCTCCGGTGCCTACTGACATGGGCAGAATGCCGTGGTATTTCTGCACCAGGGCTATCACAGGGGCTATCGGGGTTACGTTGTGCTGTATGGCATAGAACTCCTCGAGCTTGACCTGCATGATATCATCCGGGGAGACTTTCCCCGTCATACCGTTGTGTTCAATGATATCATCCGCTATCTGCCATCCGGGGGCACCCGTATGGGCCTGAAGGAATGCCGTGTCCATTTTAATGCCGAATCTCTCGCATGCCTTCCGCCACGCCTGGTAGTGCCATGGCATGGTGTTGGCGAGGGTGCCGTCAAGATCAAAAATCAGTGCCTTTGCCCCGGGGGTAATGTCGAATTTCATCTGGAATTCAATAGAGGAGCAAAATTACGATTATTCGTTAATAAGACAATAGCGGGTCGGCAGTCAGCAGTCAGCAGTCGGAAATTGCTTGATTGACTGCAGGCTGTAGACTGAAGACTGAGAATAGACCTTGAGACGTCAGACCATCAGACCGTGGATGCTGTCAGTGCTTGAGGAATATCTTCACCTCCTTTGCAATATTCTCTCCGGTGAAGCCCAGTTTTTCATCGAGCACGTTGTATGCCGCCGAGTAGCCGAAACTGCCCAGGCCCCACACCTTTCCCTCTGGTCCGGCAAATCCCAGCATCGTCACCGGCAGTCCGGCCGTCAGGCAGAATACGGGAATTCCGGGAGTGATGACACTGTACCTGTATTTCTCATCCTGAAGCCTGAACAATCCTTCCGATGGAGCCGAGACAATCCTTGTCTTTAAGCCATCGGCAGAAAGAATGGCAGCAGCATCGACCAGTGTAGCTACTTCCGAGCCGCTTGCCACCATAATAACATCCGGTTTCCCGACAGCATCTGTGACTGTGTAGGCTCCCCGGGCGGCCATGGACGCGGCCTCGATCCTGGGTTTACCCTCCGAAGGCAGCGTCTTGATATTCTGCCGTGACAGTATCAGTGCCGTGGGTGTCTTTGTATTCTCCAGTGCCAGTTTCCATGCAATGCTGGTCTCGGGGGTGTCAGCGGGACGGAGTACCAGCATGCTGTTCTCACCATGATGGTTCTTCAGGTGTTCCATAAGCCTGATCTGTGCCTCCTGTTCAACAGGCTGGTGGGTGGGACCATCCTCACCCACACGGAAGGCGTCATGCGTCCACACGTATTTGACTGGCAGCCCCATGAGTGCTGCCAGCCTCACGGCCGGTTTCATGTAGTCAGAGAAGACGAAGAAGGTTCCGCAGACAGGGATAACTCCGCCATGAAGTGCTATCCCGTTCATTATGGCAGCCATTGTCAGTTCGGAGACGCCGGCATGGAAGAAGGCACCGGAAAAGTCGCCCCTGGTAAACGGCTTTGTATTTTTGAGGAATCCGTCAGTCTTGTCGGAATTGGCAAGATCTGCCGATGCGACAATCATGTTCGGGATCTTCCCTGCGAAGTGGGCGAGGATAGCGGCAGATGCATTGCGGGTGGCATCGTTCTCTTTCTGGGCTATTGATGTAAAATCTATATCAGGAACCACTCCTGCGTAGAAATCGTCAAGCTGCCTGGCAGCCTCGTGATTATCTGCTGCCCATGCCTCCTTCTTCTTTCTCCAGGCTTCGGCAGCAGCTTTTTTCCCTGCCACTGCCTCCACGTAAAGTTCCTTCACGTCGCTGAATATCTCAAACGACCGTTCAGGGTCACCTCCAAGGTTAGCTACTGATTTTTTGAAGGATGCTCCGGCATGAGTGACCGGCTGTCCGTGGGTTGACGATTTGCCTTCGAAGCTCTCAACGGATTCGTTAACAAGCCCTTTGCCCATCACGGTTCTGCCAATGATCAGAACAGGTCTTTCCTTCTCATCACCTGCCATACGCAATGCTCCGCGTATCTGGTCATGGCTGTGTCCGCCGATCTCCATCACACGCCATCCCCAGGCCCTGTATTTTGATGCTGTGTCTTCCGATGTGACAGCCGAGGTCTCGGTTGATAGCTGTATGTCATTGGAATCATAAAACATTATCAGGTTTCCCAGGCCCAGGTGGCCGGCAACCCGTCCTGCGCCCTGTGAGATCTCCTCCTGCACACCCCCGTCGGAAATATAGGCATAGATCTTATGCTCGAAGAGGCGTCCGAACCGTGCTGCGAGGAACCGTTCGGCGATAGCTGCCCCGACAGCCATTGTGTGGCCCTGGCCGAGAGGACCGGAGGTGTTTTCAATGCCCCGTTTCAGATCGAGCTCCGGGTGACCGGGAGTAACGCTTCCCCACTGGCGGAACTGCATTATATCGTCAACGGTGAAATGGCCTGTGAGCGTCAGCACTGAATAGAGCATTGGCGACATATGGCCGGGGTCAAGGAAGAAGCGATCCCTGTTGATCCATGCAGGGTCAGCAGGATCAAAACGGAGGAACTCCGAGAAGAGGATATGGATGAAATCGGCACCTCCCATTGCTCCGCCCGGGTGTCCTGAGTTGGCTTTCTCAACCATTGCCATTGAAAGTATACGGATGTTGTCTGCAGCGCGTTCGTTGACGTTTTTGGTCATGGTGGTAATCAGCTAAGGGTTACATGTAAAGTTAGCAAAAATCAGGCGTTGTATGTTGAAGATGCCGTATCCCCGCCGCGACCGGTCCAGTTGGTATGGAAGACCTCGCCCTCCGGCTTGTCAATACGATGATATGTATGCGCCCCGAAGTAGTCGCGCTGTGCCTGCAGCAGGTTGGCAGGCAGCCATGCCGACCGGTAGCTGTCGAACCATGACAGCGCCGCGCTCATTGCAGGCACCGGCACACCGTCCCTGACGGCTCCTGCTATCACTTTCCTCCAGCTCTCGCCGTTCTCCTTCAGGATAGCTGTGAAATACTCATCCATTATCAGGTTCGGCAGCTTCGGATCACGGGTAAATGCCTCGTATATCTTGTTAAGGAAGGCTGACCTGATGATGCATCCCCCCCTCCAGATCATAGCTATTTCACCGTAGTTGAGGTCCCAGTTGTATTCTGCGGCTGCGTTCCTCAGTAGGTTAAATCCCTGTGCATAGGAAACGATCTTGGAAGCATAAAGTGCCTTGCGTATGTCATCAACAAACTGCTTTTTGTCAATGACCGGTCCTGTTGGCGGACTGCTGAAGAGGGGATAGGCCTTGACCCTGTCATGCTTCATCGAGGAGATGAACCTGGCAAAGACTGATTCGGCAATGAGGCTCAAAGGCACCCCGTGATCGAGGGCGCTCACGACGGTCCACTTGCCTGTCCCCTTCTGCCCGGCCGAATCAAGTATTTTTGTTACGAGAGGAAGTTCGTCATTGTCCCTGTATCTCAGTATCTCACCCGTTATCTGAATCAGGTATGAGTCGAGCTCCGCCTTGTTCCAATCATCAAAGATGTCAGCCATCTCATCGTAGGTGAAGACTCCCGAATTGACCATCAGATGGTATGCCTCGCAGATCAGTTGCATATCACCGTACTCTATACCGTTATGGGCCATTTTTACGAAGTGTCCCGCACCGTTATCGCCAATCCATGTTACGCAGGGGGCTCCGTCAGAAGCCCTGGCAGCTATGGCATAAAAGATATCCTTCACATGAGGCCATGCCTCCTTTGACCCGCCGGGCATCATCGAAGGACCGAGCAGCGCGCCTTCTTCACCCCCTGAGACACCGGTGCCGATATAAAGCAGCCCCTTGCTCTCAACGTACTCTGTCCTCCTTATGGTGTCGGGGAAGTGAGAGTTGCCGCCTTCAATAATTATATCTCC
Source organism: Rikenella microfusus (assembly GCA_022736275.1). Classification (GTDB taxonomy): domain Bacteria; phylum Bacteroidota; class Bacteroidia; order Bacteroidales; family VadinHA17; genus SR-FBR-E99. The sequence continues at coordinate 52,926 of DZBJ01000015.1, read as the reverse complement.
CTTGTCGAGCAGGGGAATGATCATTTCAATGAAGTCATCCACCGGTTTTCCTGCCTTGACCATCACCATCACCTTCCTGGGTCTGCTGAGGTTTGATATCAGCTCTTCAAGTGAGTATGACGGTATTATCTTTTTACCTTTCCCGCGTCCGTTCACAAAACTTGTCACCCTCTCTGTTGTACGGTTGAATACTGCAACGGTGAAGCCTCTGCTTTCGATGTTGAGAACAAGGTTTTCACCCATGACGGCGAGACCTATCAATCCTATATCTGCTTTCATTTCAGGTATTATTTATAATCTGGTTATTTAACTATTTCAAAACCGAGATCCGCAAGTATTTGTTCTGCCTCCGGATCAGCTGTCTTCACACGGTAAGAGCTGAATTCGCGTCTTATCCTGTAGTTATCGCGAAGGTACTCGAATTTTCCGGGGTCTGCACGAAAAAGCCTGTCATCTTCATCAACCGGATATGTATGTCTGACAGCCCTGGCAACAATCTCAGGCGTGCCCTCATCAGCAGTGCAGCCTGTGAGGTCGATAACAGGCTTTGCGGGCCGGGGGAGCGAGGCTGGTGTCCAGCCGGCCAGCGGAATGCCAAGCACAGAAGCCACCTGTCTCACGGAATTCACGGTTGCATTGGCTTTGCCATCAACAGAGTAGCCGGCGATGTGCGGTGTAGCTATATCCGTGAGATCGACCAGTCTCCTGTCTGTTTCCGGCTCGCCCTCCCATACATCAAGCACGGCACCTGACAGGATAGCAGCTGAGAGAGCTTCCCGGAGGGCAGTATTGTCAACCACCTCTCCTCGCGATGTGTTAATCAGCAGGGCATTCTTTTTAAGTCGTGCCAGGTTAGCGCTGCTGATCAGATGCCGGGTTCTGTCCTCCCCGTCAGAGGTCAACGGCACGTGCAGCGTGAGGATATCGGATTCGGCTATAAGGGTTTCAAGAGGAAGGAACTCATTGCCTCCTTCCCGTCTCTGACGCGGAGGATCATTCAGCAGGACTCTCATCCCTATGGTTTCAGCAGCCCTGACAACCTTTGAACCGACGTTGCCCACGCCCACTACTCCCAGGGTCATTGAGCGCAGGTCAAGCGAGTGTTTCGCTGCCAGGCAGAAAAGTGCGGAGGATACATACTGCATCACCGATCCCGAGTTGCATCCGGGGGCGTTCGCCCACTTTATACCTGCAGTGGCAAGCCAGGCTGTGTCAATGTGGTCAAACCCGATCGTAGCCGAGGCTACTGTCTTTACTTTGCTTCCCTGCAGGAGACGGCTGTCACACCTGGTACGGGTCCTTACTATCAGTGCATCGGCATCGGCCACCATGCGGGAGTCAATTGCCTGTCCGCGACTGTAAACCACATCAGCCCAGCGCTCAAAGACTCCTTTGATGAATGGTATGTTATCGTCTATTATGATCTTCATTGGATTACCTTGCAGCCTTCCACAGTCCTGTGGCCGGGTTGGAGATGAAGTAAAACCCTTCGCCGTCAGGAGTGGTATGAAATCCTGTCATCAGGCCGGCCGGGTCATATCTCTTCATCAGTTCATTTATATCTCCGAAACTGTAGCCAACCGATTCCACCTCTTCACGTGTGAGATGGCCTGCCGCATATGTCACCCTGAACCTGTTTTCGGGAGAGCCATGGATGAGGTGCGCTGCGGCGCTGAGGTTTTCCTTCAGGTCGTTGTTTTTCTCAACCAGGGCAAGGATTTCGGGGGTTGTTCTGTATCCGTACTTCCTGATCAGTTTATCTATGGCCGGATCCTCGCCAAAACTCTTCACTCCCGGAGCGAGCACCACAAGTTCGCCTTCATCGGCAATGGCCATGCGGGTCCTGTAGATGCTCTTGTTGCCCAGCCATGTGCTCTTGAACTCCTCGGGGTCAAGCCACACAACCACCTTGTTGAGCCTCGCCGGCAGGGTGGTGAAGTTGACCTCGCGCGACAGGGCCGAGGCCTGGGTAAAGCATCCGATATCGTCACCGGCATAGAGGCCTCTGATTCTCAGGATACCCTCACGGTCAGGAGAGACAACTGTCAGCAGATAGAGCAGCGGCAGCCTGCCGGCTGTCAGTTCCGAGGCTCTGTTCAGGACTGCCCTGACAGGATTGTCAGTTGTGCCGAGGATGTTCTCTATGCCATGGGTTGCGCCGATGAAATGACTTTTATTTATGGCCTCGCTGCCACCGCAACCGACAAACACATTCTTGTTGAAGTTGGCCATGCCGGTGACCTCGTGGGGCACCACCTGCCCAACGGATATGATCAGGTCATGACCGCCTGATGCCAGCAGCCTGTTGACCTGCACAGGGTAATCAAAGTCAAGTCTTCCACCGGTTGCCTGTGAAACAAATGAGGATGGTATCCTTCCGATCTCTTCAATGTCGGTGCGCCATCTGTGTTCCCTGAAGAGGGAGTGAGGCACGTTGCCGAACATCCTTGATATCTCGCCTTTCTCCATGGGAACGTGTGTGCCCAGGGCAGGAAGGATGTCCCTCACCTTCTCACCCAGTTGCTGCCAGAGGAGCTCCGTTATCATACCTGCGCCTGAGTGGGCGCGGGTTATGTCAGGCGGAAGGATCAGCACTCTTTTCCTGTCAGCAAATCTTCCGAGAGCATTCTTCAGGGCTGTTCTTATCTCATCTTTCTTGAGATCCCTTTCAGGACCGCCTTCCGAGTAGTATATCATTTTTTTATGTCTTTACCATGAAGGTTTTTCGGGCAACGACTTCCGGAACTCGCCTATGAGTTCGTCCTGCTTCTCAGCCAGCATATCCATCACCTTAACAAACGCCGTTTTAAATTGTTTCGTCTATACACCGCTGTATGCGCTGAATCCTCCGTCTACCGGTATAACCACGCCTGTCACGAATGACGATGTGTCTGACAGCAGGTAGAGCATGGTTCCCACCAGCTCTTCAGGCTCAGCATATCGTCCCATAGGTGTGGCAGCTAATATCTTTCTGCCGCGCGGCGTCATTTCACCCGTCTGCTCATCTGTAAGAAGGAACCGGTTCTGGTTAGTTAGAAGGAATCCGGGAGCGATGGCATTGACCCTGACACCTGAAGGAGCAAAGTGTACCGCCAGCCACTGTGTGAAGTTGTTGACGGCAGCCTTCGCGGCAGAGTATGCAGGTATCTTGGTAAGTGGCCTGTAAGCGTTCATGGATGATATATTCAGTATTGAACCGCTCCCTTTCCTGACCATATCCTCGCCAAGTATCATGGAAGGAAGGACAGTCCCCTTGAAATTCAGATCGAAGACACCGTCAAATCCTTCGATGTCGAGATCAAAGAATGTTCCCTTAAGGTCATTGTCATCCCTGCTGATATACTCTTTTGCCGTTGTGGCTGAGGCTTTGTTTCCGCCGGCGCAGTTGACCAGTATGTCGAGTGTCCCGAAAGCAGCCCTTATCTCATCGCGGGCTTTCAGCAGCGACTCTCTGTCGGTCACGCTGGCGCCGATGGCAGCAGCCACGCTGCAGTCGGGCCTGGCTGCCATCTCAGCCGCGGTGACGGCTCCCTTTGCCGGGTTGAGGTCAAGGATGATGACTGTCACTCCGGCGTCGCACAGTCCTTTTACAAGGGTTTGCCCTATCACCCCGCTGCCGCCTGTGATGGCGGCCACTTTTCCTTTCAGATCGCTAAAATCATTCATAAGCTCTTATGTTTCTATTCAACAGTTATAGGTTTATACTTCGGAACAAGGGTCTTAATGACTATCCATCCAATGAGGTAAGCTACCGCGCATATACAGAAAATGATAAAATAACCTGCCCTGATTCCTTCGAATCCGAAGAATTTCAACGGTTCAGTGACATACTGTGTTCCGGCTGCAAGTAGCTCCTTTGTCATCACGCTCACCTTGCCGGCGATCATGGTCGTGCCGGAGGCAAAGTCAAACAGGACGCCGGATCCTTTGTTTATCATGAAGGCGCCGAAGCCTCCGGCCATGCCTCCGATGCCCGTGATGGTTGCCACGGCTGACTTCGGGAACATGTCACCGATGGTTGAGAAGAGGTTAGCTGACCAGGCCTGGTGGGCGGCGCCTGCGATACCTATGATTATGACAGGGTACCAGTAGGAGAAGCCTGCAAGGGGCTGTGCCAGCAGAGCCAGCAGCGGGAAGAAGGCAAAGATAAGCATGGCGCGCATACGCCCTGCATAAGGGTTCATCCCCAGCCTGTCAACGAAATACCGTGGAAGCCAGCCCCCGATGATTGAAAGCATTACGATTGCATAGAGCACAAATATCAGTAACTTGGCCATGTTGGTGTCTGAGGTAAGCCCGTAAACATCACTCAGGTAGGTAGGAGTCCAGAAGAGGTAGAACCACAAGACACCGTCAGTCATGAATTTGCCGAAAGCAAATGCCCATGTCTGCCTGTACCTGAAACACTGCCTGAATGGCATCTTCTTTTCAATCTTCTCCACATTGTTGTTTGCCTTTGTCTCAGCAATCGTGTCCTGGTTGATGTAGTCGAGCTCGGCCTTGTTTATCAGAGGGTGGAGGTGAGGCTTTTTGTACATGAAAATCCGGAATCCCATCCAGATGAACCCTATGGCACCGATGACTATAAATGCCATTTCCCATCCGTATTTTGCAGCGATAACGGGTATTGATACCGGGGCGATGAGGGCACCAACCTGTGCCCCTGAATTGAATATGCTGGTTGAAAATGCCCTATCCTTTTTAGGGAAGAATTCGGCAGTGGTCTTGATCGCCGCCGGGAAATTGCCCGCCTCGCCCAGTGCCAGCACGAAGCGCGCGAATATGAATAAAGTGACGCTGACGGAGGTTACCATTCCTATGTCGTCTACGGTACCGATTAATTGCCGCACCTCTTCAAAGCCAACAAACCACTTGCCTGCCGTGATGCCTGAGGTGGCTATACCGCAGAAGGCATGAATCACTGCGCCTGCCGACCATACTCCGATGGCCCAGAGGAATCCCTTCTTCGTGTCTATCCAGTCTACAAACCGCCCTGCAAAAAGCAGGCATACGGCATAAAAAATCGAGAAGAGACCGGTAATTGTTCCGTAGTCATTGTTGGTCCAGTGAAACTCAGGCGCGATAAAGCCCTTCCACGTCAGTGAGAGAACCTGGCGGTCCATGTAGTTGATAGCTACGGAAAAAAACAGGAGGGAGGTTATGGCCCACCTGTAGTTTGTCATCTTGGCAGCAGTGGTTTGCGGAGGCATGGTACGGGTTTGAAGTTTAGTTCGATTAATAAAATGTACAGGTCAGGCCGTCTCATGCAGAAGCTGTCCTGATTTTTATAATGAGTACGACCTGAATCCGTTCGAAACCTGACATCTTTTCTCTTCTGATAACTAAAATCCGAAATAGTTCCTGGCGTTGTAGTAAGAGATGTTTTCCACCATTTTTCCTATGGTCTCCGTCTCCGTTTCCGGAAGCTTTCCTTTTTCGATATCATCCCCAATCATGTTGCAGAGGATCCTCCTGAAGTATTCGTGCCGCGGGTATGAGATAAAGCTTCTCGAATCGGTAAGCATACCCACAAACCTGCTCAGCAGTCCTATAAGCGACAGTGTGTTCATCTGGTTGATCATGCCCGTCTCCTGGTCAAGGAACCACCATCCGGCGCCGAACTGGATCTTCCCCGGGACACTGCCGTCCTGGAAGTTGCCGATCATTGTGGCAATCATTTCGTTATCCCTCGGGTTGAGATTATAAAGTATCGTTTTTGCAAGCTTCCCGCCGGTTTCGAGCCGGTCAAGCAGCCTGGAAAGGTCTTTTGCCACTGTGAAATCGCCCATGGAGTCATATCCGGTATCCGGACCAAGCATGGCAAGCATCCGGCTGTTGTTATTGCGGATAGCGCCGTAGTGGAACTGCTGTGTCCATCCCCGCTCTGCGTCCATCACTGCCAGCTCGTAAAGCATGGCCGATTTGAACTTCAACACCTCCCCATGGCTCAGGTTGGTACCTGAGACGACCTTCCTGAATATGTTATCTGCCTCTCCCGCGGTGCACTCTTCGGAGTAAAACTGTTCTGTGCCGTGATCGCTGAGGATGCAGCCGGCATCAGCGAAATAGTGATGTCTTTTACGGAGGGCCTCAAGAAGCGAGTCAAAGCCTTTGATATCAGTGTCTGATACTTCTGAGAGTGTTTTGACATAATCTTTGAACTTTGGCGGGTTTTCCACTGCCATGGCCCTGTCAGACCTCCAGGCCGGGAGAACCTTGACTTCAAAGTCGCTGTCTTTCAGTTTCTTGTGATGTTCCAGGTTGTCCACCGGATCATCTGTGGTGCAGATGACCTCGACGTTGAATTTCTTAATGAGGCCCCGCGTCGAGAATCCGGATTTATGGAGCAGGTCAGTGCACTCCTCCCATATCTCCGGCGCGGTGGAAGGATTGAGTATCCTGCTGATACCGAAAACCCTTTTCAGCTCGAGGTGGGTCCATGCATAGAGAGGGTTGCGCATTGTATACGGTACAGTCTCAGCCCAGCGGTCATATTTCTCCCTGAAGGTGGTCTCGTTCCCGGTTATGTATTTCTCGCCGACGCCGTTTGTCCTCATGGCCCTCCACTTGTAATGATCGCCCTCGAGCCACAGCTGCCCCAGGTCGTCAAAGCGCCTGTCGGCAGCAATGGCTTCAGGACTGAGATGGCAGTGGTAGTCTATTATCGGCATGCCTTCAGAATGCTCATGGTAGAGTTTTTTCGCGAACTCGTTCTGCAGAAGGAAATCTTCGTGGATAAATTCTTTCATTTTACAGCTGATTCAGTTATCGAATTTTACTTTTATCTGTTTTGTGAAGGTCTCTTTGGGTGACTGAACTGTTCCCCGATGAGTCTTCTTGTGACGTAACTCATCCCCGGTAATCAAGATCAGTTATAAGAGTCATTGTCTGAACAGAAGGCTGATATGTCTGTCATAGAGATTCTCCTTCACGCAGCCGGCAATCACCCCGGCATTTGTCTTCAGTGCATCAGTATAGACAACTCCGAGTTCGGAGGCCACCTTGTAACCTACATGAATCAACTGGCGGAAGCTGGGATTATAATTCGGATTTCCCGGCACATGCCTCAGGGTTTCGGCAAATTTCAGGTTATCCCATGAATCCACAACCTCAGCTGCAGGAAGAAGCTCCGGTTTGATATCAATGACTGTTGCGTAGGGTCCGCAAAGCTCTTCGCGTCTTTCGAAGGTCCTTCGGTAGATGAGTTTGGCAATGTCAAGGCCGGCGATGCCCGGGATTTCCAGATGTCCGCAGAACTGCAGGTGAGCCTCCACAAATCCTTCTATGTCAGTGTCTGATGCTCTTTTGCCGATATAGTCGGCCACCTCAAGGGTAAAAAAATCAGAGTGGTCAATAAACCGGCCAACGGTGCTGAGATTGATATGGTCAGCATTAACGAAGTATGGTCCGCTGTAATTCATGGCTTTTACCGCTGCGTCTGCCTCGGCATGTGTGTCTGCCGGCTCTGAATGCACTATGTTGTGTTCCCTGTTCGACTTGTTCCAGACAGGAGTGATATGAATGCCGAGTTCGGTTGCGGTTTTCATCAGTACCTCAAGCTGGGCCTTTCCCTGGTGGGAGAACCTGTCTCCGATCCCGAACGAATACTTACCTGTTTCTTTCATATTGATTCTTTGATGGTTTTCAGGTTTGACGGAAAAATAGCAATAAAAAACTAAATTAGTGTCTTAAGTACTCATTAATTCAGCAACTATGAAGAGGCTTGCAATCCTTGTTGTGCTTGCTTTGCAATCGGTTGTTTTCTCCGGCCAGGAGAGGCATAACATTATCGTGCCTGACGGTCACGGAGAGTTCACCCCGATTAAGGGGGCAGTCATCCTGATCAGGGCATATATGTCTTAAATAACAGAGTCAGTCCAGGCAACTGACAACAGGCAGAAAGTCGAAAGTCCAGAAAGTCTAAAGTCTGTAAAGTCCGTAATCGAAAGTCTGAAGATCTTTTCTCAGTCCTCAGTCTACAGTCTGACAGTTAATCAAGTAATTGCCAACTGCTGACCGCTGACTGCCGACTGATTTAGACTGCCGACTGGATTATTTCCTCCCCTGCAATCTGGCCGCATCACTAAAATAACCCATGGGGTCATTATTTAACGCTTGCCCCTCTATTGCCTATTATAGGTACTTGCGGTCTTCCTTCGGAATACCGAAGTATTTGTCGTAAAGGTTGGTGTCTGGACCGGTTTTCTCGACCCCTGTCTCGCTGATCTTGTAGGTGCAGTTTTCGCCGACAATACCCGAGAAATAGATATCGAACTCCTTGCCGTTCTCATCAATCATGATAATCCTGACCAGGTGGGGATACTTCATGCTATTGAGCTGTGAATGACAGATAGGGCAATTGATAAGGTACTCTGAACCCAGCTCAAGGTCGAAGGAGGGGTGTGTCGTTTTGGTATAGTTTCCAAGTTCGGGATTCAAGAGTACAAGGCCTCTCCTTGTGCTGTTGATCTTCGTGGCAGAGAGCACTATAGAGGTCTTGACATTAAGATGTCCCCTGCAAGCCTTGCATAAATATTCAACGGCCATTTTACACCTCCTTTTTATTTATGAGTTCAATTATTTTGTTACAAGCTTCATGTACAATATACGATATATTTTCACCGAATGCAACAGATTCGGGTTGAATTGCCAGTATCAGCACCTCTTTTCTGAAGAATTCAGAGAGTTTTTTCAGGGAGATGTTGTGGGTGTTGAATGTAAGGTCATTGACCTGATCCACCGGTATCAGGTCAAAGCTCCCCGGTGCCCTTTTCATGTCAACGCAATCGATAAGGACCAGTATATCATGATCTATGGAGTTGATCTTTCCGATATAGTTTTCGATGCTTACCTCCGGGGTGATGACTTTAATACGGTCAGTCTCCCTGATCCGCATGCTTATGAATACTCCCGCTCCGTCATCCTGTCTCAGCAGGTTGCCGATACCGACAAAGAGTATTTTGCGGTCATCATGAGAAAGAAGGGATATAAGTTTCTCAGGCACCTCTGAAAAGATACTTGACCGTGACCTGTCTCAGGCAGTTCGGGCAGATGATGTTGAACATATCCTTCCTGTGAAGGGTCTCGCCAATTTCGGACGACAGGTCCTGACCCTCGGCAAGTTTGAGTTTACTGTTAAGTATATTGAGGTTCAGAACCGATGAGAAGGCTTTCGGGCCAAGCTTGCGGTGCATGAAGTTGAGGTGTTCCACAGTTGTGATGACGGCACCGCAGCTCTCGCACACAAGCAGTTCCTTCTCCTGGTATTCCACGTTGGCGGCCCTGTCAAAGACAGCCATTTCATAGATCTTGTCTGAGAGTTTTACTCCTTTGCCGGTGATACAGTGTTCCTGGCACTGTCCGCAGAAGATGCACTTTCCGTAATCCCGTCTTATGGTCCTGACCTTCTTCTCCCTGTCATCAATGAAGGTTATTGCCAGCGGAGGGCATACGTTGGCGCATGTTTCACATCCCACGCAGTTGGCATCGTCAACCACGGGTTTTCCTCTGAAGTCCTTGAACGGCACATGCTCCTCAGCCGGGAATTTTGAGGTGTATGCCGGTGTGACCAGTGATATCACTGCCTCCTTCAGCTCTCTCAGTTTAGGGTACTTCATTTCACTGCCTCCATGTAATCGTCCTTAACACTCCTTTCATCCATTTTGGTACCGAAATGGTATGCTCCCCTTACGAGGGCATGGGCTGCCACTGTGGCCGTGAAGAAGAGGATTGGAATGGCCACGAGGGCTCTGAAGCCTGCACCGCCTAATCCGTAGTGTACCATTACACCCACCAGGATGCTGCAGCATCCCAGGGTAACACACTTGGTGGCTGCCTGCAGCCTGTTGTACATGTCAGGAAGCCTTATCAGTCCGATACACCCGAAGATGTTGAAGATAACTCCTATCGAAATTAAGATTATGGCTGCCATATTATTCGTTCAGTTTTTTTCCGCTGAGGTATTTTGCCAGCGTAAGGGTTCCGATAAAGCTGAGAATGACCCAGGCAATCCCGATATCAAGAATGAAGGCCTTGCCGGTCTGCACCGTAATTATGCCGCAGATGCCCACCACGAGGATCCCGAAGATGTCAATACCCACCATCCGGTCAGGTATAGTCGGTCCCCTTATGATACGGTAGAGGCAGGGTGCGCAGAGGGCAATCTGTATGTAGAGCAGTATATCAAGGAAACTGGTCATTCCGCAAATTTTTTAATGTATTCTTCAAATCTCCCGGTTACCATACTGGTATATTGAGCCGGGTCTTCAGACCGGATGTAGATCCAGTGAATATAGATATCATCGCCGATGATGTCAACGGTAATCGTTCCGGGCGTCATTGTTATCGAATTGGCAAGGAGTGTTTTGGCAAAGTCTGACCTGAGTGTGGTTTTTACCTTCACTATTCCCGGTCTGATCGGCATGGCGGGATGCAGCACCCTGTATGCAACATCGAAATTTGCCTTTATGCATGCCCAGATGAAGGTAACCAGGTATACGACGAACCAGAACCAGCGTCTGGGCTGCAGGAATTTATAGACATTATGGAAATAGTACCTGCCGAAGATGGCTGCCGTGATTGCTGAGGCGACAGCTCCTGCTGCAATATCCGGCACGGTGAATTTGAAGGTTATCAGGAGCCAGAATACCAGGGATAGTATAAATATTGTCACGTATCTCATATCACATGCCTGTTATCTGTGAGGAATATTTCAGCTGGTCCATCAGTATCTCTGTTGCCGGTGAGAGTACCGATTCACGTATGCCTGGCAGTGCCAGCAGACTGAGCAGGAGGCAGACTACAGCCAGTGTGATCATGCTCAAGAGCATAGGCACCGGGACCTCCCTGATCTCTTTCTTTATCTTCCCGGGCTCCACGTTGTAAAAGGCATAGCGCTGAAACTTCATGAAGTATGCCAATGTGATGATGCTTACTACTGCAGCCAGTGCAGCCAGGAGATAAAAGTGCCCCATGACGGCTGCAATGATGATGATAAGTTTGCTGAAGAAACCATTGAAGGGAGGAATCCCTGAAATGGAAAGGGAAGCTGCAAGGGATGTCGCCGAGGTTACCGGCATGTTCTTTGCCAGTCCACCCATTTCCCTGAGATCGCGAGTGCCGGCAGAATATTCGATGGCCCCGGCATTGAGGAAGAGCAGTCCCTTGAAAGCGGCATGGTTAATCATGTGAAAGATGCCTCCGGTGATTGCCAGTGCAGCCACGTCACTTCTTAATCCTCTTGCCATAACGAGCATGCCGATGCCTACCGACATGACCACGTATCCCATCTGGCTGATGCTTGAATAGGCAAGCAGGCGTTTGATGTCCCACTGGCCAAACGCCAGGAAGGTGCCGACAACCATTGAAAGAGCCCCGAGAGTGGTGATCGCAGTAGCCATCCCTTCGGTTATTTCGAACATGTTGAAGAAGAGGCGGATGATGACATAGATACCCACAGCCTTAATCAGCACTCCGGAGAGCATCGCCGAGATGGGCGAGGGAGCTGACGAGTGGGCATCGGGCAGCCATGCATGAAACGGAATAATGGCAGCCTTCAGGCCAAACCCGGTGAGAATCAGTATCTGGATAAGGATATAGTGGCTGCCCTGGCTTCCTTCGCTGAAGGCAGTCCTAATGTCAGCGATGTTGAGTGTCTTGGCACTCCAGTAGATGAATCCTATGGCAAAAAGCACCATGAATGATGCGACTGCCCCCAGGACCTGGTATTTCAGGGTGGCCTCGAGTTCATTCTTCTCTACGCCGAAGGCTACCAGTGCATAAGATGAAATAGCTGAAATCTCGAGGAAGACAAAGATGTTGAAGATGTCACCGCTGAGAACGACTCCGTTCATTCCGGCTATCATCAGGCAGAAGAGTGAATAAAAGTAATTTTCGTTGGTGTACCTCGCCATATACGAGACCGAGTAGGTCACCGACAGCAGGCCGATAACACTGATAATGCACAACACCAGTGCCGAGAATCCGTCATGAATGAGGTACAGTCCGATGGGAACGCCACTGACAGGTTCCCATCCGCCCAGGGTATATACCGATGAAGCAGTTCCTCCCGGAACCAGCAGCCAGAAGCTGATGAATGCGATAAGTAGCAGTGTTGCCAGTGCCATGTACCTGGGAATGCCGGGGATGAACCTGCCCAGTATCATTGTAAGGAAGGAACCTGCCAGGGGTATGGCAACGAGAAGCGGTATCAGCGGATTCATCATCTATCCTCTTAAGTTCTTTATCTCTCTGATGTCAAAGGTTCCGTATTTCCTGTAGATCCTGATGATTACCGCCATCAGCATGGCCGTCGTGGCCAGCCCAATCACGATGGCAGTAAGCACCATTGCCTGGGGAAGCGGATCTACATAAGGTTTGATTGGGTCTGCCATATCTACGATAGGGGCGACCCCACCCTCCTTGTATCCTATCAGGGCCAGGAAGAGAAAACAGCTGAACTCCATGACAGACAGGGATATGGCTATCTTGATCAGGTTTCTCCTTGTTATCACGCCGTACAGGCCGGTAAGGAAAAGTATGAAGCAGAGCCAGTATACAGTCATTTCATTACCTCCTCTTTAAAAATTACGAGTGCCAGGAATATCGTCAGGATGGAAGCCGCTACCTCAATCCCGACAAATATGTTATAGAGAGGCAAAAAGCCTGCGCTAAGCAGTTCCCCGGGTGTGCCGTGGGGCAGCCAGTTTGCAAAGAAAATCTTTGCTCCGGCAAGAAGTCCTGTGAGAGACAGGAGAAGGAAGACCAGTATGGCCAGGTTCTCATACATGGTGCTGCCCCTCTCTTCCTTTACAAGGTGGAGGAAATCACTCCCGAAAGCGAGGATCAGGAGTATGAATGATCCGGCGAGGATAACGCCTCCCGCAAATCCACCCCCGGGTGTCAGATGCCCGTGCAGTATGATATAGATGCCGTACATGAAAATAATCCCCGCAATCAGCTGCGTCGTCTTCTTCACTATTACTGTCATTCCTTTCATGAGCCATTAATATGATTTAAGAACAAGGATTAACGATTTAGGATTTTTGAAGTATTTGATTAGTTTCAATATTCATATTTTTCTGCGCTGTCTCTGTACTTTTGACAAAAATTGAGATAAGTTCATTGTTTTCTGTTAACACTTCTTTCATCAGCTCAAAATTTGTGTGAAGCTTGGATATATTAATTATTCTGAGACATACATAAGTTTCCCGGAGCTCTTTAAGGACTATTTTGATCTTATGCACAAAGTCTTTTCTTGATTCTCCGCCCTGTGCTTCTCCATAGTTCAATGCCGCTGATGTCCCTGAACGTATAAGCTGACCGGAAAGATGATTTGCTGCAAATGAAGAAGGCATACTTTCTGCAATTTTTATAATTTTTACAGAAAAGTTTATCAGCCTCTCCTCCAGATCAAACTTATTTATCTTCCCAACACTCATTTCATAAAACTTCTAAAATCCTAAATCATCATTCCTTGTTCATTATTCAAATCTTTTTTCCCTTTATCCTCAGAATCGTCAGTACTCCGAGCACTGCAGTGACCAGCACCGTTGCCTCGCCGAGGGTATCGTATCCCCTGAAGTCAAAGATCACACCGGTTACCAGGTTAACGCTTCCCGTCTTCTCCACAGCGCCGTTTACATATGCATCAGCCATCCTCATGGTGTTCTCTCCGAAGGAAGCAAGAGGTGCAGCAGCCTCCATCAGGAACCAGAAGAGAATTGCCAGTATAAGCACTGCAGTGCCGGCGGTGACCCATGCCCGGCTGTCAAACCTGCCGTAAGCCTCCACGCGGGAGCTGTCAAGCACCACTGCCACCATGATGATCAGGGTGATAGTCTCCACAACTATCTGCACTATGGCCAGGTCAGGGGCCTTCAGCAACAGAAAGCAGATGACAAGGCTGTATCCGACGATTCCGCCTGCAATCACCGCTGAAAGAATATCCCTGGCATGGATGGCGTAGATCGCACCCAGTATCATAAATCCCACTATAACCGATATTGCCAGTTCCATATTTCTATTTTGTCAGATCATTATCAGCAACATGATTATCATTCCGGCGCAGACCCATATGACATACCCCGGAAGTACACCGGTATGAGCGTTGCTCAGTCCTCCGCTTAGCCAGAATACTGCCTTTTTAGAGAGGTCGTAGATGTCAAAGGCCTTCTCTTCGGCTCTCTGATAAATACGTGAGAAAAGTCTGAACTCGGAGAAGGTCTTGTAGAACTCGGGAGCGGGAAATGACGCTCCCAGCTTTTCCATCTGCTCTCCGCCGATGAAGTTCTCTTCGGTCCTGAACTTCTTCTTCCCGGTGGCGAGGTAAATGAGGAAGCCGAGGATAATTGAAATGAGTACCAGCAGTGAAACAAATGATGAGCTCCAGAGCCCGCTGAATGTTAAGGAGTCCACAACCGGGGTAAAGAGTTTCGGGATTATAACCCCTGTGGCAAAAACCCCGAAGACGACGCAGAAGAGTGCCAGCACTGCCATCGGGAACCACATCAGGAATGGCACCTCCCTGATTTTGGCCATTGCAGGATCTCTTCTTCCGAGGAAGATTCCTCCGATGAACTTGACAAAGCTTGCCAGGGTTAGTGCCGAACCAAGTACTGCCAGACCGAGCCATAGGATCCAGAGGCTGGAGGCTAATCCGTCACCTGCCCCGAAGTCGATAATGCCCTGATATATCATCCATTTTGATGCAAAACCGTTAAACGGAGGTACACCGGAGATTGACAATGCAAATATCAGTGAGGCAGCAAATGTAACTGGCATCGCTTTTGACAGGCCTCCCAGCTCGGTTATGTCGCTCTTTCCTGTCTGGCGTTCAACGGCTCCGGTACTCAGGAACAGCCCGCTTTTGTATATGGCATTGTTTATCATATGGAAGAGGCCGGCTGCAACCCCGACCAGGGAGCCAAGACCAAATCCCACAATCATGTAACCCACCTGTGATACGGCATGATAACCTAGCAGACGTTTGCAGTCGTGCTGCATCAGCGCCATAAGAACTGCAGTTATGATAGTAATGACTCCGGCTGTAAGCAGAATGAACTTAATCCCATCTGTCATTACAAAGAGGTCGGTGGTGAGGCGGGCAAGGAAATAGATACCCAGCAGCTTGTCGAGAGACGCCGGCAGCAGGGCCGTGGACGAGGCCGGGGCGCTCTCGGAGTAATCAGGTACCCATGAATGGAAGGGGAAGGCACCGGCCTTTGTGAAACTGCCGACAAGAAGGGCAAGGAATGCCGTGACAGTCAATATGTTATTGGTCTCCAGCGATATATTATTGATACTCAGCGTGTCTGTCAGTCTCCAGAGCATGGCAATACCGACGAGCATGATGGTGTCAGACGCTCCGATAAGGATCATTGTCTTCTTTGCGGCAGCTGAGCTCTTTTCATCCTTTCCGGGTATAAGCTTGTAAAGGGTGATGCCAAGGATACCCCAGAACATGACAAAGAGGATCAGATTATCAGAGAGGACGGCTCCGTAAGAGCAGCCCAGGGTTATCAGGAACCAGGGATAGTAATTGTTAACCCTGGCAGTCCTGTTATACACCAGGGTATAAATCAGAATTAGCAATGCAAGGATGCTGATGAAGAGGATGACCAGTTTGCTCAGGCCATCTAGGGTGAATGTGAGGAACTCACCGGCATTCTGAAGGAGGTCTGCATTCAGGAGAGCCATGCAGCTCCGGCTGAAAATCTCTCCCTGAGCCGTCATCTGGGGGTCAGCGGAGTAGATGGCGACGGCAAGATACCCGGTAACCAGTGTTGCTGCAAGAGCAAGTATCCCCTTGACCATATAATATCTGTCGGGTATCGCGAAGAAGAGAACCCCTGCTGCAAGTGGGATGATAATAAGCAACTGGAGATACATGCATGTGTACATGTCAGCGAATAATTTCAGAGGTTCATTCATGACCGGCACCTGATTTCCTTAGTTCTGATGTTCTCTTCATGGAAAGCGCGATAAGTTCGTTCGCGTTGAGGATCTTCTTTCCGGAGGAGTTGTCATAGGCTGCTGCCATTCTCTCGGTGCAGCAGTAGCACGGGTCAACGGCTGCGAGAGAGATAGTCGCATCGGCAATGGTCTGGCCGATGCATGATTTTTTGAATGTTGCTATGTTGGTATAGCTGGGAGCCCTTATCTTATGCCTTGCCGGTGAGTTGGATCCGTCGGAGACCACGAAGTGGAACACTTCGCCCCTGGGGGCTTCGGCCCGGCCCGTACCTATTCCTTCCGGTATCTCGTTTATTTTCAGGGCAACGTCACCCTCTTTCAGTTTTTCGAGGACATCAACGCACTGCTCAATGATGGAAGCTGACTCATACATCTCAAGAAGTCTCACCTCGGCCTTGGCGAAGACGTCTCCTGCCTGAGCTGTTATCACTTTCCAGTTGACCAGCGGATAGGCGGCATACGGGTCATCTCTTCTTACGTCAATGTCAACACCTGAAGCCCTTGCGGTGGGGCCCACGGCGCCATAGTCGAGGATATCCTGCCTGGTGAGTATCCCAACACCTTTTGTCCTGGCGTGAATCACCGGGTCATCCATCACCGCACCGGTGAGCAGGTCGATCTTTTTACGAAGGAGAGCCATCTCTTTCCTTATCGCCGGGATCTTGCTGTTTTCAATATCACGTCTCACACCTCCCACCTTGAACATCGCGTAACTGTTCCTGTTTCCCGTTATCATCTCGAAGAGGTCAAGGACAGGTTCACGGTACTTCCAGGCCCACATGAAAACGGTGTTGTAGCCAAGGAAATGACCTGCGAGGCCAACCCATAGCAGGTGACTGTGGATGCGTTCAAGCTCACCGATGATTGACCTTATGTATTTAGTCCTGTCAGTAATCTCCACACCGGTAATCTCCTCCACAGCATTGGCAAAGGCGAAAGGGTGCGATGTTGAGCAGATGCCGCAGATACGTTCAACGAGGAAGAATACCTGGTCATAGCTCTTTGACTCACTGAGTTTTTCTATTCCCCTGTGGTTATAGCCGGTCTCCCACTTGATATCCGTTACTATCTCGCCGTCACAATAGAGCTTGAACAGCTCAGGTTCTTCCTGCAGCGGGTGATAGGGTCCTATCGGTATTAGGGTTTTTCTGCTCATTGTGTTAAGAGTATTATTTGAACTCTTTTCTGTAGGGGTAGACATCATCAGCCCAGTTGCCTTCCGAAAGCAGCTTTTCCTGGTTCGGGTGGTTGAGGAAGTCAATTCCGAAGAGTTCGTGCATCTCTCTCTCTATCCAGTTTGATGCGCTGAACATGTTGGAGAGTGATTCAATGTGCGGCTTCTCTTTGTCAAGGATCACATGGAGGCTGAGAACCGAACCGTCAGCATCAAAACTGAAGTGATAGTAGATCTCAAATCCTCTCCTTGTGTGCAGGGCGGAGGCTATGATAAACCTGTAGCCCTCGCTTTTATAGAGGTATTCAGCGATGGCGAGTATGGTACTGGGTCTGATTGTGACAATCGAGCGCCTTGCCTTCTGCAATACCACTTTAACAGTGTCACTGCTGAATTTCCCGGTCAGTTTATTTATGGCTGCCTCTGTATCCATTCCTCTGTCTCTATTTTTTACCTGCCAGTTTGACTATTCCGGCTATGATTGCCTCCGGTTTGGGCGGGCAACCCGGAATATATGCATCAACGGGGATGATCTTGTCTACGGGACCGGCGAAGGTCATACCCTCGGCAAAGATGCCGCCGGTGCATCCGCAGGCGCCGATGGCCACCACCAGAAGCGGCTTGGGAGCCTGGTGATAAAGCTCAAGAAGCCGGTCTTTGTCGCGCCTGTTTATTGATCCGTTCACCAGCAACACGTCAGCATGCCTGATGCTGCCCACCAGCAAAATACCGAACCGTTCAAGATCGTGCCTCGGGGTAAGGCAGTCAAGGATCTCAATATCACAGTTGTTGCATGAAGCTCCTCCGAAGTGGAAGACCCAGAGCGATTTCCTGAAACAATAATCCTTGAAGCCCACGATCTGCGTTTTATAGTCCGAATGCAATCAGCACAATGGCAACCACAACCAGCAGGTTCATCCAGACAAGGAAGAACCTGGAGGCCTGCTTTATCTTCACTCTCGGGTTGGTATTCCTGATGAGGGTGAGGAGAAGCACAATGCCCACTATCTTCAGGATGAGCCAGACAATGTTTATTCCCGGGTTCATTCCGTTCATGAGGAGTGCGACGAGGAAGGCCGGCAGGATGAAAAGCATGATATACTTTGCCAGCCTGATCATCGCGTATGGAGGACCTGAATATTCAATGTAGATGCCGGAGGCAAGCTCTGCTTCGGCTTCAGGCATGTCAAACGGCACCAGCGCCAGTTTGGCCTGTATGCAGAAGACTCCCGCAATGAAGAGCAGTACTCCCGAGATGCTGCCGATGAAGGGTGTGCCCGACTGCTGAGCTTCTATAATGCTGTTGAGGTTGAATTGCTGTCCGCTCTTAAGTATCACCGCAGCAACCATAAGAAGAAATGTGAGTTCATAGCTTATTATCAGCTTCATCTCGCGCGAGGCTCCCACGGCAGCAAGAGGGTTGCCTGAAGCAAGTGAACCTATGATATATGAGAATGAAGGCAGGGTGAGGAGATAGAATATTACTATGATATCACCCCTGAAGCCTGTTTCAATATTAAAAAGGGGAAGCAGGATGAAGAGGCCGGCCATGGTGGCGCCGAAGACCGCAAGCAGAGGGGCAAGCAGGAAGACAAAACCAGATCCGTGCTTCGGAAGGATGGTCTCCTTGACCAGCAGCAGCTTGAAGAAATCATAGAAGGGCTGGAGCAGGGGAGGCCCCTTGCGGAACTGAACCCTGGCGGTTATCTTCCTGTCGAACCAGGAGAGCAAACTCCCGGCCACTGCCATGAAGAGCAGCCCGGGGAAAATAAAGAACCAGAAGAGATTAACCGCCATATGCTTTCTCTTTACTCTTTTTCATTCAGATAGACGTAATCCCTGATGAGCACCTTATCATTCAGCTGATAGATATGCTCTTCAGGCTTCTCTTTTTCATCAGTAAGTCGTGCTGTTCCCGGCGGGCAGGCTTCGACAAATTTGCGGGCCTCTTCGTGGTCACACAGGTCATAGAATAGGTCTTTATTGCGATGATGCCGGAAAAAATCAGTCATCATGGTACCGAAGGGACATATGGTAACACACGACTTGCATGAGACGCACAGGTTCGTGTGGCGCATTATCACACCGTCGCTGTCTTTCTCAAGGGCATCGGCAGGGCAGACGGTTATGCAGGGGGCATCCTCGCACCTGCGGCAGGTGAACCTGAAGCTGGCAAGTTCGCGTATGGTCTTGAGGCCGTTGGTGTTGGCTGATCGGTAGCAGAGAGCCTCAGGCAGTTCCAGTGACGGGTCCTGCGTCATGGCTGCCCTCAGTTTTATCATATCAATAAGCACCTTCATTCGGAGTGCTGTTTTATTTCCAGATTTCAGGATTATGTTTGATCTCCCTGTAAGTGAATACCGGGCCGTCTTTACAGACAAAGAATTCACCCATCATGCAGTGGCCGCATTTGCCAAGTCCGCATGACATGTTCTTTTCCATGGAGAGGTATATCTGATCGTCACGGTAGCCCATCTCCAAAAGCCTGATTGTCCCGAATTTCATCATGATCGGGGGGCCGCAGACCACTGCCACCGAGTTTTCGATCTTCACCTTTACCTGATCGAGCAGTGCAGTTGCGACTCCCACCGGGCCGTCCCAGTCGTCATCGGTAACATCCACCGTACGGTAGGCTTCAAATTTGTCGATGCTGTTAAGCCGGCTGAAGAGGGGCTTGTAAATGCAGTCGGCAGGTGTCTTGGAGCCGTAGCAGAGCATGACCTTCTCAAGGTCATCCTTCATATGCTCAAGAGCAAAGAGCAGTGACCGTATGGGAGCCAGGCCGCAGCCTCCTCCGAGGATAAGTACCTCTTTCCCGTTGAATTCGCTTATCGGGTAACCACGTCCGTAGGGACCCCTGATGCCCATGACAGCGCCCGGTTTCAGTTCATGCATGATTCCGGTCACATATCCAGTCTTCATTACCGTCACCTCCAACCGGTCCGTTACCAGGGGAGATGAGGACGGAGTAAAGGGAGCTTCACCCACACCGTCAACGGCCAGTTCAATGAACTGGCCCGTTTTAAAGACGAACTCCTCATCCGGTATCAGCACAAACGTCTTGATCAGGGGAGACTCTTCAATCACCTCCTCGAGGGTCGCCTGCAGGGGCTTATATATATTATTGGTATCGCTGGCCATAAGAATCGTCAAATGAGTTCCATGAACAGTTCATTCTTGCTGATCTTGCCAATGCATGCCTCAATGCATCTGCCGCAACCCGTGCAGGCAAGTGATTTGAACTTCTGAGGCCTCCATACATACTTGCACATGTACCTGTTGCGGAAGCGATGCCTCAGCTCGAAGAGTGCATCCTCTCCTCCTGCCACCCTTTGAAAACCCGGGTACTGGCAGGCATCAGTTTGCTTAACCTTCTCAAAATCAGGCTTGTCAATTAGGAGGAAGCAACTGCAGGTGGGGCAAATTGTTGTGCAGGCGCCGCAGGAGACACACTTTGAGGCGTACTTGACCCAGATGTGATCATTGGCCTTCCGCACGATCTCGCCGGTAGTCGTGTAATCAGGAAGCCCCCTGTTGCGTTCGGCCAGCAGAGCTTCAGTTTCCCTGTGCCTTTCATCGGCAAAGCGGAGACGTACAGGGTCACTGACCCCGGAGGCAGACGATAACTGCCTGACAAGTTCCTCCCCCTTGCCTGAGATGACCCTGAGGAAGATTTCATCCCCATCAGAGAGCAGTACCATATCTGCATGGTCCGTCGTATACGGCTTAACTCCATAGGAGGTGCAGTGGCAGTGCTCATTCACCGAGAAGCAGTCTGAAGATATCAGGATGGTACTTTTCCGGCGGTTCCTGTAAAAGGGATCGGCGAAGGCCTCATCCAGATAAATCTCGTCCAGCAAACCGAGGGCCTCAATATCACAGTTGGGCACCCCGATTATGATTCTCGGCCTTACTTTATCCCTGGCCGAGGTCACATTTTCCCTTACAGGGAGAAAAAAGTTCTTCAGGGGTGTGGCAGGCTTGGGAAGGTTATAGGCTATATGATCAGCCTGATTCAGCCTGAAAGGCTCGTAATCAAGGCTGTATTCATCCTTCACCGGAACAAAAATGTCATGGGAGGTGAGCAGTTTTTCCAGTGAACGATGCCAATCTTCTTTCTTAATACTTATATAGTACATTTTATGTGAGAAGATTCACATAATAAAGTTAAGTGTGCAATGAACGCAAGTCAAGTTTTTTTTATGGTCTGCAGACTGGCGGATTTCACTATTTTTAATAATGTACTCATAATCAATATTATAAAATTTATTTGCGCTGTTTAAAAAAGTAGTTTAACTTGCATAAGGGATTTGTGAAACGGTGGTTTAATGTGAAACAAATCACAAAACATAACATACGGAACAGCCTGAGGAGGATTTTTCTGTATCACGGGCTGCTGGTGAGACTGAGCACGATGGGAGTCACCAGGGTATTTTCATATACCCTGGCTGAGGGTACCGGGGTCACTCCCGAACAGGTGAGGAAGGATTTTTCCGATTATGGAATAAAGGGGAACAGAAGGGGCGGATATCTGACCGAATCACTTCTGCGTGATATGGAAGCCCTCTTCAACCGTGACAGGATCAGCAACGTGATACTGGTGGGTATGGGCAATCTCGGACAGGCTCTCTCCAAATACGGGCAGTTTCTTCAGCGTGGAGTTAACATTGTTGCCTCATTCGATATTGATCCCTACAAGCAGAAGGTGAGGGCTGAGAGCAGTGTTTATCCGCCCGGTCGTCTTCAGGAGATCATAGACAGGTTCAGGGTAAAGGTTGCTATCATCACCGTGCCCGGCATCTCAGCCCAGGAGGTGTGCAATGAGCTTGTGAACATGGGCATCAGGGGAATAGTCAATTTCTCCCCGGTGTTGCTTAAGGTGCCTGCTTACGTGGTGGTAAACAATGTTAACCTGAGTGATGAAATAGAGAGTGTAATTCTGTCTGTTTTCCGCATGAAGGAAGAACAGTCACTATTCCTGTAGAAGCGGTGGAAGAAGGGTATGAAATATTAATCAGGGGACTTGTACAGGGGGTTGGATTCCGCCCCTTTATTTACAGGCTTGCAACAGCTTACCGCCTGAACGGAGAGGTGATTAACAGGACCGGCGGTGTGACGGTGACCGTTGAGTGTGACAGGGAGACGGCAGACCGGTTCATTGCTGATATACGAAACCTTGCACCTCCGGCAGCCAGCATCAGATCTGTTGAGGTCAGAAGAACAGGGACCGGGGGCTTTAGTGGTTTTAAGATCACTCCCAGCATTGATGCCGGCGAGACTATTACCGAGGTAAGTCCTGACATTGCGGTGTGTGATGATTGCCTTGCTGACCTTGCAACCGATCAGGGACGCATTGATTATCCGTTTATCAACTGTACAAACTGCGGTCCCCGCTTTACAATCATAAAGGCTCTGCCCTATGACAGGGCTGCCACAACGATGGCCCCTTTTCAAATGTGCAAAGGGTGCGCTGCAGAGTACAGTGATATCTCCGACCGGCGGTTTCATGCCCAGCCTGTAGCTTGCAACAGTTGCGGTCCGGTGTATATGCTGAAGGCTGGTGATCTTAACATAACTGACATTAATGAAATTTTACAGTGCATTTCTCATCGTCTTGCGGCTGGCACCAGTGTGGCAATAAAATCGACGGGCGGGTATAACCTCATGTGTGACGCCCTGAACGAGAAGGCTGTTTCGGAGCTCAGGCTGAGAAAAGAGCGCGACAGGAAACCATTCGCGGTGATGTTCAGGGATACTGACGCCATCAGGGAATATTGTTATCTTGAAAAGGATGAGGAGACAGTGATGCTCTCATGGCGCAGGCCGATACTAATACTCAGGCAGAAAAAGCCGCTGGCACCAGCGGTGAGCAGCGGCCTCAACACGATCGGTGCGATGCTGCCCCACATGCCGCTGCATTACATGCTGTTTAAAATCATCGGCACGCCGGCAGTTGTCCTGACCAGCGGTAACCTGAGTGAGGAGCCGATTATTAAAGATGACCTGCAGGCCGAAAGGGATCTGATGCCGATATCGGGATGCGTTGTGAGCTACAACAGGGAGATAACCAACAGGGTTGACGATTCGGTTATCAGAATGATCGGAGGTAATGTCTCTCTTATTCGCAGGTCCAGGGGCTTTGCGCCGCAACCGGTTGAGCTGAACAGAGTTGCTGAAGGCATTTTCGCTGCCGGGGCGGAACAGAAGAACAGCCTGTGCATCGGGAAAGGCACCCAGGCCTTCATGAGCCAGTTTTTAGGTGATATTAAGAATGTGGCCACATATGATTATTATCACGAGACATTCAGGCTCTTCTCCTCTCTCTTCAGGTTCACCCCTTCATCCGTCGTCTGCGATATGCATCCCGATTACCTGTCGGGCAGTTTCGCTGAGGAGCTGGCTGAAGGAAACGGGCTGCCGCTGATGCGCATCCAGCATCATCATGCCCACGCAGTATCAGTGATGGCTGAACACCATCTTACAGGCAGGGTCATCGGGGTGATAATGGACGGGACTGGCTACGGCACTGACGGCAACATATGGGGTAGCGAATTTATTATTTCCGCTGCAAGCGATTTTGAGAGGTACACTCACTTTGACTATCTCGTGATGCCAGGCGGCGATGCTGCGGCAGACGAACCATGGAGGATGGCTTTCTCCTGTCTATACGGTTATTTTGGCAGCGACTACGACTTCACCTCATTGAAGCTCTTCCGGACAATCGATGAAAAAAAGCTTGCGGTTGTAAGAGAGATGCTCAGTCACGGCATCAACTCTCCGCTGACATGCGGGGCGGGACGTTTTTTTGACGCTGTTTCGGCATTGCTGATGCTCTGCACTAAAGCCTCCTTCGATTCAGAAGCCCCCATGATGCTAGAATCAGCCATTGCCGGCATCACCGATGATTTTTATCCATTCGCAATCAGCGAAACAGTCTGCCTGGGGCAGACATTCCATGAGATCATCAGGGATATCGGCAGGACTGATGTTTCGCTGATCGCAGCAAGGTTCCACAATACCATGGCACATATTATACTTGACGTCTGCATTAAGATAAGGAATGATACCGGGCTGAAAGAGGTTGTACTGTCAGGCGGGGTTTTTCAGAACAGGTATCTGCTTGAGAAATCTTTGTATCTTTTGTCCATGAACAAATTCAACGTGTACACCAATCACCAGGTACCATCTAATGACGGTGGCATATCTCTCGGGCAGCTGCTGGTGGCGGCAGAAAGGAGGGGCCTGTGTGTCTGAGTCTTCCGGCCAGGGTACTGACCATTGAAGGTGACATGGCTGAGGTCTCCGTGGGAGGAGCCGTGTTCAGAGCAGGACTGCAGATGGTTGACGGCGTCAGGGTGGGCGACTATGTTTTGTTGCATGCCGGTTTTGCCATTGAAAAGCTCAGGGAGGAAGATGCTCTCGAGACACTCCGGCTGCTAAAGGAGATGGATGATGCACTGAGCGAATGACCCGGAGATGAAATACGTTGATGAATTCAGGAACAGGGGGCATATTGCCAGGCTCGCGGAGCTGATATTGAAGGAGGCAACCCGTGAATACACCTTCATGGAGGTATGCGGGGGCCATACAGCCGCCATCCACCGTTTTGGCATTCCTTCGCTTCTGCCGCCTCAGATCAAGCTGATCTCCGGACCGGGATGCCCGGTCTGCGTCACCGCCGGACGGTACATTGACACCCTGACAGCCATTGCTTCAAATGAGGGTGTGACAGTTTCTATTTTCGGTGACCTGATGAGGGTGCCGGGCACTCTTGGAACTCCGGGAGATGCAAGGGCCGCCGGAGCGGATGTCAGGGTTGTGCTCTCAGCGCATGAGGCCCTTGAGACAGCCCGTGCAAACCCGCAAAGAAAGATAGTGTTTTCGGCAATCGGATTTGAGACCACAACCCCCGGCACGGCTGTGACAATAATGCAGGCTGAGAGAGAGGGTATTGAAAACTTCTCCGTGCTGAATGCCCACAAGGTAATGCCTCCGGCAATGGAGGCGATACTAAGGGAGGGAACCCGCATTGACGGTTTCATCTGTCCGGGTCACGTGGCTGTCATAACCGGCTCCTCGGCATTTGAATTCATTGCGCGTAAATATGGACTGGCCGCTGTGGTCACGGGGTTTGAACCCACGGATATTCTTTCGGCAGTGCTGATGCTTGTCAGGCAGGTGAACAGCCGCAAGCCATCGGTGGAGATTCAGTACAGCAGGGCAGTGTCTGCCGGGGGAAATGTGAGGGCACAGGATTACATGCGTCAAGTATTTGAACCATGCGATGTTGAATGGCGCGGCCTGGGTGTACTGGCATCAGGCGGACTGCAGATAGCCGACCGCTATCGTCGGTTTGATGCGGCTGCCGCTTTTACCGTTGACATCCCGGAGGCCACTCATGCAAATCCGTGTATCTGCGGGGAAATTCTCAGGGGGGTCAGCACACCTCCTGACTGTCCTCTTTTTGCATCTGCATGCACACCGGACCATCCGGAAGGAACATGCATGGTATCTGATGAGGGGTCGTGCAATACCTGGTACAAATATCATAATTATGAGTGAGAAGATTTCCCTCAGTCACGGCAGCGGCGGCAGGCAGGCACAGGCACTAATACATGACCTTTTCGCCGCCCGCTTTGGCATGAAGTTGCCGATGACCGACTCCGCCCTGCTTCGCGTCCCCCCCGGGATAATAGCCTTCACCACCGATTCCTATGTGGTTAATCCGCTCTTTTTTCCTGGTGGCAACATTGGAAAGCTTGCAGTTTGCGGCACTGTAAATGATCTTGCGGTATCAGGCGCCGAGCCAAAATATCTCTCAGCCGCATTTATTATCGAGGAGGGATTTGACATTGATGAGCTTGGCCTTATAGTCTCCTCGATGGCAGATGAGGCTGAAGCAGCCGGAGTAAGCATTGTCACCGGCGACACCAAGGTGGTGGAGAAGGGGCAGTGTGACAGGATTTTTATCAACACCTCCGGAGTCGGAATCCTGAAGGATGAGCTTATGCATATCAGCAGCGGTTCATCTGTCATGCCGGGTGACAGGCTGATCATAAACGGTCCGCCCGGTGATCACGCCGTGACCATACTTGCTTCACGCAGAAACTTCTCTTTTGACACACCAATGGCCTCTGACTGCGCCTCTCTGAACCGCCTTATAGAAAAAGTGACCGTGAAGCCGGGAGCAGTGCATTTCATGAGGGACCTGACAAGGGGAGGCCTCGCAGCTGTTCTGAATGAGCTTGCCGTAATGGCCCGGTGCGGTATTACCATTGACGAATCATCGGTGCCTGTGAAGGAAGCCGTCAGAGGATTGTGCGAAATACTCGGTTTTGATCCGCTTACTCTTGCCAGTGAGGGAAGAGTGCTGATAGTCGCAGACGAAGGGGAGGCGGAAGGAATCGTTCAAAGGATGCATGCAGACCCTCAGGGCAGCGGTGCTTCAATAATAGGTGAAATCACTTCCGGAAGAGAAGGGAGGGTCATACTGAAAAGTACTGCCGGAGGAAGCAGGTTCCTGGAGATGCCTTCAGGCCAGCTGCTGCCAAGGATTTGTTGACGAGACTGACATGCATGAGCTGAGGATAGCAGAAGATCTGGCTGCAATGGTTGCAGAATATGCCGCAGAGGCGGGGCTGAAAAAGGTTATGAAGGTTAATATCAGCTTCGGAGAATATATTCAGATTGTTCCTGATCTCTTTGAGGCTGCCTTCACTGAAGCAGCCAGAGATACGGTGGGGGAGGGCGCTGAGCTTGATATTGAGATCATTCCGGCAGAAATGAGGTGCCATGGCTGTGGCTCTGCATACAAACCTGCCGGGGATCTTTGCGCCTGCAGCGTTTGCGGATCTGAAGAGATTGACCTGATACACGGAAAAGAGTTATTTGTAAAGAGCATTGAAGGAGGATAATTATGGAAATAAAAATCATGAAAAACATTCTGGACAGGAACCAGAACAAGGCTGAGGAAGTTCGCACCATGCTTAAGGCCGGTAAGGTAATGATGGTGAACATCATCAGTTCCCCGGGCGCCGGCAAGACCACATTGCTTGAGCGAACCTGCGAGGCTCTGGCAGGAAAGGTGAGGATTGGCGTGATAGAGGGCGATGTCACCACTGACCGTGATGCACAGCGGCTGAAGAAATACAACATCCCCATTGTTGCAATTAACACTGAAGGAGGATGTCACCTGGACTCGCACAGCATCTCAAAAGCCCTTGAACACTTTGATCTTGAACATATTGACCTGCTGTTTGTTGAAAACGTCGGGAACCTTATCTGTCCTTCGCAGTTTGACCTTGGTGAGACATTCAAGCTGGCGGTGGTCAGTACAACCGAAGGCGACGATAAGCCGGCAAAATATCCGATGCTCTTCAGTGAGGCACGGGCTGTCATCCTTAATAAGACGGACCTGATGCCATATACGAATTTCAGTATAGAGTCATTTATGGCCGATATGGCCGCCATCAATCCGCGTATAACAGTCATCAGGGCCTCTGCCATCAAGGGAGATGGGTTACAAACCTGGCTCGAATGGCTCGGGAGGCAGATTGATGAGTTCTCTGCCGTCTGATTCGGGACGGACTATAAGCATTAATTGATACTGTAATTCAAGCCCCAAATAATCATAAACATGATTAAAGTAAGGTTTTTGGATGTGTATTGTTATTAATTTCACAGCTGAAAAATAAATCAGGAGTTTAATAGTTTTCATCTAAATACTTAAAAACCAATTAAAAATGTATAACACTGGTAACATGGTGAAGGAGCTGGCGGAGAAACACGGCCGCAAGAGAGAGAGCCTGATGCCTATCCTTCAGGATATTGTCAGGAAGCACAACTATCTTACTGATGATGCTATGGTGGCCATTGCCTCCGAGCTGGATATCTCTGCAGCAGAGGTTTACGGGACGGCATCATTCTATACCTTCCTTGATACTGAGGAGCGGGGAAAGAATATAATCCGGGTCTGCAAGACCATCACCTGTTCGATGAAGGGGAAGAATGACATTTTAAGCACACTTGAAGACATCCTTAAGATTAAAGTTGGTGAGACCACTCCCGACAAAATGTTCACACTTCTTGAGACCAATTGCATAGGATGGTGTCACAAGGCTCCTGCAATTCTGATCAATGACATGCCGTACACTGATCTGACACCGGAGACAGTTATTGATGTGGTTAAAGGTTACATGCGCTAAAGAGAGGGAGGTACCGAAATGAAAAACAAAGGACTGACAAAGGTTGATCTGATATTCGATAGTATTGATATCATGAAGGTTATGAAAAAGGCCTTCGAGATGACAAGTGACGAAATAATTGAACAGATTCTCGCATCTGGCCTCAAGGGGCGTGGCGGGGCTGGATTTCCGACAGGGCTTAAGTGGAAGTATACCGCCGCCGAGAAGGATCCTGAGAAATACATTGTGTGTAACGCCGATGAGGGAGAACCGGGGACTTTCAAGGACCGGGAGATACTTGACAGGGTAGCCTCCAAGGTCTATGCCGGCATGGCTATTGCAGGCAAGGCCATGGGTGCCAGTAAAGGATTTATCTATCTCCGCGGGGAGTACAGGTTCCTGCTGCCCCAGCTTTTTATTGAGCTTCATAAATTTCACAAGCTGATCAATGAGATAGGCTATGATTTCAGTATTGAATACCGGATGGGCAGCGGCGCCTACATCTGCGGCGAGGAGAGTGCCCTCTTTGAATCGATAGAGGGATTCCGCGGTGAGCCACGCAACAAGCCGCCATATCCGACAGTAAGCGGATTATTCTCAAAACCCACCTCCATCAACAACGTCGAGACCCTTGTCACTGCGGTGATGATTATCGAGAAGGGTCCCCAGGAGTATGTCAAGCTGGGCACCAAGGACTCACGAGGGTCCAAGGTATTCTCGATATCAGGAGATACTCCCATTCCCGGCATTTTCGAACTTGAACTGGGGATGACAGTACAGGAGTTTGTGAATGAGTTCGGCGACGGCGACACCAAGGCTGTTCAGGTTGGTGGTGCATCGGGCTTCTGCGTTCCGCGGAAGAAATTCGGTGAGACCATCATCGGTTTTGAGGGGGTGCCCACTGGCGGTTCCATGAAGCTGTTCAACAGTTCACGTTCAATGTACAATGTGCTTCACAACTATCTTGATTTCTTTGCCGAAGAGTCATGCGGCCAGTGTACACCGTGCCGCGTGGGATGCCAGCAACTGCTCAAGGGAATTGAAAAGGTCAAGAAGGGTGATTCCAAGTCAACCTATCTCAATGAACTGGTCAAGCTCGCTGACACCATGAAGGTGGCCTCAAAATGCGGCCTCGGACAGTCGGTGGGAAATGCCTTCAAATCAATCGTGGAGAATTTCAGGGAAGAGATTATATATTAATATTAGCACAGAATACTATGGTAACTCTTAAGATAAATGAACATGAGATAAAAGTAGCGAAAGGAACCACCATTCTCGATGCTGCCAAGACACTGAGCATAAACATACCCACGCTCTGCAATCACCAGGACCTTTGTGTGGCGGGCAACTGCCGCGTATGCGTCGTTGAGCAGAAGGGCGCCCGCACACTGGTGGCTGCGTGTGCCATGCCGGTAGCGGAAGGGATGGAAATCCTGACCAACTCGCTCAAGGTAAGAAATGCGCGCAAGCACATCGTTGAGCTGCTGCTGTCGGAACACAGGGCCGACTGCACAAAGTGCTACAAGAACCAGAAGTGCGAACTGCAGACACTTGCAAATGAATATTCATTCGGGGAACATATCTTCCTTGACCTGGTCGAAGACCATTCATACATTATCGACAGGTCATCACCATCTTTTCTTAAGGATGACAGCAAGTGCATCAGGTGCCAGCGCTGCGTGCGTACATGCGCTCAATTGCAGCATGTCTCTGCAATAGCAGTGGCAAACAAGGGATCGCACATGAAGATCTCCTCATTCCATGACAGGCCCATGAGTCACGTCGTCTGCACCAACTGCGGCCAGTGCGTCAATCGCTGCCCGACGGGTGCCCTGACTGAAAAGACATACATTGACCAGGTTTGGGATGCCATCTATGATCCTGATAAGCATGTTGTTGTACAGACTGCCCCGGCAGTGAGAGTGGCCCTGGGTGAAGACCTTGGATTTGATCCGGGCGAGAGGGTTACCGGTAAAATGGTCACTGCCCTGCGTCAGCTTGGATTTGACTCGGTTCTTGATACGGACTTCACTGCCGACCTTACGATCATCGAAGAGGGAACTGAGCTGTTGACGAGGCTTAAGAAAATCCTGGTTGAAGGCGACAATTCACTTGCCCTTCCGATGTTCACATCATGCTCGCCGGGATGGATAAAATTCATTGAGCACAAGTATCCCAATATGCTTCCCAACCTCTCTACCTGCAAATCGCCCCAGCAGATGTTCGGTGCCCTGGCAAAGACATTCTATGCGGAGAAGCGCAAGATTGACCCTTCAAAGATAGTCTCTGTTTCAATCATGCCATGTACTGCTAAAAAGTATGAGGCCGACAGGCCTGAGATGAGATCGAGCGGGTACAAGGACATTGACTTTGTTCTTACCACACGCGAGCTTGCAGTGATGATCAAACAGGCAGGTATCAATTTCATGGCTCTTGAGGATGATCATTATGACTCAATCATGGGAACCTCTACCGGTGCCGGAGTGATCTTCGGTGCTACCGGCGGTGTCATGGAGGCAGCCCTGCGTACTGCCTACGAGATTGTGACCGGCAGACCGGTCCCGTTCAAGAACCTGAACATCATGCCCGTGCGTGGCATGGAGGGGGTGAAGGAAGCCACAATAAAGATCGAAGGCACTACCGAGGAGTGGAGATTCCTCGAAGGAGCAGAACTTAAAGTGGCCATCGCCCACGGACTGGTCAATGCAAATAAAATTGCAAAAGCAGTAAGCACGGGCAAGGCATCATATCACTTCATCGAGATCATGGCCTGCCCGGGAGGATGCCTGGGAGGCGGAGGACAGCCTATTCCTACGAATGCCGCGATCAGGCAGAAGCGTATGGAGGCTATCTACTCGGAGGATATGCATATGGACCTGAGGAAGTCGCACGAGAATCCCGAGATAAGGGCTATTTACGAGGAGTTCCTCGAAAAACCCAACGGGCACAAGTCGCACAAGCTGCTGCATACCCATTATATCAAGCGCGAATCCTATTAGCCTTATACCGGTTTTAACTATCATGACAGAGGCGCAGGAGACTGCGCCTCTGTCTGTTTATGCACTTGCCTGACATGCTTATCAGGGTCACCGCTGAAAGATGCCTGGCTTCAATTCCTGTTTTTTAACAGCAAAGTATTGCACCTTTTAAGTTTTTTGCCACCTTTAACCTCTTGAAAATATTTCAAGTGTAATTTTCTATAACGATGAGCGGATTTGACTTTTCCAAAAGGGATTCCTTTGGCAGCAGGATGGGGGTTATTATGGCAGCCGCAGGTTCTGCAGTAGGACTGGGTAACATCTGGAGGTTTCCATATATTCTTGGCGAGAACGGTGGCGGAGCTTTCCTGATCATATATCTTGTGATTGTCTTTGCAATAGGTATTCCCGTGATGATGTCTGAGCTTTTAATCGGAAGAAGGTCACAGCGAAACCCGGTAGGGGCATTCAGGGCACTGGCTCCCGGGAAACCGTGGTACCTCGTGGGAATGATGGGCATTGTGGCGGCATTCATGATACTGGCCTTCTACACTGCTGTCGCCGGATGGACACTCGAATACATTTATCAGACTCTGATAGGCGGATTTGTCGGCAAGAGCTCAGGCGAGCTCACAGTGATGTTTGACTCCTTCAGAAGCGAGTCACTCAGGCCGGCTCTGTGGTTTTCGGTCTTCATGCTGGCAACCTCTGCCATAGTATGGGGTGGGGTGCGGAAAGGTATTGAAAAGTCGACCAAGATCATGATGCCTCTTCTGTTCGTCATCCTGATCCTGATGTGCATCAAGGCCCTGACACTTCCCGGTGCCGGCAAGGGAGTTGAGTTCCTGTTCCGGCCTGACTTTTCGAAGATCACCGGCAACACGGTGCTGATGGCACTGGGACAGGCATTCTTCTCACTGAGCATAGGAATGGGAACTCTGATAACATACGGATCGTATATACCAAAAGATAACAAGCTGGGTAGCACGGCGGTACAGGTTTCCATGATTGACCTCCTGGTTGCCGTTCTGGCAGGTGTAGCCATATTCCCGGCAGTTTTTGCCTTCGGCATCTCTCCATCTTCCGGTGAGTCTCTGACCTTTATTGTGCTTCCTGGGATATTCCAGCAGATGACTGGTGGAATGATATTCGCTTTTTCATTCTTTTTCCTGCTGGCAATTGCGGCGCTCACTTCAACAATATCAGTACTGGAAGTGATAGTGGCCTATTTTTCCGAACAGCTCAACATGAAAAGACGCACTGCAATCATCCTTGCCACAGGCTCAATGTTCATCTTAGGCATCTCTGCCTCCCTGTCATGGGGAATGATGAGCAATGTAAAACTCTTCAGGCTCAATATTTTTGATCTTTTTAATTTTACCACCGCCAATATTCTTCTGCCTCTGGGAGGCCTGCTCATTGTAGCTTTCCTGGGCTGGTTCCTGCCCGGACGCGATTCGAAAGACGAGCTCTCGAACGCCGGCACCCTGCGCCTGAGGTATTACAGCCTCTACAGGTTTGCAGTCAGGTACCTGGCTCCGCTTGCCATTGCCCTCGTGTTTCTGAACGGGCTTGGATTGCTTAAATTCTAATCTTTAAGACCATCGATATGCACGGTTTGAATAATTTTCTTGTGATGCTTGACGGATACCTGGGAGGCCATCCCTGGTTTATGGTACTGCTTATCGGGACAGGACTGTTCTTCACCATTTATCTTGGTTTTCCCCAGATCAGGTACTTCCGGCATGCCATCAGGATAACCCGCGGCAAGTATGATCATTCGCATGATGTAGGTGACACATCTCACTTCCAGTCGCTTGCCACGGCCCTTTCCGGCACTGTGGGTACAGGTAATATTGCAGGTGTGGCGCTTGCAATACACCTTGGAGGGCCGGCGGCTCTCTTCTGGATGCTTGTAACGGCGGCAATAGGGATGTGCACAAAGATGGTTGAGGTCTCTCTCTCGCACAAGTACAGGGATATTCTTCCCGACGGGTCTGTTTCCGGCGGTCCGATGTACTACATGAAGAAGAAGCTGAACATCAGGACAAAAAGCGGCAAGATCATCAGGACTGGTGCAATCATGGGAGCCTTTTTCGCCGGTGCTACCATCCTCAGTTCATTCGGCACGGGAAGCCTGCCCCAGATTAACAGCATTTCCAATTCAGTCTTCACCACGTTCGGATTAAAACACATCATTACCGGAGCCATCCTCACTGTTCTGCTTGGATTGGTGATCATCGGCGGTATTAAAAGGATTGCAAAGGTTACGTCAGTACTGGTTCCATTCATGGCTCTGCTCTACCTCATCGGATCGCTTCTGGTTATCTTTTCACATCCCGGTAACATTATCCCCTCGTTTATATCAATATTTGCCGATGCCTTCACCGGGTCGGCTGCGGCCGGAGGCTTTCTTGGTGCCTCATTTGCCTTTGCCATGAACAGGGGGGTCAACAGGGGGCTCTTCTCGAATGAATCAGGACAGGGATCAGCACCCATTGCCCACTCCGCTGCCCGTGCCCCGGAACCGGTTTCAGAGGGTATGGTGGCACTCCTCGAACCCTTCATTGACACAATATGCATCTGTACTCTGACCGGACTGGTGGTGCTTGCCTCCGGAGCGTGGAACACCAAGACTGACAACCAGTTCCAGGCAACTGACATGCAGATAATCTCCGGCATTTACGATGATGGCAACAGCACTGATGTTGAGAAGCTGAGCAAACACCTCAGGGGAGATGAGTTCCTCGGTCTCTATAACGGCACACTTGCCATCGAGAACGGGCAGATTACCACACCGGGTATTTCCGTTATCCACGCAAGATCGCTTGCTGAGAATATCCGGTTCTTTTCAGACAGGGCCCCCTATAGCGGAGAACTTGAAGTCCTGGCCGGAAAACTTCC
The DNA here is from genome assembly GCA_022736275.1 of Rikenella microfusus. Taxonomy (GTDB): domain Bacteria; phylum Bacteroidota; class Bacteroidia; order Bacteroidales; family VadinHA17; genus SR-FBR-E99. The sequence continues at coordinate 18,715 of DZBJ01000015.1, read as the reverse complement.
CAAATTGGCCTCAATGACAGTCAGGGGTGAATCACTGATTCACAGTGCGTCGCTGACTACGTTTGCCTTCAGGCGCAGTATCATGAAAGACTTCGGACCATATGTGGTGACTTTCTCCCTGCTGCTGTTCGCTTTTTCGACGGCTATCTCATGGTCATACTACGGTGACAGGGCTACAACCTACCTTTTTGGCCCGAAATACGTAATATACTACAGGCTGATATTTGTTGCAGGCTTCTTCATCGCCTCGTTTACCGACACAACAATAATCTGGTCGCTTTCATACGTGGCCATTGTACTGATGGCAGTACCAAACCTGCTGGGTATACTTATACTCAGGAAAGAGGTGAAGCAGAACGTCAAAGAGTACTGGCAGACCTTCTCAAAACAGTATCCTGAAGAGAAGATCTCTGGAAAGATGTCAAAGAGGTTCGGCGTTTAGATACCGGTTACCAAGAATGGTCCGGCTTACGTGAATAGTCGGGATGTCGGGCTTGGTCCTGATTCCGGGAATAATCTGCAATATCACTCCCCGGGGGGCACGGGAGGGTAGAGATCCTCTACCTTCACCGAAGGCTCAACATCAGTTGTGATCTCTGCAAGCACCTCATCTCCCCGGTTCCTGAAATAGAGTATGAAAGCTAGTATCGGTAAAACAGGGGTGACCAGCGATGTTATAAGTGAACTTAGTCCTATGTAAACAGGATTACGGCTCATTTCAAGCATGACACCGGCTTCCTCCGGATTGGTAATCGATTTGATGAATGAACCGGTGAATGGCAGCATTGTGATGGCGCTTAATACCAGTGCGGCAACGATCAATATCAGTAAGATAACCACAACCCAGCCCATATTCGGCCACAGGTGACTGTGGGCCAGTTTGAAGGCACGTGACACCACCGTAACCGGATTACGGCTCTCGACAAGTGTCAGCGGCAGGGCAAAGATCATGACGGTGGCGATATAAAAAATGGCAAAGAAAGCAGGAAGCACCAGCAGGATAAGTCCAACCGTCGTTAAAACCGCTGCAATTACTGAAAACACAATCATCACCACCAGGTATGGTATCAGCGTTACAAGCGACTTTTTCAGGAAGGAGGCAGTGAAATCAGGCTCGCCCGCTGGTTTCTCCAGCACCCAGGCGTGCAACAACACTGCGAAAACAAGTGATATGAGCATCAGAACCGCATAGGGTCCGGCCATACCTTTCATGAGCTCAAGCATCTCCTGCGGATCAGTCATTCCCTGCATTGCTGCAAGATCGAGGCCAGAGGTCACGAGAGACGAGAGAAGTGCCATAATAACTGAAATAATGTACAGTCCTATGAAGTGCTTTTTGTAAAATGACCACAGTGTGGTCATGGCGCTGTCAAGGTCTGACGCGCCTGCCAGGGGATGATTCTGATAGTTGTTCATTGCAGCGATTTCAGTATTGGATTGACTTAAGAGATGACAAAGTTAATGAAAAATCAGTTCAGAATCTCGAGCATCTCCTGCACGTCAAGTTCGCTGAACGGGTTGTTTGAATCAATAAATGCGCCGGCCAGTTTTGCTTTCCTTTCTTGGAGCCGTTGTATCTTTTCCTCTATTGTATCACCCGAAATATAACGATGGACAAAGACTCTCTTTTCCTGCCCGATACGGTGAGCCCTGCTAAGTGCCTGTATCTCCGAGGCGGGGTTCCACCATGGGTCCAGTATGAAGACATAATCAGCCTCTGTCAGATTGAGCCCCACGCCTCCCGCCTTGAGGGAGATGAGAAAGACCTTGATGCTGTCATCGTTTCTGAAACTCTCGATCACCCTCTCTCTCCCGCGGGTGGCACCCGTAAGCATGGCAAATCCGATGCCGTTTCTTTCCAGCCAGCCGGGGAAGAGGTCCAGGTGCTTCACAAAGGAGGAGAAGATCAATATCTTGTGCCCTTCAGATACTACACTCTCAATATTGTATGTCACCGTATCAAACTTGCCTGACCCTCCGGTGTAGCTCTCATCGGTCAGGAGGGGGTGATTGGCAAGCTGCCGCAGCCGCATCAGCCCCTGAAGCACCAGTATGGCAGATTTTTCGATGCCTATCGCCTCTATGTTCTCCATGATACTGTTTCGTACGACCGACTTCTCTCTCTCATAGATTGCTGCCTGTTCCTCAGACATGTCGCAGTGGATGACCTGCTCGGTCACAGGAGGCAGTTCCCTGACAACCATCTCCTTTGTCCGTCTCATGATGAACGGCTGTATGATCTTGCGCAACCTGTTCTCCTTCTCCTCCTCAAAATTCTTTTCTATGGGCCTGGCAAACTCGCGCCTGAAGAATGTGAGTGAGCCCAGAAGGCCCGGATTAACGAAGCTGAGTTGAGTCCAGAGATCAGTGAGGGAGTTCTCAACAGGCGTTCCGGTAAGCACGATCCTGTGCTCGGCCCTGAGACGCATCACTGCCCTGTATATATTGGAGGAGGGGTTTTTGATGTGCTGGCTCTCGTCAAGAACTGCATACAGGAATTTTACCGAAATGAAGATTTCGATGTCCTGCCTGACTGTATGGTAGCTTGAGATGATAATGTCATAGCCGGTGAATTGCGATGCTGACCTGTGTCTGCCTGCACCGTGGTGGATCATGGTCTTCATTGAAGGACAGAATTTCCTGATCTCATTGTACCAGTTATGGCAGAGCGAGGCCGGAACGATTATCAGCGATGTTGCAGTTGGAGTCTCACCATCTGTCAGGGATGCTGCCGGCGTGGTCTCATCATCAAAAAGCGTCATCTGCGAGCCGGCCTGACTCTCGTCGTTACCGCGTCTCTGCTCTTTATTCCACAGCAGGAGCGCGAGTGTCTGAAGCGTCTTGCCGAGGCCCATATCATCAGCAAGACATCCTCCGAGGTTGTTTGACTGAAGATACCAGAGCCAGCTTAATCCTTCCTGCTGATACGGGCGCAGCTCTGCCCTCAGTCCTGCCGGAGCAGGCAGAAGGGGCAGCTGTTCGGGCACTGACAGTTTCCCTAGCTTATGGCATATATCGCAATCGATATCTGAGACAATTTCGCTGATAATACCGAAGTGCTGTTTATGAAGGAGAAGGCTCTCATCACTGTCTTTCCCCATTTCAAAGAGGCCCCTGTAGCGGGCAAACCACTCTTCCGGAAGCACGGCCACGGTGCTGTCAGGCAGGGTGTACTCACGCATGCCTTCAAGGATGTTGCGTCTGAACCGCGTGAATGGTATGCTGAAGGTACCAATCTGCACAAGCGCCTTAAGGTCAAACCAGTCGTTAATCACCTGGTGACTGAGCCTGATCTCCACAGGATCAAGACTGTAAGGCTTGTCGAGGCTGCCGGTCCGGACGCGGAGGCCTGCTTCCTCCAGTTTGCTCCTGTTATATGCAATGGCTTCAATAACGTCATAAACAGCTTTGCCGTTCTCTTCCCTGGCTCCCGGGGTCATGAAACTGATGCCGTCTTCGCTGAACAGGCCTGCCTCGTGAAGAGCGTTCATGCAACTCTTCTCCCATGCGGCATCTCTCTCTTTCCTGCGAAAAATGAAGTTTCCCCTTTCATTGCTGAAAGAGGTGAAGTGGGTCATGTCATCAGGATAGTAGAAATCCCTGTCATCATATCTGAATTTGAGAATCGCCGAAGGAATGCCGGAGATGTTTCTCTCAACCGTGAGAAGAGCGATCTTTCCGGGTTCGGATTTTTCAAGCGTGAAGCCTGTGCCTGTGACCTTGTGGGTATTGATGACTGACAGGACGAAGGTGCTGAAGTACTTCTCCTCCGTATCACCCGGGATGCTTATCTTCTCGCGGGAGAGGAAGGGCTTCAGTTTGGCGCCCTCAATGTCTGATACAAAGTGTATTGAATGGTCTGACCTGATGACGCACGGCTTGTTTGAAAGGATTTCGATGAACGTTTTTCGCAGATTGAGGGGCCTGCCTTCAGATTCGATAAGCAGGCTGTAACTGCTGTCTCCCGGACTGCGGTCGAATCTGAAGACCGGTTTTGCGACTATGGATTTTATTGTAAGCCTGTCTTCAGGATGAAGTGTGGTGATTTTCGTCTTCTGCAGGTAGAGCGGGATCTCCTCGTTGAGCACAATGTGGAGGCAGTGATGAATCCTCGATTCGATATATGGCTTGATCAGCCTTTCGAATTCACGGTCAGTGACACTGTCTATGAATTCCCTGACATTACGGTGTTTGGAGAAGAGCTTGAAGAGGTTGCGGTCTGAGTATTCATTCACCAGCCTGACAGCCTCCCGCTCCTCATTGTCAAGACCGGAGAGTGTGACTGCGTTGGGAAAGGGGGAGAGTGCCTCTGCCAGGTTATAATAATCGCGGCCGGGCGTTTTCTCCAGTATATAAGGCATCAATACAGTACCCCATCGCCGGTGCTGGGTCAGAATCAGTGCAAAGAGCCATTCGCTCCCGGTGTTTTTTTTGGGCTGCATCGGTAAAACAAAAGAATCTGCAATTTTGACATTCTGCGTTTAAAATCAAAGCATTATTGTGAAATAATTGTTGGCGGGCCCTGCTCTGTGTGCGCGGATGTACCCTCTATGAGTTCCGGCAGGTCTTCATGTAAGGAATATTTTAATATCTTTCCGTACTTTAATGAAGCTTGAAAAATACATGAAACCCGCATTTATGCAGCCAGACTGGCACATAGAGATGTTTTCACCGGCATGTGGCTTCCATCATACACCTAAAATCAATACTATATGATGATGAAGAGGATTCTTGCAGTCAGCCTGTTGTCATGTTTTGGCCTGCTGGTGTCAGGCCAGGTGATTCCTCTCACCTCAGGGTGGAGGGCAAAAAAGGCCTCGGAAGTGAGTCTTGACGGCCGCCAGCTGACGATGGAGGATACTGATCTCAGCGGGTGGCTTAATGCCACGGTTCCGGGCACAGTGCTGACAACACTGGTGAATAACGGGCTGATGCCCGATCCGTGGTACGGGATGAATAACGAACAGATCCCGGATGTATGGGATGAGGGACGTGATTACTATACCTGGTGGTTCTTTACGAGATTCTCATCAGAGAGCCTTGACTCAACAAAGCAGGTGTGGCTCAACTTCAGGGGAATCAATTACCGGGCTGACATTTACCTTAACGGACAGCTAATTAATGAGAAGACACATGAGGGCATGTTCCTCCGTCAGAAATTCAATATCACCCCGCTGCTCAATAGGCAGGGCTACAACCGCCTGGCAGTGAGGGTTGAACCCCCGCTTCATCCTGGTAATCCCAATGGCGGACAGGGTGGCGACGGTATGATAGGCCATGACGTGACAATGCAGTTTGCTGCGGGATGGGACTGGATACAACCGGTCAGGGACAGGAACACGGGAATCTGGGATCAGGTTACTGTGGAAGTTACTGGTGATATCGACATCAGGAACGGTTTTGCCAAAACGCGTGTTCCGGGTGCCCGTCGGCCGGCAGAGCTTCAGGAGCCCGCCTTCGTGACCTTTTCGGTCGAGCTCGAGAATCCCACTGACAGGCTGGTTGAGGGTGAGATTATCCTCGAATTTATGGGCTCCAGGGATAAGAAGAAGATAAAGCTCGAACCTCACACCACGGTTACGTTTACCTCTGCGGAGAAGAAACAGACCGACCCCAGGCTGTGGTGGCCCAACGGCATCGGGCAACAATCGCAATATACCGCTTCAATAATATTCTATGACAGGAAGGAGAACATGTTCGACCGGGAGGACATAATGTTCGGCCTCCGTGAGACGGGAAGCTCTTTTGACGAGGCAACCGGAGGGCGTATCTTTACCATCAACGGACAGAAAATATTCATCAGGGGCGCCAACTGGATATCATCCGACGGTATGCTGCGCCTTGATCCAGCCAGATATGACACGGAGGTGAGGATGCACGCCGAGATGAACATGAATATGATAAGGGTGTGGGGAGGATCAATAACTGAGAGACCTGAGTTTTACGAGGCATGTGACCGGTATGGCATCATGGTGTGGCAGGATCTATGGATCACCGGCGACTGCAACGGCAGGTGGCCCGATACGCTTAAGAAAGCTGAGTCACAGGAGGTGCGACGCATGTATCCTGACGACGACTCCCTGTTTATCCGGTCTGTGGCTGACCAGGTGAAGATGCTCCGCAATCATCCTTCGCTCTATCTGTTCTGCGGGGGAAATGAATTCCCCCCGCGCCCGGAGATCGACAGCCTCGTCAGGAAGACACTTACGGGACTTGACGGCACAAGGCCCTATTTCAATGAGTCGACATCGGAAGAGATTCTCAGGAATACCATCGGCGGGACAGCTGACGGCCCTTACATTGTCAGGGAACCGCTCTGGTTCTTCACTGAGAGATGGCATCCCTTCAATCCCGAGATAGGATCGGTTGGTCTGCCGAATCCGGAGTCACTTGCAAGGATGATGGATGAGAAGGACCTTGTTGTACCTGCCGGGAAAGAGGTTAACGAGGTGTGGAAATATCATAAGTATCAGGACTACGGCGGGATGATAGAAAAGATGGGAGCTCCTGCAGACCTTAATGACTATGTGACGAAGGCGCAGATGGTCAATTATGACCAGTACCGCTCACTGGTTGAGGGCTATACGCATCACATGTGGAACTGGTACACGGGCTTTCTTATATGGAAGAGCCAGAATCCGTGGCCGGCTCTCAAGGGACAGTTCTACGACTGGTACCTTGATCAGAATGCGGGGTTTTACGGTTTCAGGCATGGTGCCGCTCCGGTTCATCTGCAGTTCAATCCCGCCGACTCTGCGATCTACGCCGTCAATACCACTTTCAAGGAGCGTAAGGGTTTACGGTTTGATGCCGTTCTGGCGGATGAGACCGGCAGGGAGATATGGAAGAGGACGAAGGAGTTTGTCCTGGCTCCGAACAGTATAACTAAGTTATGGGATGTTGACCTTCGAACCAATCCGGCGAAGGTGCATTTCCTGAAACTTAAAATAACATATGTCTCAACCGGATTGCCTGTTGACGAGAATACGTACTGGCTGCCGTATGACGGTGATCAGACAGTGTTGATGCAACTTGATGCAGCGAAGGTAGTGGGTCAGATGATGAAGAGCAATAATGGAAAATACACGGTGGACCTGGCCAACAGCGGCAATGTTTCGGCTCTTTTTGTACGCATGAAGGTTGTTCGGGTCTCTGACGGAGAGATGGTCACACCGGTCTTCTTTGACGATAATTATATTGTGCTCATGCCCGGTGAGAGGAGGAGCGTCCAGGTAGATGTCACCAAGCTGAAGCAGGAAGACCAGAAGACCCCGCTGATGCTCCATCTGGAAGGGGTCAACCTGGCGGGGATGCTTGTGAGGTTATAGAGTCGAAAGTCTGTAAAGTCCGTAAAGTCTGAAGGATTTGCGACTTGCGATTTTTGATTAAATCGACAATCGAAAATTACACTGCCTCCCCTGCAATCTGGCGCCTTCGCTTAAATGACCCACCGAGTCATTTCTTAATGCTTGGCCCTCTACTGCCTGCTTAAGAACGTGTCTACCCAACCCTGCTTATCTCTTCGAGACCGGGCCGGTTGATCAGGAGTATGTTTTTGTCCGACAGTTTTATGAGCCCGTCCTTCTCAAAGCTTTTCAGAACTTTAACTGCTCCCTCTGTTGATATGCCTGCGAAGTCAGCCAGTTCACGCCGTGAGAGGTGCCTGAAGAGATCCTCTCCTCCGAAATTCTCAGGGGCAAGGCTGAGCAGCACGGTCGCCATCCTGCCGTTGGTCTGCTGGTGGAGAACATGATCGAGCGATGTATAGAGCCTGGCATTGTGCTCACAGTAACGCCTTATTATATTGAATGCAAATTCGCTGTTCTTCCTGACGAGTTCCGCCATGGCTTCCTTCTCAATGAGAAATCCTGTGGTCTCTGTGATGGCCACCACGGAGTAGCTGAACGTATTCCGGCTGAAGACGGCTGAAAGCCCTGCCATCTCACCGGGCGTGATGATGCGCAGATTGTAATCGCGGCCGTTGCTGCATTCGATGTATTGCCTTGAGAATCCGCTGACGATGAAAATCACGTAAGAGGCAAAAGCTCCCTGCTTGGTAATGTTCTCACCGCGGCGGAAGACTACCTGCACACGGCTTTCACGAACCAGCTCCGTCTCTTCGGTGGTGAGTGACGAAAAACATGGAAGGGTAATGTCACATACAAACTCCTTATCGGTATTACTTAACGTTTTCATGCCTGCCAATGAAATGCAAATTTAAGAATTAACGGCTTTGAAGATAAAATTATTCGCCTGATCGCAAATCATAGGCTTCTCAAGGGTCAATTGACCTGTGTCAGTCTTTTTATTGTTCTGTTTCAACCGGCATGGTGACGCATGAGACCAGGTCCTCATTAAAAGCCATCTCCATTAACTTTACCTTTGCAAAAAAATTTACTGAACGACCAATGATAAGCAGAGTAGAAACAACCTGGAAGGGTAATATGAAATTTGATACTGAAGTGAACGGGCACCATTTCATGATTGACGCTGACGAAAGTGTGGGAGGCGGGAATTCCGGCCCACGGCCTAAGCCCCTGATGCTTGCATCGCTGGCAGGATGTACAGGTATGGATGTGGTATCACTAGTGAAAAAGATGCGCCAGGAGATTGACTATTTCAACGTGGTGGTTGAAGGAGACACGACTGACGAACACCCAAAGACCTACTTCAAGATCCATGTTATCTATGAGTTCCGGGGTAAAAACCTGGAGATGAATAAGCTGGAAAAGGCGATAAGTCTCTCGGAGGAGCGTTACTGCGGAGTATCAGCAGTATACCGCAAGGCGGGAATAGAGATGACACACGAGGTGAGAATGGTCTGACAGTCTTTAAAGTTAAAAGTCTGTAAAGTCCGTAAAGCCTGAAGGTCATGTCGGAGCGAAGCGGAGATCCCGACCGAAGCGTCAGGGCGGTCATGCAGCCTGAATCTTAATTCTTAATTCTTAATTTTCACTACTGCCTTTCAAGACAATGGATTGTAACTAAAATAAGTAATCAAATAAATAAGAATATGTTATACACAAATCTCAAACACATCGAGACAGCTTCACAGCTTGAAAAGCTGATAAGCGAGAATGATAATGTCATGGTATGCTGCGGCAGAATGGGCCCCATGTGCATACCGGTATACGATATTATGGAAGAGCTTGAGCCGGTCTATACGCATGTTAAATTCTTCGATATGGAATTTGACAACCCCGAAGCACAGGTGATCCGCAATGCACCTATGACGAGAGGTTTTATGGGATTGCCTTATACGGTCTACTACAGGAATGGGAAGATGGTAAAGGCCACCACGAGCATCCAGAATATGTCTCAGGTGAAGCATATCCTCGACAGCGAGTTCGGTCAGCCCAAAGCTTAAATCATGGAGAGCGCCGCTCATTATGATGTCATTGTCCTGGGGGGAGGGCCGGCAGGACTTACTGCTGCGATATATCTCTCACGTGCCAGGGTGAAGACACTCGTTCTTACCGAGGGTACAGCCGGAGGACAGATGACCCTGACGCACGAGATAGCCAACTACCCGGGGATTGAAAAGATCAACGGTTACATGCTGGGATCGGTGATGAAGAAGCAGGCAACGGCTTTTGGTGCAGTGGTGAAGGGAAACACCGGGATCGGCAGTATGTCTCTTGACGGTTTCCCGAAGAGCATCACAACGTCTGACGGTCAGACTTTCACGTCAGATGCTGTTATCCTTGCAACCGGGGGCCGCTCCCGCACACTGGGTGTTCCCGGTGAGGATACCTTCAGGGGGAAGGGCATATCTTACTGCGCTACCTGTGACGGAGACTTCTTCACCGGGAAGGAGATAGTGGCCGTGGGAGGAGGAAACTCAGCCCTTGAGGAGGCAGTGTCTCTCACTAAGTACGCCACCAAAGTCACTATTGTTCACCAGTTTGACCATTTCCAGGCATTTGAATATGCAGTTGAGGAGGCGAGGGCAAACAGCAAAATCAGCTTCGTTATGTCATCAACCATCGATTCATTTTATGGCGATGAGAATCTGGAAGGGGTGAAGATAAAGAACATGGTCAACGGCGAGGTGACCGACTTCAGAACTGACGGAGTATTCGTCTTTATCGGATATGTTCCCAACACTGAATCTCTAAGGGGCATCATAAATATCAACGAACGCGGGGAGATCATTGCAGGCGCCGATATGTCCACCAGTATTGAAGGGGTGTATGCTGCAGGCGATGCCATCGCCAAGCGTTACAGGCAGGTCACCACAGCCGTTTCTGATGGTACCGTTGCAGCTCTCGCTGCAGCTGACTACCTGCATTCACTTAAAAGGATTTAGACAGCGATGAAACCCTGATGTTATGCAAACAGGCACAACATTTTATTGATTACATTAATATGAGGGTTCCGTCAGACAATTAGAAAACGAATTTTATACAGATGAAAATGAAGGGATTAATTATTGCAATTGTAGTTATAGCTGTAGTGGCTGTGCTGGTTTACCGCTCATACAGCAAAATGAAGAATGCACCGGCTGTTGCAGACAGCGAGCTGATAGAACATCTTACTGCCCAGAACTTTACTCATAAAACAAAGAGCGGGGTGGTACTGGTTGACTTCTGGGCCTCCTGGTGCATGCCGTGCAAGATGATGGCACCGATACTAAATGAGGTGGCCGAAGCAACTGAGGAGACGGTCAGTATTTACAAGCTGAATGTGGATGAGCAGCAGGAGGTGGCTGCCAGGTACGGTATCAGGAACATTCCCACGATGATACTATTCAAGGATGGCAAAGAGGTAGAGAGGATTATAGGAGTGAAACCGAAGGACTATATCATCTCAAGCATAAACAAAGTCCAATAATAAAATTTTGTGTTAATTGGTTTGGAGGGCGACTGGCAGGATGCTACCTGTCACCGCCCTCTCTTGCTTTTTCATAGTCAGGAGCTTCGAGCAGCTCATGGAAACGCGCTGAGGGTCTCACGCGACCCAGGGAATCACAGTATGCTTCCCTCGTCATGGAGTCCCAGTGGATAGCCCCGTAATAATACTGGATGTTGTTGAAGGTGCCGAGTGACATAAGCAGAAGGAAGAACGAGAGGGGAATGACTCTGAACCGCTTCTTTACAGCAGTCATGCTTGTCGTCAGCAGCGCTGCTGCAGCTACTGCCATCAGCGCGTAGCTGTCGATAAATGCCCTCTGTCCGAATCCTCCGCCATACCACCAGCACCACCATGAAAAGATTATATAAATATTCAGCGGGACGAAAACCGTTACCGGCAATGCATGTGGTGAGCGCCTGATCCAAAGGGTTATTATTCCTGCAAAAGAGAATATAAGGAGCGGGGCATAAATAAAAAGTCCCTTGCGCCAGCTGAATAGTCCCTTTAGAATGGCCGGATCACCAAAGAAAAATCTCTCATCGCTTCCGTATGAAAAATAGAGCCAGTGTCCGGTCATCTCTTTCCAGTAGATCATCTGCGGCAGCCAGACAACAATGAGAGTCAGGACCATGATCAGAACCTGCCTGTAACCGGACAGGAGACCTGTGATGCGGTCTCTGAGGTCTCTGAAAGAGTTTACGTCGTAAAGCAAAAAGAAAACAACTATTATTAAATTGGTAGGTCTGATGAGCGATATTAAACCCAGCAGGGCACCCAACCGGATTGAATGCATTGTTCCATGCTTTTCTGACATGTGCCATTTCATTGTATACCAAATGAATGCGCAAATAAGTGCGAAGCTGTAAACGTGAGCCATCGTCCCCTGGAAGAGGGTGTACCAGTAGAGATTGGTGCCGAATGCAAAGGATGCCAGCACGATAGCCGTCATTTTGTCGGAGGCTTGAACCAGCAATATTCGTCTCAAATAGATCAGTCCGATAAACATGAAAACCAGTGCCGAGACCAGCAGGAAGAACTTATATGGTTCCGAATATCCTCCGGCATCAGCTCCTGTGATGAGTGCTGCCACGTGACCCGCCAGGAAAAATGGCATCCACAAAAGTGAAAGTCCCATGGTGGTCTTTATAACATGTTTGCCTGCCGGGCCTCTCTCAGGCCATACAATCAGTTTATGGGGACCAGCGTATCCGTCTGCGAAGCTTAGCGACAAGTCGTGATGAATGAATGTTGCCGGGAGGTATGCATAGTATGATATGGCGTCCCATTCTATGACGCGCTGTTCATCTTTCCAATGCTTCACAACCAGCATGTTGACAGTCATGAAGGTCATAATGAATGCAACGGTCAGTGCCGACAGCCAGTTTCTTCCTGTGAGACCGTACCTGAATACCTTGACCCCGATTCCCAGGCCGTCGCTCAGTCTGATTTTCTTGCCCTCAGCTTTCCTGCGCGGCTGAAAGGCCACATCAGCCTCGCCGAATGTTGTTCCCTTTTCGCGCAGTGCCTTGAGCATGAACTCAGTCTCAAATCCGAACCGCTTCTCCTTCAGGAGGAGTCTCTCAAAGAGGTCCTTCCGGAAGACCTTGTAGCCGCATGTCAGGTCAGTAATTGTGCGTCGTGTCAGTTTTGAAGCTATGCATGACAGCAGGCGGTTGACTGTGGTGGCTATTACTGCATGGCCGTGGTAGCAGTTCCTTGTTCTGAAGCGGGTGCCGCTGACGAGATCAAGGTTACCGTGGTGCAGTTTTTCAAGCAGTGCCGGTATATCTGAAGGGGAAAGCTCGAGGTCGGCATCCTGCACGATGATGGTATCTCCCCTTGCAGCACGTACTCCTGCAGCTACTGCTGCTCCTTTCCCGCTGTTGACGTCGAGCCTGATGACCCTTACCTCATATTTTCCCGGTAAAGTCTTTTCAGCACATACGGAGGGATTGTCGGTAGAACAGTCATCAACGATTATCACCTCGGTGTTTTCAACAAAATCCGGCATTATTACATCACCGAGCCTCTCAAGTGTCGTTGTTATGACGCCGGCTTCGTTGTAAAGAGGTATTACTATACTTAAATCCAAGGTTAAAGGTTAAAGGCGAAAGGATAAAGTTAGTACAGATAAATTATTGGACAATAGCAATAGGCGGGACAGTAGCCAATAGTTGATTCTACGTGGAGCCTGTCCCGATAGCCGTCAGGCGTACCGGGGACATAAAGTATTGTAGAACCGGTAGGTTCATGAATAATAAGAAAGGAGGCCGCTGGCGGTCTCCTTCCCTGACAGGAATGAACCCCGGGGACGGGGCGCATCCATATTCAATGAGGGTAATCTCTATTTCTTTGGCGCCGGGGTGGCAAGGTTATCGCACACACCGTCGTTGTTGGTATCAACGAATGCCGGGCCTCTGCCATTATAACGACCCTGGCCGTTGCCGGCTGCCGCACCCTGTCCGTTACCCGGACCACGTCCTGTACCGGCTGCCATGCCCTGTCCCGGACCGCGGTTTGTTGCTGACTGGTTGGCACCTGCAGAATAAGCTCTGTGCCCCGGTCGTGTTCCGTTGGTGTAATTGTCACATACGCCGTTTTTGTCAGCGTCGGCATATACATTGCCGGCTGCACGGCCTCTGCCTGTCTGGCCGGTGGCCGGCTGTGCCGTCTGTGCAGTGGCAATGGCCGTCATTGCGACAAATGCTGCCACTGTCAGAAATAATCTTGTTTTCATGAGTAATTGTTTTAGTTATTGATTTTTTTAATAGTTCCTGTTTACAATTACTCTGATGGATACTCTCACGAAAGGTTTAATTGTCCAGGCAAAAAATACGAGAATTTATTACTTATAGTTTCAAATTTCTGATTCTCAGGGCATTCCAGACTACTGAAAGCGAGCTGAAACTCATGGCGGCAGCAGCTATCATCGGATTCAGCAGGGGACCACCGAAAAGGTGAAGGGCACCCATGGCCACCGGTATTCCAAGAATGTTGTAAAAGAATGCCCAGAAGAGGTTCTGTTTTATATTGCGTATTGTTGCTCGGCTCAGTTTAAGTGTTTTCACAACATCCCGAAGGTCGTTTTTTATCAGCACAATGTCGGCAGCCTCCAAGGCCACGTCGGTACCTGAGCCTATTGCAATGCCTACATCTGCCGTTGCCAGGGCAGGGGCGTCATTGATGCCGTCACCAACCATGATGACAAGGTTGCCCCTGTTGCGGATTTTCCTTATCTCCTCAGCCTTGTCTCCGGGAAGGACGTCTGCTATTACATTACCGATGCCTGCCAGTCTGGCAATGTGTTTGGCGGTCTGTTCGCTGTCGCCTGTTATCATCACTACCTCAAGTCCCATTCGGGTCATCTCCCTTACAGCCTCTTCCGAACCCTGACGGAGAGTGTCGGCGACGGCTATCAGCCCCTTGCATGAGCCATTGGCAGCTAAATACAATATTGTCTTCCCCTGCGAGGCAAGTTGGTCAGCAGGTTCATCAGCCCATGAAGTATCCACTTTTCGCTCTGCCATGAGCCGTCTGCTTCCTGCAAGGATATGTGCCCCGTTTGCATAAGCCTCCACTCCGTATCCCGGCAGTGCCGTGAACCTTTCGGGAATTGTAACTTCAATTCCGTTATTCATAGCCCGGTCGTTCACCGCCTTTGCAACAGGATGTTCCGAACGGGCTTCGGCGGATGCGGCAAGATGCAGCAATCTTAAGGTATCCGACGATGGAGCCGGAACGATGTCTGTTACCACGGGCTTGCCGGTGGTTAGGGTACCTGTCTTATCGAGTACTGTCACTGTGGCTTTCCGTGCTGTTTCAAGTGCTGCACCGCTTTTTATGAGCAAGCCCTGGCGTGCACCTCTTCCAGTACCCACCATTACGGCCACGGGAGTGGCCAGTCCGAGTGCACAGGGGCAGGCTATTATCAGCACCGAGATCAGCACGGTGAAAGCCAGCCGGAAATCGCCTGTCCCGATAAGCCATCCGGTGCTTGCCAGGAGAGCCAGCGCCATCACTACCGGAACAAATATTCCGGAAATCTTGTCGGCCAGTCTGGCAATTGGCGCCTTTGATCCCTGTGCCTCCTCCACAAGCCTGATGATCTGAGCGAGGGTGGTTGCGCTACCTACCCGAGTGGCCCTGCAGACAACTGAACCATTCAGGTTGATGCTTGCACCGGTCACCTCCGACCCTTCACTCTTCTCTACCGGGATACTCTCACCTGTGAGCATCGATTCGTCTGCTGATGTCACTCCTTCGGTTACTATACCGTCGACGGGGAAGCGTTCACCGGGTTTTACCATGACAAGCTCGCCCACCGTCACCTTTGAGGCAGGCACCGTCTTTACTTTTCCGTCGCGCAGAACCGTGGCAAGGGGAGGAGCAAGGTTCAACAGCTGCCTGATTGCGCTTCCGGCCTTCGATTTGGATCTCGCCTCCAGGTAACGGCCTATTGTTATAAGGGTAATGATTGCTGCTGCAGATTCATAATAGAGATTATGGATATAATGGTTATCACCGCCTGCAACCCTGATTGTTGCAAAAATGCTGTAGAGGAAGGCAGCGGCAGTACCCATGGCAACAAGTGTATCCATGCCCGGGTTTCCCCTCAGGAGTGTCTTTGTTCCTGCCATGTAGAAACTTCGTCCGGTGACGACGACAGGTGCGGTAAGCAGCATCTGAATGATTGCAAAGGTTAACGGACTGGCATCAGGTGAGATGAAAGAGGGCAGCCTGACACCGGCCATGGCTGACATCGTAAGAATCATCAGAGGCAGGGTGAATACAATCGACCAGATAAGTCTTATTTGCAGCCTATGTGTCTCCGGGCGCGATGCCTTACGTTCCCTTTCGTCATCAATCGCCTTGTAGCCCGCCCTGGTGACAGCATCGATGACCTGACTGAGTGAGGTTCTCTTTTCATCATAGCTGACTGTGAGCCGTTCATTGGCCAGGTTGACACTGGCATAGGATATGCCCTCCACCTTTGCAGCGGCCTTCTCTACATGCGCCGCGCATGATGCGCAGTTCATACCCTCAATGGCAAACGATTTATCAGTCATGATTCAAAACAGATTCAACAGAATAACAATATTGAATTCAGAATGTTGAATGATGCTGCACAAAGCATGAGCTTCCACCTGCAACGGAAAATCAGCCTGATCTTCAGAAGTGGCCTGGGATAAGCCCTTTTCCGGTAATTCTACTGCCTCCTAAACCCTGAATGTGACTCCGGAGGTTGTCGTTGTAAACCCTGCCCGGGTGCAAGTGCAGTTAAAGCTGCAGAGCTTATTTCTTTATAAGGTTTACTGGCAGAGGATTGTCCATAATCATTGTTCCTGCAAAAGGAGAAATCTCGTCAGATGACATGAAACCCTTCAGGTCGGTACGCTTGGTTACGGGTGCGCTCTTCAATCCCTGGATGTTATCAATGCAGGCTTTAAACAGAGGCTCATTGGGATCACAGAACGGGCGGAGTTCGGCAGCATATTCCCGGGCGTTGATATCCGGTGTCAGACCTTCATCGAAATCTGATACATTCAGTGAATTGGAAATCTTTACAATAATTGGCTGCATGGCCCAAGAATGTTTTGGATTGACAATGCCATTTTCATCCGTATCCGTTATTGTAATGGAAGCCACATATTTACCTGTAGTGTTGGTGCCAACCTGGATCAAATTGATGTAGGGTTTCAGTCCGTTTATCAACAACTCACTCGAGGAGGCAGTTTCTGATGAAGTAATAACATATACATGATCAAATCCAAGCGAATTTATCAGGGTGGAAGGCATCTGACTCGTCGCGGATATACTGCTGTAAAAGTAATCGTTGAACACCTCATCGCCATATTCCTGCCGGAAATATGACTGCAGCAGATTGTTGTAATGGGAAATGGCAAATATTTTCTGCGTATCCGTGGAATAGATCATACTGGCCAGGTACTGTGCCGTTCTCACTGACCCGCCTCCGTTATAACGAAGATCAAGGATCAGTTTCTGTATCCCTTCACTCTTGAATTTTCCGAAGACTTTGTTGAGTTCAATGTCATAGGAGCTCTTGATCAGGCTGTCATAGGAGGCATTAAATCCATTATAAAGCAGGTATCCTATTTTGGTACCGCTAATATTCAGAACGCTGTCAAGGAAAACAGGGTTCTCCTGTAACAGGACTGCAGTCATGTTAACACTGTTCCCGTTGGGAGCGACGGTGCTCCCGTTGTATGATGCAAGTCCAAGTGTATATGTCTTTTGCGTAAACAATAAATTCATGTAGTTGGCATCGGTAAGCTGTTCCCCGTTGACAGTCATAAACAGGTCGCCTCTCTTCAATCTGGCTTTATCTGCCGGGGAATCTTTCAGAACGTAGCGGATTGCCCCCAGCAGTTTATTATCCGAGGAACTCAGGTAGTATAGTCTGAAGTCCATCCCCATACTTTCGGAGATTGCATTGATCCAGTTTTCGATTTCCTCTGCGTTGTCAACAATAAAGGACCATTTGTCTTTGGTATAGAGCAGGCTTTTAAAGAGCGCTTCCGGATCAGTGTATTTATTCAGAAAAACATTAAGGCTGTCACTGTTCTCATACTTCGGATTATTGAGGGCAGGTATGTTATCCTCCCAGAGATAATAGGTTGCAAGGCTATTGTAGATGAATTTGTTTACATCTGTTGCCTCCTTAATGACCGGTTCCGGCTCCGGTTCCGGTTCCTCCTTCTTACAGCCTGACAGCAGCAGGCACCCAAGAAGGAATGGAATGATCATTGAAATGTATGGTTTCATTGTTGTTACTATTTGTTATTAAGGTGAATCCTGATACGCATGCTGGTGATTTTACATAAAAATGTGGTTATACTTCCATTACATACCGGTTTCATAAGGTGTTTGTCATCTTTTCTGATACAAAATTAGCACTAATTTGATTTTAAAATCATTATTTTTGACGAAAGGCTGATAACCTGATAACTTACACATTGTTATGCACAAAAGTATTCCACTCTTATTTGTTGTTCTCCTCTTCATGGGCTGCGGTTCAATGAAAACCAGGCATTCAAATCCATTTACCGTTGCGGAGGCATCATACAGTACATGGTTTGTTGACGAAACGGAGAGAGGTACACGATTTGTTATCAACCTCAGGGATGTAAGAGACGGGGTCACGTTTGATTCCCTGGTATTCAGGTCGGTCAGGATGCCTGTTGTTACGGAGGCAAAAGGTGATACTTTCATCGTGAAAGCCATATTGCCCGGTAATGAATCGGTACTTGAGAGCAGGGCTGTACCTGACGCTGGTTCAGATCGTTTGATTTACACCTGGAAGGGGAAGCTGTTGTTTTGCGAGATAGAAGAATTTGCCAGGGATGATTCGCAGTATCTTAAGAGGGATTAGCCTGGCAAGCCAGGCTGGCAATTCTGTAAAATTATTTTAAAGGATTGCGCTCCGCCGCCTGGCGGATCGTGATCCCTTTGCAGGAGAACCTGCAGAGCTTAAATGACCCTACGGGTCTTTTTATTTTAACTCAGCCGCTTTTGCAAGCAAGCTTTCAACACGTCTTCGTTAAAACAAAAAACCCCGCCTACAGCGGGGTATTTAAACTTCGCGGAGAGAGGGGGATATGAACTACCTCTGCCAATACCTTACTATTCAACTATTTAGAATATGCAATTCACGTTGCAGGTTACGAATAAGCGGAAATTGTCGCATGCCTTTTATCTGCTATAGACCACCGCTAGTCTGCATGTATCATAGGTTCAAAGAGACGCAAATCTTCAATACTAATGAACATTCTATATACTAATCTTTTCGCTTTAGATCTTTTCATGACCTCCGAGACTATTGATGATGTATGTGAAGAAGCCG